>JAHDWN010000003.1:1661-64136 GCA_023382675.1 Anaerolineae bacterium
ATAAGCCTCATCTCACGAGATCTAGAAACAACTGTCAAAACCGGGCGTGCAAACACACAACGGGTAGACACTCAGTTTGCGCGTGCCTACCGCATGTGATGTTTACGTAGGGACGCGATTCATGGCGTCCGTGCCATAAGTTTCTACCCCGGATACCAGATTTTACGCGGATCATCCGCTCTGCGCTCGTAATTCCAGGCCGAGTCGATCATTCTGGCGAGGTCGAATTCAGGATTCCAGCCGAGCAAGAAGCGCGCTTTGGCGTTGTCCAGCCAGGTCGAATGATAGGGCGTGACGATGTCCACATTCGGCAGGTCGCGCGTTTCCTGCAGGTAAACCGCCACCTGACGGTAATCGACCGGCTCGTTCATGCAGATATTGAACGTTTGCTGGCGCGCCTTCGGATGATCGAGCGCCAGCAGGATCGCGCTCACCAGGTCTTCGACGTGGACAAAATTGCGCTTGACCGGCACGCCGTCCGGGTCGAGCATGACCGGGATCGTCTGAGTGCGCACGTATTCAGCCGCCTCCTCAGCGCTGACGTATTCGTGCCAGCGCGGCCCGCCAAACACGTCAGCACCAAACGAGAGTTGGTACTTGAAGTCGTCTTTTTCCATGATCCAGGGCGCGCGCAGGCAGCAGCCGTTGAGATCGTACTGGATGTAGTACTGCTCCAGCATGACTTCTTCCAGCACTTTTGACAGCGCATAGCAGCCGGGATAGGCCGAATGTTTCTGCGTCTCCGTCACCGGGATCGGGTGGGGATAGACGAAATGGCCCATCCCTGCATCCCCGCCAATCAGGATGAACTGGGCGAAGGTCTCGCTCTGGCGGCAGGCTTCCAGCAGCCAGAACATGCCTTTGATCGCCACGTCCATAATTTCTTGCGGCGTCTCTTTGACCGTCGCCAGATGCAGCACGTGGGTAACGCCGTCCAGGGCCTCAGCCACGAGATCGGCGTCGGCAATCGACCCACGCAGACTCTCAATGCGCGGATGGGGCGCAACGTCGCGGTTATGCACCAGGACGCGCACTCGCCATTCGGCAAAGCGTGGCTGTGAGAGAAACCGACGCAGAAAAGCCTGCCCGACCTTGCCGGTGGCCCCTGTGACCAGAATGCGGTTGCCGTCTGCCATGTCAGACCGCCGTTTTATCACGCGCCGAACGCCCCGCGAAGACGACGTTGACGATCAACGCGATGATCAAGACAACGCCCGTGATGAACTCTTTGAGATAGATGTCGATCTCGGGGATGTTATCCAGCCCGTTGCGCAGTGTGCCGTAGATCAGAAGGCCGATGACTGTCTGCAAAATGCCGCCGCGCCCGCCTGTCAGCGCCGTGCCGCCGAGCACGACCGCGCTGATCGTGTCGAGCAGGTAGCTCGGCACAGGGTCAGGCTGCGCGCTGCCCAAACGGCCCATGCCGACCACGCCCGCCAGCCCGGCGGTAAATCCACTGATCGTCAGGACAGCGACCAGGATTATGTTGGTGTTGACCCCCGCCAGCCGCGCCGCCGATTTACTCGCTCCCGTCATGTAGACGTAGCGCCCAAAGCGGGTGTAGCGCAGCACGAGATAGGCGATCAGCATGACGACCGCCGCCACGATCACGATGAATGGGAAGCCGCCGCGACCGGTCTCGTCGGTAAAGATACGTCCGCTGCCCAGGAAGCGCGCATATTCCGGCAGTGTCGTGATCGTGCGCCCCTTGCTGACGTAAGTCGTCAGGCCTGCACCGATGAACGAGACGGCCAGCGTGGACATGAACGTTGGGATACGGAAGCGAGTCGACGTGATGCCCGCCAGCAGCCCCAGCAGTGTCCCGACTAGCAGCCCGGCGATCAACGGGATCGGCTCCTGCGCGTCATTACTGGCGAACAACTGCGCTGCCACCATGCCGGAAATCGCCGCCGTCGAGGATATCCCCAGGTCGATCTCGCCCGTCAGCAGCACGAATGTCATGCCCGTGCCGAAAATCGCCAGCGTCGAGACCTGCACCAGAATATTGTTGATATTCTGGGGTCGCAAGAACGATTGCGAGGCAACACCGAAGAAGATGAACAGAGCCAGTAGGGTCCAGACGGGCGCCAGGGTGGCAACCCAGCGGGGCAGCCCTCCGATGCCGCGTTTCACCTCCCCCGGCGCACGCGAAGAAGTCTGAGTCGTCATAGCAGCCTCATCAATACGTCTTTGTTGAGATTAACGTTTTCCATATCTGCCACCACCTGCCCGTGTGACATGACCATGATCCGGTCGGCGACGGATAGCACGGTCTCGGGTTCGCTAGATACTACCAGCACCCCGTAACCTTCGTTGCGGAAATTGCGCAGGATCGTCAGCACTTCGCTCTTCGCACCGACGTCCATCCCGCGCGTCGGTTCGGCCATGATGAAGACTTTCGGCGGGAAGGGCAGCCAGCGTGCAATAGCAACTTTTTGCTGGTTACCGCCGCTCAATTTCCCCACCGGATTAAGCGGGTCGTCAGGGTGAACTCCGGTCAGCTTGATCTGCGGAATCGAAAGTTCGAGTTCCTTGCTGCGTGTCGGCGAGAGCCAGCGGCCAAGCTGTTCCAGATGTGGCACCATCAGATTGCGGAAGATCGGTTCTTCCATGAACAGACTCATGCGCCGTGATTCCGATGCGTAAGCCAGGCCATGCTGGATGGCATAGCGCGCCGAAAAATCATGTGGATACGTCTGCCCATCCACGACCACCGTACCGCTGTCAAAGCGGTACATGCCGAAGACCGCCCGCGCCAGGTCGAAATGCCCGGAGCCGATCGCACCGTAGAGGCCGACCACTTCGCCCTGGTACACGTTCAGGCTGACGTTCTTGAATACATCCGCGTTCAGGTCGCGCACCTCAAGCAAGACGTGCGCATCCTTTTGCGTCGTGGCAGGGGGTAATTCGGCATTGATTTCACGCCCAAGAATGAGCGAAATAAGTTCGTTGACGCTGGTTTCGGTCTGGTTGACTGTGGCAACCTTGCGCCCATCGCGCAGTACTGTCACCCGGTCGGCGATGCGCATCACTTCTTCAAGGAAATGAGAGATGTAGATAATACTTCTTTTGGCCTTGCGCAAGGTGTCAATCAATTGGATCAGCCGCTCGACCTCAGGCGGGGAAAGCGCTGAGGTCGGCTCGTCCATGATCAACACTTTTGCGCCCGACAAGATCACCCGCAGCACTTCGACCACCTGCTGCGTCCCCAGAGCATACGTTCCGAGCGGGCGTTTGACATCAATGTCCCCAAAACCGATCTTCGACAGTTCCTCTTGTGCCGTGCGGTTCATTAAACGCCAGTCAATTGTGCCGTAAGACGTGAGCGGCTGGCGGCCCAAGAACAGGTTTTCCGCTACCGAAAGCTCAGGGATGACGCTCAATTCCTGGTGGATCATGCCGATCCCAAGGCTCAGCGCGTCGCGGGGCGACTGCAGTTTCACCAGCTGTCCATCGAGGTAGAAGTCGCCCTCATAGTCGGTGTAGACCCCGGCCAGGATGCGCATCATCGTCGACTTGCCTGCGCCATTTTCGCCGACGATGGCGTGCGATTCGCCTTCCAGGAGATCAAAATCAACGCGGTCGAGCGCCTGGATGTTCTCGAAGCGTATGGAAACGTTGCGTAATTCTAGTACGTCTGACATGCCAGTCCTCTTAAGCAAGAACGACAGAGATACAGAGGACACGGAAGGGGATTCTACCAATCAGCGGCGGGCCTATGCAAAAGATCGGCCATCAAGACGCATGTGAGGGGCGCATCCACAGCGCCCCCTGTATTCCTGCTATTCTACTGTCCAGTTAGAAGACGAGTTGGTCTTGGGCCCAGATCAAACCTTCTGCCGCGCTCAGACCGTAGTTGTTGAGCTTCCACGGTTCGTCGGCGAGAGCGGGATTACTGTCGATGTCGCCGTAGATGGCGGGGCCATCGGCCAGCACGAAGAACGGAATGTCCTGGCGTGCCTGCTCAATCCCGACCGTCGAGGCGTAGACACCCGCGATAACTGCCCAGCCATGGATGCGCGTGGCAGAGTTTCGGGCCGTCGCTACCAGCTTGCCATCCGCCACGGCCTGGATCGCCGGCTGCATGGCATCGACACCGCCGACCAGCACCTGGTCGCCCATACCGGCATTCTCGACCACCTGTCGGGCCGCCAATGCCATATCATCGTTGTCCGCGAAGATCGCCTTCAGGTCAGGATGACGGTTCAAGACTGCTTCCGTCAACGCTGCCGCCTTCGACACATCCCAGTCCGCAGGCTGGTCGTCGACGACCTCGATATCCGGATAGCGGCCCATGATGTTGAAGAAGCCCTGGCCACGCGCCTGTGCGCCGGTATGACCGGGCGCGCCGCCGATGTGCGCGATCTTGCCCGACCCGCCCATCTTTTCGACCAGCTTCGTGCAAACCGATTCTGACATAAACACGTTGTTCGGAGCGATGAACGTAAGCACGCCCATCGACTGGAGTTGATCGAGCGGCGCAATCAGCGTGTCCATATCGATGACGGCGACGCCGTTGTCGATCATGGCCTGTACAGGATCGACGAGCGTGCCGATGGCGCCCGGCTGCATGGCGACGAAGTCCCACTCCCCGGTCGCCATCTGATCGATCTTGCTGCGCTGAATGGCGGGGTCGAATTCACCATCGAACCAGGTGATTTCTACGCCGAGCAGATCTGCCCAGTAGAGCGCCGCCTGTTGGCCTTGTGCGTTCCACGTGCCCGCGAGCCCAGCGCTGGACATCGCGGCACGGAGCGGTTGATCCTGCGCGACGCTGCGACGGTAGTCGATCAATGCCAGCACGTTAGCGAATGCTAGACCGCTTCCCGCGAACAGTGCACCTTTAAGAAAATCTCGACGACTAAGTGCATTTGACATCGCAATAGCTCCTTGACTAAAACAGCATTTGAATGAGCGCGCGATCAGCGCAACGCATGGTGTAACATATGTTCACAGGATGCGCAAGCGAGATGTGTGCGTTCACATGGGTAGTTTGCCCAGAATCCACTTTCCAGATCTAGCTCCACTTGGAGGCGAAAACCGGGTTGGAGCGTATGAGAACAGTTAGAACTGCCTGTTTTTCCCCCTAAATTACCCCCAAAATAGGAATAAACGTTGTTCATAAAACTGCAAATCAGTGTAAACTCTTGTTTAGGTGCGGATCACACAACATATGCATCCGCTTAATGAACACAAATGGAGAAGACCATGTCTGTTGAGTTTTATGATGTCAAGCTTCGTTCGAAAGTGAAAATTGACGACAAGAAGATCAGCAAGACTACCTTCGAAGGCGCGAACGGCTCCGTGCGTTACGGCATTCGCGGTGAGACCGCCGATGGACGTATGTTGACGAAATTCGTCAGCAAAGACGACTGGGACAAGATGAGCTATCCCGTCGTCAAATCGGCCAAGAAAGCCGCCAAGAAGGAACCCAAGAAGGAGGCTGCTCCCAAGAAAGCCGCCGCGAAGACGGTGAAGAAGGAAGCACCTAAGAAAGAAGCGCCCAAGAAGAAAGCGCCTGCCAAGAAGAAGTAGCTGCATACCGGCAGCTCGGCACACTGTGCCCGTATGCGCCGGCAAGTCTGAAAACCGCATCCGACACGCCACAGGCGGGATGCGGTTTTTTGTTGCGGGGTACGCGCACCAGCACATCGACGCCTATTTCCGAATGCGCCGGTAACCAAGACCCCGATTTGTCATGGCGTGTTCGTCTGCGTACAATAATGCGGCAACAGATTCACTTCTCGAATCAAAATCAAGGTGCTGGTACGTGGAACTCTCACATCAAGAGGTGCGGCGAATTGCCGAACTTGCCAAGCTGGAATTGACGGACGAAGAAGTCGCTCTCTATGCCGGGCAGCTTTCGCATATCCTGGATTACTTCACCAGGCTCCAGGAGCTGGATACCTCGCACATCCCGCCGACCGCATCGGTGCTGCCGCTCCACAACGTCATGCGCCCCGACGTGGCGGGGACGCCGCTCACGCCGGAGCAGGTGGTCGCCAACGCCCAGGAGAAACTGGGCGATCAGTTCCGGGTATCCGCAGTGCTCGACGAATAAACAGGCAGGGATAGCATGGCGCGTTCGGCAGAAAAGCCCCGGCTGGTTTTCCAGACCGAGATGCGGCGCAGACCCTTCTGGTCGCGCTTGCCCATTCTCCTGCTGGGCCTCGGCGCGGCCTCCGCAGCCTACTGGGCATTGAGCGTGGCGCAGCGGCGCGCGGTTGCCGATAGCCTGCTGCTCGACGTGGGCCGCCTGGTGGCGGTGATCCTGGCCGGGCTGCTGGCGGTACTGGTCGGATTGTGCCTGTTCCGCGCCGTCACGCGCCGCAACGAGCAGATCCAGGTCTTCAACCAGGGGTTCACCTGGAACCGGCGCAGGCAAAAGCGGCGATATGCCTGGAGCAAGGTCAAAACCTTCCGCGAAGGCGCAGTCGCTATCTGGTTGTTCGACCGTCCGCTGCTGCAATGGGGATCGCAGCAGATCGTTACCACGGACGGCCTCGTGCATCACTTCACACCGGCGCACGGCGATACGCGCGAGTTTGCCCGCGTGGTGCGCCGCTACGTCGGCCCGCTGACGAGCACACGCATGGGGCAGATGCTGCGCGCCGAGCGACCGATCAAGCTCCATCCGCGCCTGACCGTCTATCCCGGCGGCGTCGAGGCCAATGGTCGTGAGATTCCCTGGGCGCAGATGTCGATCAAAGTCAAGGGCAACCGGATGCGCATCCGCCAGCAGCAGCCGAACGGCAAATACAAAACGATTGCGCGCTTCAACACCCGCTACGTCGACAACCTGACCGGCTTTCTGGACCTGGCGCAGACGACAATCCGCATCCACACCGGCGAAAGTGTCGCCGCACAGGTCAACGTCTGAATTAACGCTTGGCCAGCAGTGCCCGGTATTGCGCCATGTATTGTGCAGCGGCAGCGTCCCACGTCTGCGCGAGGGCTTTGCGACGTCCGGCTGATCCCATGCTTGCCGCCAGGTCACGATCCTGAAGCAGCCGCGTGAGCACGCCCGCCAGCGCGGCCACGTCGCCCTGGGGCACGAGCAGCCCGGTCACGTCATCGTCTACCGCATCTTCCGCGCCACAATCGCGCGATCCCACGACTGGCAGCCCGGCGGCGCTCGCCTCGATCAGCGCCAGCCCGTAGCCTTCGAATTTGCTGCCGACGTTTTGCGACGCCAGGGCGAAGACGTGCGCTTCGGCATAGCAGCGGCGCAGTTCCGCGTCGGGGATGCGCCCCGGCAGGCTCACGGCGTCCTGCAAGCCGCGCGCGTCGATCTCCTGACGAACGGCGGCGACGTAAGCGCCCTCAGCGTCGAGCGCCCCGGCGATCACGAGCCGCGCGCGCGGGATCTGCTTGCGCACCTCGGCCAGCGCTCGCACCAGCAGCAGCGTGCCTTTGCGCGCCTTGACCGCGCCGACCGTGAGGATGAGCGGATCGGCGGCAGGGCGGCGTTCGATGTCCGCGTAACGATCCACATCGACGCCGTTGAGCACAACCGCAGTGCGCAGGCCGGGCAGCGCCGCCCGCGCGACCGACTCCGTGTAATGGCTGACGCAGATCAGCAGCCCGCGCCGGAACGCCCGCCGGTAGAGCCAGCCGGACAGGAACGAACGCTCGCCCATACGCACGTAGGTGCCGTGCCCGGTCGTGATCAGCGGACGCGCGCCCGCCAGCCAGCCGCCGAGCGGTGCGTAAGGTTCGGCCAGGACGTGGACGAGATCACAACCTGCGAGCGCCGCGCGTGCCACCGGGTAGGCCACTGCCAGTCGGGGCAAGAACTGCGCTGCGAACGGCGTGACCGTGGGCAGGCTGCGCTGGTGGGGGAGATCATCACGCGGGGGCGAGTTGCGCGCGCTGACAATGCTCAGCGCCACGCCTGACCGGCGCAGCGCATCGAGCAGACCCAGGCTGTACGCGCCCCAGCCGTGCGTGGCGTTCAAATCCGGGGCGAGGATACCGACGTGCATGATGCCGCGCTCTAGCTCCGCCGGGCGACGGCGGGTGTCTGCGCGCGCAGCAGAAAGGCCGGGCGGAAGCCGGTCACGAGCAGCAGGCTGGCGAGGATCAGCAGCAGGCCGATGAACTGCTCCCAGCCGATGTGCTCGTGCAGCAGCAGCGCGCCCCAGAAGATGCCGAAGAAGGGCACGAGGAAGGTGACGGTGAGCGTGTTCGTCGGCCCCACCCGCGCCAGCAGCGTGAAGTAGATCAAATAGGCGAGCGAGGTCGAGAGCAGCGCCAGCGCCAGCGTGACGGCGACGACTTCCACTGTCAGCGGCGCGACGGGCGGGTTAGTGACGGCCAGTGGCAGCACCAGCAGCCCTGCGCCTAACTGCTGCCCAATCGACAGTGCATAAGTAGACGCGCCCTTGAGCGCGACGCGGGCATAACTGGAGCCGAGCGCATAGAAGAGCGCGCCGCCGAGCGACATACCGACGGCCAGCAGGTTCTCGCCCGTAGGCGTGAAGATGAGGCCTTCGCCCGTAGCCAGGCCGCCAATAAACGGCAGTTGGATCAGACCAACGACGACCGAGACGCCGCACAGACCGATGAGCAGGCCGATGATGCGTGCAGCCGTCAGCCGGTCACGCAGCCAGACGGCGGCAACAACCGCGCTGAACAGCGGCGTGGTCGCGTTGAGAATGGCGGCGAACGACGAGGTCAGCACCTTTTCCGCTGCTGCGATCAGGACAAAGGGAATGGCTGAATTGAGCGCGCCCAGGATCAGGAACTGCCGCCAGTGACGGCGCAGATCGACCTCGCGCCCGGTCACGCGTGCAAACACATACAGCGCTGTGCTCGCGATCAAGGTGCGGGCGGCGACCAGCACGAATGGGCCGAGCACCGGGACGGCGACGCGGATGTATAGGAACGATGCGCCCCATAACGCGGCAAGGATGAACAGCAGACCGAGGTCGCGCGGCTTCATGATCAGCCCTTTGTCTGTGCGTGGCGATGTGGCCTGATTATCGCCCGTGGGGCTGGCGGAGTCTATCCGTATCTTGCGTTGGCAGTGGGGCTTTCGGTCGATGATGACGGGTGACGATGCTGGATTGCGAACGAGATCGGGCGGCACCCTCGATGGCTCATCCCATCGCGTCGATCAGCCGGGCGAGCGCTGCGCCACGTGGGTACTCGTCGGCCCAGAGCAGCGCGGGATCAAGTGCGAAGCCTGGTAGCACGCGCGAAGTCAGGTATCCACGCGCGTCGAGCGGGATCGGATGATAGAGGTTGTCGTCGCCGAGCGCGTAAAAAGTCGCGTCGGTGCGCAGCGGGTCGATCAACCAGTATTCGGGGATACCCAGGCTTTCATACTCGGTCAGCTTATCGGCGCGGTCGCGCGTTACACTCTCCGGCGAAACGATCTCGACCGCAATGTCGGCGATGCCATTCACGTAGGCAGCGAGCACACGCTCGCGATGCTCGTTCAGGACGACCATCACGTCGGGTTCGCGCGCAGGCCGGTCTTCGCCAACAAACATCGGCACGCCCGCCAGCAGGACAATTCCGAGTCCTCTGTCGTCCAGAAAATAATCGAGCAATTGGCTCAGGAATTGCAGGAGCTGTTGATGGCGCGTGTTGTTGGTCATGGGGTAGATTGCCACTGCACCTGCAAGCCATTCGCTGCGTCCGCCTTCGAAGCTGTCATAGGCGCGCAGATACTCCTCGAATGACATGCGCACGTCCGGTGGTTGGGTTGGCTGCTGATGCTCTAGGAGGGACATAATAATCCAGGTCACATCATGACGACAATTCCATTGTACACGGTTGGCCACAGGCGGCAAATCACATGTTACCGAGCCTGTGGTGGTTGATGCCGATCATTTACGCGGTTGGCTACCCCGGCCACAATCCTTTGTGCTGCATGCGAGCGCCCTGTGGATAAGATCAGGATGGCACCTGGAATTTGGTTCTGGAGATAGTGGTGAGTATCGTATCCCAGCCGCTGCCTATCAAGGCTGCTGACGAACGGGGCGTTCGTCGGAAAAACGTCGCGCGCGCCATCGTCCTCGGCATGGTCGGACTCGCGATTGTGCTCTACCTGTACGTGGCGTTGTCTACGATCACGTATCCCTATGAGTTGGAATGGATGGAAGGCGGCAGCGTCGATGCAGTCACCCGCGTCTTGCAGGGGCTGCCCATCCACGCGGCGCCTACGCCGGAGTGGGTTGGGCCGCTGTATGCGCCGGTCTATTTCTGGGTGTCAGCGCTGTTTGCCCTGGTCATCGGCAATGGCTTTCTGACCCTGCGGCTGGTCTCCCTGATCGCTTCGCTTGTCATCTGCTGGCTGATCTATCACTTCATCCAACGCGAAACCCGGCAGACATTTCCAGCGTGGATCGGCGTTGGTATCTTTTGCGGGGCATTTGCTGTCGGGGGTGCCTGGTATCACCTCGCACGGGTCGATACCCTGTTCGTGATGTGGCTGCTGGCATGTGCCTACGTCGTCCGCTACTCCGCCACGAGGCGCGGCTACCTCGGCGCTGCTGTCCTGGCAGCCCTGGCCTTCCAGACAAAGCAGTCAGCCGCAGCGCCCTTGCTGGCGCTTGCCGTCTACAGTCTGTTCATGGACTGGCGGCGCGCGCTCTGGTTCATTATCCCGGCTGGCCTCCTGGTGGGCGGGAGCGTTTTGGCGCTCGAATGGAGCACGAATGGTTGGTACAGCCATTACGCGCTGAAGTTGGGCAACGGCACGTATGGCGGTCTGTTCGTCCCCTCGCGTTTGCTGACCTTCTGGACGTCCGATCTATCGCCGTTGGTGCTCGCCGGGGCTGCCGGGGTGATCTTCTTCGTAGTCACCGCCCGGCGTCGGAACTGGCCGACGCTGACATTCTTCGCGCTTTTGACATTGAGCTTTCTCGCCTCAGCCTATGCAGGCAGATTGATCGAGGGGGGCTACCTCAACGCAATTCTGCCGATGATTGCCATGCTGGCGCTGCTTGCCGGCCTGGGCGTCGCTTCGACCTTCGAGCTGATCCACAAGAGCCATTTCCGCCGGAAGGGGTGGCTGAGCGGCTACGCTTATCTGTTGATTGCCTTGCAGTTTCTGGCGCTGTTATACAATCCCAACCACTATATTCCGACGGCTGAGGATCGCGAGGCTGGCGCTGCGCTCATCGCCCTGCTGCGCGCTCAGCCAGGAGATGTGCTGGTGGTCGGGCATGGTTACTATGCCGACATGGCGGGCAAGCCTGGCTATCACTTCGGCTTCGGCTCGAACGTCACCGACGGCCTCGGCGATCACCCGCAAAAACGCGCGCTGGTCGCGCTGGTGGAGCAGGGAATCACGGAGCAGCGCTGGAGTGCCATCATTACCGACGATTTTGAGCGGCTGTCTGAGCCATTCGCTGATGTGCTCGATCAGTATTACGTCTCGCACTCGATCACGTATCCTGATGACTACACCTTTCGTCCGGTCACTGGCATGGGGACGCGCCCGACGGAGATCTGGACACCGCGTTAGGCACTAGCGACGAAAAAATAGTGCAACTTCAGCGTAAATGGCTTGAGTCGCCTTTCATCCCCACCCCTGAACCTGACGGTTCTTCCCCTCCCCATCGCGATGGGGAGGGGATTGAGGGGAGGGGACACATTCAATCACAGCGCCCTGAAATTGCACTAAGCGGCACGCTGATTTGCGGGTGGCGACGCCGACCAGGCTGCCTCGATAGCTTTTGATTGCTCCGGTGTTCACAAACGATAGCTTTTGATAGCTAGTTGCGGCTAGATTCTGGAGTATTGAACCGACTCCGTCGTAGTTTCAGGCTGCAACGAACCCGCATGACACAAGAACACACCTCACGAATGCCCGGCTTTTACAAACGACCGTTGACCGAGCGCGCGGCGCTGGTCGCGCAGTGGGCGGGGCTGTCGCCGCAAGAACAGGCGGCACTGCTCGGCGTGGCCGGGTTGAGCGCCGCGCAAGCGGACCACATGATCGAGAACGTGGTCGGTGTCTACAGCCTGCCGCTTGGGATTGCCACCAACTTTCTGATCAACGACGTGGACGTGTTGATCCCGATGGCCATTGAGGAGCCGTCAGTCGTCGCTGCCATCAGCAACGCGGCCAAACTCTTCCGCGCCAGCGGCGGCTTCCGCACGTCGAGCGACGAGCCGATCATGATCGGGCAGATGCAGGTGCTCGATCTGCCCGACGTGTACGTGGCGGCGGGCGCGGTCATGGCGCAGCGGGATCGCCTGCTGGCAGAAGCCAACGCCGTCAGCGGCCCGATCATCCAGTACGGCGGCGGCGCGCGCGGCCTGGAAGTGCGCCCACTGACCGATACGCCCGTTGGCCCGATGCTGATCGTACACTTGCTGTTCGACACGCGCGACGCGATGGGCGCGAATACGGTCAACACTGCGGTTGAACACCTAGCGCCGATGCTCGAAGCCATCACCGGCGGGCGCGTCAACCTGCGCATCCTGAGCAATCTGGCCGACCATCGCAAGGCGCGCGCCGAGGGCTTGATCCCGGCGTCGGAGCTGGCGACCGATGAGATCAGCGGGCAAGACGCCGTGCGCGCCATCGTCGAGGCGGGCGCGTTCGCAGAGGCCGATCCCTACCGGGCGGCGACGCACAACAAAGGCATCATGAACGGCATCGACGCCGTGGTGATAGCGACTGGCAACGACTGGCGTGCGGTCGAGGCCGGGGCACACGCCTACGCCGCCCGTGATGGCGTGTATCGCAGCCTGACGCACTGGTCGATGACACCGACTGGCGATCTGCTTGGCAGCATCGAACTGCCCATGGCCGTCGGCACCGTCGGCGGGGCGACGCGCGTCCACCCGGCGGCGCGGGTTGCGCTCAAGGTGATGAACATCAGCAACGCGCGGCAGTTGAGCGAGATCATGGCGGCGGTCGGGCTGGCGCAAAACCTGGCCGCGATCCGCGCGCTGGCGACCGTGGGCATTCAGCACGGGCACATGCGGCTGCACGCGCGCCAGTTTGCCATCGCTGCCGGGGCGACCGCCGAGCAAGTGGCGCAGGTGGTGCAGCAGATGATTGACGAGAAGAACATCCTCCTGGAACGCGCGCAGGAGATTGTCCGCGAGATGAATTCCGCAGGGTCATGATGGTGTAGGGACGAGGCGTGACTCGTCCGCCATCTGACCTTTGGAACACGAACATTGACGAGAGGCAAGGAACAGATGTCGCTAAACGGAAATAAACCCAGCCCGAAGATGAACGCGCTGTTGATGCGACCGGATCGCGAGGTCGGCATTGTCGGCTACGGGGCATACGTGCCGCGCTACCGGCTGCCAGGCTCGGAGGTCAGCCGCGTGTGGACACACAATCTCGGCGGCAGCCCGGTTACAGAGAAAGCCGTCGCTGGCCCGGATGAGGACGTGACGACCATGTCCATCGAGTCAGCGCGCAACGCCATCCTCCGTGCCAACATTGACCCACAAGAACTGCGCGCGATCTGGGTCGGCAGTGAGAGCCACCCCTACGCCGTCAAGCCGACGAGCACGATCGTCGCCGAAAGCATCGGCGCATCGACCAACATTCAGGCGGCGGACTGGGAGTTTGCCTGCAAGGCGGGCACGGAGGCCGTTCAGGCGAGCATCGGCATCGTCGGCAGCGGCATGGGCCGCTACACGATGAGCATCGGTATGGATACGGCGCAGTCTCGCCCTGGCGATGCGCTCGAATACACAGCGGCGAGCGGCGGTGCGGCCTTCATCCTCGGCCCGGCTGAGGAGTCATGCGCCGTCTATCAGGCGAGCTACAGCTACGTGACCGATACACCGGATTTCTGGCGGCGGGCGGACGAGAGCTACCCGTCACATGGTGAGCGTTTCACCGGCGAACCAGCCTATTTCAACCACGTGCTCAGCGCGGCGCGCACTCTCATGGAGACGATGGGCACCAATGCTGACGATTACACGCACGTCGTGCTGCACCAGCCGAACGTCAAGTTCCCGGAGCGCGCGGCGAAGATGCTCGGCTTCAAAGAGGAGCAGTACAAGACCGGCCTGCTCGCGGGCGAGATCGGCAACACCTACTCCGGTTCGTGCATGATCGGCCTGACGGCGATCCTGGACGAAGCGAAACCGGAAGATCGCATTTTGATGGTCAGCTATGGCAGCGGTGCAGGCTCGGATGCGTTCGACATCCTGGTGACTGAACAAGTCCGTGAGGTGCAGGGGCGTGCGCCGAAGACGCGCGATTACATCGCCCGGCGCACGGTGGTCGATTACGCGACCTACGCCCGTTATCGCGGTTTGTTGAAGGATTGATGAGAGCGAATTAGCACGATAGCAAATTAGCGGATTAGAGGCTTTCGGCGGTCGGCTATCGGCCTGAAGCGGGCGTAGGGCGAATCCGTGAGATCCCGGTGTAGGGACGGCATTCTTGCCGTCCGGGTGAGGGTGCGAAATCATAGCGCCTACGACCGGCACACGCTCTTGAAACGCCATCTGGGTTTTGACGGAATTGCTCTGTATCGGTTCCAAGCCGAAAGCTGACTGCCGATAGCCAACAGCTAATTTGCTAATCCGCTAACACGCTAATCTGCCAACTGAACGGAGTTCATATATGCGCGATGTGAGCATTATTGGCGTCGGCCAGACGAAGGTCGGCGAGCATTGGGAGAGCGGGCTGCGCACGCTGGCGGCGGAGGCTGCGCACGCCGCGCTCGGCGACGCCGGGATCGATGCGGTCGATGCGCTCTACGTCGGCAGCGCCTACGCCGCGTCGATCAGCAATCAGTCGCAGCTCGGCGCGTTGATCGCGGATTACGCCGGGATGGGCAACCTGGAGGCGTTCACCGTCGAGGCGGCGGAAGCCAGCGGCGCGGCAGCGCTGCGTGCGGGCTACCTGGCGGTTGCCAGCGGTGCGGTCGAGGTGGCGATGGTGCTTGGCGTCGAAAAATCGACCGACATGGTGGCTGAAGCGCGCACCCTGGCGCGTGGTATCAGCCTGGACGCCGATTTCGAGACGATCCAGGGCACGACAGCGACGGCGCAGGCGGCACTGTTGATGCGCCGCTACCTGCACGAGCACGGCGTCACCGTAGGCGCGTTCGAGGGCTTCAGCCTGAACGCCCATGCCAACGGCGTGAAGAACCCGAACGCGATGTATCGCAATGCGCTCAAGCCGGGCGCATTCGGCAAAGCGCCGCTGGTCGCCGACCCGGTCAATCTGTTCGACAGCGCGCCGGATGGCGATGGCGCGGCGGCGGTCATCCTCGTCAGCGGCGAACGCGCGCCGGACATGGCCCCACAGCCGGTCAAGATCGCGGGCAGCGCCGTGGCAACGGATACGCTGGCACTGCACGACCGCGACGATCTGCTGTATTTGAAGGCCGTGGCGCTCTCGGCGCAGAAAGCCTGCGCCCAGGCTGGCATCGACGTACAGGCGGCGCAGGTCTATGAGCTGCACGATGCGTTCACGGTGTTGACGGCGCTGGCGTTCGAAGCGATGGGCTTCGCCGAGCGCGGGCAGGGCTGGAAGCTGGCGTCTGACGTGCAGATTGGGCTGGCGGGCGCGACACCAATCAGCACCTTTGGCGGCTTGAAGGCGCGCGGCAATCCGGTCGGCGCGACGGGCGTCTATCAGGCGGTCGAGGCGACGCTGCAACTGCGTGGCCAGGCCGGGGAAAACCAGGTGGCGGGCGTGCGCACGGCACTGATCCAGAACCTGGGCGGCATGGCGAGCACCGCGATCACGCACGTGCTGCGTGTGTAGTTACATTTTCTATCCCACCTCACTCGGTGACGCAGAGTGTATCAAGCTCCGGAATCCGGGTGAGGGTGCTTCCTCAAAACATGCAACGGCTCACCTGAAAAGATGACCTTCGTCAGGAGAGACCTGCATGTCCCTCGGGTTACGATTGAGTTCATCGTTTTCGCATCACGGAACCGCTTATGACTGTTCTTGGACTAATCCGTGGACACCGTTGGCCAACGCTCTTCGGATGCGGGTTGTTCATCGGCATGATGTCCGTGGGCTACGCCTACAACGTTACTTTTATCCAGCTTGGTCTGATCGACCTGGGCGAACGGCTTCTGGGGATGGAGCAGCAGACTATCGCCGGGCAGATGGCGCTGCTTGCCATCTGTACGTGCGGGGTTGCGCTCATGACCGGATCGCTCATGATGCGATCTCACTGGGGCAAAACGCTTGCCGGCAAGCTGCGTCTCGCCTGGGTATCGGTGACACTGCAAACGTTGCTGACATGGGTTGCACCGTCGGTAACCACGCAGAGCGCGTTCACAGTCTGGATCGTGGCAGCGTCGCTGGCGCTGGGTATCGGTGTCCCGGCGACGTTCAGTTTGACCGTCGATTTCATTCCGCGACGGGCGCGCGGCTATGCTGCGGCAGCAATCACGGCGGGCGCATATTTTCTGGCAGCGGTCGTCCTGACCGAATGGCGCATCGAAACCTTCGCCGCGCAAATGCTCATCCTGATGATTCCAGGGTGGGCGCTCATCAGCTTGCTGGCGTTTGTACCGCTGCCTTTCATGCGCCATCTGGCAGACCAGCATTGGCAGCCAGCGTTCGGCGATGGCCGATTTGTTCGGCGCGACACCGCTGGACGCGCTCAGGTACTCCGCAAGCCACTGGCGCTGATCTTGATCATGTTCGGAGTGTTTTTCGTCGACAGCCTGGGCTTTCTACGCCTGCTGGAAACGCCGGTCTATATGAACACCGCGTGGCAAGCGCCCGATCCGGACATACGGCTGTTTATCGGCGCAATGCACGTCCTGGGCGCATTGGCGGCGGGTATTCTCTACACGGCATTTGATGAGCACCAGCTTTTTCTTTGGATATTTGGCATCTTCGCGCTGGTACATTTGATGTACAGCCTGCACCTGCGCACAGCACCCGGTGAGAGTGCTCCCCTGGCAATGCCCATGCTGTATGCAATCGCCGTCAGTCTGTACACGGTGGTCAACTTTGCCCTGTGGGCGGATATTTCGACCGCGGATACCATCAGCCGCAACACCGCGGTTGGTGTAGCCTTCTCCGGCTGGACGGCGACATTTCTCAGTACGGCGCTGGCGATTCAATGGCAGCGTGCCGGGATGCCGCTGGAGACGCATCTCAATATCGTGGATTCTTTTGCGCTCCTGTTCTTCCTGGCGCTGCTTGTCGGCATATTCTGGAAGCCGCGCGTGCCACCGAGCGAGGGCAAACTATGAAACTTCCGACCTGGATCGTCTGGTTGCTGTTCCCGCTGCTTGCAGCATGTGCGAGTGATAGCAGTGGCGGCGTCTGGCTCGTTACCGCTGGCGAACACGAGATCACATCTGGCATGACGCAGCAGAGCACAGTCGTCCTGTTTGACGGCGTGGTGCATCTGGAGGAGGGCGCAACGATTGCCGATAGTGTGTTCATCTTGCGCGGCAGTCTGGAATCCGCCGGACATATCATAGGTAGTGTCGAGGTTCTGGGCGGGACGCTCAAGCTGCTGCCGACGGCGGTGGTCGACGGCGACGTAAGCAGCGGCGTGGGCGCGCTGGAGATCGATCCACAAGCACAGGTGCGTGGAGAGATTAGGCGTACAACGACCTTGACGGTGCCCAATCGTGTCTTGGGGACGGGATCAGAGACGACCGATAGCATCCTGTGGTTTCTCGTCCAAACAATCCCTCTGATCATCTTTTCTTACCTGCTTGCACGGACGATGCCGCGACGATTGGAGCGCGTGTGTGATGCCATTCTCCAGCAACCAATGGTCTGCGGAGCATTTGGCGTACTGGCCGCTTTGGTAGCGCTTGTGGCGATTGTCGTCATGGCATTCACCGTGATCCTGATCCCTGTCGCGCTACTGGTGTTGGTCTTCGGCGTCATCGCAGCGGGTTATGCCTGGAGCGCATATGGGACGCTTCTCGGTAAGCTGCTCGCACCGTATTTACCCTTGAAGTCAAGGTATCCGCTCATCACACTTTTGGGCACATTCGCATTTGTGCTGGTGATGACCGCAATCCAGATCGTGCCGGTCATCGGATCCGCGCTTGTCATTGCCATGGCAGGCACTGGAATTGGTGCGGTGCTGATCACACGGTTGGGGACACAGCGATATGTGGCTCGTAGTGACTGAATGATCGTGCTCAAAGTTGCTGCCGATGCGGTACACTCTGGGCGGCGAACACGGCAGCGGGAGAAAAGCTGATGAAGAAGATTGTCGTTCACGCATATGGCGACCTGGATGCCCTGAAGCTCGAAGACGCGCCGGTGCCGGAGCCGGGCGCGGGCGAGGTGCGCGTCAAGGTAGCCGCCGCCGGGCTGAACATGATCGACACCTACAAGCGGTCGGGCGCGTATCAAGCGCCGCTGCCGTTCACACCGGGCGAAGAGGCGGCAGGCACTGTCGATGCTGTCGGCGCAGGCGTGACGCTGTTCCAGCCGGGTGAGCGTGTCGCCTACGCCTTCTCCCAGGGGGCGTATGCCGAGTATGCGCTCGTCCAGGCGGAGAAGCTCGTTCCTGTGCCGGAGGGGCTGGAACTGAAGATCGCGGCGGCGGCGATGCTCCAGGGCTTGACGGCGCATTACCTGACGCACGACACCTTCCCGCTCCAGCCGGGCCACACCTGCCTGATCCACGCGGCGGCGGGAGGCACCGGGCAGCTCGTGGTGCAGATCGCCAAGCTGCGCGGCGCGCGCGTGATCGCAACCGTATCGACCGAGGAGAAAGCGGCGATTGCGCGCGAGGCGGGCGCGGACGAGGTCATTCTGTACACCGAGCAGGACTTCGAAGCCGAGACGAAGCGGCTGACGGGTGGCAAGGGTGTGGACGTGGTCTACGACTCGGTCGGCAAGGACACGTTCGACAAGAGCCTGAACGTGCTGCGTCCACGCGGCTACATCGTGCTGTTCGGGCAGTCGAGCGGGCCGGTCGCGCCGCTCAGCCCGCAGGTGCTGAACGCCAAAGGCTCGCTCTTCCTGACGCGACCGTTCCTGGGGCATTACCTGTTGGATCGGGCGGAACTGCTGCGGCGCGCGGACGACATTCTCGGCTGGGCGGCCAGCGGGCAGATCAAAGTGCGCATCGACCGGACGTTGCCGCTGTCGGACGCCGCCGAGGCGCACCGGATCATCGCCTCACGTGGGACGAAGGGCAAGATCCTGCTCATCCCGTAGGCGGTTCGTGGGGTGATCCGCGGGTCACGGACCCGCCAGGTGAAATGTGCAAAGGGGAGCGCTATTTCTCAGAGAAGAATATGCCACCCTTCCTGCGCGCCGAGTTGTCTTCGATTTAAGCGCCGATGCTATCCACATCACACGCGTGATGGTGAGTTTGTACGTGCTGACGATCACCCTCAATGCTCAAGTCGTGGGTGCAGGGGGAGTCATGAAGGGTGTACGCGTCGGCATGAGTGTCGGCGTGGACGGAGGAGTGTCCCCATCACATAATGGTGTGACGCCGAATGCCACTCGCTGCGCGCACGTCAGTTCGGGCACGTACCGGTTTGCGAGTGTCCAAGCTTGAAGTTGGTCGAGCGTATCATGCCGCCAGAGGATAGCGGTTCCATCCCTTGATGCGGTGACGATCTGTGTCCCATCCGGGCTGAATGTCGCGCTCTCGACCGCACCAGTGTGTCCCCTTAAGCGTTGGACAATGGCTCCCGTCGCCACATCCCAGACAATAGCGGTAGCATCGTTGGAGGCAGTAACAACTCGCGCCCCATCCGGGCTGAAAGCTGCGCTATAGACGAAACTCGTGTGTCCCTCCAGACGCTGAATGATAGCGCCCGTCACGGCGTCCCAAACAATGGCGGTGCCGTCTAGTGACGCGGTAACGATCCGCGTCCCATCTTGGCTGAATACAGCGCTTTCGACCGAACTCGTGTGTCCCTCCAGACGCTGGATAACGAAACCCATGGCCGCATTCCAGACAATTGCGGTATAGTCTGCTGATGCAGTGACGATCTTGGTCCCATCCGGACTGAACGCCGCGCCATAGACCCAACTCGCGTGCTCCCCTAGTCGCTGTATGATAGCACCAGTTGTGGCATCGGAAATAATAGCAGTACTTCCTGACGTTGCGACGACCTGTGTTCCGTCTGGACTGAACGCTGCGCTGTTCACCGCGTTCGCATGTCCCTCTAAGACTTGAAGGATGGTACCCGTCGCGCTATCCCAGATTATTATCTCACCCTCAACACATCCCGAACTCTCAGTTCTAGCGCACGACGTGGTGACAACCCGCGCCCCATCTGGGCTGAACGCCGCGCTACTGACTCCATCAGTGTGCCCCTCCAGACGTTGGAGGATAGCGCCTGTCGTGGTATCCCAAACGATGGCGGTGTTGTCGCTTGACCCAGTGACAACCCGCGCCCCGTCAGGGCTGAACGCCGCGCTCTCGACCGAATCTGTATGTCCATGCAGATGGTGGAGAACGACGCCAGTCGAGATGTCCCAGACTATGGACGTGTCGTCCCATGACGCGGTGACGACTTGCGTCCCGTCCGGGTTGAACGCCGCGCTATGGACGAAACTCGTGTGTCCCTCCAAGCGTTGGAGGATGGTACCCGTTGCCGTGTCCCAGATGATAGCCGTACTATCCCATGACGCGGTGATGACCTGAGTCCCGTCCGGACTAAACGCCGCGCTACTGGCCGTAGATGTGTGACCCTTCAAGCGTCGGAGGATGGTACCCGTCGCCGTGTCCCAGATGATAGCCGTACTATCCCATGACGCGGTGATGACCTGAGTCCCGTCCGGACTAAACGCCGCACTCTCGACCGTAGATGTGTGCCCCTCCAGCCTTTGAAGGATGCTGCCAGTCGCGGTATCCCATACGATAGCGGTGTTGTCGCTTGACCCAGTGACAACCCGCGCTCCGTCAGGGCTGAACGCCGCGCTACTGACTGCGTCAGTGTGCCCCTCCAGGCGTTGGACGATAGCGCCCGTCGTGGCGTCCCATATGATTGCGGTGTTGTCGCTGGACCCAGTGACAACCCGCGCCCCGTCAGGGCTGAACGCCGCGCTATTGACTGCGTTAGTGTGTCCCTTCAGGAGTTGGAGGATAGTGCCCGTCGTGGCGTCCCATATGATTGCGGTGTTGTCGCTGGACCCAGTGACAACCCGCGCCCCGTCAGGGCTGAACGCCGCGTCCCAGACCCAGTATGTGTGTCCTTCAAGGCGTTGGATGACGACACCTGTCGAGGCATCCCAGACAGTCGCGGTATTATCAAGTGATGTGGTGACGATCCGCTCCCCGTCTGGGCTAAACGCGGCACTGCTGACCCAACCTGTGTGTCCTTCAAGACGCAATCGGGCACCAGGGGCGTATGCCAGTTCGCTGAGCGTATACTCAACTGACGGTATGTCTGTTATGCGGCTGGCTTCCAGCGCCAGCGCCAAGCCAAGCGGGTTCTCAGTGGTGGTGTCATACACGTCGCGAGCGCGAGCATCAAGCTGGACGACAGACGCGAAATCCTCAGCCTCACGCACCTGTGTGCCGACCACAGCGACCTGCGTATCCGCTGCTGCCAGTGTCGGTTGTACACCTGCGACTCGTGTGTCAGCAACAGCCAGCGTCGGCTGGACACCCGCCACTTGTGTATCGGCTGCAGCCAACGTCGGCAGAACGCCCGCAACTTGCGTATTAGCGACGTTGACGTTGTTGGTGGCATTGACTCCAACAAGCGAAGCACCAACCGCAAAAACTATCGCTAAAACTGCTACAACGCTTCCGATAATGCTGGCGCGGCGGACATTTCGCAATTGACGAGTACGTTTTTGGCTAGCTTGAATGTACTTCCTCTGTAATTCAGTGGGGGCTGGCTCTTTGCCGCTAGACTGTGCCAGCCATGTTTCTGCTGTCTCAAGCTCATCATCCAATAATAAAAAGCTGCTGTTATACCCCCGTCGTTCCCATTCGGCGGCGCGTAAACCCAGCGAAGTGTGTTGTTCCTTGTGGTCGAAGTCCGTTCGGATGATAACGAATAGCTCGTCAAACTTGACTTGAAAATCATCATCCGCGCGAAAGAAGAAGTAGTTGATGCGTTGGAGGTCATTTGCATTACTGTCGAAAACGCTGTGTGGTTGCCGGTTTCCCCACATACGGCGGGTTGCATCTTGATCAGGATCGGAGAGCCGAAGCGCGATGCCCGTGATGGCATCCTCGCGTTCGCAGTCGATATGCAATACTGGAATGATGCGCTTACCCAATTGTAGGGCATACTCTATTTCAAGCTGGCACACTGGGGATGCCATGCTGTTTGGCGACAGCACAACTACAAAGTTGTTGGCACGTGCGATACCTTTCTGAATCTCACCCCACCATGCCTGCGAGGGGGGGATTGCTTCCCAGTCAATCCAAACGTCTTGTCCTTTATTCGCGAGGGCTTCACGTAGCTTACCAACAAAGTCTTTGTCCAGCCTTGAATACGAAATGAACACATCACTCATACGGCTATCCAACCTTCATGTTGGGAACCGAACGTTCGACGGCGACATCGTCGGGGTAGGAGAGGGAAATGAGGGACAGTACACATATCCTATCCCTGTGGTGTGAGCAGTAACAATTACAGTATAGCCGCGTTGCAGTTGGTGAGCAAACGCCCTGCACTCGCAGATTCGTGCGTCTTATCCCTCACACCCCCGCACGACCTTTGCCGGAGCGCCCGCCGCGATCACGCCGGGGGGGATGTCCGCCGCGCCGCCGCTGCCCGCGCCGATGGTGACGCCCTTGAGGATCAGGCAGTTCATGCCGACGAACACGTCATCTTCGACGCGCACGGGTGCGGTCGGGGAAGGGGCCGCCGCCGTTGGTGTTGCGCGTATCGACAAACGCATCAATGCCGTGCTTGTTTTGCAGTGTGACGGCGATGAGCGTGGCGAGCGCGGCGCTATCGGCGCGGCGGTAGGAGAGGAACGCGCTGGGCATCGTCAGCCTGGATGCTCCTGAATATCATCGATAGAGCAATTATGGAGTCGATGCGTCAGGCGCGCAAATCGGACGGGAGGGCAAGCGCGATGCGTCTGTCACAGCGCTCGCCTGACCTGACTTGGGTGATGACCTGATTAGCCTAAGGGGTACATGCCGTACTCGCGCACGGCTTCGAACAGCGCGATGACGTTTTCAGGTGGGATATCGGCTTGTAGGTGATTTGATGGCGCAACCATGTACCCCCCGCCGCGCGCAAGCTGTCCGATGCGGGTTTGCACTTCCCGGCGAACATCGTCTGCGCTACCGCGCATCGCGTGCGAAATATCGATCCCGCCGACAAACGCGAGTCGATCACCGAACTCCCGTTTGATGGCGACCTGATCAAGGGCGGCAACCGGCTCCAGCGGATGCAGTACATCAATGCCGAGATCGACAAAATCCTGCAGAAGCGCGTAAATCATACCGTCACTATGCAGCATGACCTTGATCGCAGGGTTGTGCGACCGCACCACATCAACCAGTTGTTGCACACGCGGCTTAATATACTGACGAAACATCGCGGGTGAAATCAACAGATTTTTGTTGGACGCGTAGTCGTCGCCCGGCAATTCGATCATGTCGATATGGTCACCACAGGCCGCCAGATAGCCATCCAGCAATCCGGTCAGCGTGGACGTTACGCGGTCTAGCAGATGAATCGCGAAGTCTTCATTCAGTGCCAGGTCCATCATGAATTCGGCTGTACCGCGTAGATCACAGGCCGTCTGGAAGATGCCGTGCGAGGCAACCATCCGTGCCACCACAAAACAACTGGTAGTGGCGCGCAAGTGAGTGGCACGCTCGCCTACGCCCGTAGTCCAACGCGGATCGCGCGTGTCCGGCCATGTCACTAACCGGTCAATGTCATCCATTTGGGTGGCGGCAGTCAGGAGCCCCGTATCGGCGTAAAAATAGGGCGTAGCACGTTTCCACACCTGGCCGTAACTATCGAGGAACGTATCCGGATCATCGGTTTGCTGAATGGGGCTGTTAGGTGCAGCCCCCGGCCATACATAGCGTGTATCAACGCCTAGCCGCTCAAAGACACGATCGTCCAAATAGGAAATATTGTGTCCGGTGCGAAATGGGACGACCGGTTCATTCAGGTCAAAAGCCTCAAGCAGTTTGAAATATAAGTCATCAACTATTCCATAAGGTCCCCCGCCCAGCGCAGCAGGCACCCGATCTGGTTCAACATGATCCAGCGCGGCCTGGACGCGCTCACGTGAAGTTAAGGTGGGCATATGTCCCCTCGATTTCAGCATCAAGAATAACACGCTCTCTCATCATGCATCATAAATCATGTCTTGATAAAACGTACGGACATTTGCACATCATCGTATTGGCTCTGAGGTTTTGCGCCCGCCCGTTTTGGATACCCCATGAGTACCGGCGTTCTGGGGAACCCCCATGAGTTGCCGCTCACCCTTCCGGCAAGCCCATATGTCATTCGTCGCCATTGTCTGCATCGCCGGCGCTGAGAGGAAGATGCGGATACGTGGGACAGTACGCACAGCATATCCCTGTGATGCTGGTGGTGCCAGGAATAGGATAGCCACGTTGCAGGTGGCGGGCAAGCGCCCTGGTCTCTCACAGCGCCCGCACGACCTTCGCCGGGACGCCCGCCGCGATCACGCCGGGGGGTATGTCCGCGGCGACGACGCTGCCTGCGCCGATCACGCTGCCTGCGCCGATGGTGATGCCCTTCAGGATCAGGCAGTTCATGCCGACGAACACGTCGTCCTCGATGCGCACGGGCGCGGTCGCGGCGTCGTAGGGGCGTTCGTAGCGCGTCTGCGCGTCGAGCGGGTGAAAGTCGGTATCCATGATCGTGCAGTTCGCACCGATGGTCACACGGTTGCCGATGACGATCTCCTGCTCGGCGACGATGCTGCCGCCGGTCATGCCGAAGTCGTTGCCGATGACGATGCGCGCGCCTGCTCGCCAGGTGCAGAGCACGACCGGGTGATTGGGCGCGAGCGGATTGCTGCGCAGCGTCGAGCGCAGGCTGAGCCGGTCGCCAATTGTGATCGTGCTCTGGCGGTGCTTGAGCAGCACCGGCAGGCCGTAGAGCAGCCAGCCGCGCCGCCAGGGGATGCCGGCGAGGGCGAACTTCAAACGTGCCACCGGAATCATCAGGTGGCGGATGATGCTGTTATGCGCTTTCCAGGGGGTGTCGAACAGCGCGCGGACGTAGAAGCTCGGAGAGTAGTCGCCCATGCAGCGCCGCGAGCTAGGCCGAGTCTTTGCCGGAGTCCACGTCGGCGTCGGCCAGGTCGTCCTCGTCGTCGCCGTCTTCCCAGCTAATGATCCAGATGCACAGCCCGGCGACGACCACGCAGGCGGCGATCAGCGCGATCCACTGCCCAGGCAGCAGCCCGACATCGCGCGCTTCGATCACCAGCAGCACGATCATGCCGACCGAGAGCACAATCCAGGCTGCGAGGCGCGGATGCACCATCGCCCAACGAACGGGGGGGAAACTTGCCAGGCCTTGAGATTCGCTCGCCATACGCTCACTCGCCGCTTGTAGAGAACCATCCGGCGCGGATCATACCGCAAATTGCGCGGCCTGCCCATTGCGAGGATGTTGCTTATGTTCAGCGGCGGGGTATGGCGTATACTTAAAGCGGTAAGTGCGGCGCTGCCACATCAGGAGGAAGGGCGACCGGTCATGAACGACCCGATCAGCAATATCAATCTCAAAGTCCTGCTGCTCGATAGCGATTATTACGCCCTGCAAGCCATCAACGGCTATCTCGCCTGGGATCGGCGCACGCGCGTCACCTTCCTGACTGAAAGCGCCGAGGCGATGTGGAACTACCTCGCCGAAACGCCGCTGGCCGAACTGCCGGACATCATCGTCTTCGATTCCGACCACATGGGCGGCCCGGATGCGCTCGAAGCGGCCATCAAGAAGATGCGCGCCGCCGCTCAGAACGTGATGATCCTCTGTCTGGCGCAGTTCGTAGACGAGGCGCTGATCGCCGCCGCCGCGCGCGCCGGTGCGCGGGGCTACCTGCTCAAGCACGAAGTCCGCCTGCAAATCGCCTGGGCCATCGTCTACGCGCGCGACTACGACTTCCTGGTCACGCAGGAGATCGCCCGGCTGGCGGCGCGCCGCGAAGACATGCCGAGCCGTGTGCGCTCGGCGGCGGTGCTGCCCAAACAGCGCGAGTACCCGCATCTGACCGACCGCGTGCGCCAGGCCGTCGAGCTGTGCGTCGTCAAAGGGATGCCCGCACACCTCGCCGCTGACGAGATGGGCATCAGCCTGCACACGATCCGCAGCTACATCAAAGAGGGCTACCGCATCCTCGAAGCCTACGACGAGACCGAGTACCCAACCTTTCTCTCGCCACAGGAGCGCGCCTTCATGCGCCTGACGCGCCCGGAAGATGACGAAGGCGATTAGCCGTCACGCCTCTTTCAACTCGCCCGCGTCGACGCGGTGGACGATCTCGCTCAACACGTGGTAGATGATCGGGCAGAGCGCCGTGCCGTTGATCATGTCCGCCAGCGTCCAACGGAAGTCCGGCGTGAACTGCGGATAACGGCGGCACGAGTCCGGGCGCTGCTGATAGATCGAACACAGTTTGCCGCGCAAGAAAGCGCACGGCCTGGCCCGCAAGACACCCCATTCCCCCTCGTCCGCCGCCGTCTCATGATCGATATAGTTTGTCTCGATGCTGTCGAGCGGCACGTGCAGACCCTCGGCGAGGCGCTGCGCATCCGCCGGCGTGACGTAGACATGCAGTGAGCGGCAGCAGTTGCCGCACTGGGTGCAGTCGATGGCGGCGCTGATCGGCGCGGCAACGGCCTCAACAAAGGCGTCCAACGGCGCATCGTCAAGACCGTCCATCGCTTCAAGCTGGTGGCGCAGGATCTCGAAGGCGTCGCGGTTCGCCAGCGCCAACCGCCGGATCGCGTCGAGATCGGTGATCAATTCCGGCACACTGCCGCCTGTGTGCTAATCGGTCAGGATCGCCTCGATGGCCTGGAATTCCTCGTCGCTGAAGTCCAGATTATCGAGCGCCCTGACGATGTCCTCGATCTGCTCCGGGCGGCTCGCGCCGATCAGCGCCGAGGTCATGCCCTTGTGGCGCAGCACCCAGGCGACCGCCATCTGCGCCACGTTCTGGCCGCGCGCCCTGGCGATCTCGTTGAGCTTGCGCACCCTGGCGATGCGATCCTGGCTGACCTGATCGCCCCAATGGAAGCGCCCGGACAGCTTTTGCGCCCGCGAGTCATCCGGCGTGTCGCTGATGTACTTGTTGGTCAGGATGCCCTGCGCCAGCGGCGAAAAGGCGATACAGCCGATGCCTTCTTTTTCGAGCACGTCGAGCAGGCCGTCTTCGATCCAGCGGTCGAACATGTTGTAGCGCGGCTGGTGGATCAGGCAGGGCGTGCCGAGTTCACGCAGGATGCGGGAGGCTTCGCGCGTCTGCTCCGGGCTGTAGGTCGAGATGCCGGCGTAAAGCGCGCGGCCACTGCGCACGATATAGTCGAGCGCGCCCATCGTCTCTTCGAGCGGCGTGTCGGGGTCGGGGCGGTGGCTGTAGAAGATGTCGAAGTAGTCGAGGCCGGTGCGCTTGAGGCTCTGATCGCAGCTTGCGATCAGGTACTTGCGCGAACCCCACTCGCCATACGGGCCGGGCCACATGTAGTAACCGGCCTTGTTCGAGACGACCAGTTCGTCGCGGAAAGGGCGGAGATCTTCGCGCAGGATGCGGCCAAAGGTCTCTTCTGCCGAGCCGGGCGGCGGGCCGTAGTTGTTGGCGATGTCGATGTGCGTGATGCCCAGGTCGAACGCCTTGTGGATCATGGCGCGGGCATTCTCCAGCGGATCGACGCCGCCGAAGTTGTACCAGATGCCGAGCGAAACCGCTGGCAGCAGCAGGCCGCTGCGCCCGGTGCGGTTATAGCGCATGGAATCGTAACGGGTGTCTGCGGGCGTGTAGACCAAAATAACCTCCTCTGGGGATGTATGGTTTCGAGTATACCGCCCGCTGGATTTCGCGCCAGAAACGAGAGGCACGAGCGGTGCGGATCGCGAAAGTGCGTTACTATAATGGTCTTCGTAATGCACACCGACATGACGACAAGGGAGCTAGCGCAAGGCAAACAGCAGGTGAAAGCACAGGCGGGACTGGACGCTGCCCACATCCTCACCACCAAACTCTATATCCCCCCGGCACGGGCGAACGCCATCACGCGCCCGCGCCTGATCGAAAAGCTCCTGACCGGGATGCAACGTCCGGACAGCTTCACCCTGGTATCCGGCCCGGCAGGTTTCGGCAAGACCACACTTCTGAGTGCATTTGTCGCCCAGCGTTCCGGGGCGGTGGCCTGGGTATCGCTGGACGAGGGCGATAACGACCCAGCGCGCTTCTGGGCACACCTGATCGCGGCCTGCCGGTCGGTCCTGGGCGATGTGGGCGCGGCGGCGCTGGAACTGCTCGGCACGGCGCAGCGGCTGCCCGATGACGCCATCCCGACGCTGCTGATCAACGATCTGACCGCGCAGGCTCGGTCCATCGTGCTGGTGCTGGATGACTACCACGCGATCCAGAACCCGGCGCTTCATGCCAGCCTGCTCTTTCTGCTCGAACATCAGCCGCACAGCCTCCACGTCGTCATTTCCACCCGCACCGATCCACCCTGGCCGCTGGCACGCTATCGTGCCCGCAATCAGTTGATCGAAATCCGCGCCCAGGATTTGCGCTTCACCGTGGACGAAACAGCGGCCTTTCTGAATCAGACGATGGGGCTGGCGTTGTCCGCTGAGGCGGTCGCCGCGCTGGAGGAACGCACCGAAGGCTGGATCGCCGGGCTGCAACTGGCGGCGCTCTCGCTGCAAGGGCGCGCGGACACCGCCGCCTTCATCCAGGCGTTCACCGGCAGTCATATCTACGTCGCCGAATACCTGGTCGAAGAGATCCTTCAGCGCCAGCCGGGCGAGGCGCAAGAATTTCTGCTGCAAACGGCGATCCTGGAACGCATGAACGCGGCCTTGTGTGAGGCCGTCACCGGCTGCCGGGACGGCCAGGCCATGCTGACCGCGCTCCACCGGACGAACACGTTCATCATCCCGCTCGACAGCGAGGGGCAGTGGTTTCGCTACCACCACCTGTTTGCGGATCTGCTGCACGCCCGCCTGCGCCAGAGCCTGGCGGCGGATGCGCTGGCGGCGCTGCATAGGCGCGCCTCGAACTGGTACGAGCAGCATGGCTTTGAAGCAGAGGCCGTGCGCCATGCCCTCGCCGCCAGCGATTTCGAGCGCGCTGCCGTCCTGGTCGAACGCGCGGGCGAGGCGAAGCTCTTTACCGGCCAGAGCAATCTGCTCCAGCAGTGGCTGGACGCGCTGCCGAAAGAGTCGTTTGCCACGCACCCCCGCCTGGAGATCTACCGGCTGATGCTGGCGCTGAGCCAGGGGACGCTCGACATGTCTGAGCAGACCCTGCTCGGCGTCGAAAAGCTGATCAATGCGCTGCCCGCCTCGCCGGAAAATGATCGCCTGCGCCTGGGGGCGATGGCGTACCTGTGCCTGTTCCTGGCGCATCAGAACACCACGCGGACGATCCAGATCGCGCAGGCGGCCCTCGCTGAACTGCCAGAGGACGAGACGCGGCTGCGTATCAACCTCTATTCCTCGCTCTACCGTGCGTACGGCATGGACGGCGATTACGAGCAGGCTGCCGCCGCCTACCGGGAATGCTTCCGCCTGTCGCAGGCAGACGGCCACTACGGTCAGATCTCGAATACGTCCATGGTGCGGGCATTCGACCTGTGCCAGTATGGGCGCATGGACGAGGCCGCCCGCTACTGCCGCGCCATCATCGAGCAGGGCGACCCCGGCGAGCAGCGCGTGTTTTACGCCGCCGGGCCGAGCTACATCGGACTGGCGGGCGTCTACCTGGAATGGCACGACCTGGAAACAGCGGAAGCCTATCTGACGCGCGGGCTGGAACTCTGTCGTCAAGCTGGATCGGATGGCCTCTACGCGGGTTACACCGCCAAGGCGCGGCTGCATCAGGCGCAGGGGGATCTCGATGCTGCCCTGGAAGTTCTGCGTTTGATGGAGCAGGGATTTCAGCGCTGGGACTTCTTCCTGATGACACGGCAGGTCTCCGTGCGCCTGGCAGCCGGTGATGTCTCCGGGGTGTCTCAGTGGATTGAGCCGCTGCTGGGGCTTCTCGGCGCTAGTTCGTATGCGCAGCGCCTGCCTCTGATCGCGGTCGAGGCGTTCAAGCTGTGCCTCGCGCGCATCTATCTCGCCCAGGGTGAGCTGGAGCAGGCCGGCCAGATGCTCGGCGAGATCCAGGCGACGGTCGAGCCGGGCGGACGTGATGGCCGCTTGCTCGAAGTTGATCTCCTGCGCGCGCTGCTGGAGCAAAAACGGCAGGGCGGGCAGGTCACTTACGAGGCGATCCGGCATCTGAAGCAAGCGCTGGAAATCGGCGAAGCTGCGGGTTTCGTCCTGCTCATTCTGGAAGAGGGCACGGCGCTGATCCCGCTGCTGGCGGCGGTCATCGATCACCAGGCGACACCCGACCACCTGCGCGCCTATGCCCAGGATCTGCTGGCCGCCTTTGCCGGGACAGGTGCAGCCGAGGCTGTCCATTCCATTGGCAAAGCCGCCGGTTTGATCGAGCCGCTGACCGCGCGCGAACTTGAAGTCTTGCAGTGCATCGCCACCGGCGACTCGAATCAGGCGATTGCCGATCAGCTTGTGATCACGGTGCGCACGGTCAAGAAGCACATCACCAACATTCTCGGCAAGCTAGACGCCAGCAACCGCACGCAGGCGGTGGCTCGTGCGCGTGAACTCGGCCTGATTGATTCGGGCTGAAACCCTGGTCGCAATCAGGGATAGGTCGCGTTCCTTTGCCCACGGGCGCAAGATTCGTTACCATGCGGGCAGATACGGTCAGCGCGAACGTGCTGAGTCCCCTGTAGAGATGTTATCTCTGCCCGCCAGATTGAATAATCGACAAAATAGAAGGATTTCGGATGACGACCATCGATATTCAGGTTGCCGGCAGTCCACTTTCCACGTATATCGCCACGCCGGAAGGCGCTGGCCCCTGGCCGGGCGTGTGCGTCATCCATGACGCCCTGGGCATGAGCCAGGATTTGCGCAATCAGGCTGATTGGCTGGCGAGCGAGGGGTTTCTCGCCGCCGCCCCGGATTTGTTCAACGGCGGGACGTTCTTCGGCTGCCTGCGCTCGGTCATGCGTGACTTCAGCCGCCGGTCGGGACCGTTCTTCGATAAGGTCGAGGCCACCCGGCAGTGGTTGCTCCAGCACGAGCAGTGTACCGGCAAGGTTGGCGTGATCGGCTTTTGCTTTGGCGGCGGCTTCGCGCTGCTGCTCGCGCCACGCGGCGAATTCACAGCCGCCAGCGTCAACTACGGTATGCTGCCCAAGGATGCCGACGAATTTCTCAAACAGGCGTGTCCTATCGTTGCCAGCTACGGTGAAAAAGATAGCTCACTCAAGGGTGCGGCAGCCCGGCTCGAAGGCATTCTGACCGCGGCAGGTGTCGATCACGATGTCAAGGAGTACGCAGACACCGATCACGCCTTCATGAACGATCACTCCGAAGACAGGATTCCGTTTGTGGTCAGGGTGGTCTCGCTGTTGATGGGGGGTGGAGGTGGCTACCATCCCGAATCGGCCAAAGATTCGCAAGAGCGCATCCTGGCGTTCTTCGCCCAACATCTGCAATCAGGCTAAGGCGCACAACGCATAATCGCCGCCGCACGAGGCTCCAAGCCTCGCGCTGGGTTCTTCGGCAAGCCCGATGGAATCGGGCTGTTTCTTCGCACGCTGCGTATCTTCACAGCCCAATCAGCCATCTTTCAGATGGCTTCCCAATCCCGCCAGTCAGACCGCAACGCTTCGCGTGCGTTCCTAACGACGGTCTGGCGTCCGCTGGTGGTGTACTTTGGTACACCTATGGCTCCTGTTGCTGCACCGCAAAGATACGACCTCGGTACACGGACAAGGCACGCCCCCTGTCGTAGGCTAAGGTCAATCAGGTAAGCACAAGGAGTTTGAGATGAACATCACCCTATCGAAACCCATGATCTTTGGCTTGGCCCTCGTCGTCACGCTGATCTCCGGTTTCATCCTGAGCAATCTGGGCAAGCCCTACAACACGGTCTTCTTCAACATCCACAAACTTGTCGCCGTCGGGATGACCATCTTTGTCGCCGTGACCGTTTTCAATTTGTTCAAGTCAAGTGGGATGGACGCGATCTACGTGCTCGTCTTCGCCATCACCGGGCTGCTCTTCGTGACGCTGATCGTCACCGGCGGCCTGCTGAGTGTCGTTGCCGGGACAGATGTCACCCTCAATGCCGCGACGCTGCAAATCGTCCAGCGCGTGCATCAGATCGCGCCGGTGCTGGCGCTGATCGCCTCCGCCGTCAGCCTCTACGTGCTCGTTAGCGCCAGAGCCTGAAGTCTGAAAGGAACGGTGACATGAAGTACAGAAGCGTGATCGCCACCCGCCTTGGCCCGCCAGAAGTTCTCCAGGTCGTCGAACATGATCTGCGCGCACCAACGCCGGGAGAGGTTCGCGTCAGAGTGCTCGCCGCCAGTGTCAGCCGACCGGACGTGAGCAACCGCACAGGCGAAACCCTCTACACGGGCACGCCGCTCGCCAAGAACAAGCCGCCGTTCGTGCCGGGCTACGCCATCATCGGCGACGTGGAAGCGCTGGGCGAAGGCGTCGAGAACGTCGCGCTGGGCGACCGGGTCGGTGTGTTGACCATCGTCGGGGGCTACACGGAAGTTCTGTACTGGAGCAGCGACTCGCTCATCCCCGTTCCGACCAGCGTTGATCCGGTGGACGCCGCGACCTTGATCCTGAACTACATCGTCGCCTACCAGGTGCTCCACCGGGTCGCCAAAGTCGAAGCCGGTGACATCGCCCTCATCCTGGGGGCCAGCGGCGGCATTGGTACTGCGCTGCTCCAGCTCGGTCAACTGGCTGGCCTGAAGCTGTACGGGCTGGCCTCCCGGCGCAAGCACGGCATTCTGACGCAGTACGGCGCGACGCCGATTGATTATCACACGCAGGATTTCGTCGAGGTGCTGCGCCAGGCCGAGCCGGGCGGGATCGACGTGGTGCTCGATGGCATGAGCCGGGTGAACAGCATCCGTGGCGGGCTGTCCGTGCTCCGGCGCGGCGGCTGCGTGGTCAGCTTCGGCGACCCCGGCGGATTTCCGGCGCTGTTCAGGATGCTTTGGCTGTTCGCGACGACCAATCTGCTGCCGAACGGCAAGTCGTACAAGCTTTACGGCACGTCGCCCTATTTCCTGGGCGACAAACGACCATTTCTAGAGGATTGGGCGACGCTCTTCAAGCTGCTGGCAGACGGCCAGATCGATCCCGTGATCAGCGAGACGCTGCCCATCATCGAAGCTGCCCAGGCGCACCGCCTGCTCGAAGGCGGCAGTGTGACCGGCAATGTCGTCCTCGTCGCGCCAGGGCTGGCGTAAGCCTGTGCCAGAGGCGGCCAATGTCCGTGGTCGCCTCTCTTCTCTTATCGTTCGCTGCTGTGCTCACGGAGTCACTGTCATGGATAAGCCACACACCTACGAGATCCGCATCGAGGGGCATTTGACGGAGCACTGGTCGGACTGGTTTGACGGCCTGACCATCCGCCATGACACCCCAGGGGCGACGACCTTGAGCGGCAGCTTCCTCGACCAGGCCGATCTGTTCGGCGTCCTCAGCAAGATCCACGCGCTCAATCTGGTGCTGATTTCGGTGCGGCGGGGAGGAAGTGATGAGTAATGGGTGATGAGGGGAAGCAAAACGGAAGAGCAGCGCGCTCTCCCGTTTTTTGATTCATGTGGCGGTTAGTCGGGAGCGGTTGTCTCTCAATCCCCCGCGACGGCGGTATCCTTGACCATCTCGATGTAGTGGCGGTGGATGATGTCGCCCGGCTGAATGCCCAGGATTTCCAGCATCTCCTGCACGCGCTGCGCCTTGACGTCCGCATCCTTCATCGAATAGGTGCGGCTTTTCAACTCGATGAACAGCCCGTCCACCTGGGGTTTGAGCAGTTGATCCAGGTTGAGATAGTAGAGCACGCCCTGGAACAGAATGTGCCAGCGGCGGCGGTCTTTTTCGAGCTGGCGCTCGTGCAGCGGCTGGAAGTACTCGCGGTAGAAGCGCACCGGGCGCGTCGCGTCGGCGATGAAGCGCGAGCGGAACAGCAGCACCGCCTGGTCGAACTCACGCTCGGTCGTCGGCACGCTGTAGGTCAGACGGCTGCGCACGCTTTCGACCTCGCCGTGATCGTCAATCTTGTCGTCCTCACGGTAGCGGACGCGCTCGCGGCCTTCGTCATCGAACAGGAAGTAGCTGTCGTACTGCCGGTAGTGATTGAAGCGGATGATCTGCGTATCCGGGTGTTTGAGCAGCTTATCGATGATGACTTCGTCGGCGATGCGTGCCTTGACCTGCACCTCGTAGCTCTCGGCCTGCTCCAGTTCACTGACGGCCACCAGCTTGCTCAGGACGCTTTCTTCGCGGGCGCGCATGAAGGTATCCACCTGCAAGGCATAGGCACGCGCTTCCTCGAGCAGCGATGCTTCGTCCAGCGTCAGCAGTTCGCGGTCACGCATCAGCCAGCGCCCGTTGCAGAGGACGTGGCGCACGTCGCTGCTCTTGGCAGCGTAGACGATGCGCGAGTAGACCGCCTCCGGGTCGCGGTTGAACTGCGGCATGTTGTGCGCCACGTTGGCGTCGATCACGATCACGTCCGCCAGCTTGCCGACTTCCAGGCTGCCGGTCTTATCGCCCAGGAACAGCGCCTCCGCTCCCTGGCGCGTCGCCATCAGCAGCGCCTGGCGCGCGGGCAGCGTCGTCGGGTCATTGGCCTGGGTTTTGGCGAGGATGGCGGCCAGGTGAATCTCCTCGAACATGTCGAGGTCATTGTTGCTGGCCGGGCCGTCCGTGCCGATGCCGACGGTCACGTCGTGCTTGAGCATCTGCGCGACCGGCGCGATGCCGCTGGCGAGCTTGAGGTTGCTTGACGGGCAGTGCGCCACCGTCGCCTTGCGGTCGTGCAGGATGCGCATCTCGAACGGCTTGATGTGGACGCAGTGCGCACACAGCGTCTTGGCGCGGAAGAGTTGGACGCTGCTGCCATCCATGCGCTCGACCACGCGCAGGCCAAACTCCTCGATGCTGTCATCGACCTCATTGGCAGTTTCGGCAATGTGGATCAGCAGCGGCACGTCGTATTCAACCGCCAGATCGGCGCACAGGCGCATCGTATCGTCGGTGTTGGTGTAGGGTGCATGCGGCGCGACCGCCGGGGTGATCAGCGGGTGGCCTTTCCAGCGCTCGATAAAGCGCCGGGTATAGTCCAGGCTGTCCTCGTAGGTATCGGCATCTGGCGCGGGGAACTTGAGGATGCTCTGGCCGAGGACGCCGCGCAGCCCGGCATCTGCCGTTGCCTGGGCGATCTCGCTCTCGAAGTAGTACATATCAGCGAAGCTGGTCACGCCGCTGCGGATCATCTCCGCGCAGGCGATCTGGGTGCCCAGGCGGCAGAATTCCGGCGTGACGAACTCGCGCTCGACCGGCATGACGTAGCCGATCAGCCACACATCGAGCCGCAGGTCATCCGCCAGCCCACGCAGCAGGGTCATCGGCACGTGGGTATGGGCATTGACCAGGCCGGGCAGGATGTATTTGCCGCCGCAGTCAACGACGTTCTTGGAGCTGTACGCGGCCAGCACGTCATCTTTTGTGCCGACCGCGACGATCTTATCCGCGTGAATGGCGATGGCACCGTCTTGAAACAACTCGAACTGCTTGTCCATGGTGACGACGACGCCACCGCTGAGAATGGTATCGACAGCTTGCATAAGTGCCTCCTTTGCGTGGTTCTAACTTCCGGATTCGCACCAGGAGAATCGCGGCAAAATACCCGGACGAGGCGTGTACTTTTCGCACTGGCTTCGGGGTAAATTGGCGGGATTATAGCGGGGAAACGGGGTTTGTCGAGGGCAATACTGTTAATGAACTGTCGAGTTTCACTATTGGAAGATGCTTGATGAGCGCGCGTTCAGGCTTGCGAACGGGCAATACGATAGACGGCCATCGTCGTGTGATAATAGCGGTCGGTCGTGCCGGCGCAGCTCATGCCCAGGTGTTCGAGCACGCGCAGTGAGGCGGCGTTCTCAGGCTGTGCCACGGCAATGATCGTGTCGAGCTTGAGCACGTCGAAGCTGTAAGCGAGCACCGCCCGCGCTGCTTCGGTCGCGTAGCCCTTGCCCCAGAAGGCGCTGCCGAGCGTGTAGCCAATCGCGACCTGATCGTCCAGATGATCCAGCCCAACGTCGCCGACAAACGCACCGGTCGCCCGCTCGATCAGCGCCTCGAAGCCGTAGCCATACTGCTCACCGTGATCGATGTAGCCCTGAAGTTCGGCGGCGGTCTCCGCGCGCGTTTTGGTCACGCCGCCGGGCAGATAGCGCATGACCGCTGGGTCGCTGTGGATGACGCGGTGATAAGCATCGACATCCGCCAGCGTGAACGGGCGGATGAGCAGGCGTTCGGTCGTGAGAATGGGTGGGACTTTCACTTCAACATGCCTTCGCCGAAGATTTGCCCCGGCTGGATGACAATCGGCGCGCTTGTGTCGATGGTGCCGATCAGATCGTAGGTGGTCGCGCCGGTGATGCGCACCGAGACGATCTCGCCGACCGGCAGCTCGCCTTCGACGATCACGTAGCCGTCGATCTCCGGCGCATCGCGGTAGCTGCGCCCCAGGCTGATCGTGCCCTCGACCGGGTTGCCGTCTTCGTCTTCACCCTGGCCCTGGCCTTCGACCAGGATGTCGAGCCTCTTGCCGACGAAAGCCTGATTCTTCGCCAGGCTGATGCCCTGCTGCAGCTCCATCAGTTGTTCCCAGCGCGCTTCTTTCACATCGTCATCGACCGGGTTGGGCAGCAGCGCGCTCGGCGTGCCGATCTCGTGGCTGTATTTGAACGCGCCGACGCGGTCGAACCGCAAGTCTTTGACGAACTGGAGCAGGCCGTCGAACTCGGCCTCCGTCTCGCCGGGATAGCCGACGATGAAGGTCGTGCGCACAGCCAGATCCGGCATGGCGCGGCGCATGTTCGCCAGAGTCTCGTAGACCCATTCGATCTTGGCCGGGCGCTTCATGCGCAGCAGCGTGTCGCGATGTCCATGCTGGAGCGGGATGTCGAGATAGTGCAGCACCTGCGGGTGCTTCGCCATCGTTTCGATCAGGCGCGGCGTGACATAGCCGGGGTAAGCGTACATGACACGAATCCAGCGCAGATCCGGCGCAGCGGCGCAGATGGCGTCGAGCAGATGGGCCAGGCCGTCTTTCAGGCCCAGGTCATAGCCGTAGTCGGTGCTGTCCTGCGCGATCAGCATCACTTCTTTGACGCCCATCGCCTGGAGCTGCACCGCCTCGCGGACGACGCTCTCGATGGGGCGGCTGACGGCTGTGCCCTTGATCTTGGGGATGGCGCAGAAGGCGCACGGGCGGCGGCAGCCATCGGCGATCTTGAGGTAGGCGCTCGCACCCTGCACGCTGGCGCGCAGCACACCGCGCTCGTCCAGCCCGACAGTCGGCGCGTCGGTCGGCAGGTGATAGAGCGGCTCTGGATGCTTACGCGCGCGCAGGCGGCTGATGAAATCGAAGATGTCCATCCAGCGGCGCGTGCCGATCACGCCGTCCAGCCCCGGCACTTCCTGCACCAGCATGTCGCCGTAGCGCTGCGCCAGGCAGCCCGCCGCGATGACCATCTGATCCTTGCGGCGGCCGTCGACCAGGTCGCGCAGCGCGTCGATGCTCTCCTGCTTGGCCGCGTCGATGAAGCCGCAGGTGTTGACGATCAGGACTTCGGCTTTGTTCGGATCGCCGACGCCGCGCATCCCATTGTGATCGAGCACCTGGGCGATGCTCTCGCTATCGACGGTGTTCTTCGAACAGCCAAGGCTGAGCAGGTAGTAGTTGTTCTTGCGCGCTGCCACCAGGGTGGGTCTCCGTTTGCATGTCTCGTCAGGGATTGTACGGCATTATAGACGAAGGCTGTCCATAATCGTACGGGCGAATCATGCTGTTACGAAAGGTGTACAACTAGCGCAACGTTTGAATCTGACTTAACGTATTAAGATAAAGAAAAACTGGGGGCACAAGATGACACAAAATATCGACTATGATGCTGTTCGGCGCGACGTTGAGGTATTGGTCAAACGGCGCAAGACGACGTCCCGCTGGATCTTCCTGGGCGTCAGTTGCCTGTTGTTTGTCATCTTTTCCAGCATCGCCTGGAGTGTGTTTGCCGATAACCCACCTGCCAACGATGATGTCACCGCAGCGGTCATCATGATGAGTGTGGGCTGGATCGTGGCATTGATCTTCCAGTTCATCTCGGCATTGTTCGATACCAGGGCAGTGGAAGAAAGTCTGCGCCAGCAGGTCGCCGCACAGGTGATTGGCAAACACCTCCTGGATTTGGGCACAGATGCGACCGAACTCGACGAGAAGCGCAAACGTATCTACAGTCTGAGCGACGACGGCGAGCTGGAAGTCGTGCCGGATGCGTTGCCCATCGAAGACACGCAGGATGTGACCAAAGATCTGCGCGACCTTCAGCGCGACCGCAAGCGGCAAAGCTAAAATGCTATAATATCAGCGTCGCCAGAGTGGAGACTGCGCCATGCTTGCTGAACAAAAGAAGCTGATCACCATGGCAGAGTATGATGTTTTTCTCGGTCAACCGGAGAACGAGGATCGGCTTTTCGAGTTGATCAATGGGGAGATCGTCGAAAAAGTGACCAACGAAGAACACGCCATCATTGCCTCTCAGGTTCATGGTGAGTTGTATGTGTTTCTCAAAACCAATCCGCTAGGACGCCTTAAGATTGAAGCGCGCCATCGCCTTCCGGCTGACGAACACAACGATCGCATCCCTGACATCTCGTTCACTCGTGAGGAGAATCTGCAACCGGTGGTGAGCAAAGGCGCAATCATGCAGATGCCCGATCTTGCTATCGAAATCAAGCCGCCGCGTGATTCGTATACCAGAATGCGTGAGAAAGCGGCTTATTATCTGGCAAACGGTGTGCAAATGGTGTGGTTGATTTTCCCTGAAAAGCGGTTTGTCGAAGTTCACCACGCCGAGGCCGACATCGAAGTGCTGACCCTGACCGACGACGATGTAATCGGCGGCGGCTCGCTCTTGCCCGGTTTCACCTTGTCATTGCAGGACGTTTTCAAACGTTAGGCGATTTCAGCAATGGCCGATTCAGATCAGATTCGCATCGCTCGCGCCCGTGAAGCGCTCGAAGGCTTGTCCGTTGGCGATGCTTTCGGCGAATTATTCATTCGTGTTGGCTCTTATCGAGCAGCCTCTTACATCCAGTATCGACAAACACCACTGGCGATGGGCTGGATGTGGACGGATGACACCAACATGGCGCTGTCGATCTATCAGGAACTGCGCCAGCACGGCGCGATCGATCAGGATCGGTTGGCGCAGAGCTTTGCCGCGCATTTCGAACCCACACGCGGGTATGGCGCGGGCGCGATTCGTCTGTTGATGAATATCCGGCAAGGCGCGCCCTGGCGACAATCAGCGCGCACGATGTTTGGCGGGCAGGGTTCGTATGGCAATGGCGGGGCGATGCGCATCGCCCCGTTGGGAGCATATTTCGCCGACGATCTGACGCAGTGTGCCGATCAGGCGCGGTTGGCGACCGAAGTTACCCATGCGCACCCCGAAGGCGTTGCCGGTGGCGTTGCGGTGGCGCTGGCGGCGGCAGTGGCGACCCGGCTGCGTGGAGAACCGACGCCGGATCGCCGCACCTTTCTCGACCTGATCCTGCCGCACGTGCCGGAGAGCATCGTCCGCGAAAAGATCCGCCATGCCCGCGAACTTGCGCTGGATGCGTCGATGCAGTTAGCGGCCTCCGTGCTCGGCAATGGCGGCCAGATCAGCGCGCAAGACACGGTCGGCTACTGCGTGTGGTGCGCGGGCGAGCAACTCGCCAACTACGAGGAGGCGCTGTGGCTGACGGCGAGCGCAGGTGGCGACGTGGACACCAACTGCGCCATCGTCGGCGGGATCGTCGCCGCTCACATCGGGATGGATGGTATTCCCCAATCATCCCGCGATGCGCGCGAACCGCTGCCCAATTGGGCGCTCTGACGCCTACCTCCAGTCGCGCGCGTCCTTAACCATCCGCTGCGCAGTATCGATGACACCGGGCGGCACGACCTGCACGACGTCCACGCGCAGCCGCGCCATCGACTGCACGTGCGCTTTGACGGCCTCCTCGACATCCGCATGCGCATATTCGGGCAGTAATTCGACGTTGACCGTCAGCACGTCGCGGTTCTCGACGCGCGTGACGACTGCCTGCGCGTGTTTGATCTGCGGCACGCGCCCGATGGCCGCCAGAATCTGATTCGGATGCAGGAACATGCCGCGCACTTTGATCGCGTCTCCGCTGCGCCCGAACAGGCCGAGTAACTGCTGCCCGCCGCCGCAGCGCGGATCAGGCTGTGGCGCGAGCGCCCCCAGGTCGCCCGTGCCGAAGCGGATCAACGGGTAGCGCGTATTGAACGTTGTGACGACGATCTCGCCGACACTGCCCGGCTCGACCGGCTGGCCGGTGTCCGGATCGCAGCATTCGACGTAGACGTGCTGCGACAGGCAGAATCCCTCGACGCCGTCCATTGTGTAGCCGATGAAGCCCAGATCCGCCGTCCCGTAGGCGGAGGTCGTCTTCATGCCATACTCGCCCTCGAAGCGCTGGCGTTGGGCGGCGGTGTAAGGTTCGGCGGAGAAGAGCGCCTTCTTGATGCTGACCAGCTCCGGCGGGATGCCCAGGGCAGGTGCTTTGTCGAGCAGCGTCATCAAGAAGCTGGGCTGGCCGACGAAGCCGGTTACGTTCAGCGCCATCATCATCATCACCTGAAGCTCGGTGTTGCCGGGACCGGTCGGGATGACCGTCGCGCCACAGGCACGCAGCGCTTCGTCGATCAGCAGACCGGCAGGCGTCAAGTGATACATGAATGTGTTCAGCACCCGGTCGCCAGGGCCGAAGCCGACGTAATGAAATGGCGCGAGCGCGGCTTCCGGATCATCCGACGGCGGCTGCGGATCGTAGATCGGCCCCGGCGAGATGTAGATACGCGGCAGATCTTCAATCGGGATGGTCAGGAAGCCGCCGAACGGTGGATTCGCCTGATGAATTTCAACGAGACGATCTTTACTGGTGACGGGGACGCGGGCGAGGTCGGCGGCGGTGCGGATGTCATTCGGCGTGACGCGCGCGCCGTCCATGATCTGGCGGATGGCGGGTGCATATTCGTAAGCGGTCGAGACAAGCTCGTGAATGCGTTGGTCTAGTTGATCGGTCACTAAATCCTATCCCTTCATTCAATCGACAAGTATTTTCACTAAAACAGTTCAAATGTGCGTGTATTGATCGCCGACATCATGAAACTCAGGCCGAAGAGTCCGAAGAACCCGAACACAAACAGCGCAATTGGCAGCGGGATCACACCGATCATCACGAGCAGCAGCAACAGGAGCAGAAGAGCCATACATCCCCCTCCATTTTCTGATACCGGAGGCAGACTATAGCCAATCTGCGGGTGAAATCACAACGATGAAACTCACCCCAGCCAGCGCTTGCGGCGCTTATAATGCTTAACATCGCGGTAGCTCTTGCGCTCGCCAAGCTGGTTCAGGCCCAGGTAGAATTCTTTGATGTCTTCGTTTTCGGCGAGCTGATCCGCCGGGCCGTCGAGCACGATGCGCCCGTTCTCCATGACGTAGCCGTAATCGACGATGCTGAGCGCCGCGCGCGCGTTCTGCTCGACCAGCAAGACGGACATGCCCTCTTTCTGGTTGATGTCGCGCACAATGTGGAAGATCTCCTGCACGAGCAGCGGCGCGAGGCCGAGCGACGGCTCATCCAGCATCATCAGCCGGGGATGCCCCATCAGCGCCCGCCCGATGACGAGCATCTGCTGCTCGCCGCCGCTGAGATAGCCCGCCGTGCGCCCGCGCATCTCGCGCAGACGCGGGAAATACTCGTAAACGCGCTCCAGATCCTGGCGCATGTAGCGCCCGCTCTCGAAGACCTGTGCGCCCAGGCGCAAGTTCTCCTCGACCGAGAGATGCCCGAACAGCGGGCGGCCTTCGATCACCTGGATGATGCCGCGGCGGACGATGTCTTCGGTGTTGAGCTTCTCGATACGCGTGTCGTCCCAGACGATGCTGCCGCGCGTGACTTCGCCGAGTTCGGCGCTGAGCAGACCGCTGATCGCCTTGAGCGTCGTCGATTTGCCCGCGCCGTTTGCGCCGAGCAGCGCCACGACCTGCCCCGGCTCGACGTTGAACGACACGCCGCGCAGAACGAGAATGACGCTGTTGTAAATGACTTCGATATTGTTGACGGATAGCATCAAAAACCCCTCATCTATTCACTCTTTGTCGGTGTGGGTGGCGTCAGCTTGCGCTTCATGAAGACGACCACGTCGCCGCGCTCCACGTCGTCGTTGCTGTAGAACGACAGATCGACACTGTCGATGCTAAAGCCGACGCGCCGGTAAAAGCGGATGGCCGGCACGTTGGTCGTGCTCGTTTCGACGCTGATCACGCGCAGCCCGGCGGCGGCAGCCCGCTGGGTCAGCGCCTCCATCATGCGCCGCCCGCTGCCGCGCCCGCGATACGCCCTCTCCAGGTGGAATTCCCACACCAGCAGCGTCCCGTTCCAGGCCTGCGCATCGGCAATGGCCGCGCCAATCAGCCGATCCCCCGCCTCGCTGTCATACACGCCGAGCGACAGCCCGTGCGCCAGCACCTCCTGATAATACTCGACCACGTCCGGCGTGCGCCGAAACGGCAGTGTGATCGGCGTGTCGAGCGCGCGCAGCGTGAGGGTGATGGCCGTGCGGGAGTCGCTGTCTTCGCGCGCCACGTCGTAGACATGCGCCGACGTGTAGCTGGGCGCGATGCGTTCCAGATCGGCGATCTCCACTCGTTCCAGCGTGCGAATCTCGATCATCGGCCGCGCCCACCCCCGCGCTCGCGGCTGTGCCACGTCATCCCGGCGGTTCCAAACGAAACCAGAAGAACGAATGCGGCCCTAGCGTGATGAAGTAGGGCAGTTCGCCGATGGGTGGGAAGCGCGTATCGCCGAACATCTCGATCGGCGTGAAACCATTGTAGACGCTCAGATCAAGCTCGACCGGCTGGGCATAGCGGCTGAGATTGTTCACACACAAAATCGTCGTGTTGTCGTAGCTGCGCAAGAATGCCAGCACCTTGCTGTTGCTGGCGTTCAAGAACTCCAACGATCCGCGTCCGAAGGTAGCATAGCGCTGGCGCAGACCGATGACACGGCGCATCCAGTGCATGAGCGAGGTTGGCAGCCGCTCCTGCGCTTCGACGTTGATCGTCATGTAGTTAAAGACCGGATCATTGATGACCGGCGCATACAGGCGCGCGCTGTCAGCCCTGGAGAACCCGGCGTTGCGATCCATCGTCCACTGCATCGGCGTGCGCACACCGTTGCGGTCGGGCAGATAGATGTTGTCGCCCATGCCGATCTCGTCGCCGTAGTAGATGATCGGCGTGCCCGGCAGCGAGAGCAGCAGCGCATTCATCAACTCGATACGGCGGCGGCTGTTTTCGAGCAGCGGCGCGAGCCGACGGCGAATGCCCAGGTTGATCTTCATGCGCGAGTCCCTGGCATACTCCGTGTACATGTAGTCACGGTCGGAGTCGGTCACCATTTCCAGCGTCAATTCGTCGTGATTGCGCAGGAACATGCACCACTGGCAGTTGTCTGGGATGGGCGGCAGGCGGTTCATGATCTCGATCACCGGCTCGCGGTCTTCACGGCGCACCGCCATATACAGCCGGGGCATGACCGGGAAGTTGAACGCCATGTGAAACTCGTCGCCATCGCCAAAGTATTCGACCACATCTTCCGGCCACTGGTTCGCCTCAGCCAGCAGGATGCGCCCTGGGAAATGCTCGTCGATGTAGGCACGCAGCTTCTTCAAGAAGTCATGGGTCTCATCCAGATTTTCGCAGTTAGTGCCCTCACGCTCGTAGAGATAGGGCACAGCGTCCGCGCGGAAGCCATCCAGCCCCATGCTCAGCCAGTAGCGGACGATGCGCAGCATCTCAGCGTGAACGCGCGGCTCGTCGTAGTTCAGATCCGGCTGGTGCGAATAGAAGCGGTGCCAGAAGTAGGCCTCGGCATCATCGTCGTAGGTCCAGTTCGAGCGCTCGGTGTCGATGAAGATGATGCGGGCGTCTTTGTACTTCTGGTCGGTATCGCTCCAGACGTAGTAGTTACGATACGGCGAATCCGGGCTGCTGCGCGCGGATTGGAACCAGGCGTGCTGATCCGACGTGTGGTTCATGACCAGGTCGGCAATCACGCGCAGGCCGAGCTTGTGTGCTTTGCGCAAGAAGCGCTTGAAGTCACCCAGCGTGCCGTAATCCGGATGAATGTTGCGATAATCAGCGATGTCATAGCCGTCGTCCTTCAGCGGCGACGGAAAAAACGGGAGCAGCCAGATGCAGTTGACCCCCAGGCTTTTGATGTGATCGAGCTTTTCCGTCAAACCCGGAAAATCGCCGATGCCATCCCCATTACTGTCGTAGAACGCACGGACGTGAACTTGATAGAATACCGCGTCTTTGTACCACAGGTCGCTCATAGTTTTTTTCGCAGCTATGCAGTAGGTCGTTGCCCGTCCTAAGACACGAGGATGGGATGAATCGTTCACCCCATCCTCATATCGTTCTTTCTTTACACACTATGTTAGCGAGACTGAGGCGCCAACACAATGATTGTCACCCGCGAGTTACATCCCTGGCACGTCCATGCCGCCTGGGCGCAGATCCGGTGTCAGCTCGAAGTCTGTCAGCGGCACGATCACCGGCAGGTAGGCTTCGGTGCCATCCGGCAGCGGCAGCTTGAACGCATCGTCGCCGCTCGAAGCCACGCCGCTGAGATCGGTGTTGGCGAACATCATCATCGCCAGCCGATTCATCGTGTCATCACGGATTTCCCCGCTCTTGTAGTCGAGCGTGTACAGCCCCATCGGCGAGTAAACCATGCCGTTCAGTGTTTCCTGGATGGCCGCGCCATCGACCGCATCCAGGCTGCCGACGCGGTTGACCGTCTGTGCATACAGTTCGATGTAGGTGTCGACGGTTCCCCAACCGAGCAGGTAAGCGATGTTGCGGTTCTGCGGCGCAACTTCCTTCTCATCGGCAATTGATGTGATCAATTCGATGGCGGGAACGTCAGTCTCTGTCCACCAGCGGAAGGGCATCGAGCCGATGATACCGTTGACCGCGGGCAGCCCGTCAGAACCGAGCGCCGTGCGGCTGAGCAGACCGACTGACGTATCGAGCGTCCAGTTGACGCCTGCCAGCCTGACATCATCTTCCAGACCGAGATCGACCAGCGTGCGCGCGACAGCGACCGGGCCGCTGGCAAGCGTGTTGGTGTAGAGGATGTTCGCGCCGGCGTCGACCAGGTTCTGGACGTTGGTCGTGATGTCGGTGGCGGTCGGCAGGAAGTATTCCGGCGTCTCCAGCACGGTCACGCCCTGCTCGGCGCAGTAACCGATGGCTTCCGGCGTGAAGGCGGCCTCACCGAACGCGCCCGGCCAGCTAATGTAGCCGATGACCGGATCAGGAAACTGATCGGCATTCGCGCCGATGTAACGGCAGAACATGCCGAACTGATCAACGTAGAGCGGGTTGGTGGCATAGATCCAGCCAGGCGTCTGGCCGTCTTCGCCATACAGGCCTTCGACCGAACCGGCGGAGATCATGACCGGAATCTCATCTTCCGCGACCTGATCGCGCAGCAGTTCCGCATCCGGCGAGGCGTAGAGCACCAGCAGATCCGGCTTTGGATCGAGCGTCGAGTAGTAATCATAGTGCGCCTGTGTTTGCGTCAGGTCGCCGCCGGTATCGCGGTTGTCCTGGGCCAGCGTCGCGCCGCAAGCACCGCCGCGTGCATTGAAATACTCGATGGCATCGGCGATGCCCGCCAGCAGCGGCTGGGTGATGAAGGCATACGACGCGCTGATGTCGCCAAAGTGGTAGATAGTGATCGTCTCACCGGTCAGGTCAACGTCACAGGCGGTGTGCTCGATCCAATCGGGCAGGCTTTCCTGAGCGCTGACCGGCAGCGCCAGCAGCGTGCCAAGCGCAAGCACAAGCAGGATAAGGGCTAGTTTTCGCATGGTTGTGTGTTCCTTTCCATAACAAAGCGCAATCGACATCTCGTTATTCGATGGGTGATCTCTGCAATCACGCTCCTTTCTCTGCCTCACTCAGTTTCGCCCGCTCATGGGGCGAATGGGTCATTGGAAGGACATCCCCGCCATGCGTCGGATTAATGCGAATAGGGACGGATCTTCCAGGCGATTTTCAAGATTTCCCAGCGATGCGCCAGCCCGCGCGGCGCAATGATCAGGAAGAACATCAGCGCCAGGCCGAACAACGTCGGGCCGAGCGCGGCGTCGATGTTGATCGGGTTGATGAAGGGCAGGAAGCCGGGCAGCACCTGTTTGAGCGTCGGGATGACCGACGGGATGATGTTCTGTGTCAGCAGATTGACGAAGGCGACGCCGAACAGCGGCCCCAGCGGAAAGCCTGCGCCGCCGATGACGAGCATCGCCAGCATCTCAATCGAGCGGTCGAGCAGGAACTTATCCAGCGACAGGCTGTTGCTCTCGAAGGCGAGCAGGCAGCCCGCGACGCCCGCATAGAGCGCGCTCAGGAAGAAGGCTTGCAGCTTGTAGCTGAAGACGTTGATGCCGAGCAGTTCCGCCGCCAGGTCGTTATCGCGCACGCTGATGAAGGCGCGCCCGACTCGTGTGCGCACGATGTTGCGCGCCGCCAGCGACAGGAAGATCGACATCGGGATGATGATGTAGTACATGGCGTTTTCGTGGGCGAAGCTCAGGCCGAACAGCGTCGGTTCGGGCACGCTCAACGGGCGTGAGCCGCCGGTCAGCCCTTCGAGCGGGTAGCGCAGCAGCCACGGGATGATGAACTGCGCGGCCAGCGTCGCCATCGCCAGGTAGAAGCCCTTCACCCGCAGCGACGGCAGCCCGAAGATCAGCCCGGTGACGCCCGTCACCAGCGCCGCGATTGGCAGCGCGATCCAGAACGTCATGCCGAGTTCGCGTGCGAGCACTGCGCCGGTGTATGCGCCGACCGCCATAAACGCCGCATGACCGAGCGAGATTTGACCCGTGTAGCCGGTCAGGATGTTCAGGCCTTGGACGGCGATGACGAAGATGGCGATGCGGTTGAGCACGCCGATCCACGACTGCGGCAGGATGTTCGCCGCCAGCGGCCCCTCGATGGTCAGCAGCGGGACAATGAGGAGGAGCACAAACAGGCCATTGGCTAGAAATTTGTCAAAGCGAGTTCTATTGATAGAAATATCTTGCGCGTAAGCCGTGTCGAAAACCCCGGACGGGCGAATATTAGCAGACATTGGCGTTCTCTCATCCTCACCGCCGCAGGCTCAAGCCTGCGGCTATCTCTTGTCTGGAAGCCCGCTCAAGCGGGCTGGCGGACACTCGTTACCTTCCGACCGCAGCCCCTTTTCAAGGGGCTTTTATTGGCTAGCCGGACGTTTGAACGTCCGGCGGGCGGCGTGATCATTTAGATCCTCTCAATCCGTTTCTGCCCGAACAGCCCATCGGGACGGATGACGAGCACCACCATCAGCACGAGATAGGGCGCGAGTTCCGTACCCGCCTGCGTGCCGGGGAAGAGCAGGTTGGCGTACTCCTGCACCAGCCCGATAATCAAACCGCCGATGAGCGCGCCGGGCACGCTCTCCAGCCCGCCGAGCAGCACTGCCGGGAACGCCCGCAGTGCCAGCAACGGCATGTTGAGCGACAGGCTGGTTGCGCCGCCTTGCAGCACCCCGGCGACCGTCGCCAGCAGCGCCGCAATCGCCCAGGCGACGCCCAGGATCACGCGCACGCGCAGGCCGACCGACTGCGCCAGCTTCTGGTTCTCTGCCGTCGCGCGCATCGCCAGCCCGACGCTGGTGAACTGGAAGAAGGCGACGAAAGCCACGAAGGCGAGGAGCGACAGGGCGAATGCGATCAAGAGTTCCGTGCGCACGATCACGTTGCTGTCGAACATCTCGAAGCGGATCGGCGCGGGCAAGCCCAGATCTTTGATCCCGGCGAAGAGTGATAGCGGAATCTCGACGCTGCCCCAGATCATCTGTTCGATGCCGTGCAGCACCTCGCTCAGCGCCAGCGTCATCAGCACCATCGCGAACAGCGGCTGGCCGATCAGCGGGCGGATGGCGAAGCGCTCTGCTGCCAGCCCGATCAGAACGCTGCCGCAGACCGCGCCGACGATCCCGCGCAGCAGGGGGATCTCGACGAGCATCAACATCGTGATCACGATGGCAGCGAGCGCCCCGGCACCGAGCACGCGCGCGTCACGCAGGCGGCCCCAGCCGATCATCGTCAGTGCCATCAGCACGGTCAGCAGCGCCAGCGCGAGCGTGGCGACCGGCGAAATCTGCACAACCGAAAAGAAGCTGTAAAACAAGAAACCGCCGAGGAGCATCATCCAACCGTGGGCGAAGTTGAAGACGCCCGATGCCTTGTTGATGATGACGATGCCGAGGGCGATCAGCGCGTAGACGCCGCCGACCAGCAGCCCGGTGATGCCGCTCTGCACCAGGCGCGCCGGGCGCTGCGCTGCGATGACCGGCGCGAACAGCGCCACGATCACGAGCAGGCCGACGAGATAGAGCAGGATGGTGACAAGGCGGCGGTTGTCTCTCAGTAATGCAGTCAAAGCAATAACCCTTTTAGCCCGAAAACATCTACACGTTCGCCGGATGGTCAACTAGGGTTGCGCCCGGTGAACCGGGCTGCACAAATAGTCCCGTTTACGGGACGCAACCTTAGCCAGGGCATTGATACCCTGGCGGCAGCTTCTTGACTCAACCTAGACCTCACACACACGCACGGCAGTCTGCACCGTGCCCATGCGCCCGTCGCGATATTTGACCTCGGCACTCACCGTCACCGAGTCGAGATTGTTGTACATGGCGTTGAGCATGTCGCCGTATTTCTGCTCCAGGGTGCGGCGGCGCAGCTTGCGCGTGCGCGTCAATTCGTTCTCGTCGGCGTCGAAGGCTTTGTGCAGGATGACAAACTTCTTCACGCGCGCGGCGGGGGGCAGTGTCTCGTTGACCGCCTCGATGGCGCGCTTGATCAGATCGTAGACCTCCGGCTTCTGCGACAGATCGACAAAGGTCGTAAATGCCACGCGGTTTTTCTCTGCCCAACGCGCGACGTTCTCGAAGTCGATGTTGATGATGGTTGTCACGAAGTGCATGTCGAAGCCGCCGACCGCCATCACATCCTGGATGAACGGGCTGAACTTGAGCCGTCCTTCGATGTACTGCGGGCTGAAGCGTTCGCCATTCGCCAATTCGATCATGTCACTGACGCGGTCGAGGTAGATGATGTGCCCGTCCTTATCGACGTAGCCCGCGTCGCCGGTGTGGAACCAGCCGTCGGCGTCGAGCGCTTCCGCCGTCTTGTCCGGATCTTTGTAGTAGCCGCCGAAGACCGCCCGGCTGCGAATCCACAGCTCCCCATCGGGGTTGATGCGCACCTCGATGCCCGGCGCGGGCGCGCCGACCGTCGCCAGCTTGATGTTGCCGTCATAGTGGAGCGTATGTGCCTGGCACTCAGTCGAGCCGTAGAGATTCTTGAGTTCGACGCCGACCGCGCGGAAGAAGCGCAGCACGTCCGGCGAGAGCGCCGCGCCGCTGGTGAAGGCATTGCGCATCCGCGTCATGCCGATTTTGTCACGCAGCGGGGCGAACACGGCCACGTCCGCCAGCCAGCCAAGCAAGCGCTGGATCGGGCTGATCGCCTGCCCGGCGTCTTCCTGGTCGATGATCTTGTATTTCACCGGCAGGAACAGGTCATAGAGCGCGCGGTTGAGTTGGGTGCTGTCGTTGATGCGCACGCGCATGACGCTGGCAAGCTGCTCCCAGACGCGGCTGGGGAAGAGCAGCGCACTCGGCGCGATTTCGCGGATGTCGATCTGGACCGTCTCCGGGCTTTCCGGGAAGTTGACCTGGAAGCCGTTGACCAGATGCCCGGTCAGGCCCAGGCTCTGCTCGGTGATCCAGGCCAGCGGGCTGAACGAGACGTAATTATCGCTGGGGTACGACGGCGCGAGTTTATCGACGTGGCGGTTGCCGAAGAGCAGGTTGCGGTGGCGGATCATCGCGCCTTTGGGCAGGCTGGTCGTGCCTGATGTATAGCTCAACAGCGCGACATCGTCGGGCTGCCCGTTTGCGATCAGCCGGTCGAACGCGCCCGGATGCTGCTCGTCATACTGGCGACCCAGCGCCTGCACCTCCTGGAAGCTCATCAGCCACGGGTCGTCATAGTTCCAGAGACCGCGCTCTTCCCAGTAGATGACCTTGCGCACATGGGGCAGCTTGTCGCGCAGGGCCAGCGCTTTATCGCACTGTTCCTGATCGTGCGCGAACAAGTAGACCGCATCGGCGTTATCGATGACGTAGCCGAGTTCCTGCAGGTTGGCGTCGGTGAAGATGGCAATGGTCGTGCCGCCCGCGCTCCAGGTGGCGATCTGCGCCCAGTAAAACTCCGGGTCGTTCTCGCCGATGATAGCGACCTTCTCGTCGCGCTGAAGCCCCAGGCTGACCAACCCCAGGCACAGATCGCGCACGTTGTCGCGGCTCTGCCCCCAGGTGTACTCCTGCCAGATGCCGAAGCGTTTCTTGCGCATCGCCACCTGGTCGTGCAGCCTGTCCACCGTGTGCAGGAACACCTTCGGCAGCGTATCGGCCTCCGCTGCCAACGGTTCGATGGGGATATTCTCTTTGGAGACAACAATAATCGGCGTCGAATCTAACTTTTCTTGCGCAGCCGCCATAACATCCTCTGTCTAACTGCAAAATACCAACGCTCGAACGGGTTATTTTTTGTGTGTGCTCCCAATCGTTCGAGCGCGCGCTCACATTAACTTACACTTCTTCTCCCAGATACGCCTTGATCACGGCGTCGTTGCGTTTGATTTCGTCCGGCGTCCCTTCGGCGATCTTGCGGCCAAAATCGAGCGCGACGACGCGCTGCGAAATATCCATCACCAGCCCCATGTCGTGCTCGATCAAGACGATGGTCATGCCCTGGCGCTCGTGAATGTCGAGGATGAAGCGCGCCATGTCCTCTTTCTCCTCGACGTTCATCCCGGCCATCGGCTCGTCAAGCAGCAGCAGCGTCGGCTCTAAGGCCAGCGCACGCCCCAACTCGACGCGCTTGCGCAGGCCGTAGCTGAGATTGCCGACGATGGTTTTGCGGATGCCTTCCATCTCCAGGAAATCGATGATCTCCTCCACTCGCTCGCGGTGGGCGATCTCCTCGTCACGCGCGCTGCCATAGAACAACGCGCCGGTGAGCATGTTCGACCGCATGTGGATGTGGCGCGCCGCCATCAGATTGTCGAGCGCCGTCATGTTGGTGTAGAGGGCGATGTTCTGGAACGTGCGCGAGATGCCGAGCTTGGCGCGCTGGTAGGGCGGCTTGCGCGTGATGTTCTGGCCTTCGAACAGGATCGCGCCTTCCTGCGGGCTGTAAAAGCCGTTGATGCTGTTGATCAGGCTGGTTTTACCCGCGCCGTTCGGGCCAATGATGGCGAAGATCGCGCCTTCCTGCACGCGAAACGATACATTGGACAGCGCACGGATGCCGCCAAAACTGAGGGAGATCGCTTTGACTTCGAGTTTTATCTTCGACTGATCCATCCAATAGCCCTGGTTCAAAAACAAAGCAATTTTGCGCCAATAGTAACTGGATTGTAACGGCGGCTCACATGATGGTCAAGCAATACGCCGCACCGCCGTCAGCCGAGATGCGCTTCCAGCCAGGCAGCGATGTCGGCCAGCACCTCGTATTTCTCCGGCTCGTTCATGATCTCGTGGCGCAGATTCGGGTAGACCTTGAGCGTTTTGTCGCTCGAACCGGCGCGCTCGTAGGCAAGCTGGCTGCCGGATGGATTGACGTAGGCATCCGCCGCGCCGTGCATGACCAGCAGCGGCATTGTGAGCGTGCTGACACCGGCGCGAGCCTGCCCGGCGGCGCGGTTGATCTCAACGCCGAGCCGGATGCGCATCGGCTGCGTCCACGTCAGCGGATCGGTTTCGAAGGCGCGCCCAACTTCAGGATCGCGCGAGAGCACGCTGTAGTCATCGCCTTTGAGGAACGGTAGTTTCGGCACGATCTGATTGAGCACCGTACCGAGCGTGATCAGGTAGCCCGGCACGTTAGCGTCGGCGTTGACGGGCGCGCCGCTGATGATCAGCCCGGCGATGCCGTCGGGATAGCGAATGCAGTAGAGCAGGCTGATGAGCGCGCCCATGCTGTGACCGAGGATGAAGAGCTTGCGTCCTGGCTGGGCGCTTTTCACCTGCTCGACATGGACGTGCAAGTCCTCGACGAACTGGTCGAAGCTGTGGACGTAGGCGCGCAGGCCCTCGCTTTGCCCGTGGCCGCGATGGTCAAGCGCGTAGACAGCGTAGCCCTGCTTGACGAAATAGTCGGCGACGTGGCGATAACGACCGAGATGCTCACCATAGCCATGGACGACGACGATGGCGGCGCGCGGGTCGCCTTCCGGCAGCCAGCTTTCGGTGTGCAGAGTCAGATTGTCGCTCGTGCGCAGCGGGGTGGTCTGATGAGCCATAAAATCACTTGCTTTCCAATCTGCATTCAGAGGCAATAACTTGAATTGTGCCTTTATCCCCACCCCTGAACCTGACGGTTCTTCTCCTCCCCATCGCGATGAGGGGATCAAGGGGCGGGGACACATTCAATCACGGCGCTCTGAGATTGCGCTAAGAATCGACCCGCGCCGCGACACTCAGCGCGGCGGATTTTGCAACTGTTTCACAAATTGGCAAAGTTTCGTCAACAAATCAACTTTATCCTGAGAGTAGACATTCGACGACAAGATCTAAAGAGAGACAGGCCATGTTCCGCTATTTTCGACGCCCTCTGTTCGTGTTTCGCCGCCGTGCCATCCGCCGCCAGCAGCGCCGCATGATCCGGCGTGGACTGCGCCGCCGCTTCTGAGCCGATCACATCGAGAGCGGCACATCGAGGCGCATCCACGTGCGCCCGATGCGGAAGAACGAGCCAGGCCGCAGCGCCACCCTGCCTCGGATCGGCTGCTTATCGCGTTCGACGAAGGTGCCGTTGCGGCTGCCCGCGTCTTCCAGGTAGAACGTCAGCAGGTAAGGCTCGGTCACGGACTCGGTGGCGGTAACGGCCATGCTGCTGATGATCAGGCGTGAATGCAGCCGCGAGACCTGATTGTCGAACGGCAGATAGACATCGCAGCCTTCCCGGCGGCCAATATTGATGACCAGCTCCTCGCCGATGTCTGGCTGCTCGAACATCAGCGCTTGCCCATCCATCGGGCCGCTCATGAAGGTGATGGAGATTTCCTTCTCGATCACTCATCCCCCTCCTTGTTGTCGTCATCGATAGGCAGACGTTTGCTCAGTTGTTCCAGGGCTTTGCCGAGCTTCTCGCGGCTCGGTTCGTGATTCTGATCGAGTTGCAGTGCGCGGCGGAACTTCTCAGCGGCGCTTTCGTAATCGCCCAGCCGCATCAAGGCATCGCCGTGATTATGCCAGAACCAGGCATCGTCGCCGTTGTACTGGATCGCCCGTTCGAAGCAGACCGTGGCGTCGATGTAGGCCTCCAGCGCATTGTAGGCCAGCCCCATGCCGTTCCAGGCCCAGGCATAGGTTGGATCGAAATCGAGCGATTTGCGGTAGCTTTCGACGGCTTCTTCAAAGCGCTTGAGCCGGCGCATGACCTGCGCCCGCCGTGCCCAGCCGGTTGCGTTCTCCGGCAGCCGCTCCAACGCCTTGTCGATCACCGACAGCGCCTCGTGATAACGCTGGAGCTTGAGCAGCAGATCGACTGCGTTGGTGTAATACCAGACGACGTTCTTCTCAAGCGCCATCGCTTTTTCGTAGCTGGCGAGCGCTTCTTCGCCCTTATCCAGCATCTCCAGCGCCAGCCCGCGCCCATTCCACGCCCAGGCATAATTCGGATTGAGCGAGAGCGCCTGATCATAGGCTACCAGCGCTTCGGCATGCCGATCCAGACGCCGCAGCGACTGGCCGAGCTTGGCCCAGCTTTCGATGTGATCCGGGTCGAGCTTGAGCGCGCTTTCGAGCGCCTCAATCGATTCGCGGAAGCGTCCCATGCCCACCAGAGCGTCGCCCAGGTTATAGGCGTACCACACGTCGGTGCGATCCAGGTCGGTCGCCTTGCGGAAGCAGGAGATCGCATCGTCGTGCTGGCCGAGCGCCGCCAGCGTCAGCCCGCGCCCGTTCCAGGCCCAGGCGTAATTCGGGTCGAGTTCGACCGCCCTGGTGTAACTTTGCAGCGCGTTGTCGAGCCTGTGCAGCCGGCGCAGCACCTGACCATGTTTCGCCCAGGCACGCGCATTGCGCGGGTCGAGCTTCAGCGCCTGATCGAGCAACGACTGCGCCTGCTCGGACTGATCGAGCGCGATCAGCATATCGACTTGCTGCTGCAAATACGTCGGGTCGCTCGGCGCGGCGCTGCTGGCGCGGCGGTAACGTTCCAGCGCTTCGTCGAGGCGGTCAACCTGTTCCAGCGCGATACCGAGTTCGTTCCAGGCCCAGGCATAATTCGGGTCGAGTTCGACCGACTTCTCGTAGGCGTGGATGGCCTCGTCAATCCGCCCAAGCTGGCGCAGTGAATTACCCATGCGCGCCCAACTGCGCGCGTGCTTCGGGTCAAGTTCGGTGGCGCGGCGCAGCGCGAGAATTGCCTCGTCGTGGTGGCCCATCAGACTGAGGACGTTGCCCTGGTTGTACCAGTGCCACACGTCTTCTTCGGCGACCTCGATCGCGCGCTTGTAGCAGTTGAGCGCTTCATCATAGCGCCCCATATGCTCGTAGACGATGCCCTTGCCGTTGATCGCCCAGGCATAGTCCGGCTGCAAGGTGATGGCATGGCTGTAAGCTTTGAGCGCGTCTTCATGCCGCTTGACGTAACGCAGCACCTGGCCGAGCTTGGCCCAACTGTAGACATGATTCGGGTCAACCCGTGTCGCCTCATAGGCCGGTTCGATGGCCTCTTGATACTGGCGCAAATCGACCAGCGTCTCGGTCAGGTTGTACCAGTTCCAGACTTCTTCCGGTTGGTATTTGACCGCGCGCTTGAAGCTCATCAGCGCTTCTTTGTACTGCTTGAGCGCGCGTTGAGTCAGCCCCAGGCCGTTCCATGCCCAGCCGTAATCCGGCTGTATGCGCGTCGCCTGCTCGTAGGCGTGGAGCGCCTCCGGGTAATGACGCAGCGCCCGCTGCACCTGGCCCAGCTTGCCCCAGCTTTGCGCATGGTTGGGGTCGATTTGCAGCGCGCGCTCCAAGAGCGTGAGCGCCTCCTCCGGCTGGCCCAGGCTGAACTGTGCGTCCGCCTGGTTGTACCAGTTCCACACGTCATTCGGGTCGATTTCCGTGGCGACTTTGTAGCATTCCAGCGCAGCCTCGACCTTGTCCATCCGCTCCAGGACAATGCCTTTGCCCTTCCAGGCCCAGGCATAACGCGGCTGCGCCCGCAGCGCCTCGTCGTAGCAGGTGAGCGCTTCGCTGTAGCGTTCGAGCAGGCGCAGCGTGCGCCCTTTGCGCGCCCAAGCCCAGGCATAGTCCGGCTGGAGTGCGATGGCGCGGTCGTAGGCGTCGATAGCTTCGGCGTAGCGCCGCAGTTCCGTCAGCGAGTAGCCCTTGTCCATCAGTTCGCGCGCTTCAAGTGCCGGGCCGGTCACTTCCAATGTCGCGGGCGCGCCGGTGATCGACTGATAAATGTTCGCCAGCGAATCGACGATCAACCCCCACGTCGCTGGGCGGTCGCCCGGTTTCTTCTCCAGGCAGCCAAGGATCAACTGCTTGAGTTCAGGCGGCAGTGTCGTCTCGTAAAGCTCGTCAAACGTCGGCTGCTCGTAGACGTGCGCGTGCAGCCAGGCGTCGAACTTGCGCACCTGGAAGACGGGCCGCCCGCAAATCATTTCGTAGAGCACACAGCCGAAGGCGTAGATGTCCGCCCGGTGATCCACGTCCTGCGCCTGGCACTGTTCCGGCGACATGTACGGCGCAGTGCCAACGACCGCGCCGACGCGCGTCAGCCGGTCTTCCGGGCGCAGCGCCTGTTCGCGCTCGATCTCCGGCAGGGTCTGGTCGCTGAAGTCAATCGAGCGCACGAGGCCGAAATCCGTCACCTTGGCGATGCCGTCGTGCGTGACCAGGATGTTGGCCGGTTTCAAATCGCGGTGAACGAGACCCGGCACCCGCTGCGTGGCGTGCTGCAAGCCCAAGGCGATGTGCAAGCCGAATTCCAGCGACTGCGCCAGCGACATCCGCTTGTGATCGATCCAACTGCGCAGGTCTGGCTCCAGCCCTTCCGGCCCACTGATGTGTTCGAGGATGATGTGCGGGCGACCGGCGATGTTTTGCACCAGCTTCGCCTGAACGATGTGGCGGTGCTTTTCGAGCTGAATCCACGTCACCGCTTCCTGAACGAAGCGGGCGACGGCGCGCTCGTTATCGAGGAAGCGCCCCTGGAAGCTCTTGATCGCAACCGGGAGTTTATGCTCGTGGTCGTAGCACAGGTAGACGACACCCATGCCACCCCGCCGGACGTCGGCTACCTCATAGCGGCCATCCAGCCGGTCGCCGACGCCGAATTCGCCCGGCTCAGTCTGTGTCGGGGGGCGGTGCGCCGCCGGTGGGCGCTGCTTGGTCGGCGAGAGCGCTTCTTGCGGTTGCGCCTCATACTGAGTCATGGCGCTCGCATCTTCCAGGAACGAGTCACTGGACATCCACGCGTCGTTTTCTTCTGCCAGCACAGTCGCGCTGACGTCACTCAGCGCCAGCGAGGCGTCGGCGTGTGCCATGGTGTGATCTTCGGACGCGCTCTTGCCAATCGCGATGAACTCGCCGGACAGCAGCGCATCCAGCGTCAGCCCGGTCGGGTCTTCGACCACGTCGTCCTGACCTTCGGCGGCAGCCCACAAGGCCACGGCCAGATTGCGCCGCGTGGGGTTCTTTCTTGCCTCTTCAAGCAGCCAATCGTTGAAATCGTCGATGATGCGCCGCGCCATCATCCGGTCGCGGTCGTTGGTCGCCAGGCTTTCGGCGCGCTGGTAGGCGATCAGCGCCTTGCCGACGTAAAAGATCAACAGGCGTCCGTCGTCCGTGCGCACGCGATTCGCACACAGATCGCCAAGCGCGAAGTAGTCGTTGACTTCCTCGCGGCGCAGCGCCACCTGGCCCAGATCCCGAATGTCTGCATTCGGATCGGTGGCAAACTGATCACGGAGCTGGTCTGGATGGCGTTTCTTCAGGAGTGCCGTTCGTTCCCCGGCTTCCAGGGGTGTCGGGCGGCGTCCGGTCTGCGGAGGAGGTGTCATGGAGATATTTCTGCCTCTGCTTCAAATCTCAGTCGATCACGATCAGCACGGACAAGGATAACATCGCCGGGCTTGAAGGTATCGTCTACGATGCGCGCGCTCAAGGGGCGTGTCAGCAGCCGTTCGATGGCGCGGCGCAGCGGGCGTGCGCCGTTCACGGGGTCGAAGCCTGTGCGCAGCAGCAAGTCGCGCGCATCCTCTTCCAGCTTGAGGGTGAGATGCTGTCCGCGCAGCCGCTGGCGCAGATCGGCAAGCTGCAGATCGAGGATCTGCCCCAGAATCTTCGTGTCGAGCGAGCGGAACTTGACGACTTCGTCTACGCGGTTGAGAAATTCCGGGCGGAAGAAGCGTGAAAGAAAAGCGGAATAATCCGGCTCGTGATCGGCGGTGTTGACGAAACCCAGCCCGCGCCCGACTTCCTCCGTGCCGATGTTGCTCGTCATAATGAAGACCGAGTGGCGCGCATCAACCGACCCGCCCTGGGCGTCGCTCAGGCGCCCCTCGTCGAAGACCTGGAGGAAAATATCATAGACTTCCGGCGCGGCCTTCTCGATTTCGTCAAGCAGAACGACGCTGTAAGGATGGCGGCGCAGTCCGTCGGTGAGCTGGCCGCCGCGCTGCGCATCTTTGTAGCCGGGCGGCGCGCCGATCAGACGGGCGACTGTGTGGGCGTCGTGGAATTCGGACATGTCCAGCCGCAGGATGGATTCATCGCTGCCGAACAGAAAGTTAGCCAACGCACGGGCAAGTTCCGTCTTGCCTACGCCCGACGGCCCGACGAACAGAAATACTCCCAGTGGCCGGTTCGGATCGCTCAGCCCGGCGCGCGCCATCTTGATCGTTTCAGCGACGGTACGCACCGCCAGCTCCTGGCCGATCACGCGCTGAAGCAGTTGATCTTCCAGGTCGTGCAGCCGGCGCTTCTCCTCCTGAGTCAGGTCGCTGACCGGGATGCCCGTCCACTCGGACAGCACCGCCGCGATATTCTCCACGCGCACGTCGTTGTTCGGCTCGCCATCCTCGTCTGGCGCAATCGTGCGAATGATGACACGCGCGCAGGCTTCATCCAGCAGGTCGAGTGCCTTATCCGGCAGCCGCCGGTCGGGCATGAAGCGGATCGAGAGATCGACCGCCGCCTCCATCGCTTCCGGGAGAATCGTCACGCCGTGATGAGTCTCCAGCCGCTCACGTTGGCCTTTGAGCACCGCCAGCGCGTCATCACGGGTCGGCTCACTGATGTCAATCGGGCGGAAACGCCGCGCCAGCGCCGGATCTTGCGCAATCGCGCGCCGGTATTCTTCGTGCGTCGTCGCGCCAATGCAGGTGATTTCGCCGCGTGCCAGCGCCGGTTTGAGGATATTTGCGGCGTCGAGGTTGCTGTCAATCGTGTCGCCTGCGCCGACGATGGTGTGAATCTCGTCGATGAACAGGATGACGTTGCCGCTTTGCTTGGCTTCCTCGACGATGCCGATCAAGCGCTCCTCGAACTGGCCGCGCAGGCTCGTGCCCGCGACCAGCGTGCCGATCTCGATCTGGACGATGCGGCGGTCGAGCAGCGTGTGCGGCGCGGTCTTGTTGTAGATGGCATACGCCAGCCCTTCAACGACCGCCGTCTTGCCGACGCCCGCGTCGCCGAGCAGCAGCGGGTTGTTCTTCTTGCTGCGCAGCAGCGTGCGTGCCACCGCCCGGATTTCGCGTTCGCGGGCGATGGCCGGGCCAACTTTGTTGTCCGCCGCCTGTGCCGTCAAATCGCGCCCGTACTTATCCAGCAGCGGCGTCGGAAAGCGCCGGCTGCCGGTCGCGTGCAGGTCGCTCGCGTCGAGCACGATCTCGTCGCTGGGGAAGTCGTCGCTCATCTCGGAGAAGCGCAGCAGTTCGCTGTCAAGATCCGGCGCTGCGCCCAATTCATCCTGATAGGCTTCGGACAGCAGCTTGTTCAGCCACACGTTCACGTCGAAGCCGAGTTCCACCAGCTTGCGCACAGGCACGCTTTCGCCTTCCTGCATGATCGCCAGCAGGATATGCGCCTCGTCGATGTCCTCTTCTTCGCGTTCGGCCAGCAGCAGTGCCAGCGACAGCACCATGCTCAAGCGCGGCGTCAGCGGCAGGGTTTCGTCCTGCGTCCCCTCGCCTGTGCCGATCTCCTTGCGCAAGGCGTGACGTACCGCGCGCGGGCTTAAACCGGCGCGGCGCAGCAAATTCGAGGTCGGGCCATCCTCGATCTTGGTCAAGGCGATGAAACAATGCTCGACGCCGATATAGCCATGCTCCAAACGGCGTGCTTCTTCGGCAGCGGCTGAGAGCAGCCAGGCACAACGTCTGCGCATTTCTTTTTCAGGGAAATTGGGTTGCGGATTCATCTAGTCTTTGAGTGTTATTTCGAAATACTCTGAATCAGTATAGCGCAAAGGTGTACACTCCGTTAGCAAACATCGTAGCACAGGCAGATTGATCCCATGGTAGGTGAGTCTGCCGACCACGACCTTTGTCAGGGGGATACTGTCCATTGTTCATCGGCGATCCCGGCGTGATGGTTCTCCCAGCGAGCCAGCGTGAACAGGAAATCCGACAAGCGGTTGAGATAGGGCAGCAGATTGGCGTTGACGGCCTCTTGCCCGGCCAACTGCGCGACCAGCCGCTCGACCCGGCGGCAGATCGTCCGCGCGATGTGGATCTGAGCGGCGGCGGGTGTGCCGCCGGGCAGGATGAACGCAGCTAGCGGCGGGAGCTGGGCCGTCAGGGCGTCGATGCTTTCTTCTAGCCAGCGCACCTGGGTTTCGGTGATGCGGATGGCGCGTGCGTTGTTGCTGTCGAGCATCGTCGCCAGATCCGCGCCGAGATGGAACAACTGGCTCTGAACGTGGGTCAGATAAGCCTCGGTATCTGGCGACGGCTTGAGCGCGCGCGCCACCCCCAGCACGCTGTTCATTTCGTCGACCGTGCCATAGGCTTCGACGCGCGGATGATATTTCGGCACACGTCCACCGCTAAAGAGTGCAGTCGTGCCGTCGTCGCCGGTTCGTGTATAGATCTTCATAACGCAACCCTGAGTGTTTAGTGTGACAATTCAACCACAAAGCGCGGCTGGCGGAAAGGGCAGGGCACACGCCTCTAGCGTCCCTGCGCTGGTGCAGCGGGCAGGGAGATGTGTACGGTTGTGCCCACGCCGAGGGCGCTGGTCACCTGGACGTTGCCGCCGTGGAGATGCGTAATGCGTTTGGCAATCGCCAATCCAACGCCGAAGCCAGCGATCGTGTGCGCCTCATCGACCCGGTAGAAAACGTCGAAGATGTGTGGGAGATGTTCCGGCGCGATGCCGATGCCGGTGTCGGCGACGCGGATAACTATGTTTTCCTCCTCCTGAGCGGTGCTGAGGTTGATGCAGCCGCCTTGGGGCGTGAAACGGATGGCGTTATCGATAATCTCAAAGAGCGCTCCACCCAGAGATTCCGGAGCGCTGGACACCGGCAAGAGATTGTCGGCAAGATCGAGCTTGATTTGCAGGTCTTTGGCAGCAGCAGCCTCGTTGACACGCCCGGCGATGCTGCAGACGATGGCATTCACATCCGCCGGTGCCAGTTCGAGGGCAGCCTGGCGTTCCAGGCGGACGACGGCCAGCAGATCGTCCACCAGCGCGGCGATCCGATTTGCCTGGTTGTTGATTTGTGTGACGTAGGCTTCGCTTGCCCCCAACGCGCCTTTTCGACTCAGAAGATACGTGGATGTCTTGATGATGGACAGGGGGTTGCGAAACTCGTGTGAAGCATTGGTGACGAATTCGGAGAGTGTGCGCACGCGCTCCTGGTCGATTTCATGACGGCGCGCTTCGCGTTCGGCGCGCTTCTGCTCGGTGCTATCCCGGATGACGATCAGCTTGCCAATCGGCGTGTGGTTCCGGTTTAGCGGCGTGATGCGCAGGTCGAAGGAATGCTGCTGATCGCCAGAGCCGACCTCGACCTGGGTCTGATCGACATCCAGTCGCTGATCGAGATTGGGCAAGCTGTTCGCGAAGGCATCCGTAATCGGCAGGCCAACGACGCTGGCTACGGGCTGCCCGATGAAGCGCTCCGCCGCAGGATTGATGTCGATGAGCCGGTTATTAGTGTCGATGACGAGCACTGCATCGTCCATGTCTTCAAACGCCTGATCGCGCGCAATCGGATGCAGGCTGAACAGGCGGTAGCGAAACAGTGCCCAGAAAGCCAGCGGCGCGGACACAATGACGACGAACTGGGGCAGAAAGGTGACTTCTGCGAGCAGGAACGTATTGATGAGACTGGCGACAAACGGGAACGAGAAGCCCAACAGCATCAACGCCGCCTGCCAGCGATAGGGTGTGAACCGGGTCGATCCCATGCGCTGTATCAGCATCAACATGCCGATCACGACCAGAACATAGCTGTAGACGGCGTGAACGACAAACCAGGGACCTGTGGTCGAGGAGAAGCTGACAATGTATTGGTCGTGCAGATGGAACTCGACGTTATAGGTATACAGGGCGTGGGAATCTCCGGTCAGGTCGAGGATGGCAGAAATCGTCGGGATAACCAGGAGCAGGCCAACGATGTGGCGACGACTTACGGGGGCGTAATCCACATATTGAGCGCAGGTGATGAAGATGCCGACTGCAAAGTAGGGGACGAACGCGCCCATCAGCCTGTACCAGACGTGTGCTTCCGGGCGCAGCGCGCTCAGGACGACCAACGCGCTCGACAATGTCCAGAAGCCTGTAATGATCATCAACCCGATGAAAGCTGAAGCTGGCTGTGCCGTCCGGTTACGCCAAACGTACCAGGCGTGAAACCAGGAGATGATCGTTGCAGAGATTAAAGTGAGTGTAGTCGCAGGTCCCGTCCAGGGCATACAACCTGTCCATGCATCAAGTCGTACGAAAAAAGTATAGAACGGCTTCAGGTTGGTGTCACTTGAGGCTTACGCGGCTCTTGCGTACAAACTTTCAAAC
>JAHDWN010000003.1:64146-220037 GCA_023382675.1 Anaerolineae bacterium
TTATAATTTTCTGTAGGTTTGAGAAGAAACAAGTGTAAGTCGATGGATGAACCTCGCGAACAAGTGAAAGCACAGCGCACAGCCTTGCGCCACGTAGAGCACAATCGATTTGAAGCCGACGAAGCACGCGGTACCTGCCATGAAACCCTCAATCTCGTCATCGTCGTCTATCACCCGTCCGACGCCGCGCCTGATCTAAACTACGTTACGCCGCGCCGTGGCACTGCCTGGGTGTCTGCCAGCGCGCTTCGGGAAGGGCTGCTGCGGCTGCAAGAGTTGGGGCGCGCCCCGCGCTTCGTCTATCTGGAAGGGCTGTTGCCGCCATTCTTCAGGCAGACGTTGGTCGAAAGTGGGTTAGAATTGATGCAGGACGACCCGGTTTTTGACCCGGCGGACGTTGCTCAACAAACCAAACCGGTGGGCCGCCTGGTTGTGTATGGCGCGCCGGAGGCTAAAACGAAAGCGAGCTTTGATGAGCGGCTGGCACAGCCTGTATCTGAAAAATGCCGACCCACAGATTGTCGCAGATAATCTCCGCGCACTGTTGACTGCGCACGGCTACGCCCTTTACAACCCTTTCAGCCTCATGCCCGTCAAACCCTATAAACGGACAGTGCGTATGTTTGTCGCGCCTGCCCCGGCAGAGTGGACGCGGCTTGTCGGTGAGCCGGATGCAGCGCTGCTGCCCGAACTCGCTCGATCCTGGCCGCTTGTCTGGCTCAGCCTGACCGGGCCAGACGTGGGCATTCAAACGTTTGTAGACGGTGACGCCATTAGCGCCGACACCTTTCCCGATGTCGATGCAAGTGCGCTGGCCCAGGCATTGGTTGAGGTGCCACTGACCATTGTCGAAAAGACGCCATCGGCGCTGCCATTGGATGCCCTGCCGCCGGATGTCAAGGCGCTGACGATCAAGGTCGATCCGAAGAAGGCCAACAAGATGTTCGAGCAGTTAAGCGGCACGCTGCTCAAACGCGCCGGGGGTGAAGTGGCGGCAGCGCGCATGTTGCTCGAACAGCAGGACGCACCCGATTGGGACGGCGTGGGCGGGGCGCGGCTGCAGGCGGTTGCGCGGGCTTTCGGGCTGCCGGATGATTGGCAGTCGCCGGATTTTGTGGCTGTCCGCGATGCGTATCAGGCGCATGTGCGGCGTCAGCGCAGGCCGGACGCGCCGCTGTTTCCGGGCGATGCCGAGGCGCTGGCCGTGGTCAGCGACGTATCGCTGTATGTGCCAATATTTGGGGGACGAGACGATTGATCATGACGACGGATGAGCGTTCGCGCTGGGATACGATTTACAGTCAGCGCGTGAATGTCGTCTATCCCGATCCCGATCCGCTGCTGCTGTTATACACGCCGCCCGTGACCCACGACGAGCCGCGCGCACTTGATCTGGCCGGTGGGCTGGGGCAGAATGCGTTCTGGTTGGCGGAACAGGGGTACACGGTCGATTTGATGGACATCAGCCGTGTCGCTCTGATGCGCGCGCGTGAGGAGATGATCGCCCGCACCTTGCGGCGCGTGAACGTTTTCCAGGTGGATGTGGAACAGGTGCGGTTGCAGCCGGAGATTTACGATCTGATCTGCGTATTTCGTTTCCTGTCTGCCTCCGTCATACCGCAAGTGCGCGCCGCCATCAAGCCGGGCGGGCGGGTGATTTACGAGACGTTCAACACCGGCAGCCGCGAGCAGCGCCCATGGATGCAGGAGAGCTACCTGCTGCGCCAGGGCGATTTACTCGGTTATTTCGGCGACTGGCGCATCGTGCATCATGCCGAATTGCGCGCGACTTCGCAGGTGGTCGCCATCAAAGCCTGACGAAATCAACTGCCAGCATATATTTGAGGTCTATGTGACGACCGTACATGTCGATTGGGATGATGACGCCCATCAGATTATTCGCTACGTTTTCCAGCCACGTTGGGACTGGGATGACTTTTTCGCGGCGGTGAGCGAGGCGCGGGCGCTGATGGACAGCGCGCCGGGGAACGTGGGTGTCATCTTCGATGCATCAGATGCACCCAATATCAACGTGCCGCCAAATGCGCTGACGAATTTCCGCAATGCCTTGAATCGCTCACACGAGAAGAACAAGCTGATGGTGGTTGTACTCAACAGCGCCTTCGCGCGCATCTTGATCGCGAGCGTGCAGAAGCTGGGCGGCGAACGCGCGCACCTGCTCCAATTCGCCGCCACGGTCGATGACGCGCGGCAAGTGATCCGCGATCATTTGAATGGCGCGGATTGAGATTATTCGGGGCGCTCAGCCGCCATGTGAAATTTGCACGGTCTGGAGCAGCCCTTCGGTCAGCGACTCGACATAGATACACATGCGCCAGTCGATGGCAACGTCCGCGACCGTGATCGGCGCGTCGGTTAACTGCACATCCGTGCCGCGCACAAGGGCAAAGGGCGTGGCCTCGTCGCGCTCGCCCATGACGAGCTGTGCGGCGGCGCAAATCTGATCCGAAAGCCCGCGCACCGTCACCTGCATGGCATTGCCAAACAGATCGGCTTTGCCCCGTTCGTCGGCCAGCGGGCGGAAGCCTGCGGTCGCCAGCGCGACACCGGTCGTGCCCAACCGCCCCGGCATCAACCAGCTATCAGTGAGAATCACGCCAATCTGCACGCCGAGCCGCATTTGCAGCATCTGGCGGATGCGCTCGGCAGTGGCATACGGATCGCGTGGGAAAAGCACGGCATAGCCGAACGGAATGTTCGAGCGGTCGATGCCGGCGTTGGGCGAAATGATGCCGTCTTTGTGTGTGAGCAAAAATCCGGGGATGCCGCCGAAGATGTGATCGGCTTCTTGCATGACCAACTGCGCGATGGTCGGGTTCATGTGGTAACGTTCGGCCAGGGCAGTGGCTTCGGGCGTGACGATGATGTCATCCAGGCGCACCGTGCGCCCTTCGGCGATGGCGGCGTATTTGCTGGAAATGGCCAGCACGTCGCCCGTTTGCAGCGCAACTTGAGCGCGTTCGAGGCTGTCGATCAGGGTTTGATGCAAATCGAATGAGTCCTGGCGCACGGGGGCGGGGACGGGGAAGATCATCATCGGTTGGGTCATGTTGGGGCCGATTCCTGCGTATGCTGCGACATATCCGCTTATCCTAGCACCGGCGCGCAGGCCCGTGTAGGGTGTGATCGCAGCCGGTGCGCCGGGCGAAAGTCACGCCAGGAGCATCAACTGCGATCTTGCAGGTCATTTGCGGCTGGGGAATGGCGCTCATTCCGCTGTGGGATCGGAATCGCCGCTGCCGTTGTGCTCGTGGAGATCACGCTCCAGTTGTGGCCGCATACGGCGCAGTTCTTCATCGACGCGGATGCGGGCAAGCTGCACCGTATCGTCCTTTTCAGCGAGCAGCGCGCGCGGCACATCGATCTGGCGCGCGACCAGGAAATCGACCAGCGCGTCGCTGAAGCTGCGCGTCTCGGTATCTTCGCCGTAATGCTGGCGCACCTCGCTCAGATAATCGACCAGCCAGAGATACAGGTCGGCTTCCGTCCGCCCCTCTTTGGGATCGAGAATGTCATATTTGCGGATCAGTGTCACGGCAGGGCGGTAGACGTTGTCGTACCAGTTGGCCGCCGCTTCTTCGACGGTGACCTCCTTACCCTCGCGCTGCTGCATGATCGCCCGATGCAGATAGACGTGACCGAGCAGATCGGGATAGCGCGAGGCTTCGCTCAGCGTCAGCGGCACGTGATGCGGGCGCGTGAGTGGCAGGCGTGTCTCGTCCAGGAAGGCGGCATAGGCTGCCGCTGCGTCCAGATCCGCCGCGGTCATACCAGGAAAGAGATCGACCGTGGTCGGCAGCTCGGTCACGTGCGCCTGGATATGAGTCGCGCCCATCTGCCGGGCGACCGATACGCGGTGATTGCCGTCGCGCACGAAGTAGATGTCGTCGATCTTGTAGACCTCGATCGGTGGCAGGCCGACCATGCCGCTGGCGACGGCGTACACGCGACTCCAGCGCTCTTTCATCTCATTCTTGCGCGGCAGAAACGACGCATTGAAATCTTTGTAGCGTCCGACACTGCCGGCTACCTGTTCCAGCGGGATATCTTGAATGCCTTTGTAGTTCTCCTCGCGCAGCCGCAGTCGCGCCCGAATCTCCTCGAAACTGAGCAGTTCAGCCGATTTGCCACGGATGAAGCTGGCGAAATCGGCCCAGAAGGCGCGCAGACGGGCACTCTGAAATGCGCCGAGCCCTTCCATATATCCAAATTCGCTGATGTCGTCTGGCACAGAGACCCTCCATTCGCTCTCGCCGCACGCAATCTTACGCTGTTCCAGCGGGTAGTTGCCAGATGAAGGTTCACCATGATCATACCGCGTTTTTTAGTGTGTGTGAGACAAGCGCTATGAAGAGCGGGGGAAGCGTGGGTGAAGTATCGGGCAGTTTGTCTGTGCCGGGCGGCTATCCGGTTACATCGCGTCCGAGTGTGCGACTGCGGGATAGGTGATATGTTTCGCGGGCAGACGGATGGTGAAGGTGGTGCCTTTGCCGACACGGCTCTTGTAATCGATGGTACCGCCGTGTTTTTCGACGCTCTGTTTGACGATGACCAGCCCCAGGCCCGTGCCGTCAATCGAAGCGACGTTTTCGGCGCGGAAGAATGGCTCGAACAGCCGCTCTTGTGCCTCTTTCGGGATACCGACACCCGAATCCCGAACGGAGAACACCAGTTGGTCGTCTTCGTGGTGAATGGAGAGCGTGACCGGCTTGCCGATGGGGGAATACTTGGTCGCGTTGCTGAGGAGGTTGATCAGGATGTGTTCGATCAGGCGTTTGTCCAGCTGCGCGCTCGTCCCTGGAGGCAGCATCGAGTCGATGTTGACCGGATGCTGATTCTGATCGGCGACACGGACGTATTCGGCAATTTCCTCGCACGTCGCCAGAATATCGGCGGTGGTGGGCTGAAACTCGATCCGATTGGCATGGCCACGGCTGACCGCCAGCACGTCTTCCAGCAGGTGGGTCATCCGCTTGACCTGGCTGCGGATCAGGTTGAGTTTCTCCAATTGCATTTGCGGCGTGAGTTTTTCGTGATAGCGGCTGAGGATGTTGACCCACGAGAGGATGACGGCGAGCGGCGTCCGCAGTTCGTGCGAGACGACGGAGAGGAAACGCTCTTTCAAATCCAGGATTTCGCGGTCTTTAGCGAGAGCGGTTTCCAGCGATGACGCGTAGATACGCTCTTGTTCGAGCTGCTTACTGATGGTCATATCGCGCGCGAACACGAGCCTTGCCCGACGGCTATCGATGTTGATTTGGTGGCAGTAGATTGCGACTTCGAACTCCGTGCCGTCCTTTTTGACGTGCAGCGACGTGACTTCGCCGTCAACACTGATGTTGGTCTGAGCGGCCAGCGCCTCCATGTGTGCGACGCCGTTGGAAGCCACCAGTTTTCGAATGTCCATCTGCAAGAATTCTTCGCGCGAATAGCCATATTGGGCGCTGGCCGCCTGGTTGACATCGAGGATGCAGAATGTCTCCTGGTCGTAGAGCCAACTGGGGAGCGGGCTGCTTTCAAAGAGCGCGCGGTAGTGATGTTCTTTGGCGCGCAGTTCGGCTTCGCCCACGCCTGCCCGGGAGATCAGGAGGCGCGCAGTTCGGCTTCTGTCTGTTTGAGCTGGGTGACTTCGCGCCCGACCGCCTGGATCATGACGACCTCGCCGGTGTCGTCGGTGATGCCAAAATCGACCCACTGCACCCAGCGCACCTCGTTACCCGGTAAGGTGACGCGCACTTCGGCGACGCGTGGCTTGGGATCGCTGAGGCATTCGCGGCGGCGGCGTTCGATGTCTTCGTGCTGGTCGGCGTCCATCATCGGCACAAAGCTCTGGCCGATGAGGGCTTCGCGCGGCTTGCGGAAGAACTGGCAGTAGGCATCGTTGACAAACGTGAGTTTTAGCTCAGGGGTATAATGGCAGACCAGGTCGATTTGGCTTTCGGCGATGCCCCGGTAGCGTTCTTCGCTTTCATGCAGGGCGCGCTCGATGCCGGTTTTTTCTTCAAACAACTGCTCAACCAGATCGTCGACACTACAGTTGCGGCGGGTCGCCTCCTGGGCGAGCTTCTCTACGAGGCGGTCGGACAGCATAGCTCTTGTCTGAACTTTCACCGGGGCGGCGTCAACGGGATGCCCACCTATACAGCATTATCATAGGCCAAAATGACAGGGCAGACAGTAATGGTTTGATTCTTCAAGAGCTGACAAACGTCATCGATCTGGATGATTCGTGTGTTGGCGGCGATCAGATGTCTGGGCGGTTCGCACAAATTCCGGTTACACTCATCCTAACCCGCCCGCGCGAGGAGTCCCCGAATTAGCCTCCTGGACTGCGCTTCAGGTAAACTCCCCGCCTCGCATCACTCAAAACGCATCACGCATTACCCATCACTCATTACTCGCGTTTATCCCCAAAGGAGATCAGCCATGCTCAAACTCACGCCGGAAGGCTGCCATGCGCGCCGCCAGCGCCTGATCGATAGCGTCGAGGCGGACGTGTACGTGATCAACGATCCGCGCCACATCTTCTATTTCACCGGCCTGTTCATCACGCCGCTGCTGCTCAGCGCCTGGGGCTTCAACGCGCTGCTGATCGAGCGCAAGTCTGGGCGCACGACCCTGCTCGCACAGGAGATGCTTGGCGGGCAGGCGCGCGAGGCTTACGTGGATGAGGTTGTGCTCTATCGCTGGTACGATGTGAGTGTGCTGACCACGCCGGACAGCTTTGGCGCGGGTGTCGCGGCCTTGGATGCGCAGATCAAAGCGTCGGGCGCGCGCATGGTCGGCTATGAGAGCGGTTGGCTGCCGCATGGCGTATCGATCACGAACGGCGTCGATCTCAACGTGCGTCTGATTGACATGCGCCGCCGCAAAGATGCCGACGAGCTAGCCCTGATCCGCGAGGCGGTGCGCGTCAATGGGGCGGGGCATCGCGCGGCACGGGCAGCGATCCAGCCCGGCGTGTCGGAGATCGAAGTCTTCGACGCCTTCCACAGCGCCGCCAATCTCGCCTTCGGCGAGGCCGTGCATTTGATGGGCGATTTCGTCAGCGGGGATCGAGCGCGGCGCGGCGGCGGCCTGGCCACTGACCGGCGCATGAGCGCGGGTGAAGTCATGATCGTCGATGCGTTTCCCATCGTCAACGGCTACCGCGCGGACTACACCGCCACCATCGCCGTCACGCCCGACGTGACCGCCAACCAGCGCCGCCTCGATGTCGCGCTCCACGAGGCGCTCGCCGCCGGGGAAGCCATGCTCAAGCCCGGCACGCCCGCCCGTGACGTGTATGCGGCGGTGCGTGCGCGCCTGGACGAGCATGGCTTTGCGGAGTATTTCACGCATCATGCCGGGCATGGCCTGGGCCTGGGGCATCCGGAGTCGCCGTTCTTCGTCCCGTCGAGCGACCAGGTGCTGCTGGCGGGCGATGTCGTCACGCTGGAACCGGGCGCGTATGGCAGCGATTTCGGCGCGCGCATCGAGCACAACTATCTGATCACCGAGACTGGCTGCGAGCGCCTGTCCCAGCACGAGACGGCGCTCATCCCCTGAATGCCGAGGGCTTGCTACTGGCAGTCCCTGGACACCGGCGCGGCTGGCCGATTATCGGTTTATACTGACGGATGCGGAGCGCAGATGAAAGGTCGTTGCTATGCCCGTTCGCATCCATTGGTTCGACGCAGACCAGACGATTGTCTACTATACCTTTGAAGGCAAATGGACGTGGGACGAGTTGTACCCGGTCTACTATGAAGCTATCGCCATGGAGAAGGCCGCTCCGCACCGTGTCGATGTCATCCTCGACTTTCTGCGCAGCGACGGTGTCCCTGGCGGCGCGCTCACGCACCTGAAGAACATCTCGGATAAACAGCCGGAAAACATCGGCCTGTCGATTTTCGTCACCGAGAACCGCTTTCTCAACGCGCTTTACAGTACGGGGGCGAAGTTTTACAAGAACATTGGCCGCTACTTCCGCCTTGCGCCGTCTATGGACGAGGCCATCCGTATGATCGCCCAGGATCGCGGCGTTGCCGAGGCCACCATCCAGCCGAATTCCGCCTTGCCAACCCGGTGAAAAGCTGCGTCAATGCAGACACAATCTAGACCTGCCAGACGAAGCGTTCGCCGCACTGGAGGACATGGAAAGGCACGCTCTGCGCCTCCGCTAAGGCGACAAACGCGCTGACATCGGCGGTGTTGAAGGTGAACATGTCGTAGTGATGCGGGATGACCAACGGCACGCCGATAGCCTGCGCCAGTTCCACGGCTTCCGCTGCGTTCATGTTCGGCGGTGTACCTGCGCCGCCCGCCCGCCCGTTGATCGGCAGCAGGGCGATGTGCGGCAGGAACGCGCGCAGGCGCTCGGCCAGCCCTTCATAGACGAGCGTGTCGCCGCTGTGATAGATGCGGATGCCGTCCATTTCCAGGCCAAAACCAAGGAACGGATAGCCGGTCGCCCGCTCGTAATCGAGATCGGGATGTGCGGCAGGGAAGCTGTGGATGTGGATCGGGCCAGCATCCAGCGTATCATCGCCGCGCATTGGCAGCAGCCGGTCACGACCCAGGCCGAGGCTGACAGCGTGATCGACGTGGGCGGCGGGCAGGATCAGCCGCGCATCCGGCGACGCCTCGAACAGCGGCGGCAGCGTGCCCGGATCGAGGTGATCGGAATGCTTGTGGCTGGCGAAGACCCAGCGCGCGTTGGTGACTTCATCCGGGCGCAGCGGCGACTCGGTCATGCGGATGTGCGGCTTGGCGGTGTTGGCGTACTTCGCCGTCAGGTGTTCCGACAGGTAGAGATCGGTGTAGGCGAGCGCGAAGGCTGTCTTGATGGCATAGCCGCTCTGCCCCAGCCACCAGATGGCGACCTCTCCGGCAGCGGGGCGGGTGGTTTCGATGTCAGCGAGCAGCGCGGCGCTGCGTTGAACAGGTTGGATCATGATGGCAACTGGGATGCATGAGCACTATTCTGCCATAGACTGTAACGCGGCGTGGACGCGTCTTCAAGCGTCCTTAGACGAGGCGTTAGCGCACGGCGGCGGCGCTCTGTGCCAACTGCGCGAACAGATCGGGCGTGATCGATACGCCGAAGATAGTGCCGATGGTTTCCGCCCAGCCGATGAGGAAGAAGTTCCAGCCGTCCTCGACCTGAAGCTGGCGCAGGGCTTTCTGGCGCTGCGCCTGGCGCAGAAAGTCCAGCTCACCACGGTAGTTCAGCTCCCAGGCGATGCCGTTCTTGGGAAACCAACCCGTGTCAGTGATCGGCGAGCCGGGCGTATCCTTGCCCATGCCGGTCGCATTGATCACGAGCGAGCCGGGCGGCAATCGTGACATCAGAAAGTCGTTACGCCGCGGATCGGTGTTTTCGACGTAATCGAACACGATCCCGGACGGCGGCAGGCTGGCAACCAACTGGCGGATGAAAGCCAGCTTACCAGGGTTGCGGCTGACGAGGACGATCCGACGCGGGCGATCCGCCGATGCAGCGCGGACAAGAAAATACGTGGTGATGGCGACCGCCGCGCCGCCTGCCCCAAAGCAGAGGATGTCGGCGTTGGTGCGCGACCAGTAACCTGCCGGGATGAACTGGCGCATCGCGCGCGCGGACGTGTACGAATCGACCACGTGCCCGATCAAGCGCCCGTTACGTTTGAAGATGCAGGAAACGGCTTCGCAGAGTTCGGCATCGCTGGTCAGTTCGTCGAAGAGGTCACGCGCGGCGCGCAGGACATTGATCCGATGCGTTGTGACCGCCGCGCCAAGCGAGAGCGGGTCGTACTTGATCTGCTCGACCGCGGCCCGGTAATCCGCCGGCGGCGCATTGATCGGCAGGTCGATACCGACGAGCTGAGCATTCTTCAGCCCCAGGATCTTCGCCCAGTGCGGAAACATGCGCGCGCTGGACGATTTGCCAGTCGTCACACCGAAGAAGTACATCGTCGGCACGGTCTGCGTGATCACCAAGGGCTTCCTCTCACAAGCACGCACTATCTGCTCATCGATGCTGCTATTCGAGAAGATGCGTCGTTCATAGCTTTTGCCCAGCGCAAATTCAGGGGCAAAATGTTCGTTTGTCCGCACAATATAGATCGGAAATCGTTTTCGTGCAAAGACAGCCGTGTCTGGCGCTCAGAGGGTTTCGGTGACGTTGAATGCGTAGCGGTCGGTGCGATAGTAGCTGGTGCTGGATTCGATAATTTCGCGCTGGTCGAGGTAAGCGGTGGTGATCACCTGGAGCAGCGTGTCGCCGGGCCCGATAGCCAGCAGTTCGGCCTGCGTGGCGTCGGCGCTGATCGCCGTGACCGTGTGGGTGATCTCTTTGATGGTGAGGCGGTAATGCTGCGCAAGCACGTCGTAGAGCGACTCGCTGCCGAAATCGTGGCGTGACAGCCCCGGGCAGCGCGCGGTCATGATGATGGCATACTGTAAGCCAACTGGCTGTCCATTGCCGTAGCGCAGGCGCGCCAGATAAAAGCAGTCTGCGCCGACGTAGCTGCGCAGATGCTTCGGCGCATTAGGGCCGATGATGCCGGGCGCGGCGTGGAGCACGCGCGCATAGGTGGTCATGCCCATCTCGACCATCTGGCAGGTGAAGCTGCGGTCGAGATTGAAACGTCTGCGTTCCGGCTCCGGCAGAATGGTCGTCCCGCGTCCGGCGCGGCGCTCGATCAGGCGGTTGGCGGCCAGCCGTGAGAGCGCCATGCGGATGGTCTGGCGGCCTACGCCATAGACTTTCGAGAGTTCGATTTCCGGAGGAAGCAGCGCATCCGGCACCAGCACACCGGACTTGATCAGGGTTTCCAGGTCGTTTTCGACCTGATGATAGAGGGGTATCGGGCTGTCGGGGTTGACCGGACGGATGGGCAGATTGTCTGCATGAGCAGGTTTGGTCATGCGTATCACCCCCTCAGACTTCCGGACACCGGTCTGTGGCTGACCACTGCTTGCGCCGTCATCGTCCGCCGAACGGGAAATATCCGGACATTCGCATAATCGAGTAAGCGTTAATTTTCAGTATACCTGCACCAATGCGAATTCTTGCCTTAATTGTGGCGTATCTACTGAAGGCTAGTGGCTGGAGTAGGGGCGGGCGATGGACGCATAGGGCGGATGCCTTCTATCCAGAGATGCCGTTTCTTGAAGTTCAATTCGGAGTCATGACGTTGGGGCGATTATTGCCTTATCCAATAGGTTCGATCTGAAAACGACTTGGAGTAGCAGCGTAGTAATCTAGAGATCAGGAGGATGGCTCAATCGGTACAATCCAGTATTGGTCGCCTTCCCCATCCGCTGTCCAGCCAACATTTCCCTCGAAATCGACTTGCCACCATCGATGACTATCAGCGCATTCTGGTCCGCCAATTACTGAGAACTGTTCTCCACTTTCAATATGGCCAATGACCTGTCCACTGAGTCCAGGTACCCGACGGAATCGATTTGGTGTGGTGCCTGGTGTGATCATTGCGCGCCCGCCTACAGCTATGATTGCGGGTGGCGCACCGGCACAATCGGGAATAGTTGCAGTCGCTGCTGGTGTAGCAGTTGGTGCAACTATAGGACTAGGTGTCAGAGTTGGAGTTAAAAGCGCATCTGGTGACAAGAGAATTGTCTGCCCATTCAGAACCTCGGGCACCCAACCCTCAATGCCGCTGGTGGAACGCACCTGCCACCAGGGAACGTCATCAACCAGCGTCGGTCCGCCGATGATTAGCAGACTGACGCCGCTCAGCGCAGCTTCGATGACTTGCGCGTTGGCATCGGCCTCCTCACGAATCAGAAGAAGCACACTGACACCCCCAACCAGTGCCTCGATACCGACCGCGAGTTCTCCACTGGCTGCCGCGTCGCTAATGAACGTAGGTACGCCATCGACTGATGTCTGCACCCAACCCTCGATACCGCTGGGGGAGCGCACTGATGTCCAATTAACATCTGCACCGGAGACTGGCACTGTGAGGACTTCGAGCGCAACATCGCGCACGACTGCCTCAACTACCGACGATTCGGTGTCCGGCTCATCATAGATGAGAAGCAAATCAACTGCGACAACAGCCGTGCCATCAATTGGATACGTAGCCCTCACGGTGCGAACTGGCTCTCCTGTCTCCCCGCTGCGTGGCTCGTCAGATGTTCTCAGCGGCGTTCCATCGGCCAGAAGCAGCGTTGGTGTACTCTCCACGATCTCCAATACCCAGCCCATGGTGCTACTCGGCGGTGTCACCTGCCGCCATATAAGGCTATCGACCGTCTCGGTTGCTCCGGTCAGAATGAGGGCAACTCCACCGCTGACGGCTTCACTGGCCGGGGCAGTGTCATCCGGCTCAGCGTAGATGAGGAGAAACGGTATTTCTGGATTGACGATCACCTCGACGCCTGTGAGATCGGTCGGATCATCCACCTGCGCGCTACTTACAAACGGCAGCGCGGACAGGCACACGATCAGCAGCAGAGAGGTTTGCCAACGGTTCACCATGAGCAGCTCGTACCCCTGAGACCCGACTATGGATTGAGCGACACGGTGATCTGGAAATTCGTACTTTCTGCATTAGGCGGTACATTGCCCATGCGGAATAGGCCGATCACGTAGCTTCCTGCCTGTGGCAGCTCGATCTCGGTCGAGAACGTCGCTGCCGAGACTGGCCCGGCGATGAAGACGGGAACGTTCGGCTGTGCGAAGACCACGAAACCGACCCCAAGATTTCCGGATAACCGCCGTGCATTGATGCTAAGAATATCACCTTCGGTTGCCTCAATTGAAAAGCCCGATACGCCCGACCCTTGAGGAGACACTGTACTCGTTAGTGGGATGTCAAATGGCAGCCCGATGAGAGTGACGTCGGCGAAGTTGACAGGCGACACTCCAGGGTAGCCGATGCTGGGAACTGCCAATACAGCTGTGTTTGTGCTGTCGCTCTGAGTTGTTTCTGTGTCGCTTGTCGAGCCTAGATTCTCACGAGTTGTGGGATCAATCGTCCGTCCTTCACGATCCACACAGGTGATCGAAAGCGTATATTCTCCAACACCATTTTGCGTCGCTGAAGCAACATCAATTGCATATGTGCCAGAAGCAGATAATACACCAGAGGATGCTGCGGGAGCATCGTCAGGACTATAAGAGGCAGTATATCTCGCATCATAATCTGCGCCGGCTGAGCTGATAATTACATCTTCAGATGGAGAAATGATCGCAAGAGCCATGCGCAGAAAATCACCGAATGCGATTGCATGCGGCTGGAGAATCTCGCCAGATCGCATTGATATCACATAGCGGTTCACCTGTCGATTCTCGGTGAAGACGCCCTCTACAACGTCCCCGCATTGAACGGTCTGGCCCTGTGCAAGAGTTATCCCGAAGGAGGCGAAGAATGCGAGCAGAATAACCACTGCGAGCAGCTTTTTCATTGGTGTACCTCACTATCCCTCTGGGCAAGTTGGCGACAATTCAAGATATTCGGCTGCAATCCAGCCGATGGTGCGACCATTGGATTGGATACGGTAGAAGACTTGTGCGCCTGCAGAGCGATCGATGACAAGTACCTGTTCACCGCGCCTAACACTGGCTATGGTCGTGCTGCTGTTTGGGCTTTGTCGCACGACGGTCAGGATACTCGCAGTTGCATATGGATCGACAGTAGCCTCGCATGGATAGCTTCTTGATTGAGGCATCACCGTTGGGGTCACAGACACTGGCGTTGCAGTTGGAGAGGGTGTTGGCGTTTCCGTCTCAGTACTGGTCGGGGAAGCCGTGGGAATCTCCATTGGTGTCTCGGTGGAAGTGGGCGTCGATCTCGGCGGAACTGCCGTCTCCGTGGGCGTGGCCGTCGGAACGGGTGTATCGGTTGGTGTCGGACTGGGGGCAATAGTCGCTGTGGGTATGTCTGTATCGGTGGCGCCAACTTGTGCTACAACAGTCGTCGGGATTGGGGTTTGCAGTGCAGCGAGTTCACGATCCCCGTTCGAATTGATGAGTGTCGCGGCGACGATTACGAGTGCGCCAATGAGAACCGCACCGATGACCAAAGAGCCGGGCATGATTCGTGCTCGGTTGCTTCCGGTGCTGCGTGTTGGAGACATGGTCGAGTTGTGGATGATCTGTTCGAGCCGTTCTATCGCATCATCGACATACAGATTCTTTATGTCGAAGATATGTACCCCATCGTGCTGCAACAATGCTGCAACGTGTTCATTCGGGGCGCGGTCAGGTGGCACATAGTGCTCCTGGAACACAGGAATCATCGGTTTGCGCAAGTTATGCGCATGTTCGATTTCTTCCAGAACCCACTTGGATTGCAGCGTTGACTTGCCCAGAAGGCAGATGAAGACATCGCTATCCTCAATCGCTCTGCGCAGCCGATCAGGAAATAGTCCGCCCGCGTCACCGCTGCGGGTGTCTACATAAGCGTCTATACCTGACTGCTGCAAACTCGTGGCAACGAGAGTTGCCAGTGCCGCACTGTCTGCGCGGTGGTAAGAAATGAACGCCGATGCCATACTTGAGTCCAAGTTCCTTCAGCAGGCGCAATAGTATGGCAGTAATGCTGTTTTCTGGCAACTAAATGAAAGTTAAGGAGAGCTAGGAGGATTGCCTGCGGGACGACTCACCCAGGGTCGTCCCGCATAAGCGTTCAGGCGTTTAGACGCGGACGATGCTGGGGAGGATGACCGGGCGCGAGAGCGTCTCGCGGTAGAAGAAGTTTTGCAGCATGTCGCGGATGCTGTCATGCGCCACATGTTTGCCACGGTTGAATTGCTGCTTGATCTCTTTGCTCGCGGCTTGCAGCAGGTCGCTTGAGCCGTTGACGGGCACAAACCCCCGGCTGATAATCTCCGGTTCGCCCGCCAGCCTATTCTTGGCATTGACGCGGATCACCGCCACGATGAATCCATCCTGAGACAGACGCTGTCGATCTTGCATGACCAGCGCGCCGACCTCGCCCACCAGGCGGCCATCGACGAACACGTCACAGGCAGCCACCGGCTTATCCAGCCGGGCGGTTTCGCCATCAGTGACCCAGGGCGTACCGTTCTTGAGCAGGAACACGTTGTCCGCGGCCATCCCCACGCTTTCCGCCAGCCGGGCGTGCAGGTGCAAATGCCGGGTTTCGCCATGCACCGGGATCAGATACCGGGGCTGCACCGTCTCCAACATGATCTGCATTTCATCGCGGCTGCCATGGCCCGAAACGTGGACATCGGCGAGTTTGCCGTAGATTACGTTCGCGCCGCGCTCAAACAGCTTGTTGAGCATCCGGCCAACTTCTTCCTCATTACCGGGGATCGTGCCGCCGGAAATGATGATGGTATCGCCGCGTTTGACCTGGACTTGCCGGTGTTCCCCCTGCGCCATCCGGTTCAAAGCAGAACGCGGCTCGCCCTGTGATCCAGTCGAAAGGATGAGCAGCTTGTCGTCCGGTATGCGGGCATCAATATCCACCAGCAGGCGATCCGGAATCTTGAGGTAGCCCAGCTCACGCGCCAGGGCGACGTTCTCTTGCAGACTGCGTCCGGTGAGCGCTACTTTGCGCCCATGCTTTTTCGCCAGCGTCATGATCTCTTGCAGGCGCGCCAGCAGCGAGGCAAAGGTGGCGATGATGATGCGCCCGTGCCTGGCCTCGGCGAACAGGCGATCCAGTTCATCCGACACCACTTGTTCTGTCTGGGTACGACCGGGCCGATCCGCATTCGTGCTGTCGGCCAGCAGCGCCAACACGCCGTTCGGCGTCAACTGGCGCAGGCGCTTCAGATCGGTGGTGCGTCCGCCGGACGGGGTCTCGTCAAGCTTGTAATCGCCCGTATGGACAACTGCGCCGACGGGCGTATCGATGACCAGGCCCACTGCGCCAGGGATGGAGTGTGCGACCGGAAACAGGCTGATCTTGAACGGCCCCAATTGAAAGGCAGCCTTGTCCTGAACCACCTGAAGATTGGCCTGCTGAATAACCTTGCCTTCTTCAAGCTGGCGTTTGACCATGCCGATGGTCAGCGCCGTGCCATAGATCGACGTCTTCACTTGCCGCAGCAGATAGGGCAGACCGCCGATATGATCCATGTGACCATGCGTCAGCACAATCCCGCGCAGCTGATCTTGATTCTCGACCAGGTAGTCGAACTGCGGCAAGACCAGGTCGATGCCATACATGTCGCTTTCGGGGAACATCACCCCGCAATCGACCACGATCATGTTGCGGCCGTACTCAAGAACCGTCATGTTCTTGCCGATTTCCCCCAGGCCGCCCAGAGGAATGATTCTCAGTTTCTTTGTCATGTGTCTGTTTTGTTTGCTTTGGTGCTGCGTTACAAGTTGTCAATTCCCAAGAGGCAGCACAAAACCCTGGGCACAACGAGTCTTCCAATCGGGTTTGAGACCACTTCAGCTTGGAAATTCAAGGGAGAAACGGGAGATCAAACATGTCGAGGAAATAAACTACGCGATAGTATACACCCATCGCGGCCAGAATTGAAGCCCCGATTTTGCCGTTGGTATAATAATCGCCCGCGGCAATCCTTAGCCTGTACGCTGATGACAATGGTGCTCAAAGATCGGCTTGATATGAGAGACAAAATTACAATGTATTTATGAAGGTTTTAATCGCGCATTTACAATGTTTTCGAACTGTGCCATAATGTGCTTGAATAGGGTACAAAAATCTCCCTGGCCGATTTTGCACTTTGTGCTCTTCCTGTGCTTCTAAGACGACCACTTCTGCATCTTTGCCACGACTGCTTACCTACCCTATCAATCTCTCCAATCTATATGTATGGGAGCATGTCATGGCTAAAAAGCTGTATGTCGGTAATCTGTCTTACGACGTCACCGAAGCTCAGCTTCGCGAGTTGTTCGCTCAGGTCGGTGAAGTCACCGAAATCAACGTGATCACAGATCGAGACACGGGCCGGCCCAAGGGATTTGCCTTTGTGCAAATGACAACCGATGAAGCAGCCCAGGCCGCGATCCAGCGGTTTAACGGTTATTCACTGGATAATCGTACCTTGACGGTGAATGAAGCACGTCCGCGCGAAGAGCGTTCAAGCGGCGGTTCTAGACGCAACACCCGTTTCTAATCCACTCGCTGGATTCACAGAATAAATACAGTGCAAGGCACGCTTGCGCTGTATTTCCTGGCATATCACCGGACCAGGTCCCATCCTACATTCTACGTACACTACCGCCCTGCATGTGAGAGTGATGAAGCGCGCAGCAGCATCTCTGCTGACATGAGTCAAAGTGCATACCGGATGCTGAATTCGGTAATGTATGCAATGGAGTAACAGGTTTATGGCTACATCGGCACCCCATATTCAGAAGAATTTCAAGCTGGTCATTGACAATGGTTTGCCCCAGGCCGCCGTTGAAACCGTTGGCGCGGTGGATTGGCTGAGGTGCTGCCCACTGTGTGGCAGCATGCATCAGGTGATCGGGATGAAGGACGGTGCGGCCTATACGCCCCTCTGCCAGACTCTTTCATCGCTCTTCAAAGCGGAGCTGACTGCCTGGCACAAGCTGCACCCCGATGTCGCCCAGTACAAGGCCTTACGTCTGGTGAAAAAAGCCGCCTGAAAAACCGTCATCGGGCGGATGGATGGCTAACGCCATCCGAAGTGTATTTGCAGCGGATGGCTGAAGCAGCGCGCTGCTGAACTCTTGGGGCAATCGAGGAGAGCGACATGGCTAACCAGCCAGGGATCAAAGTGCTTCTGGACAAACTGAAACCACAGATCGAAGCTTTTCAGCGTGTGGTCATGATGCCTCTGCTGGGCAAAGGCCGGTCGCCCGGTCACGGCACGGAAACAAACAAGGAATCATCCCAGGTAGCCTATACAGGGCCGCAGCTAGAGATCGGCGACGAATTACTGATTACGGCTGACATCGTCAGTGTGTATCGGGATTTGTCGAATGCGCTCGGCAGGGTCGTCATCATCGATCAGATTACCTCTAAAGCGGATGAGGCGATTCGAGCAAGCGCGTTTGGCATTCAAGTGTATGTGAATATGCAAATGGCCGGGCAAATGCGCGCGGCTTATTTGCAGCGCGAGCAATCATGATCATTGGTACGAGCCGGCTCTCCCTCGCTGCGGGGAAGATTTGAATCGGTGAGCACGGAGCAACAGCCACGCTCTCTTTAGCCAAACGATGCTTTGCCTACTGCGCCCAGTGTTCAGACACCATGCACTGTCGGGCACGAGCGAGCAAGTTTCGTTCTTTCCAGAAGATGATAACCCGCGAGAAAAACAGCGGGCGCGCCTAGCCAGACGCGCCCGTTGTCTCATACAATCGTTCATGCGCTTCACCTACGGATTGCTCACCGCGATCGTCTTCGCGTGCGCCAACCCACCAGCATGACCCCGCCACACAAACACCTATGCCGCAATCAGGTTCTTCGCTATCATTCGGGATCGGGTGTGGGTATGCAATGTTTCCTCATTGAGTGTCCAGGCGGCTGAGATGATGAAGAACACGATCTCGTTCATGACGGCCAACTATGTCGCGCGGCCTGTCGGCTATCACATGACTGAGGGCTGGATGCAGGGCGACGACGCCACCCAGGCGCACTTTCGCCCGGCAGAGACGTTCGCCGAACGCTTCGACGCCTATCTGCGCGACATCCAGGCGCTCGGCTACGCGGCCATCGATCTCTGGCTCGCCATCTTGCATCCCGAATGGGCGACCGAGACGCACATCAGCGCCGCGCTTGATTTGCTCCAGCGCTACCGCTTCCCGGTGGTGAGCCTGGCCGGCTGGTTTGGCGGCACGCGCGCAGAATTCGATGCGGTCTGTCGCTTGGCCGGGCGCTTTGACTGCGCCATCCTCGGCGGCGGCACCAGCCTGCTCGACTCCGACCGCGCCTATGTCGTCGCCAGACTGCGCGAGAGCGGGCTGAAGCTGGGGATCGAGAATCATCCCGAAAAGACGCCCCAGGTGATGCTGGCGCGGCTGGAGGCGGATGATGAGGATGTCATCGGCACGGCGGTCGATACCGGCTGGTATGGCACGCAGGGCTACGACGCCGCCCAGGCGCTCGATGAACTGCGGGATCGATTGGTGCATGTGCATCTCAAGGATGTGCGCCAGCCCGGCGCGCACGAAACCTGTCGCTTTGGCATGGGCTGCGTGCCGGTCGAGCAGTGTGTGCGCACCCTGCGCGCCATCGGCTACGCTGGCCCGATCAGTATCGAGCACGAACCCGACCTGTTCGATCCTGCGGACGATTTGAAGGTTAATTTGCAGCTTCTCAGAGAATGGATGGCATCATGACGACATATGGCGTTGCCTTGATCGGCTGTGGAAACATCGCCGGTGCTTACGCGCGCGATCTCAAGAATTATCCAGAGATCGAGCTGCTGGGTGTCACAGATATGGACGCCGCGCGCGCGCGCGTCTTTGGCGAGGAACATGAAACTCAGGTCTACCCGGACGTGGACAGCCTGCTCGCCGACCCACGGGTGCAGATCGCGGTCAATCTGACCTCGCATTTCGCGCACAAAGACATCTCCGAACGTGCCCTGCGCGCGGGGAAGCACGTCTTCAGCGAAAAACCGATGGCGACGACCTCTGAAGGCGCGCACGAGCTGGTGGCGTTGGCGAAGGAGCGCGGTCTGCGGCTGGCCTGCTCACCGTTCACGCTCATGGGCGAGGCGCAGCAAACTGCCTGGAAGCTCATCCATGATGGCAAGCTGGGCACGGTGCGCGTCGCCTTTGCTGACGTGAATTGGGGACGCATCGAGTCTTGGCATCCCGCGCCCGGCCCGTTCTACGAAGTCGGCGCGCTGTTCGACGTGGGCGTCTACCCGCTGACGATCCTGACGGCGCTCTTTGGCCCGGTCAAGCGCGTCGTCTCTTACGGCAAAGTCCTCCATGCGGATCGTGTCACTAAGGAAGGCGTGCCCTTCCACATCAACACGCCGGACCTGGCCGTCACGATGCTGGAAACCGCGTCGGGCACGGTCGTGCGCCTGACGACCGATTTCTACGTCAGCAACCAGACGACACGCCAGACCGGCATCGAGTTCCATGGCGATCTCGGCTCGCTCTTCCTGGAAAGCTTCCATAACTTCACCTGCAAGGTGCAGTATGCCGAGTTCGGCCAGCCATTAGCGGATGTTCCCCTGCTGCGCCAGCCGTCCCACGATCACGTGCCGTGGGGGCGTGGCGTCCACGAGCTGGTCATGGCCTTGATCGAAAATCGCCCGCATCGCTTCTCCGGCGAGCAGGCCGCCCACGTCACCGACATCCTGACGGCAGCCGCGCGCTCGATGGCAGACAATCAGCCGGTCGAACTGACATCGGCCTTTGCGCCGCCGCCGCCGCTGGCCTGGGCGGAATAGCATCTGAACAAAAACGGGGGCGAACACTCGCCCCCGTTGTCATTCCTGCTATCGCCGCAAACCTAACGCCATGCAGGCGCATAGAGCACGCCGCCGTCTTGCCAGGAAGCGTTGAGCGTGCCTTCGCGGCTGATGCCGATGGGGCCGATATTGCGGTCGTAGATTTCACCGTAGTTACCCACGGCGCGGATCACGTCGGCGGCAAAGTCGCTGCTCAGGCCGAGGAAGCCACCAAGTTCACCTTCTGCGCCGACGAAACGCCCGATTTCGGCGTTCGGCGGATTGGCAACCATCTCCTCGATATTGGCCTGGGTGATGCCGAATTCTTCGGCCTGGAAGGTCGCGAAGACGGCCCAACGGATGACGTTCAGCCAGTCGTCGTCACCTTCGAGCACCATCGGCGCCAGCGGCTCTTTCGAGAGCGTATCAGCCAGGATCACGTACAGGTTGGGATCGACTGCGGACGAACGCAGACCGGCGAGCTGGCTCTTGTCGCTCGTCAGCACGTCACAGCGCCCGGCCTCGAAGGCGGCGAAGCTATCAGCGGAGGCGTCAAACGGAATGAGTTCGAATTCGAAGCCGCGCGCCGTCATCGCATCGGTGATATTCAATTCGGTCGTTGTGCCGGTCAGCGTGCAGAAGCTCGCGCCGTTCAGTTCGTCGATTGTGCTCACGCCGAGGTCAGTGCGAACCATCAAGCCCTGACCGTCATAGAAGGTCACGGGGGCGAATTCGCCGAGCAGGTCGGTATCGCGGCTGAGCGTCCAGGTGGTGTTGCGGCTGAGCACATCAATCTGGCCGGATTGCAGGGCGGTGAAGCGCTCGGCTGCGGTCAGCGGCACGAACTCAAGATTGTCGGCTGTCACCTCGCCAAAAATGGCGGCGGCAAACGCACGGCAGAAGTCTGCGTCGAAGCCCGAAACTGCACCCGTATCCGCGTCGATGAACCCGAAGCCAGGCAGTGTGCCGTTGACACCGCAAATCAGCTTGCCTCGCGCGATCACTTCCGCTAGCTTGCCGGTGGGTTGCGCCGATGCCAGGCCGCTCAAACTGAGCGCCAGCACCAGCGTCAGGGCGACCACAAGCAGGATGTATAGTTTGCGCATATCCAGTCTCCTTCTGCGTTTCGGTAATTTAAGCAAACAGGGCAATACGCCCTGTTGATCTAAGGAAGCTGAATTAATAGCGCGGATGGCGGGAAAGTGCAAAAATCGGGGATTACCGCGTTTTGCCAGTACACAACCGGCCTGCAATCACTCTTACCCTGCAAACAGCGCCATCAACTGCGCGCCCCGGTGACTCAGCCGGTAGTAGACGTGGTAGCCGCTGCGGTGGCTTTCGACCAGCCCGGCCTCGTTGAGCTTCGCCAGTTGCTGCGAAACCGCGCCGGATGTGATACCCAACCGCTGCGCCAGTTCACTGGTGTGGCCGGGCATGTTCAGCGCCTGGAGCAGCGCGGCGCGGGCATCGCCAAAGACGGCACGCAGCGCCCCTTCTGGCTCCGGCAGGCCGGTGCTATACCACAGACCTGCGCCACGCGCGCCGTAGATAATCATCGGCTCCCACTCCGGTGCGGTCTGCCAGGAAACGAGCGCATCTTTGAAGACGGTCGGCACGAGCCGGATGCCAGTGCCGCCAAGCGTAGTCAGATAGTGGCATATCTGGGTTGGCGCGCAGTGTTTGAGGATTTCCAGCGTGCGTGCTTGATAGCGCAGGTCGTCGCCCAGGTTATTGACCATCATCTCTGCGCCTTCCAGCGCCTGCTGGCGTGCGCGATAGAGGATGTCATTCTCAAGCACGGTCTCGATGCGCGACCAGTAGAGCGAAAGCGCGCGCTCCCAGAAAAGCCGCAGTTCCTCGGTCAGGCAAAAGAGCGCTTCGTCTGGATATGCCAGAAAATGACGCCGGGTTTCGGTTTCGCCGTCAAGCTCGATGATGTACTCGATGTTGTTGCGTACGATCTGGGGCGGAGTCGCCTGAACGCGGCGGAGTTCCGTTTCGATGTCGCTATGGTCGGCGGTCGGCGTTGGCGTCACAAAATCGGCCAGGTAGTGCTTCAGCGGGACGACTGCCGCCATATAGGGGAAGTCCAGATTCCAGAGATTCTGGTTCACAGCCTCCACCCAGCGGGGGTGCAGCCCATGATGCGCCGGTTTGTGCAGCAGTGCATAGCTGAAGGTCAACTCGATCAGCGGACTGACAGAAAAACGCAGTTGTTCCAGGTCGCCAGGCTGAATTTGAATCGTGATCGCCATACCGAGATTCCGCGCAACTCATCTCTTCTCTACTATATGCTTTTTTACCGCTGTTTTGAACCGATTTAGCGTTCGCTAAAACAGTTTGGCGTATGGAGACTGATCCTTGGATTTGATCGCCGAGGTCTTTAGCCGCTGCTAAATAAGTTCACATACGCCGCCCGACGCCATACAGTGGTGGGTAGATGCGCGTTCAGGCATCAGAAGGAGAGCGAGCGGTGATCGAGCACGAATACATGATGATCTTGATCCACCAGTCGAATGTGCGTGATCAGTTGCGGCGTGCGGAGCAAATGCGGCTGATACGCGAAGCCTTGCACGAGCAAAACAAACAGCGGGCACTGCGCGTGGTTGCGCACCTACGCCCGCTGCGTTGGCTGCGTCGCCGTGCAGCAACCCAGCCTCAACCGTCGGTTCTGGACGACGCCACCGCTTGTTCGGCATCGTCATGGGCGGTCTAGAGGCTGTTGTGCGCTTTTTGCCCTCACCCCCGACCCCAACGAACCTCTTGTTCGTGCCCACGTGAACGGGAAGCGGGGGAGTACAACGGCTTTTGTCCTTCTCCCCGCCTTCGTGGGAGAAGGACAGCTCACCTGTGTTGCGCAGAGTGAGGGAAAAATCCGTAATAGACCATAAAACGCTCTAGGCAGACTGCCTGACCCTATGGGATACTGTGAGCCTACCCACAGTTATTCAGGACCGCGTTCATGATGTCGTCTTGGCTCGAAAAGCGGAAGGTCTGGCCCATGCTGCCGGTGGTCGCCCTGCTGACCGGGACGCGCACCATCATCGACACGGGATCACGCATGATTTACCCGCTGCTGCCGGTCTTCGCGCGCGGGGTTCAGGTCGAAATCAGTGCCATCGTCGGCATCCTGACGTTGATGCAGTTGCTGGGTCTGGTCGCGCCGTTCATCGGCAGAATTGCCGAACTGCGCGGGCGCAAGTTTACCATCCTGCTGGGTCTGCTGCTGTTTGTTGCGGGCATGGTCAGTGTCTTCATTATGCCCGATTTTACCGGGCTGGCGATTGCCTTGCTGTTGGGCGCGCTTGGCAGAACGGCGCTCGGCCCGGCGATGCACGCGTACATCGGCGACAAAGTGCCGTATCACCGGCGCGGTCTATACATGGGCTTTGTCGAGCTGGCGTGGTCGGGCGCGTTTTTGTTCGGGGTTCCGGCGATGACCTGGCTGATTGCCAATTACAACTGGCAGGCTCCGTTCCTGGCGCTGGCGCTTCTCGGCGCGGTCAGCTTCGTGATTATCGGTCTGCGGATCGAGCCGGATACCCCGGTGGTGCATCATGTGGCGTTTCTGCCTGCGTTGCGCGCTGCCACCAGCAGCCCGATGGCGCTGGCCGGGTTAGGCCTGGGCTTCAGCATCAGCGCCGCCAATCAACTCGTCACTGTCGTCTTCAGCACCTGGATTGAAGACTCGTTCGGCATTCAACTGGCAGCGCTGGCAGTCGCAGCGGCGGTCATCGGGTTGTCTGAACTTGCTGGTGAGGGGATCGTCACAGCGTTCGCCGACAAGTTTGGTAAGCGCCGCCTGGTGCTGGTCGGCGTGAGCGGCAACATCCTGGCGTGCCTCATCCTGCCGCTGACCGGTGTTGACGTGAATCTGGCGCTGGTCGGGCTGTTTTTCTTCTACCTGACCTTTGAAACGAGCGTCGTCGCCACTATTCCCCTGGCAACCGAACTCAGCCCGAATGCCCGTGCGATGTATCTGACGATGTTGATGACTGCCGTGACGCTGGGGCGGGCGCTGCTGACCCCGGTGGCTCCGGCGCTGTTTGCTTCCGGGCTGCTGGCGAATTGTCTGGTCGCCATCGGGTTAAATCTCATCGCTATCTTCGTGGTCTGGCGCTATATCACGGTGAAGTGACGACCGTAAAAAGTCGAAATTGAGCAGCAAAAGCATGCGCGTTGAGTAACGAGCAATGTGTAAAAACGAACAGGGCGCGATGAGCGCCCATTCGTCATCATTTACGCCGGTGGGACAAGGTTTTCGCTTCTTCCCACCGTTGTATTGGCGTAGTTTTCATCGGTGCATAACCGACCCTAGTCTACACGGCGCGCTGTTACCACAAGCCGCTGCTCGTAAACACCAGTTTCGCCGTTGTAACCTGCGCAGGTGATCAGCGTGACGGTGTCATTACGAGTGGGGTAGAGCACTGACACATCGCTGATCGCCACAAAGCGCTTCCCCGTCACCACGTATTTCTGCACAGCTGACCCGTTGCTGATCGTGACAGCATCCCCAACCTCGATGTCTTCCAGATGATAGAAGATGCTCGGCGCGCCTTCGTCATCCGTGGAGTGACCGCCGAGCACGATGTTGCCGGTTTCGCCCAGCCAGGGGGTGTACTCGAAATGGCCGATATTCCCGCCCAGGCTGTTGGTGTTCCAGGTGCCGATGGTCGGGTCGAGCGGGATGTTGACCACCGACGTGCTCAGGTTGAGCGCCGGGATCGTGATCGTCGCTCCGGCCAGCGCAGCGTCGCCATCCGCAAACGCAGCAAAAGGCAGGGCCAACGAGAAAGCTACCAGCGCCAGAATGATGGTGTAGCGCATGATACGGACAAATGAGGACGATAACGTCTGCATGATGTGAACCTTAATCCTTGGATCATCGATCTTCATGAATGTTATTCTAGGTTTGTTGTCAATAAATTGAGATAAAGGAAGAATAGAGGTTTGCGTTCATTTTTTATTCAGGCGCTTTACGTTTTTAGGATTTGCTCACGGATGGAAATTTTTTCAGAAAGTATGTCGATTTCTGCGTGTTTTGATCAGGGAAAATTGTTAAGAATTTAACATTCGCTTAACAAAAAGAGCGCTATAGTAGGTGTTGCAATTGCGTATGCCATCAAAGGGTGGCATTTTGCGATGAAACTGTGCCCTTGATTTAAGAAGGAGACATTATGCGCCCGAAATTTGTGCTGCCCGTTCTGTTGGTGCTGCTCGCCCTGTCCGTGGCGCTTCCGGCTGCTCTCGCGCAGGGGGATCTGGGTAGCGAAGGCAATCCGATCCAGGTTTACTTCGTTCCCTCGGTGGAAGCCCAGACGATCACCACCGGTGGTGAGGTGATGGCAGCGGCGCTCAAGGAAGCGACCGGCCTGAACTTCGAAGTCGCCGTCCCCACGTCCTATGCAGCTACCGTCGAAGCGATGTGCGCCGCGCCGGATAGCTCGATCGGCTTCATCCCGGCGGCTGGCTACGTCATCGCCAACAATCGCTGCGGCGTGGAAGTGGTGGCGGCGGCAGTGCGTCGTGGCTGGAATGTTTACTGGACGGCCTACATCGTGCGCCGTGACAGCGATATTTACACTTACGGCGACCTGGCCGGTCGTACCTGGGCGTACCCGGATGCCGGTTCAACATCGGGCTTCATTGTGCCGTCGGTTGAGCTTCAGGCTGCTGGCATCGAGCCGGGTCAGACTGTCGAAGCCGGTGGTCACAACCAGGTCGTGCAGGCGGTCTACAGCGGTGAAGCCGATTTCGGCACCACCTTCTACAGCCCGCCAACGGTTCCCGGCGCAGCCTGGCGCATCGGCGATCTGGCCGAACCCTACGATCTGACGGTTGACGAATCGCGTATTGGCGAAGATGGCAACCTCTACGTCGGCGACGTGCGCATTCTCGATGCGCGCGCCAACATCCGCGAGACCGCGCCGGACGTGGTCGATGCGGTGCGTATCCTGCGCCTGAGCGCCCCGATTCCGAACGACACCCTGAGCTTCGGCCCGGACTTCCCGGCTGAACTGCGCACCCAGATCCTCGACGCGCTCTATGCCTTCGCCCAGACCGATGGTTGGGCGCAGTCCATCGGCAGCGAGGACTTCTATGGTTGGAGCGGCCTAGCGCCCATCGACGATAGTGGTTATGATCCTGTGCGCCTCCAGTTCGAGATTCTCGGCTTGACGGAAGAAGACATCTTCAACTAAGCGCGAGTTCGACAGCAGTATAGGTCGACATCAGCGGGTAGGGGGCATCCTCTGCCCGCTCTTTCTAGATACAGGAATGGAATTCATGGTTTGGATGCGTTTACATCCCCACCCCTGAACCTGGCGGTTCTTCCCCTCCCCATCGCAATTGGGGAGGGGAATGTGGAGAGGGGAAACACTCAAGCCCATCGCTTCTGTTTTCAGCAGGTACAGGGAACGCCGGATGCTCTTAATCGAAAACCTCACCAAAATCTATGACAACGGCTTGGTCGCGATTGACAACCTCTCGCTCGAAGTCCCGGAAGGGCAGTTCGTCTCGATCATTGGCCTGAGCGGGTCGGGTAAATCGACACTGCTGCGCTGCATCAACCGGCTGATCGAGCCGACCAAAGGACGCATCGTCTGGAACGGCCTCGACATCACGGCGGCCAGCGATGATGAGCTGCGCGGCATCCGCCGCCGCATCGGCATGATCTTTCAGCAGTTCAACCTGGTTAAACGCTCGTCTGTACTGACCAACGTCATGTCCGGGCGTCTCGGCTACATGAACCCCCTCTATAGCGTGGTGAATTACATCCCCTCCAGCGAAAAAGAGCGGGCGCTGGCGGCGCTCGAACGCGTTGGCATTGCCGACAAAGCCTACAACAGCGCCAGCGCGCTCAGCGGCGGCCAGCAGCAGCGTGTCGGCATTGCGCGGGCGCTCATGCAAGACCCGGAAATGATGCTCGCCGACGAGCCGGTCGCCAGCCTTGACCCCGCCACCTCACATTCGGTCATGAAGTACCTTGAATTACTCAACAAAGAAGATGGCATTACGATTTTGTGCAGCTTACATTTCTTGAGCCTGGCGCGTGCCTACGCCGACCGGGTGATCGCCCTCAAAGACGGCAAACTGGAGTTCGACGGTCTGCCGCGTGACATTGATAATGATCGGTTCAGGGCGATCTACGGCGAAGACGCCGTTGAAGTCGAAATTCACTGAGCGGAGGAAGCCATGGCACCACAAAACAATACTGCATCACAGCGGTCATTCCGCCGTCTGCTCTGGATTATCGGGCTGGCCGCCATGCTGATCATTTTCGCGTACGGCTGGACGGTCACTGACATCGACCTGTCTGTGCCTCAGCAGCCGACAAGACAGATCAACGTTGGCAATGCGCTGCAGGAACTGCTCTCACCCAACGTCTTCACACAGGAATATGACGTAACGGTCTCGACAACCACGTTCACCATCGGCTGCCCGGACGGGTTCACACCGCCGGAAGTCACGCCGTCCGCTGGCCCTTACATCGTCGTCGAACCTGCCTGCGCTAACGCCAATGAACTCGTCACGGTCAATGGCTATAACTTCGCCGGCGATCAACTGGCGCGTCTCAACTGGATCGATCTCAGCGGCGAGCGGCGCATTCGCCAGGTCGTAGGGCGTGATGGCGACAATTTCATCACCCGTGATGACGGCACGTTCTCCGTCCAGATCGAGGTGCCACGTATTCGAGGTTCCGCAGGTCAGCTACACACCATCGAGGCGCAGGGACGTGTCCCGTCTGGCCCGCCCCAGATCAGCCAAACGACCGATCTGGTCATCGAGAAGATGCTGGAGACGATCTTCCTGGCGCTGATCGCTACCACCGTCTCGATTTTGCCTGCCGCTATCCTCAGCTTCTTCGCCGCCTATAACCTGATGCGCAACGTGCGCACGCCAATGGGCGGCTTGCTGCTGAGTGTTGCGCTTCTGCCTGTGGGCTTTGTCCTGGGCACGTTCTTGTTGGGCGCGCTCGGCAATGTGATGCTCAGTGTGGGCACGGGCGGCGCGGCGGCCAGTGCCGGTCTGGGCGGCCTGATCGCTTTCGCGAGTGTCGCTTCGGCACGCCGGATGCGCGCCTCCGAACCGTCCGACGCGGCCAACATGGGACGCGCCATCCTCAACGCGCTCATCGTCGCCGTGGTCGCTATCGCCGTGTTCGGGTTGCTCGGCGCGGTCGGTCTGCTGCTTGGACGGGTGTCACAACTGGGTTTCTTCGGCACGTTTATCGGCTCGATTGGCGAACTCATCCGGCTGGCGATGCCGCTGGTCGCCGGGATCGCGGGCGCGTTCACGCTGTCGTCCATTGGCACAGCGCTCACCCGCGACGCTTTGAAGACGGTGAGCGTCAACATGAGCCACGTGCTCGGTGCAATTCTGGGCGCTCTCAGCGGTGCTGTCGTTCTGGGCGTGGTGGCCTTCCTGGGCACAAAGGCGGCCTGGCTCGGCCTGCTGACCCCGGTGTTTGCCGCTGGCCTGGGTGGGGCGATCCTGCCGCAGCTTTATCGCCGTTTTGTCCCGAAACCGCTCGAACCCAGCCACTCCGACAGCCTGACCATGACCGTACTCGGCTGGCTCGGTTCGATTGTCGCCTTCCTGATCACATATTCGCTGCTGAACGTTCAGCGCGCCGTCGTGGAAGGGGCGCTGCCGTCTTCGCGCACGGCCTTTACTGTGGCGGGCCTGGAAGTATCGAGCTATCTGTTTGAGGCGCTCCTGATCGGGCTGGTGCTCGGTGGGCTGGCCGGGGGGCTGGCCGGAACGCGTTCCAACTTCCCCATCGGCCAGGTGCTGTATACCGGCACGCGCACGCTGCTCAATGCCATCCGCTCCATCGAGCCGTTAATCATGGGCCTCGTCTTCGTCATCTGGGTCGGCATCGGCCCGTTCGCCGGTGTGCTGGCGCTGGCGCTGCATTCGGTGGCGTCGCTCGGCAAGCTCTACTCGGAACAGGTCGAGAACATCGACACCGGCCCGATTGAAGCGCTGCAAAGCACCGGCGCGAACCGCTTGCAGACGATCATGTACGCCGTCGTGCCGCAGATTATCCCGCCGTACATCGCCTTCACCATGTATCGCTGGGACATCAACGTACGTATGTCCACGATTATCGGTTTCGTCGGCGGCGGTGGTATCGGCTTCCTGCTCCAGCAGCAGATCAACCTCCTGCGCTACCGGGATGCGGGCGTCGCCGTGCTGGCGATTGCCATCGTTGTTTCGGTGTTGGATTACGCCAGCGCGTTCATTCGCGAACGGTATACGTAGGAGACAGTAAGAGAATTGGAACCGCAAAGACGCGAAGGACGCAAAGGGTAAATCAAGAGGCATACTCTTTGTGTTCTTTGAGACTTTGCGGTTCATCCCAGATTTGACCGTCGTCACGCTTTCGTTTATGAATGCCCCAGGATTTCGCGCGGGGTGTAGGGCGCTTCCAGGTCAGTGATTTCCTCCGGCGTTAGCGCGATCTCGACCGCGGTAACCGCGTCTTCGAGATGCGCCAGCTTGCTTGCGCCGACGATGGGCGCGGCGACGCCGGGTTTGTGCAGCATCCATGCCAGGGCGATCTGCGCCGGTTTGACGCCGTGCTTTTCCGCGAGTGCGGTGACACGCTCCAGCACCGCGAAATCCGATGGCTGGAAGTAGTATGCCTGCGCCAGGTTGTCCGTCTGCGCGCGCGCCGTTTCGCCGCTCTTATCCGGCGTGCGATTGCCCGCCAGGAAGCCGCGCGCCAGCGGACTCCACGGGATCAAGCCGACGCCCTCCGCCACGCACAGCGGGTTCATTTCACGCTCTTCCTCCCGGTAGATCAGATTGTAGTGATTCTGCATGGTGGCGAAGCGCGTCCAGCCATGGAGATCCGCCTTGTAGAGCGCCTGCGCGAACTGCCAGGCGAACATGCTGCTCGCGCCGATGTAGAGCGCCTTGCCCGCGCGCACCATGTCGTCCAACGCTTCCAGCGTCTCTTCGATGGGCGTGTCGTAATCCCAGCGGTGGATCTGGAAGAGATCGACATAGTCCAGGTTGAGGCGGCGCAGCGAGGCGTCGATGCTTTCCATGATGTGCTTACGTGAGAGACCGCGCTGGTTGGGCTTGTCACCCATGGGCCAATAGGTCTTGGTCGCGACGACGATCTCGTCACGCGGCACGCCCTTGAGCGCGCCCCCGACGACTTCCTCGCTCACACCCAACGAGTACATATCGGCGGTATCGAAGAAATTGATGCCCAGTTCGAGCGCGTGGTGAATGAATGGGATGCCCTGATCCGCATCCAGAACCCACGGTCGCCACTGCGATGATCCATAGGTCATACACCCCAGACAGATGCGCGAAACCTTCAAGCCGGTCTTGCCGAGATTGACGTATTGCATCGGTTGTTTCCTGAAATATGCGAGTAGTATACCGAGTATAACGCCATGCATATCTTTTTTTCGACCGATCTAGATTCATCACCCCCCAGTTCTGAGGGGCATGGCGCGCCGTTTACCACAAATGGTGCTAGGCTGTTATTCAGAGCAACAGCAGAAACCTGTCTTGTCATTCCGGAATGACGATTTCTCGATACCCCACTGGATGATGGGAGGGTCTATGAATCAGTCAAATAATGCGGTCATCCACATTGAAGGATTGACCAAGCATTATGGCAATGTTCACGCTCTGACCGATCTTCGGTTGGACGTTTATCGCGGCGAAGTCTTTGGTTATCTCGGCCCGAACGGCGCGGGCAAGACGACCACCATCCGTATGCTGCTGGATTTGATCCGGCCAACTGCCGGACATGCCCATATCTTCGACATGGACATCCAGCAGGACAGCGTCAAGATTCGCGAGCGCCTCGGCAATCTTCCGGGCGAGCTTTCGCTCTGGAATCACATGACTGGCTGGGATGTAATCAACTACCTGGGTGAGCTGCGCGGCGGCGTGGATAAGAACTACGTCGGCCAGCTTGCCGACCGGCTGGACATGGACATGAGCCGCAAGGTTAAAGCCTGCTCGTCGGGCATGAAACGCAAGCTGGGGTTGATCCAGGCGCTCATGCACAAGCCCGATCTGTTGATCCTGGACGAGCCGACCAACGGCCTCGATCCGCTCGTGCAGCAGACCTTTTACAGCCTGATCCGCGAGATCAGCAGCGAAGGGCGCACGGTCTTCATGTCGTCGCACAACCTGCCCGAAGTCGAACATGTCTGCGACCGGGTGGGCATCCTGCGCGGCGGGCGGCTGGCAGCGGTCGAACGCATCGGCGATCTCAAGCGGGTCTACTTCCGCTGGATGACCCTGCGCCTGGACGACAGCGCCAATCCACAGGCTTTCGAAGCGCTGGACGGCGTCTCGGATGTCACGGCGCACAACGGCACGCTGCGCTTCCGCGTGACCGGCGAGCTTGACCCGGTGATCAAGCTGGCAGCACAGCATCACGTCATCGACATGACCTACGAGGAACCGACACTCGAAACGATCTTCCTCGAGTATTACGGGGAGGGCGCATCATGAAAAACGTAGGTGTGATCTTCAAACGTACACTTTGGGATTCGCGTATTGGCATTCTGAGCTGGGGGATTGGCCTCGGCCTCATCGCTCTGTTCGAATTCACGCTTTTCCCTTCGATTTCCGAGGCTTTTGCCGGCATGACGGAGCTGTTGAACAGCCCGTTCTACAAGGCTTTCCTGGGTGAAAATGCCGATGCTGCTGCTTTCGCGACGCCTGCCGGCTATATCTCAACCTACATGCTCGCATTTGTGCCGCTCTACATGGCGGTCTACGCGGTGCTGCTGGGTCTCGGTGTCGTCGCCAACGAAGAAGAACGCGGCACGCTCGACGTGCTGCTCGGCACACCGATCCCGCGCTGGCAGGTGATCGTCGAGAAGTCCGCTGCCGTGCTCGTGATTCTCTTGCTGGTGCTGCTGCTCAATGGCGTCGGCGCTCTAATTGGCGTCCTGATGACACCGGAACTGGCGGAGGTCTCAATCGGGCGCATTATCGAAGGATCGTTCTCCATGCTGCCGATCACGTTGGTGATGGCAGCGATGGCACTTTTCTTCTCAACGCTGCTGCGCTCGCGTAACCTTGCGGCAGGCATCACCGGCGCGATCATTATCGCGTCATATTTCGTCACCAATCTGTCCTCGATCGCCGAGGAGGCACTCGGTACGATCAAGCAGTTTTCGTTCTACAGCTACTATTCGCCGCTGCGCACCATGGAGAATGGCATTGTCTGGAACGAATTCCTGATCCTGAGCGTGATCGTTCTCGCCTTGTTCGGCCTGGCGATCTACGCCTTCCAGCGCCGGGACATCGCGGTCTAGCCCCAAAAAAGGGGTCACGTTTGCGTCGTGACCCCTTCCCGCATCTGCTCCGGCGGTCTCATCTCAAAAGCTGGCCGCCGGCAGCGATTTGCCTCAATTCAAGTTCTCGAAGATGCCCGCCGCGCCCATGCCGCCGCCAATGCACATCGTCACCATGCCGTACTTGCTGCTGCGGCGCTTCATCTCATGAATCAGTTGTACCGTCAATTTCGACCCGGTGCAACCGAGCGGGTGGCCGAGCGCAATCGCGCCGCCATTGACGTTGACCTTCTCGGCGTTCATCTCCAGGTGGCGGATGACCGCCAATGACTGCGACGCAAACGCCTCGTTGAGTTCGAACAGGTCGATGTCATCCAGGCTCATGCCCTGGCGCTTGAGCAGCCGGGGGATGGCCGCAATCGGGCCGACGCCCATGATCTCCGGGCGCACACCGGCCACGTTGAAGCCGACGAAGCGTGCCAGCGGCTTCAGCCCCAACTGCGCGGCTTTGCCCGCTTCCATGACGATCACGCCTGCCGCGCCGTCGCTGAGCGGGCTGCTGTTGCCCGCCGTCACCCGGCCACCCTGCTTGAAGACCGGCTTGAGTTTCGCCAACCCTTCCACGGTCGTATCCGCGCGCAGGTGCTCATCCTGATCGACAGTGATCGTCGTCGTGTGCGGCTCGCCGTCCTCACCGATATAGGTTTCCTCGACCGTGTAGGGCACGATTTCTTGCTTGAAGTAGCCAGCCTCGGTCGCCCGTGTGGCCTTCATGTGACTCTCGTAGGCGAATTGATCCATGTCTTCGCGGCTGACGTTGAATTCATCGGCGACGTGTTCCGCCGTGTGGCCCATTGACATGTAGACTGCCGGATCATTCGCGGCCATGTACGGGTTGGGGCTGATGCGGAAGCCCGTCATCGGCACGAGCGACATCGTTTCCGCGCCCCCGGCGATGATCACGTCCGCGCCGTCGGCGATGATCCGCTCGGCGGCGCTGGCGATGGTCTGCAAGCCGGACGAGCAGAAGCGGTTGACCGTCTGGCCTGGGATTTCCACCGGCAGCCCGGCGCGCAGGCTGATGACGCGGGCGAAGTTCAAGCCCTGGCTGCCCTCCGGCATCGCGCAGCCGATGATCACGTCGTCGATCTCGTTCGGATCGAGCTTGCCGCCGGTCTGCTTCATCAAATCCTGGATGACCGCCGCCGCCATCTCGTCCGAGCGGACGTTGCGGGTCGTGCCCTTTTTCGCTTTGCCGACGGCTGTCCGTGCCGCCGCGACGATGACTGCTTCACGCATGGTTGTGGTCCTTCTTTCTACAAGTATTCCACATGATTTTTCATGTCTTCAGGAGTGTAGACAAAGCAGATTAATTCAAGACCTTTCACCCAATCCCCCAGTGAATGATCCTCCTGGATGCCGAATACGATCCCAGTATGTTCGATCCCGCTTGAAGCCATCTGGAGAAAGTCCATGTCTGTTGTCACCAGGGCGCGCTCTTCGGCAATGGCACGCTCAAGATGGATTTGATCGCTGTCACCCAGCAACCCCAGGTCATGAACACTCACGGCATCGATCCCACGTATCCGAAGCTGTTCGGCAATCTTTGGGCTGAGGTTTTCGTCAATGTAGAGCTTAATGGCGGCTGCCAATACGTTGCTCCTTGAGCGATTCCGCTAACTTGCGGCGTTCCTCCATGACTGCATCCATTTCAGTCTTGTGCAAATAGTAGTAGGCAAGCGCACCATAGACCTGTGGCAGAGATAACCGATAATCGGCGGCGATTTCTTCCGGGGATTGCCCATGCACGATCTTTGCGATGACAATAACCGATACCTCGATGCCTGTACCATCGACGCAAGGGCGGCCATTGCGCACTTTGGGATTGGTGGAAATCACGTTGATGCTGTGGATCTCTGATGCCATGTCTTCGCGTTCCTTCACAGGGCGAGGCAGCACCTCGCCCCTACATCTATCTTCCAAAAGCCGACCGCCAACCGCCGACCGCTAATTGCGCAGCGGCTTGTTGAACTGGAGCATGTGCGCCATGCGGTCGAGCGTCTTCTGCTCCTTGACCAGTTCGAGGAAGACCTCGCGCTCCAGGTTCAGGATGGCCTGCTCATCGACCCAGCCTGGCTCGGCGACCGCGCCGCCGGTCAGCACGTAGGCCAGCTTGCGGGCGATGTGCGCGTCGTATTCGGTCGCGTAGTTGCTCTCGATGAAGCCCTCGATGCCGATCAGCAGGGCGGCGTGAACATCACGCCCGGCGGCGTAGATCTTCCCGGCGCGCAGCGGCACGTAGCCATCGGCCATGTGCAGTGCCTCGCGCTTGGCCTCGCCGAGCAGGTGCGCCCGGTTCATGACGATGCGGTCGCTTGGTGCGAGGAAGCCCATCTCGCGCGCTTCCTTGGCGCTGCCGCTGACCTTCGCTGTGGCGATCTGCTCGAAGATCTTCTGCACGTGCGGGATCGGATCGGCGTTCGGGTGCGACTCCATGACAGGATTGAGCACACGGCGCAGCAGTTCCTTACATCCGCCGCCCGCCGGGATCAGGCCGACGCCGACCTCGACCAGTCCGGCGTAGAGTTCGACGTGCGCGACCGTGCGCGCGCCGCTCATGAGCAGTTCCGCGCCGCCGCCGAGTGCCATGTGATGCACGGCTGTCACGACTGGCTTGGGCGCATAGCGCAGCGCCTGCGCCAGATCTTGCAGATCGCGGATCGTCTTGTCGAGCTGATCCATCTGCTCGCTCTGGACGGCCATTGCCACCATGAACAGATTCGCGCCGACACAGAAGCGCTCGGCATCATTGCCGACGACCAGCGCATCGAAATCGCTTTGCAGCAGATCGAGCGCCTTGTAGCCCATCTCGACCACGTCTGCGTCAATGGCGTTGGCTGGGCTGTGGAACTCCCAGAGTGCCACGCCGTCGCCCATGTCGTAGATGCTCGCGCCCGCATTGCGCGCGACTTCTTTGCCGCCCGCCTTGAGCGCCGCGACGGTGTAAGCACGCGGATCGCGCGCCAGCGGCACATACTTGCCTTCTTGCGGGCTGTAGTAGCCGGTCACCTGGCCGCCGGCGTCACGCTGGTAGAACGTCTTGTTGCCCTGCGCCAGCATGTCCTTGACCCACTGCGCGACCGGGTAGCCCGCGGCTTCGAAGCGCGGCACGGTCTCCTCGACGCCGATAGCGTCCCAGATTTCGAATGGCCCCATCTCATGCGAGAAGCCCCATTTCTGGGCGTTATCGACGTTGACGATGGTGTCGGTGATTTCAGGCACGCGCTGTGAAGCATAGGCGAGGTAGAAGCCGTGCAGATGGAACAGCAGCTGTGCCGCGCGATCCTCTTCATTAATGAGCAGCTTGATCCGCTCGCCGGTCGGCTCGACCTTGCGATGCTTGCCGACGCTGTCGAAGCGCGGCTTGCCCGGCGGTTCGTATTCGAACGTCTCCAGATTGAGCGACCAGAACTCGCGCTCGCCGCCGTCGCTCTTGACAGATTTGTAGAAGCCCTGGCCGCTCTTGTTGCCCAGCCAGCCGTTGGCGAGCAGCTTGTCGAACAGGGCGGTCGCCCCTTCGTGCGCCAGCACCGCGCGCGCCGGGTCGTCTTCGATGCGGGGGTAGAGATTGCGCCCGACGCTCACGGCCACGTCGATACCGACCAGGTCGTTCAGGCGGAAGGTCGCCGTCTTGGGCCGCCCGATCAGCGGGCCGGTCAGCGAGTCGATCTCTTCGACGGTGAAGCTATGATCGAGCGCGTAGTTGACGATCTGGCTGCCGGTGATGCTCATGAAGCGGTTGCCGATGAAGTTCGGCTTGTCTTTGCAAAGCACGACACCCTTGCCCAGACGCCGCCGCCCGAAGTTGATCAGGTAGTCGATGACTGCCGGATCGGTGTTCGGGTGCGGGATGACTTCGAGCAGGTGCAGGTAACGCGGTGGGTTGAAGAAGTGCGTGCCCATGAAGCGCCGTGTGAAGCTGTCGTCGAGATGCTCGGCGATGGATGCTATCGGCAGGCCGGAGGTGTTGGTCGTGACAATCGTGTCCGGGCCGATCATCTCAGCCAGCCGCGCCATCAGGTTCTGCTTGATGTCCAGCCGTTCGACCACGACCTCGATCACCCAGTCGGCGTCGGCCAGCCAGTCGAGGTTGTCGTCGATGTTGCCCGTGCGCAGCAGCGCGAGATCGCCCTGGCTCAAGACCTGGGGCGGGCGCAGGCTTTGCAGCCGCTTGAGACCCTCGTTCACGATGGCGTTGCGCTTCGCCGGGGGATCGCCCGGCTGGGTGTCCTTGGCCGGGATGTCGAGCAGGATCGTCTCGATGCCGACGCCCGCCAGCAGTGCCGCGATGCCGCCGCCCATCGTGCCGGAGCCGATCACTGCCGCTTTGCGGATGTTATAAGCCATAAACAGCGCTACCTTTCTAAAACAAACCAATTGCCTCTATGATACCGTCTATTCTATCGAATCAAGATTCGATTAGCTTTTGTTAATCCTTACGAACGCTGGGAGATGATTGCGGCGGTGCGGCAAGAGGGATTGGGGTTGATTGGGGTGTACGCAATCAAGAGAGCATGGCACCGCCATGCCCCTACCCTACGAATCATGGACACGTGCAAAGGCGCATCCGCGCCGACATGCATACGACGGGCGAGCGCCCGCCGGACGTTGAAACGCCCGGCTAGGCAAAATCAAGCGCACTCAAGGCGCTGTTTTCAGCGTCGCAAAGCGCAGATCGTGTCATCCGCACTTGTCTTGTCCCCAGAACCCAGTCCCCAGAACTCAGAACCACGAACCCGCATCCTGAGCACCATCCCTACACCTGCGGCAGGGCAGCCTGCGCCTTTTCGATCTCTGCCTGCGGATACTCGTAATCCTGCAAGTTGCCGGACAGGTACGCATCGTAGGCGGACATGTCAAAATGGCCGTGACCGCACAGGTTGAAAAGGATGACCTTCTTCTCGCCGGTCTCTTTGCAGCGCAGCGCTTCCTGGATGGCCGTGGCGATGGCGTGGGTCGGCTCTGGCGCGGGCACGATGCCCTCGGCGCGGGCGAACTGCAAGCCAGCCTTGAACGTCTCGGTCTGTTGGACGGCACGCGCCTCGATCAGCTTCTGATCGTAGAGTTCGCAGATGACGCTCGCCATGCCGTGATAGCGCAGGCCACCCGCGTGCAGCGGCGGCGGCACGTAATCCTTGCCGAGTGTGTACATCTTGACCATCGGGGCCATGCCGACGGCGTCGCCGAAATCATAGGCGTAGATTCCGCGCGTCAGGCTGGGGCAGGCGGCTGGCTCGACGGCGATGATGCGCGTGTTCTTGCCGCCCTTCAAATTCTGCTCGACGAAAGGCAGGGCGATGCCGCCGAAATTGCTGCCGCCGCCGACGCAGCCGATGACGATGTCCGGGTATTCGCCCGCCAGCTCCATCTGTTCGAGCGCTTCCTGGCCGATGACGGTCTGGTGCATCAAAACGTGATTGAGCACCGAGCCGAGCGCATACTTGAACTTGCCGCCGCTGGTGACCGCTGCCTCGACCGCCTCACTGATAGCGATGCCGAGCGAGCCGGTGCTATCCGGGTGCGCCGCCAGGATCGAGCGGCCTGCCTGCGTGCGCTCGGATGGGCTGGCATAGACCTTCGCGCCGAATGTCTGCATGATCGAGCGGCGGTAAGGCTTCTGCTGGTAGCTGACCTTGACCATGTAGACTTCGCAGGCCATGCCGAAGAAATCGCAGGCAATCGAGAGCGCCGTGCCCCATTGCCCGGCGCCCGTCTCCGTCGTCAGGCCCTGCACGCCTTCCTGTTTGTTGTACCAGGCTTGCGGCGTGGCGGTGTTCAGCTTGTGGCTGCCGCTCGGCGAGATGCCTTCGTACTTGTAGTAGATGTGCGCCGGAGTATCGAGCACTTTTTCCAGGCGGCGGGCACGCAGTAATGGCGTCGGACGCCACAGCCTGTAGATATCGCGCACTTCTTCCGGAATCTCGATGTATTTGTCCTGGCTGACCTCCTGCATGATCAGCGCCATCGGGAACAGCGGCGCGAGATCATCCGGGCCGACCGGCTGGTGCGTGCCCGGATGCAGCACGGGCGGCAGCGGGCGCGGCAGATCCGCCTGGATGTTGTACCAGGCCTTCGGCAGCCGGGATTGAGGCAGATCAAAACGGGTTTGTTCAGACATGATCAGCACCCCTTTTTTGGAAGAATCGACAGGTTATCATTTTGTGAGTGGCGCAAGTGTAGCCATTTCGCCGGATGCAAACAACCGATCCGCCAGTCCTGCGTTACAATCGGCACTCATCCGTCAATGGGTAAGGACGAACCGATGAATCCGCAGCCACCCCAGCGCCAGCTTCGCCTGGAAATTCCGGCCAATCTCAACGCCAGCTACGCCAACACCGTCATCATCAGCCACACGCAGAGCGAAGTGGTGATGGACTTCATTCAAGTCATGCCCAATGACCCGCGCGCGCGCATTCAAACACGCGTCGTCATGACGCCGGTCAATGCCAAGCTGTTTCTGCGCGCGCTGAGCGAAAATGTGACCCGCTTCGAGGAGCGCCACGGCGAGATCCAGGTGCCGCCGCAGCCGCCATCGCTGGCGGACCAACTCTTTGGCAGTATGCGCACCGGTGAGGATGGAGCGCCCGATGCAGACTCTTGATCCGATTTGCGAAGGCATTCGCGCGACCTTCGCCGCCAAAAACAGCGCCCGCGATCAGGCGTTGGCGCGCTCGCGCGAGCTGATCCGCTTCTGCTCCGAAGCCATCCGCGCTGTTCACCGCCGTGAGTGGGACAACGCCGACGCCCGCCTGGCGACCGTGCGCATCGCCGCTGACGAACTGCGCGCCGTCTGCGCAGATTATCCCGATGTCTACAACAGCGGCTACACCCAGGACGCGCTCAAGGAGTTCGTCGAAGCCTTCGCCACCGCGGCCATCATCCGCGAGCAGCCGCTGCCGACGCCGGAGAGCCTGGACGTGGAAGGCGCGACCTATCTCAACGGCCTGGCCGAAGCTGCCACCGAACTGCGCCGCTTCATCCTGGACATCCTGCGCCGCCCGGATGGCGACAGCGCCGAAGCCGAGCGCCTGCTCGACTGGATGGACGCCATCTACGATCAACTGGTGACGTTCGATTTCCCGGACGCCATCACCGGCGATCTGCGCCGCCGCACCGACGTTGTCCGCAGCGTGCTCGAACGCACGCGCGGCGACATGACGACCACCATCCAGCAGCAGCGCTTGCAGGCTGCGCTCAAAGCCTTCGAGGATCGTTATTCGGGTGATTTCTAAGTCAGATATAGGAATCGACAATGGACAAACGTGTCAAATTCGACTTCGAGATCGACTTCAGCAATGGCGGCGGCATCCAGGGCCAGGATTTTCGCCTCGACATCGACAGCGACGATATTTCAGATGCTGCGCTGGCAGACTACATCGTGCGCGACTTGCGGCTGCTCATGGTCGGGGCGGTGCGCATACTGAACAAGACGATCATCGAGGAGCCGCACAAGCGCGAACAGCCGGGGCGTGTCAGCGGGGTTGTCGATCTCAGCCACACGATTGAAGATGGCCTCGTGACCTACAAAGGGCTGCCCGCGCCGATCATCTGCGATTATCTGAGCCGCGAAGACTCGCGCAAGTTCTACGCCGAGGGCACCGAGTTTCAAATCGGCAAGATCGAGATGGTCGCCAACACCGGCACGTATCTCGATTGCCCCTTCCACCGCTACGCCGACGGCAAAGACCTGAGCGAGGTCGGCCTGGAGGCGTTTGTCGATATTCCCGGCATCGTCATCCGCGCGCCGTACAGCGCCGGGCTGGCGGTCGAGCGCAGCGCCTTTGAGAACATCGACGTGCGCGGTAAGGCCGTACTCGTCCACACCGGCTGGGGCGACGATCATTGGAACACCGAGCCATACTACGAGAATCACCCGTTTCTGACCGAGGCCGCCGCCGAGTATCTGCGCGATCAGGGCGCACGGCTGGTCGGCATCGACTCGCACAACATCGACAACACGTGCGGCAAGACTCGCCCGGCACACACGGTGCTGCTGCGCGCGGACATTCTCATCTGCGAGCACATGTGCAACCTGGGCGCGCTGCCGGATGATGGCTTCAGCTTCACCGCCGCGCCGCCGAAATTCAAAGGCGTTGGCACGTTCCCGGTGCGCGCCTTCGCCAGAATACCTTAATCTCACACTCTGGATTCTAACCCTGCCGAGACTATAATGCCGTCGGTCGTTACTGTTCGCCTATGGGACGTGAATGACGCGCCCGCTGCTCGAAGCATCGGGCTGGACACGCGAGAAGCCACCTGGAAGGTGGCTGGTTAGCATGACGTGCATCCGGGCAGCCTGCTTCCAGCAGGCTTTGCTATACCAGCCGGTGGCTTCGAGCCACTGGCTGGTTGGCGACCGGCACTGACCCTGCTTAGGCGGACACATACGTCGGTTCTCATCGCCGGGAGGAGTAGGCATGTCCCGCTGGCGCTTGTGGCTGATCGGCGGTGTCGTCAGCCTGCTCGCGATCTATTTCATCGTCTCGCAAATCGATCCCGCGGCGGTCTGGTCGTCGCTGCGCGGCGCGCGCTGGATCTACGTGCTGCCGAGCGCGCTCCTGCTCCTGATCGGCCTGTATACGCGGGCGCTGCGCTGGCGCGTGCTGCTCAATAACGCCCTGCCGCTCCCGCGCGCGTTCCACATCCTCAACGTGTCCTATCTCGTCAACGGCGTGCTGCCGCTGCGGCTGGGCGAGGTCGCCCGCGCCTATCTGGCGTCGCGCGCGTCGTCCGAGGTGGGCATCCCGCGCGCGCTGGGTACGATTGTCGTCGAGCGGCTGCTCGATCTGCTGTCGGTGCTCGGCCTGCTCGCGCTGGCAGCGTCGGTCGCGCTACCGCCGGAGCTGCGCGCCGCCGCCTTCTCGATTGCGCCGCTGTCGTTCGTCGGGTTGATCGTGCTCGTGCTGGCCGCCGCTCGACGGGAGACGGCCTTGCGCTGGATCGAGGCGATCAGCGCGCGCATCCCGCTCCTGGAGCGCCTGAACGTCGCCCGGCACGCTGAGGATTTCCTCAAAGGCCTCGCGCCGCTGGCGCAGCCCGCCGCGTTTGCCGGGGCGGTCGGCTGGACGATGATCAGCTGGGTCTTTTCAGTGGCGGCGGGCTACGTCCTCATGCTGGCCTTCTTCGCCACAGCGAGTTGGGCGGCCTCAGGGCTGTTTATCGCCGCGGCCTCGTTCGCGATTGCTGTGCCCGCTGTGCCCGGCAACGTCGGCACCTACGAGGCTTCGATCCTGCTGGCGCTCGGCGCGCTCGGCTTTGGGCAGCCGGTCGAGACGGCGACCGCATTCGCGCTGGTCGTCCACGGGCTGAATCTGCTCGTCTACGCCGTCATGGGCGCGCTTGGGCTGGCGCGTGAAGGCGTGACGCTGGCGCAGCTTTCACGCGAGGTCGGCGAGATGCGCGGGCAGCCCAATCCAGGCGTTACCCCTCAGCCGTGAGGCCGGTCACGAAGTCGGTCACGATCTCCTGCATGTCTTCGTCGGGTGTTTGCCCCGTCTGTGTTTGATACGCCGCCAGCACAGCTCTCTCGTCCGCGCCGATGCTATCGACCAGCGTTCCCGCCAGGCGCATCTTGTCCGCCAGCGCTCGAAATGCCGCTTTGCTCATCGCTTCGCCGCCATGCCCCTCGATGTAGATGTCCGCGTCGAAGGCGCTCACGGTGTCGAGCAGTGGGAACAGGCGGCGCGTCGTGTAGTAGTGCGCCGGGGCGTAGATGGCCGGGTAGAGGCAGTCACCGAGAAAGAGCACGCGCTCCGACGGTATGTACATGACGCACGAGTCGGCGGCATGATCGCCACCCACGTGGACGATCTGGCAGGTGACGCCGTCGCCCAGGTTCAGATCGAGGCGGTTGCTGAAGACAGTGTCAGGCAGGGCGATGTTGACCCGGCGCGGTTCCGGCAGTTCCAGCTTGATGTCTTCGGCGCAGGAGGCGATCTCCTCGCCGGTTGCCACCCGCTGATCGAGCGCGGTGTCGCTCCAATCGTAGCCCGCCAGGCGGACGAGTGCTTCGGCGGTCGCTTCGTGCGCGATCAATGGACGCGGCAAGATTTCCGCACCGAAGACGTGATCCCAATGCCAGTGCGTCAGCGCGACCGAGCGCGGCGCAGCCACGCCCACCGCCGCCAGCGCACCCAGAAACAGCCGCGTGTGCGCGACGGATGCGCCCGCGTCCAGCATCAGGGTGAAGCCGCCCACGACCGCCGCCAGTGACGGTCGATCCGGCGCGCCGGGCGTCATCCAGTAGACGTGATCGCTGAGTTGGGTCAGGGTGGTTTCTGGCATGGCGCTGTCCTACGCTGGTGAATGCCCACCAATCGTAACCAGCCGCGCGCCAGAAAGACACCCTCAAACTCACGCCGCATTCCGTGCTATCCTTGCGGGGCTGAGTCAGATTCGAAAGGATCAAATCGACTGGTAGATGGCGGTAGGGTGTCCACCGACGGGTCAACCCGTCGGCTAGATCTAGTCAAGCATACTAAAGATGCTTTATTACACAGCTCCTGAGGGGCGTTGTCTTGCAAGCACCTTTAGCGTGCTGGATGCCACCTAGCCGACCGATTGAAACGAAGTCACCGAAGGTATCGGTCGGCGACGAAAGCAGTCGCCTGTGCCGTAGCTCAAGCCAAACATCGATCATCTATAATTGCGTGATCCATAAGCAAGGAACATCAGTCCCGCGTCTAAGTGATTTCGTGACGCAGGGGGTGTCGTCGGGAATGAAGGCAGTCGCTATTTGAACACACCATCGACAACGGGAGCCAACGGGCACAATCCTGATCGGCTCAAGATTCTGATCTGTTTGCTCTATTATCTGCCGCATCGCACCGGGATGCCGATCTACATCCAGCGCATCGCCGAGGAACTCGTGCGCCGCGGGCACGAAGTCACGATCCTGGCCGCGCGCCACCAGCTCGATCTGCCGCGCGACGAAGTGATCAACGGCGTGCGCGTCATCCGCCTGTCCGCGCCGCCGATCCCGATCAGCCGGGGCATGGTCATGCCCGCGTATCCCTGGGCGGCCTATGCGCTCATGCGCGAACACGACGTGATCAGTGTCCACACGCCGATGCTGGAAACGGCCTTGATCGCCGTCCTGAGCAAGCTGGCGGGCAAGCCGGTCATCGTCACGCATCATGGCGATCTGCGGCTGCCGCCGGGGTTGAGCAACCGCTTCATCCAGGGGACGATGTTCGAGCTGTACAAAATCCTCGCCCGGCGCGCCAAGCGGATCATCGCCTACAGTCGCGATTACGCCGATAACTCGTATTATCTTCAGCCGTTCATGCACAAGGTCAGCCCGGTCTACCCGCCGATTACCATGCCCGCGCCCGATCCACAGCGCGCCGAAGCCCTGCGCGCCGAGTGGGCACCGGAGGGCGGCCCGATCATCGGTTTTGCCGGGCGCTTCGTCCAGGAAAAGCGTCCGGATCTGCTGATCCACGCGCTCGATGTCATCAACCGCAAATACCCGAACGCGCGCATCGTCTTCGCCGGGGAATACGAGATCCCCTACGAAAACACCTGGGAGCTGTATCAGCCGGTCGTCGAGCAGTACCGCGACCAGTTGATCTTCCTGGGCAAGCAGACCGACATGCAGTTCATGGCGGATTACTTCGCCGCCTGCGACGTGCTGGCGCTGACCAGTGACAGTGAATGCTTCGCGCTTGTTCAGGTCGAAGCGATGCTCTGCGGCACGCCTGTCGTCATGACCGATACACCTGGCGGGCGTGTGCCCGTCCAGCAAACCGGCATGGGCAAACTGGTGCCGCCCGGCGATGCTCAGGCCATCGGCGCAGCGTTGGTCGAGGTCATCGAGCACCGGGCGGATTACGTCCGGCCAGCCGCCGAAATCGAAGCGATCTTTTCGTTCAAGGAGACGGTCGATCAGTATGAAGCCTACTTCCGCGACGCCGCGGGCCATGCCTGACGAGGCGACCCTGGCGCGGATGACGCGCAACGAGGCCGACATGGCCTTCAAGCGCCGCGTGCGCACGATCTTCGAGTGGATCGCGCCGCAGGCTGGCGATTTAATCCTGGATATGCCGTGCGGGCGCGGCTTCTACCTGAATATGTTCCGCTATGCCAGCGACTGCAAGCTGGTCGGCGCGGAGCTTGATTGGGAGATCATGGGCAAGGCCAGGCGCAACGTCGGCCATCTGCCCGATGTCGCGTTGCACAACGTCGATATTTACGCCATGCCCTACGCCGACGACACCTTCGACGCCGCCATCCTGTCCGAAATCCTCGAACATCTCGACCACGACGTGGATGGCCTGCGCGAGGTCTACCGCGTGCTCAAGCCGGGCGGGGTGGTCGCCATCACCGTCCCCAACGCCGATTACCCGTTCTGGTGGGACCCGATCAACAAGACGCTGGAGCTGCTATTCAAGACGCATATCCAGCACGGGCCGCTGGCGGGCATCTGGGCGAATCACGTCCGGCTCTACCGGCGCGAGCAGCTGCGCGAGTCGGTGCTGGCGGCGGGCTTCGAGATCGAAGAGGAGCGCGCCTTCACGCATCACAGCTTCCCATTCATCCACAACATCGTTTACGGTCTGGGCAAACCGCTGCTGGAAAGCGGCATGCTGCCGGAGAAGATGGCGAACGCCGCCGACCGCACGGCCTTCGACAAGAACGATGGCAGCCTGCTCAACCCGGTCAATCTGGGGCTGGCGCTGTTCAACTGGTTCGACCGCCCGAACCGCATGAGCGAGCCGCCTGGCGTCTCGACCGTCAACCTGTGTGTCAAGGCGCGCAAACCGGGTTAGAATGGGCGGGATGCGAGAAATACCGGGATGACCACGCGCTTTGAAAGGTTCAAATTGACTGTTGGTGTTGGCGCGCTGTCCGCCGACGGGTCAACCCGTCGGCTAGGTCTAATCAAGCATCCTGAAGATGCTTCTTTGAACAACTCCTGTGCGTCGGATGTTTTTCTAGCACCTTTAGTGTGCTGGATGCCTTTTAGCCGTGCTCAGGGGTCGGCGCGATGCGCCGACGGAGGCAGCGAAGCTGCCCCCGCGCAGATTGATCGGTCGGCGACGAAAGCAAACCAGCCCCGCCATCGCCCAACCCGTACATCCTTTCATCTATAAGTGTATGATCCATTAGCTCTACGCCTTAATTGAGCCGCGCCAATAGATAACGCAATGCCATGACCGCCGAGATGGATAACCGCGACGACGCGCCAGCAACACCCGCCGAAACCGCGCAGCCTGCGCCGGAAGTCGATTCACAGCAGCCTGATCCCGCAGTTCTGGAAGCATTCGGCGATCTGACCATCGCCGAGCTGCTGGAGCGGTTGGTGCGCCGTCCGTTGGCGACTGCTCGCGCGCTGGCCGACTATCTCACTGCGCCGCGCCCCACTGAACCCGCGCCGCCGACCGAAGCCGCCGCCTTAACGGAGGAGTCGCCCGCGCCCGACGTGAGCGCGCGCCCGGTAGCCCAGCGCCCATCGGTTACGCTTGACGTGCCTGCTGCGCTGGTTGAGCCTCCTCATACTGCGGATGTGACCCCGGAACGAGCGCCTGCGTCAGCCGAGATTGTGCCGGATGCGCCGGTGGATCGCCCGCGTGAAGCTGCGCTGCTCGGCGTGCGCCTGGGCGGGTTGGCGCTGGCGCTCGGCGGGGCGGCGATCATGGCCTACGCGCCGATTCGCACCGAAGAAACGGCGCTCATGAACGGCCTGCCGCTGCTGCTGTTCGGTGGCTTGATCTGGTTCCTGGTCGGCATGTTCGAGCACTGGAAACGCGAACCTGCCGCGCAGCCTGCGCGGGCTACGGCAGCGCTCATCGAGGAAGTGTCTGCTTTTGACATGCGCCTGGTGATCGGCGCGTTAGCGCTCGGCAGCAGCCTGATCACCTTCGCGCTCTCCGGCGGCAATCTGTTCCGGCCTGTCGGTGTGATCGCCTGGGCGGCGAGCATCGTGCTCTGGGCCTGGGCGCTCGCTCCGACGGGGTGGACACCGTGGCAGCCGCTGCGGCGCTGGCGCTCGCATCTTTTCCAGCCGGGCACACGCAGGCTGCGCCGCCTGACCTGGGTGACGGTCGTCTTGCTGGCGATCATCGCGGTCGGCGCTGTTCTACGGCTGGCCGACCTGCCCAATCTGCCGCCGGAGATGACCAGCGACCACGTCGAGAAGCTGCTCGACAGCCAGCGCGTGCTCGACGGCACGACCCAGATCTTCTTCCAGAACAACGGCGGGCGCGAACCGCTGCAAATGTACGTTATGGCTGCCGTCGTCAGGCTGACCGGCCTGCCGATGGACTTCGACACGCTCAAGCTGGTCACGGCGCTGGAAGGCATCCTCAGTATCCCGTTAATGTTCTGGCTGGGGCGCGAACTGGTCGGGCGCGAGAACCGCCGCCTCGGCCTGCTGGTCGGGCTGGCGCTGGCCGGGCTGGTCGCCGTCAGCTACTGGCACATCGCCCTCAGCCGCCTGGCGCTGCGCATCGTCTACACGCCGCTGATCACGGCGCTGATCCTGATCTACCTGACGCGCGCGCTGCGGGATAACCAACGCGTCGACTGGATCAACACCGGCCTGGCGCTCGGCGTCGGCCTGTACATGTACCAGGCGGTGCGGATGCTGCCGGTCGTGATCGTCATCGGCCTGCTGCTGGCGCTGGTGCTGCGCGCGCGCTCGTGGGTTGAACGCACCCGCTATGTCGTCAATTTCCTGGCGCTGGTTGTCATCGCCTTTGCCGTGTTCGTGCCGCTGTTCCGCTTCACCTACGACTACCCGGCGGACTTCTTGCGGCGCACGAGCGGACGACTGTTCGGCGATTCGATCACGCAGACGACCGACGACGAAGGCAATCTGGTCGCGCGCCAACCCACGCTAGACGAGTTGTGGACAGCCTTCCAGGCCAATCTGCCTGTGCTGACGCAGAACCTCCGCAATGCCCTGCTGATGTATCACTGGAAAGGCGACGTGGCCTGGATCAACGGCGCGCCCAACAAGCCCGCCTTCGATGCCGCGTCCGGCGCGCTGCTGGTGGCCGGGCTGGGCGCATGGCTGGCGTGGATGCTGCGCCGCCGGGATCCGGCGCTGTGGCTGATCCCGCCGGCGATCTTCGTCATGATTCTGCCGTCGGCGCTCGCCATCGCCTTCCCAATCGAAAACCCCAGCGCCACGCGCATGAGCGGCACGCTGCCGGAGGTCTACCTGCTGGCGGCGTTCGCGTTCGGGCTGCTGCTGCTCGGCATTGGCCGGGTCTTCGGCGGGCGCGCGGGCGTGCTGCTGGCCGGGGTGCTGTTCACCGGCGTGCTGGCGTTTTCGGCGGTCGCCAACGCCGATACTTACTTCCGGGATTTTCGCCAGTCATATCTGATCTCATCCAAGCCGTACAGCGATGCGGGCGCGATCCTGCGCCAGTTCGCGCTCACTGAGGGCGGCTACGGTAATGCCTTCCTGGTCGCTTATCCTTACTGGTGGGATCACCGCGCCCTCGGCATCGACGGCGGGCGCATCGACTGGCCCAACGGCATCGTCAGCCGCGACGACATCCCGACCTTCCTACGCGACGCCGCCCTGCGCGCCGATGCCTACCGGCTGGACGCGAACAAACCGCTGCTCTTCTTCTATTCGCCCGACGACGTGGACACCGAACTGCGACTGCGCCTGTGGTTCCCCGGCGGCCTCGCCCAGCCGATCCAGAGCTACCAACCCGAAGATACCTATCGCATCTACCGTGTCCCAGCGCTGGGCGAGGCTGGCTTTGCTGCCTTCCTGGAGGACAGCGGCGCCAACGACGGGTGAAATGCGCGGGGCGGCAGCCTCCTCCGAAAGCAGGAGATACGCTGACACGAATTGTCGAGCGTTGCCCTGACGACACTCTGTTATAATGACCCCATACAGGGTGGGATTCAGATCGCAATGAACGGCATGGATGACAACCTCTTGACGGGCGGGACGCGCCAGAAACGCGCCGACGCCGTTGAAAACTGTGCCCTGCTGCTGCGCACAGCCCAAGAGCTTTTCGCCGAGCATGGCGTTGAGAACGTGTCTATGTCCGCGATTGCGGAGGCGGCCGGCGTCGGCAAGGGCACGCTCTACCGCCACTTTGCCAATAAGGTCGAGCTGTGCCTGGCGCTGCTGGATGCCGATCAACGAGAGCTTCAGGCGCGCACGTTTACGCTTCTGCGTGAAGGTGGCGATGCGAAGGCGAATTTGCGCTGGTTTCTCGGCGAGACGTATGCGTTTGTGTCGCGCAATCTCCCGCTGCTGAATGTCGATGGCATGAGCAGCGGCTCGATGCTGGATCATCCGGCGCATTTATGGTGGCGCATGACCATCCGCGGCTTGCTCGCCCAGGCCAACCCAAACATCGACGCGGATTACAGCGCCGATGTGCTCTACGTGCTGCTCGACGCGCACACCATCCTCTTTCAGCGCAATACCGCCGGTTATGACTCCGACCGCATCATTGACGGTCTCCTCGCCACGCTCGACCGCCTGCTCAGCGACTAACGCACCGACAAGGTTGATTAAACCGGGGTAGGGGCGTTGCGTCGCCTCGCCCAGGGCAAGCCAGCGGCTTGCCCCTACAGAAATGCCGGTCATTTTCCTGGTGTCGATACTCATAAGCGGACGCTAGTCCGTTTCTAATCGAACACTCACGCATATCGCGTGTACTTTGAGTTATAGTAGCGAGCATAAACGGACTACAGTCCGATTGCGGCTTTCAATAACTCAGGGAGATACAGACGATGGCTCAATGGAATCTTGACCCGGCACACAGCAGCGCAGAATTCTCGGCCCGGCACATGATGATCACGACCGTGCGTGGGCGCATGAGCGTCCTCAATGGCACACTCGATTTCGACCCGGCGAACCCAACGGCTGCCACCGTAGATGTCACGCTTGACGCCGCCAGCATCGACAGCGGTGTGAGCGACCGCGACGCACACCTGCGCAGCCCGGATTTCCTGGATGTTGCCAGCTATCCCACGCTGCGCTTCAAGAGCACGCGCGTCGAAGCGACGGGCGACAAGACCGCGCGCGTCCACGGCGATCTGACCATTCGTAACGTAACGAAGCCGGTCGTGCTCGAAGTGGAACTGCTCGGCATCGGCGGCAGCCCGTTCGATCAGTCAGAGCGGGCAGGGTTTGTCGCTTCGACCAGCATCAATCGTGAAGACTGGGGACTGACCTGGAACGTCGGCCTGGAAGCAGGCGGCGTGCTGGTCAGCAAAGAGGTGCGCATCAACCTGGATGTTCAGGTGATCAAGGTCACAGAAGCCGTCAGTGCGTAACCGCAAGCGGCATCGAGTCAGCGTTGGGGACGACCAGAAGAGTCGTCCCTTTTTTGTTTCGCAATCGCGTTAGCCTGCATCCTCGAGGTTGAAGCGGAAACTGCCCGCGTTCGACCATAACCCATCCGGGACATCCATGAAATCGTAGCTGGTCGCCATGATGAAATAGAACCCGTCGTCCGGCAGCTCGAAGTCTTCGATGGCCGCGGCCAGCCCGTCGCTGTCGTCATTCACCGCCAACCGCACACCGTTATTGTCGAACAGGTAGAGCAGCGTATCCGATACCTCGTCGGTCGTCTCCGTGCGGAGATCAATCGTGTCTCCGGCCTGGCCGATGAAAGTGACGTAGTAGACCGGCTCTTGCTCGGTGATCTCCAGCAGACCTGAAATGCCGATTTCGACGTTTGTGCTGGCGTATTGCACGCGGCCTTCGGTCACGCTGGCCGGATGCGTATAGCCGCTGGCGCTGATTTCATATTCGTAGGGCGCGTCATCGCTCTCGCCATCACCGCTGCGCTGGCCGAGGAAGGTCATCGCCAGGACGAAATAGCTGCCATCGACCGGGAGTTCAAAATCCTCAATCGCCGCGCCGAAGAGTGCATCGTCATCGGATATGCTGTCGTCGTTGGCGGCGTAGACTTCGCCCCGGCTGCCGAGCAGCACCAGGTAGGGATCAAGCCCGGTCGAGTCGAGCGGCATCATGCTGATCGTGACCACGTCGCCGGCGCTGCCGTTGAAGACGTAAATGCGCGCGTCGGTGGTCGTATCGAACGAGTCGGTCAGCGTCTCGCCATCGGGCAGCAGACGGAAGTACGTCTCGTCAGGATTTTCCTCTGTTTGGGCGAAGGCGGTCGTGGCGGCGAGCGCCAGCAATAAGACCACAAGCGAAATCAACCAGCGTTTCATAGCGAACTCTCCTGAAGACGATAATGCTCAAAGAACTATGTGCGAAAGCAGCCGTTTGCAGAGACACGCAACGGCGCGACCGTTGGAGTAGACACCTCATCAGGCGTCGCTGTTGTTAGGGGATGAGGGCGAATTCTCGACCCCATTGCCCTGTATGCCAAGGCCTTTTGTATTGTAGGAGAAGACTATCTTGAGAAAAACAAAGATAGGGCAAGCGTGGGGCGGCGGCGCTACACGAGCGGGAGATGCTCGATTATAATGCACCGCGATTTGCATTCGGCGCGGCAGTCTGTGCAGGCAAGCCGTGACCGCAAGGAGTGCTGATTAAACGATGAGCTACGAGTCAAATCTTGAAGATACCCGCCCGCAGCCGGCGATAAAAGACGAGGCTATGGTGCCCGGTCAGATCTATGACGGCGATAACATTCCGGAATCGCGGCCGATGAGCTGCGGCATCACGGCGCTGGTGATCGTGTTTCTGGGGCTGATCGCGATCGGCATCGTCGCGCTGACGACCTACGCGGGCTGGACGGTCGGCCAGCGCGAGGCGGCGACGCTGGCGGCGGCGACTCAGGCGAGCCGCATCGACGAACAACTGGCCTTCATCCCACGTGACATCGAAAGCCGCAATACCTTCATGCTCAACGTGCGCCTGCAATGGCTGGCGCTAATGACGCCGGGCGTGCCGCAGGTGAGCGAGATCGGGCCGACTGCGACGGCGATCTTCATGGAGGAACAGCTCAGCGCCACGCCGCAGGCGACCGCGACCGCCACGCCGACGCCAGAGATCGCGGCCACGAGCACCGATGCGCCGATTGCGACCAGCCCTGGCGGCGGGTTTGATCTCGCGGCACTGCTGAGCCGGGCACAGACGGCGGTCGATACCGCGCAGTGGAGCGAGGCCATCGACCTGCTCGATGCCATCAGCGGCCTCGACCCGGCCTTCGAGGCGACACGGGTGCGCCGCCTGCTGCTGCAGTCGCTCAATAGCTACGCGAACCAACTCTATAACACCTATCGGCCCGGCGATCCGGGACGGCTGGCGGAGGCCATCGTCATCACCGACCGCGCCGAGCAGCTTGGCCCGCTGGAAAATGGTCTCGCCTACGAGCGCAGCGCTGCCCAGCTTTATCTCGACGCGCGCCGTATGGTCGGCCTCGATCCGTGGCAGGCGATCCGTGTACTGGAGCAGTTATCCGGCCTGGGGCAGGGGCGCTATTACGAAGAAGCGCGCCAGCAACTTCAGGCGCAGTGGGTTGCCCTGGGCGATGCGCAGGTGTCGATCAACGAGTACTGCCCGGCGGCGCAGTACTATCAGAATGCGATCAACGTCAGCACCGCGGGCGGCGTCATTGCCAAGCGCGATAATGCCAACAACCTGTGCGCGCAGGCCACGCCTGTGCCACTGCCGGGGACGGTGCTGCCACCGGCGGGTGACATTGCGCCGATAGGGGTTGTGGCGACGCCGGGCGGGTGAAGACCATTGAGAATCTTATGTGCTTTTCACAAGCTTTTCATATCCTGCTCAGTGCAACGGGTATATGCTTAGGGTGGATGAACCTGATGGATGTGAGTGTGTAGTGGTAGAAACAGGTTCGTGGGCCAACGGGATTTAGACCCAAAGCCCTTCCCTCTGTGTGCCGCCTTGTGTGTTCCCCCTCACACAGGGCGGTTTTGTTTTCCGGCAGCCCGCCGCTTGCGGCATAATCAGCCCCAACATGATACCCTTGTCAAAGGCAGGCTTATGGCAGGCAAATATTACGAAGATCTGGAACCGGGCATGATCATCCGCCACGAACTGGGGCGGACGCTGACCGAAGCGGACAATCTGCTCTTTTGCAGTCTCACGCTCAACACCCAGCCGCTGCACATTAACGAGGATTTCGCCAGTAAGACGGAGTTCGGGCAGCGTATCGTCAACGGCATTTTCACGATGGGCGTCGTCGTCGGCATCAGCGTGCCGGATCTCACTGCCGGGACGATCATCGCCAACCTGGGCTACGAAAACGTCCGCCATCCAAGGCCGATGTTTCATGGCGACACGCTCTATGTCGAAACCGAGATCGTCGGCAAGCGCGAGAGCCAGTCGCGCCCGAATGCCGGGGTCATCACCATGAAGCACATCGGGCGCAACCAGCACGGCGACATCTGTATCGAGGTGACGCGCTCGGCGCTGTTTCTCAAACGGCCCGTTTAGCCGCGCGTTTTGGCCTCGGCGCGTGCCGCATACACCTGCCACACACTTGCCGCCTCCGCGTTGCCGCCGCAGATGAGGGCGACCGGGTGCTGGCACGCGCTGACATCGACCGCGCCGGTGCGCAGCGCCGCGATCACAGCTGCGCCCGATGGCTCGACCAACTGGTTGTAGTGCGTCCACAGCCAGCGCATCGAGTCAATCATGGCGGCGTCTTCGACCAGTACGATCTCATCGACGTAGGCGGCGGTCAGTGCCCGCGTGCGCTCGCTGACGGCACGCGGCGCGAGCGTATCGGCGATGGTGCGCAGCTTCGCCAACTCGACCACGTGCCCGGCATTGACCGCCGCCTGCATCGAGGGCGCGCCCACCGGCTCGACGCCGATGATGCGCACGCCCGGCTTCACCTGCTTGATGGCGTTCGCCATGCCCGCGATCAAGCCGCCGCCACCGATGGCGATCAGCACGCAGTCGAGATCAGGCACGTCGTCGAGCAGTTCCAGGCCGAGCGTCCCCTGTCCGGCCATGGTGAGATCGGCGTCGAACGGGTGGATGTAGTAGCGGTCTTCGCGGGCGGCGTGTGCGCTGGCGGCCGCGTGCGCGTCATCCCAGGCTGCGCCGTGCTGGATCACCTGCGCGCCCCAGGCAGTGACGCGGGCAACGCGATCCTCGCTCGCCGTCGCCGGCAGATAGACGATGGCGGGCAGCCCCAGACGCCAGGCAGCATAGGCGACGGCGACGCCATGATTGCCGCCGGATGCCGTGATCACGCCGCGCTGCTTGTGCGCATCGTCCAGCGACAGCAGCGTATTGAAGACCCCGCGCGGCTTGAACGAGCCGGTGACTTGCAGATTCTCCAGCTTGAGCGCCAGCGTCGCCGGGAGTTCGTCGGTCAGCGGCGGCGCGGGCGCGATCGGCGTATGGCGGACGTAGCTGCGAATGCGTGCCTGCGCCGCACGATAGGTCTCTAGCGAGAGGGAGAAGCTGGTCATATGTCCTCCACCCGATTGAATTCACGGTTGGGCGAACTACAATTATGCCGGTTGCTATCCAGAATTGTCTAGCAGGCCAAGCACGTTCAGTCACCGATTCGAAATCTTTGAGAAATCACCACGAATACGCTCCTCCTGTGTTATTGTCTCATGATGCACACACAACACGATGAAACGCCCAAAGTCCATCGGCCATATCGCCTGATTATGCTCAGCATTCTTGTGGCGCTGCTTAACGTGGGCATGGTCTTCACCAGCCTGCAACTGCCGCCGGAACTTGCCGCCCAGACCAGCCTGCTGCCAGCGTTGGAAGTCGCCGTGGGCGTGTTTTGGGCGGCGGTTTTTGCCTACGCAGCGCTGCGGCTCTGGCAGCGCCGCCCGAACCCGGATCGCGTTTTGGCATGGGCATTGACCGTGTGGATAGGTTATAGTCTAGTTCGGTTGACGGTGTTCGCACGCGCCGATTATGATCGCGGACGGCTCCCGTTCTTATGGGCAGCCGGTCTGGTTGGCTGCGTGTTGATCGGTATTTTTCTCTTGCGCCCCGGTCGCACAGGCGCAGCTCATATGGAGACGAACGACGATGAGCAACGTGAAGATTGAGCATCTGCGCGAACTGCGCGAAGAAAGCCGCAGGGGCGGCGGTGAGGAACGCATCAAACGCCAGCATGAAAGCGGGCGCAACACGGCGCGCGAACGCCTGGATATTTTGCTCGATCCGGGCAGCTTCCACGAGCTTGATGCCTTTGTCACCCACCGCGCGCGCGATTTTGGCATGGACAGCCAGCGGCATCCCGGCGACAGCGTCGTCACCGGTTGGGGCACGGTCAACGGGCGGCTGGTCTACGTCTACTCGCAGGATTTCACGGTCGTTGGCGGCACGCTCAGCGAAGTTCACGCGCAAAAGATCATCAAGATCATGGAAATGGCGATGAAGACTGGCGCGCCGGTCATCGGCCTGAACGACAGCGGCGGCGCGCGCATCCAGGAAGGCGTCATCAGCCTCGGCGGTTATGCTGACATCTTCCTGCGCAATACGATGGCGAGCGGCGTCGTGCCGCAGATCAGCGTCATCATGGGGCCGTGCGCAGGCGGCGCGGTCTACAGCCCGGCGCTGACGGATTTCATCTTCATGGTCAAAGACACCAGCTACATGTTCATCACTGGCCCGGATGTCGTCAAGGCCGTCACGCACGAGGATGTCACCTCGGAAGAACTGGGCGGCGCATCGGTGCATTCCGCCAAGAGCGGTGTCTGCCACGTTGTCGGCGAAAACGAGACGCAAACGCTGATGCTCGTGCGCGAGATGCTCAGTTACCTGCCGCAGAATAACATGGAAGATCCGCCGTTCGAAGCCAGCCAGGACGATCCGCTGCGCGCCGACCCGGAACTCGATACGGTCGTGCCGGACAGCCCGAACAAACCGTATGACATGAAAGACGTCATCAACCGGGTGATCGACGACGGCGTGTTCTACGAAGTCCAGCCGGAATACGCCGCCAACATCGTCGTCGGTTTCGCGCGCATGGGCGGTCACAGCGTCGGCATCATCGCCAATCAGCCAATGGTGCTGGCGGGTGTGCTCGACATCAAAGCCAGCGAGAAGGCCGGGCGCTTCATCCGCTTCTGCGACTGCTTCAACCTCCCGATCATCACCTTTGTCGATGTGCCCGGCTACCTGCCCGGCACCGAACAGGAACACAACGGCATCATCGCCAGCGGCGCGAAGCTGCTCTACGCCTACTGCGAGGCGACCGTGCCCAAGCTGACCGTGACTGTGCGCAAGTCGTATGGCGGCGCGTACTGCGTCATGAGCAGCAAACACATTCGCGGCGATCTCAATCTTGCCTGGCCGTCCGCCGAGATCGCGGTCATGGGGCCGGAGGGCGCGGTCGAGATCATCTACCGGCGCGACCTGAAAGCCTCTGACGACCCGGCGGCGCTCAAGGCGCGGCTGGCGGACGAGTACCGCGAGCGGCTGGCGAATCCCTACATCGCGGCGGAGCGCGGCTTCGTTGACGACGTAATCGAGCCGCGCGAGACGCGCGCCCGGCTGATCAACGGGCTGGAAGTCTTCCAGAACAAGCGCGACAACAACCCGCCCAAGAAGCACGGGAACATCCCCCTGTAGCAGCGAGGTAGACGCGATGACGGCGCAAGAACGGCTCTACACCGCCGACGACCTGCTCAAGATGACAATCGACGACCACCTCAAGGTCGAACTCGTGGAAGGGGTGTTGGTCGAAATGCCACCAGCAAGTTCGATTCATTCGATCATTTCGGCGCTCCTGATACGATTGCTCGGCAATTTTGTCGCGGAAAATCGACTTGGGGGGTATGTAACGGGGGAACAGGGCGGCTATCAGCTTGCCGAAGCGCCGGATACCGTGCGCGCTCCAGATGCGGCTTACATCTCGAAAGCGCGTGCCCCAGAACTCACAAGCACCTATTTCAAGGGCGCGCCTGACCTGGCTGTCGAAGTCATTTCCCCGAACGACAAGGCCACAGACGTTCAGGAAAAGATCGACGAGTATTTGCAGCATGGTTCGCGCCTTGTCTGGGCGATCTACTACAAAACGCACGTAGTTGTTGTCCACACGCCCGCTGGCAGCCGCACCCTGCACGAAAACGATACGCTCGATGGCGGCGACGTGCTGCCCGGTTTCAGCCTGCCCGTGCGCGAGATTTTCGCCGCGTTGGAGTCATAACGCATGACCAATTACGAGCCCACTTCGACCCGCATCAACAAGATCCTGATCGCCAATCGCGGCGAGATCGCCGTGCGCATCATCCGTGCCTGTCGCGACCTCGGCATCGAGACGGTGGCCGTCTATTCCGATGCCGACCGCGCCAGCTTGCACGTCCGCAACGCTGACGAGGCTGTACACATCGGCCCGCCACAGCCGCGCGAAAGCTACCTGCGCATCGAGAAGATCCTGGAAGCAGCCAAGAAGACCGGCGCGGATGCCATCCATCCTGGCTACGGCTTTCTGAGCGAGCGGGAAGCCTTCGCCCAGGCGTGCATGGACGAGGGCATCGTCTTCATCGGCCCGCCGCCGAGCGCCATCGCGACCATGGGCGACAAACAGGCTGCGCGCGAGACGGTCAAGCGCGCGGGCGTGCCAGTCGTGCCGGGCACGGAACCGGGTCTGCGCGACGACGATCTGATCGCGGCTGCCATTCAGGAAGTCGGCTTTCCGCTGCTGGTCAAGGCGGCGGCGGGTGGCGGCGGTAAGGGGATGCGCGTCGTCCGCCATGCGGAAGAACTGCGCTCGGCGCTTACGTCCGCGCACCGCGAGGCCGAGAGCGCCTTTGGCGATGGCACCGTCTACGTCGAAAAGATGGTCGATGGCGCGCGGCACATCGAATTCCAGATCCTGGCCGATATGCACGGCAACACTGTCCATCTGGGCGAGCGTGAGTGCAGCATCCAGCGCCGCCATCAAAAGCTGCTCGAAGAAGCGCCCAGTCCGTTCATGGATCTCGAACTGCGCCAGCGTATGGGCGAGATGGCGGTGCGCGCCGCCGAGGCGGTCGGCTACGTCAACGCCGGGACGATTGAATGCCTGGTCGATAAAGATCGCAACTTCTACTTCCTGGAAATGAACACGCGCCTCCAGGTCGAGCACCCGGTGACGGAACTGATCACCGGCGTCGATCTCGTCAAAGAGCAGATCCGCATCGCGCGCGGGCGGCGCATGGGACCGCTCGAAAGCGTCCTCGAACCCAAGGGCTGGGCCATCGAGTGCCGCATCAACGCCGAAGATCCGTACAACAACTTCCTGCCCTCGATTGGGACGATCAACACGCTGATCGTGCCGACCGGCCCCGGCGTGCGCGTTGACAGCGGTGTCTACGGCGGCTACGAGATCACGCCCTACTACGACAGTATGATCGCCAAGCTGATCTGCTGGGGCGACGACCGCCCGGAGGCGATGCTGCGCATGAAACGCGCGCTGGAAGAATTCACCATTATGGGCGTCAAGCACAACATCCCCTTCCACCTCAACTTGATGCACAGCATCAGCTTTATCGCCGGGCGCTTCGATACCAAGTTTGTGGAAGATCGCTTCATCATGGAGACTTACGAAGAAGCGCCGCCGGAAGCAGAGTTAGAGGCCGCCGCAATTGCCGCCACGCTTTACGCGCATCGCAGTCGCCAGCTTGCCGGGCAGGTGGTCAGCCGCAACGAGCGCGATACGAGCAACTGGAAGTGGTTGAGCCGTTGGGAACGCATCCATCGCTGAAAGACGAGACAGATGAAATACATCACGACGCTGAACGGCAAGACATTCGAGATCGACATCGATAAAGACGGCAATATCCTCGTCAACGGCGAAAAGCGCGAGGTCGATTTTCTCGCGCTTGGCCCGGCGCTCTTTAACATCGTTATGCAGAACCGCTCCTACGAGATGGTGATCGAGGAGCATCACGGCGAGTACGAAGTGCTGCTGCGCGGGCGGCTCTATTCCGGCGAAGTGTTGGACGAGCGCGCGCAGCTGCTGCGTTCACAGCGCAGCGGCACCGGCGTCGAGAGCGGCGAAATCTCGATCAAAGCGCCGATGCCTGGCCTGGTGCTGGCGATTCCGATTGAGGAAGGGCAGGAAGTGATCGCCGGGCAGACGGTCATCATCCTCGAAAGCATGAAGATGCAGAACGAGTTGAAAGCGCCGCGCGATGGCACTGTCGCGCGCATCAGCGCTCAGATCGGCGCGAGCGTCGAGCAGGGCAAGCTGCTGGTGACGATTGTGTAGATGGATACCATGACCCAACTCGATGAGATTGTCCAGCGCGAAGACACGCCGGACGTTGAAACGCCCGGCTAAACGGACATCAAGCGCACTAAAGGCGCTTCATAATCGCTCTTGGCCTGTTTAGCCCCTTCAGTGGGCTTGATTACCTTTAGCCGTGCTCAAGGGGTCGGCTATGCCGACCGAAGGCAGCATAGCTGCCCCCGCGCAGCTAAAGCCAACGGCGGCGCAAAACGAATCCACCGCAAATGATATATCGCAGCGCGTATTTGCTATGCATTCTCATCTTGTCGAGGTATTGGTAGATCATGCGTCGTTTATTCTCCAAATCAAGCCTGTTCAGCCCACTGCATCTGCTCTTGCTCATTGCCTGCTCGGTCTACATCGTGGCTGGTGTCCCGCTGACGCCGTTCCATGCCGACGAAGCGACGCAGATCCACATGAGCCGTGATTACGATTACTTCTTCTTGCAGGGTGATCTGGCGCGTCTTCGCTTCGACCCGGACGCGCCGCTGACCTCAGAAGTCCAACTGCGCCTGATCAACGGCACGCTCAGCAAGTATCTGATCGGGTTCGCCTGGCACGTGGCGGGCTACAACCAGGCCGATCTCAACACCGACTGGGATTGGGGCGCGGAGTGGGATTACAACGTCGCTGCCGGGCATCTTCCGAGCGACGGCCTGCTCACTGCAACGCGGCTGCCGTCCGCGCTGCTGACCGCCGTGGGCGCGTGGATCGTCTTCGCGCTCGGTTGGCAGCTAGGCGGGCGCTGGACGGCCTATGGCGCGCTGCTGTATTACACGCTCAGCCCTGGCCTGCTCATCAATGGCCGCCGCGCCATGATGGAAGGGGCGCTGACGTGCTTCAGTCTGCTGACTGTGCTGGCGGGCGTGTGGCTGCTGCGGCGCAAATCCTGGGCGGCGGCGCTGTTCCTGGGCGTGGCTGCCGGGCTGACCATCGCCAGCAAGCACACCGGCGCGGCGGTCATCGCCAGCGTCTTCGCCGCGTGTGGACTCGGCTTTGCCTTCATCGCCGGACGGGATATGTTTCGTCAGCGCGCATCTGGCGCTGCGCTGCGCACCTTGGGGCAGCACGTGCTGAAGCTGGCGGGGGCGGGCGTACTGGCGCTGGGAGTCTTTTTCGCGCTCAATCCGGCCTGGTGGGGCGCTGATCTCAGCCGCCTGATACCGACGATCCTAGACTGGCGGCAGGATCTCCTGACCGGGCAGGCGCGCGATCACAACGGCTACGCGGAGACGCTCGCCAATGCGGAAGGCTTTGCGCGGCAGGTGTTTCTCGCCCGTCCTCAGTATTTCGAGGCACGCACCTGGCGCGAGATCCAGCCGATTGCCGATCAAATCGCCGTTTACGAGGCGGCGCCCTGGCCTGGGATCGCGCTCGGCGGCTCACCGGCAGGCGCGGGCGTCATGCTGCTGCTGCTCGGCGCGGGCATCTTCGCCCTGCTGCGCGATCCGGAATTGGCATTGGCCGTGCGGCTGCCGGTCGGCGTGTGGGCGCTGACGATGGCGCTGGTCGCCTTCATCTCGCCGGTCGAGTGGCAGCGCTACTATCTGCCGTTCTACCCGGCGCTTGGCCTCTTAGGTGCGTATGGCCCGGTCGGGATCGCGCGCTGGTGGCGCAAGATCCGTGCCGAGCGCGCGGCGAAACGCGCCGCCCAGGCAGCTCAAGAAGCGAGTTAGTACTTACGTCTTATTAGAGGATTTTGAATGAGAACATATGTCGAATTCAACATATAATGTTTCTAACTTTTTATCTTTACAAATTCTATAATCAGACATCGATCCCCAATGTATACACAGAACAACCTGTTTTTCCCACATCGTGCGATTGCTGCTCTGAGTTGTGAACGAGGCGAACAATGGCAGGCGCTGGTCGCACGCATCCAGGGGCTGCCGCCCACGCACGAAGAATCCCTCGCTTTAATGTGGATGATGGTGCGCCTGAATGGCTGTGCTGGCTGCGAAACCGACAGCTACCGGGCGATGCGCGGCTGTGCCGCCTGCGCGCTGCAAACGCTGCGCCGGTTCAAGGGCGACGACGCGGCGCTGCTGCGGGCCTACGAGGATGCGCTGGACGAAGTGCGCCACTTCGCCCAACGCGACCAGCGCTACACGACGATTATCGAGCAGGCCGAAGAAGCGCAGGCCTTTTAGCCCGCCGGATCAGCCACAGCCACCTGCCAGACCAGGGCATTATCATCCCGGTAGACAAGCTGTAGACCGGGGTCATTGCGCGCCTGATCCTCAAAGGCGCCATGCCGCGTATCGCTGACGACGTAAGCTGAGCCGAACTGCTCGTGAATCAAGATCGACGGCTGTTCGACACGCCCCTGCGTGATCGCGACCCAGTTATCCCACATGAGCGGGTTGGCAAGCTGGAGATAGGTCGGGTCGAGGCCAATCAGGTAGATATTCGACGTGTTGTAGTAGAACAGGCGTGTGAAGTCGTCCCAATCCGTCTGGAAGACGGGCGTGCCAGGCTCGGTGTTTGCGGCCAGCCATTCCGCCGCGCCCGCCATATACGCAGCATCTGCCGATCCGCCGATGTCGTCGAGCGCGCCGCGCAGAGTCAGACCGCCGACCGCCAGCACAGCGATGGCAGCGGCAGCGAAGGCGGCCCGGCGCAGCCAGCGCAGCGGCAGCCAGTCTGCCCAGACGATGCCACCGCGCCCCCAGGCCGCCGCGAAGAACAACAGCGCAAAGGCAGGGAAATACTCGATGAAGCGGCGCGAACGCAGCAGCATGAACAGGGTGAGCAAGGCGACCAGCAGCAGCGCCGTTTCGGCGGTATCGCGCTTGCGCTCGCCGAGGCCGCCGCGCAGCACGCCCAATGCCAGCGCCGCCAGCGCGCCGCCTGCATTGATCATGAGCACGCTCGTGCTGTAGGGATACCATTCGCTGCCGACGCGCACGCCGTTCTCGAAATCGACCTTCGCGCCTAAATGATCGAAAATGAAGGCAAAGTTGTTCGGGAAATATGGATTGATCACCAGCCCCAGCGCCAGCCCGACCGCCGTGTAGACAGGCGCGCGCCATGCCAGCCTGCGCTCGACGATGAATTCGGCGGCGGCATAGAGCGTGACGACGCCGAGGATGAGCACGAAGCCGTTGTAGAGCCAGGCGAAGGCGAACGCCAGCGGCAGCAGCCAGCGCTCACGGCGCGCGGCCAGCAGGTAGAGCGCGACGATCACCAGCAGCAGCGCCGCCCCCTGCGTGCGCACCATCAACAGCCGGTAGAGAAACGGCGACGACATAGCGAACAGCGCCAGTGTCCACAGCCAGGCCTTGCGTACATCGATCTGGCGCAGCAGTGCCCAGGCAGCGACGAAGACGCCCGCCGCGATGCTCACGGTCGCCAGTTTCGCGCCCGCCAGTCCGCCCCAGTGTGCCCACGGCGCGACGTACATGTGGAACAGCAGGTGATGATCGACAAAGTGCTCGTTGGTGAGGATCGTCTGTGGCAGCCAGGGGAAATCGACGCGCAGCCGTCCCTGTGTGATGATGAGATCGGCCATGCGCGCATGGTAATAATCGTCTGTGCCAACGAAGCCCTGCACCGAGAAGGCGAGCAGGCCGAGCACGGCAAAACAGACCAGATACAGCAGCAGACCTTGCAGCCAGGCAGCGCGCAGGTTGAGGCGAAATGCCGTCGCGACGACGGATTCGCGTTCAGCCGGAATCTGGAGGGTGGATGCCACGGGGAATACTCCCTTTCGAACTCGTGCCGTTTCGGAGCAAATAGCTTGAGACGCCTGCTTCATCCCCACGCCTGAATCTGTGGTTCGTCCCCTCCCCAGCACGCTGGGGAGGGGATATAGGGGAGGGGATAGAGTCAGTTTTAGTAAGCAGAGATTGCGCTGTGTGCGCCGGTCGCGGGTGTCCCGGAGAACGCCGCAGCCTGTAGTCGTCGCTGATGTTCAGGACTCTAGCGGAAACCCTCTCGTTTAATCGTCGTCATTGTCGTTGCTGCCATGGTCGTCGCCGTTGTCGTTGCTGTCGCCATGATCGTCGTTGTTGTCATTGCCGCCGTGATCGTCGCTGTTGTCGTTGCTGTTCACATTGCCATTGTGGTCGTCATCATGGTTGTCATTGCCGTTCACGTTGCTGTTCGTGTTGCCACTGCCAGAACCGGTATTGCCGACGGGCTGGCGCGGCACGAACAGGGGTTGACCGACGCGGATCTGCGCGGCATTCGCAATGCAGTTGCGCTCAGCCAGGTCGTTCAGGCTTGTGCCGGTCGCGGCGGCGATGCCAGACAGCGTATCACCAGGGCGCACCGTATAGACAGTCCAACCGGCAGGCTGCATCGGCGTGCATCCGGGCGGGACGACGGCACCGCCATTGTCATTGCCGTTCTCGTTCTCGTTTTCGTTCTCATTCTCGTTGCGATTACGGTTCTGATTCTGGTTCTGGTTCTGATTCTCGTTGCTGTTGTCGTCGCCGAGTTGATCCCGGTCGCGGTCACGGTCGCGATCCTGTGCGCTCACCAGTTCGACTTCGCGAGCGACCAACTGACCATCGACGACGACGGCGTGGACTTTGACGAGCGCGCCCAACACCAGCGCATCCTTGATCTCAGCGCCGACGATGCTGATCGTCTGCCCGCCGACCACGATGGCGTCGGCTGTCATGGCGGTCAGTGTGCCGACGATTTCGACTTCTTCGCTCGTCATGATCGTCTGGTTGTCGTTAGCGTTGTTGTCGTTCGCTGCGCCCGTGTTGTCATTCGCATTCACGTTGGCATTATCGTCGCCAGCGTCATCGACCACCGGCTCGATCTCGCGGGCGATCAATCTGCCGTCGGCGTTCTGGCTGACGTGCGCTCGGACGAGCGCGCCCAGCGCCACACCGGGCTTGATCTCGGCCAGGCTCGCATCGACCCTGACCTGCCCGATAATGAAATCTGCGCCCTCGATGCCGGTCAGCAGGCCCACGATTTCGAATTCACCCGGCAGCAGGCCGCCCGCAGCGTCCGGCGCTTTGACCTCGCGCGCCACGATGCTGCCATCCGGCATGAGCGTGCCTTCAATTTTGACCGGGACGCCGAGCGAGACGGCGACCGAGATTTCCGCCTGGCTCACGTCGATCACCTGTCCGTTGACGGTGAGTGTGTCCAGCGTCATCGCTTCGACCAGGCCGACGAATTCGACCTCTGTTCCAGTCGCCTGCTGCGCGCCGGCGAAGGTTGCGCCGAGCATAGCTGCTAACAGCGCCAACACAACGATACTGACAAATCTGAAGCTCTTCCGAGAAAACATGTCCTGCTCCCTACTGATGTAATGTCGCCACCAACATAGAACTCGCGTGTTCTAGCCATTACGACTGTGTTATGCCGACAGGGGTTACGGTTGATTTTATGAGAATTTCGTGAGTGCGCCGTTGCCCTATGCCTTCTCTACGCAGCATTGGCATCAAAAGCGTATTTCTTTTACAATTCGTCTTACCTCGTTCGTATTTTGTGTGTAGGCAAGATTCGTGGAACTCGTCTGGGCGCTGCAAAACCTGACGCCAACAGCCATCCTTGATATTCTGCTGGTGGCGTTGTTCTTTTACGCGCTCAGTTTCTTCATTCGCGGCACGCAAGCGGTGGCGCTGCTGCGCGGCGTCGTCGTGCTGGTGGCAGTGTTGGCACTCGTCTCGAACACGCTGCAACTGCTGGCGCTGCGCTGGCTGCTCGAAAATCTGGTGACGGTGCTCGCCATCGCCATCCCGATCATCTTCCAGCCAGAGATTCGCCGCGTGCTCGAACGGCTGGGGCAGGGCGGCCTGTTGGAGCGCGATCAAGCGCCAGAGACACTGCGCCTGCGCATCATCGAGGATATTTGCACAGCGGCGGAGCGCCTGGCCGAGCGGCGGCACGGCGCGCTGATCGTCCTGGAGCGCAACAGCAGCCTGAGCGAATACGTGCGCACGGGCGTCCCGATGGATTCCAACGTCAGCCCGCAGCTCCTGCTGACGGTGTTCTGGCCGAAAACGGAGCTGCACGACGGCGCGGTCATCATCGACCGATCGGGGCGGGTCGCGTCGGCGGCTTCGGTGCTGCCGCTGTCGTCCGCGCGCAATCTGGCGCAGCCCAAGCTGGGCACACGCCACCGCGCGGCGCTTGGCCTGAGCGAAATCAGCGACGCCATCGTCGTCGTCATTTCTGAGGAGACCGGGCGCATCTCGATAGCTAACAGCGGGCGGTTGATCGCCAAGCTGGACAGCAAGCGCCTGCGCACCATCCTCAACGCTTTCTACGGCTTAGATCGGCGGCCTACGGGGTCGATCTGGTCGCGCGTGAACGAAGCGTTGCAGACACTGGTGCCGCGCAGCCGCCGTGGACAGGAACGCGCCTGATGCAGCAGTCGATCCCGGTACGCAAACGGATTATCAACAATATTGTCTGGTTCGCCGGGTCGTTGGCGCTGGCATTCGTCGTCTGGTTGTTTGCCGTCTCCGCCCGCGATCCGATTGAGGAGCGGCGGCTGGCGGAGCGGGCGGACATCCAGTTCGTGTTCGACAACGAAACGATGATTATGACCAGCACGTCGAGCGAGACGGCCATTGTGCGCGCGCGTGGGCAGCGCAGTAACCTGAGCTTGCTGACGGTCGAAGACATCACCGTATCAGCCGATTTGAGCGAGCTGCCTCCAGGGACGCACCAGGTGCTGCTGAAAGCCGATTCGCGCCGCGATCACATTTCGGTCGATACCGTGCCGCGCCAGGTGACGATCGGCCTGGAACTGCGCGAGTCACGGCTGGTGCCGATCACGCTCGATTACGCGGGCGAACTGCCTGCCGGGTTTGTCATGGGCGAGCCACAGGTGAGCGACATGCAGACCACTGTGCGCGGCGCGGCCAGCCTGGTGCAGAGTGTTGAGGCCGCGTCGCTCCAGATCGCGCTCGATAACCAGCGCTCGCCCATCGTGACGAGTGCCCGCCTCGTGCCGCTCGATGCCGAGGGCAGCGTGGTGCAAAATGTCACACTGGAACCGGCGACGGTGGACGTGAGCATCTCGGTCAGCCAGCGGCCTGACGTGCGCGAAGTCTCCGTCCAGCCCAACCTGATCGGGGTCGATTCACTGCCGGAGGGCTATATCCTGACGGGCTTGAATTACGAGCCACGCTCGGTGCTGGTGAGTGGGCCAAGCACCGTGCTGGAAAGCCTGCCGGAGACGTTCTTCACCGCGCCGATCGAGTTGAGCAACCAGACCGCCGATTTCGAGGTCAGCGTGCCGGTCGTCTTGCCGTCGCGCGAACTGGTGATCATTTCCGGGCAAACGATCAATGTCGCGGTCGGCATTACCGCGCAGACCGCCAACCGTCAGTTTGACGGCGTGCCGATCGAGATCATCGGCCTGGGCGATGGCTACACAGCGGCGATCACGCCCAACGAAGTGACGCTCCTGATCACCGGGCCGCAGCCGACGCTCGACGCCCTGCGCCAGCAAGACCTGCGCGCGATCCTGGATCTGAACGGGCTGGCGGCGGGCACGTACCAGTTGTCGCCGGAGCCGTCGCTGGCGTTAGAGCAGCTTTCACAGGTGCGCATCTCCGTGCTGCCCGCGTCGATTGACGTGCGCATCGAAGACGCGCTGGCTACGCCGTCCGCCGCGAATTAGCCTGCGCGTATACACCGTTCATTTTGTCCGCCGTTCGTGATACGATTCGGTCTCCATTCACCTGTAAGCATAAGCCAGATATACGATGGCAAGAAAACCACTGGTCGCTCTCGTTGGGCGGCCCAACGTCGGTAAAAGCACTCTTTTCAATCGTCTGATCGGCGAACGCATCGCCGTCACGGACGAGATTCCCGGCACGACGCGCGACCGTTTGCAGGGCGTGTTCGATTGGCGCGGCCACGACTTCGACGTGCTCGATACTGGCGGCATCGAGATCTATGAGCCGAAAGGCGCGCGTGACATCGCTCCGCTGGCGGAGGGCAGCGCGGAGTTCGTGCCCCAGATCAAGGCGCAGGCGCTGCTGGCCGTCGAAGATGCGGATGTCATCTTCATGCTGGTCGATGCGCGCGCCGGTGTGACCGCTGCCGACGAGGAGATCGCCGAAATCCTGCGCCGGACGAAGAAGCCGGTGCTGATCGCCGCTAACAAGGCAGACTCGCTCGAACGCACCAACGATGCCTACGACTTCTACGCCCTCGGCCTGGGCCAGGTCTATGCGATCAGCGCCATCCATGGGCTGGGCGTCGGCGACCTGCTCGATGGCCTGGTCGAAGTGTTGAAGGATTTCCCGTACGACGAGGGCGAAAACGAGGAAGACACACATCTGCGGATTGCTATCGTGGGCCGCCCGAACGTTGGCAAGAGCAGTCTCGTCAACCGTTTGATCGGGGAAGATCGCGTGATCGTCAGCGACATTCCGGGCACGACTCGCGACGCCATCGACACGGTCATTCAGTGGCATGGCCAGAAGGTCACGCTGATTGACACGGCGGGCATTCGCAAGCGCGGCAAGATCACGCCTGGCGTCGAGAAGTACAGCGTGCTCCGCGCCATGCGTGCGCTTGACCGCGCGGATCTGGCGCTGTTGGTCATCGACGCGACCACCGGGGTCACAGAGCAGGATCAGCACATCGCCGGCTACGCGCTCGAAGCCTTCAAGAGCATCGTCATCGTCATCAACAAGTGGGACGCGGTCGATAAAGAGTCGTGGACGCTGCACGCCTTCGAACGCGACCTGCGCGAGAAATTCAACTTCTTGCCTGACTCGCCGATCATCTTCATCAGCGCCTTGACCGGCCAGCGCATTCATCAGGTGCTGGAGACGGCGCACCGCGTCTGGGAATCGCGCTACTACCGGCTGTCAACCGGCGAGTTGAATCGCATCGTCCGCGATGCGCTGGCGAAACATCCACCGCCAGCCAAAGGCACGCGCCGGTTGAAAATCCTGTTTGTCTCGCAGGTCGCGGTTGCGCCGCCGCTGCTGTTGTTCCACGTGAACGACCCGGAACTGGTGCATTTCACCTACCGGCGCTATCTGGAAAACCAACTGCGCGAAGCCTATCCCTTTGAGGGCACGCCAATCCGCATGAGCTTCCGCACGCGCCGCGGCCTGAACGACGACCGGTAGTACGACGCCAACCTTAAACTGCCACCTGGAGCAATGTGTTAGCGGAGAAGTCTGTTCAGAAGGACATGAAGTGCATCCCGCCCGCCGGACATTGAAACGCCCGGCTAGGGGGCATCACGCGCACTGAAGGCGCTCTTCACTCCTGGTCTTGTAGTCGCTTCATTGGCCTTGATTAGCGCTAGCCGTGAGCCGCAAAGCGAAGGCAGTATCGCTGCCCCCGCGCAGCTTTAGCCAACGACGAGCGCTCACCTCAGCGCAGAGCGGGGAGCACGATGCGAAAGGTGCTTCCCTGGCCCGCCTCACTTTCCACTTCGATGCTGCCGCCGTGCAGTTCAACAATCTTCTGCGCGATTGACAGCCCCAGGCCAAAACCGGTCGAGCTGTGGGCGTCGTCCGCGCGATAGAAGCGATTGAAAATGTACGGCAGGTGTTTGGCAGAGATGCCTTCGCCTGTATCGCGAATTTCGACGATGACCTCATTGTCACTACGGTGATAGGTATGCACCGTGATCTGCCCGTGCGCGGGCGTATAGCGGATGGCATTGTGGAGAATATTCCCAACGGCCAATGCCAGATCATCCGGGCTGCCGTACACGTGCATGCGCTCAGGGTCGAGTTCAAGCGCGACCGTGACTGCTTTTGCCGCGATGTCCGCTTCCATGCGCGTGCGGGCATTGGCGACGGCAGTATTCAGATCGACCTCGTCCCTGGCTGCCGGTGTGCCGCTGTCCAGGCGCGACATCGTGACGAGCGAGTCGATTAACGCCGTGATGTTGTTCACCTGATTCTGAATTCGGGATACTTGCTCGCCCCGATCTTCGGGCTTTGTCCTCTTCTCCAACAAATGCGCACTTAGGCTGATTGTCGCAAGCGGTGTTCTGAATTCATGCGAGACATCGCGGATGAAATTTGAGAGTAGGCGGATGCGTTCGCGTTCCAGGGACAGCTCGATGGTGCGGCGCTCAGCCTCTTTGCGTTTGGTCGAGTCGCGCAGCACCAGCACGTAACCGATGGGCTGCTCGCGCACGTCACGAATGATCGAACGGCTGACCTCATATTGCAGCGCTTCGTCGCCGTGATCCGTCTTGATCTCAATCGGGTACGCGCCGTTGGCTTCGCTTTCGGCTGCAAGCAGAGATACCCCCGCAGGCCAGAGCTGTGCCAGCGCTTTTCCGATGATCTCTGCCTGGCTGTCATGTCCGCCGATCAAGCGCTGCGCGACCGGATTGAGATTGAGCAGGCGTCCCTGCATATCGGCGACGATCACGCCATCCTGAATGCTGTCGAGCACGAGATGTGTCGCCACGGGGATGATTTCGCCGATGCGCAGGTAAGTTGTGCCCCAGACGATCAGCAATCCACTGATGATCCAGCTCAGCGGTACCGGGCTGACGACGAACTTGTTGATGGCATCGATGATTGCCCCCATCGTGATCACCGAGACGCCAACCATCATCAAGAGCGCCTGTCTGCGATAGAGCTGGCGATAATTGATCACCGCGCGTAGCAGCATGAAAAAGGCACCCAGGATGGCAGCGCCGACGTAGAGGGTGAAGATCCAATAGGCGATGCCGTGCGGATGCGACAAGACCAGGATCGAATCCGCGACGGTGAGTTCGTGAGAGGGCCAGAACAGCCGGTGTACATCATTGGTGAATGCGGCGACAATGGTCAGCGCCGGTACGATGCTCAACAGCAGCAGCCTGCGCGGTTGCAGCCATTCGAGATGGCCGAGGTTGACCAGCGTCAACAGCAGCCACGCCGAGGGTAAGGTTGCGGCACCGAGATATTCCAGTGTATTCCAGAAGACTTTCGTTGGCAGGTCGCCGCCTGCGATTTCCAGCGCCAGCGTCAGCAGCCACCATGCGCCCAGCAGCGTGATGACGCCGCCAATTTTGGCGCTGCGGGTATTGACGAACGCCAGGAGATAGAACCCGGCAACCAACGACACCCCACCAATGATGAGAATGTATGCTGTGTAGGGCGTTTCCTGCCAGACCATTAGTGCTGCTTCGATGGGTCACCGCGTAATAACGTGATTACAATATTACATCAATTCAGGGGTAATCAATATGATCCTGCGGTGAAAAACGTATTTTATTTCGTTGTTATGTCGTACAGGATAGGATATGGTTGATCGGTGGTATTCATCCATGAGTCGAGCGTCATGACGACAGGTACACAACCGCTGGTACTGGCAAAAATCCTCTGGGAAGATCCGGACACCTTGCGGCGTGAGGAGTTTTTACTGGCAGAGGGCGCGTCGGCGACGATTGGCCGGGCCGACTCGAATGATATCATCGTCAAAGAGCAGCGGATCTCCCGCCAACATGCCGTAATCAACTACCGCGACGGTGTGTTTATCATCAGCGATCTGGGCAGCGCCAATGGGGTGTACGTCAACGACACCAAAATCGAACGGCCTTTTCCGCTGGCCGCCGGCGATATCATCCGGCTGCTCAGTCTGGAACTGCGCTTCGAATCGGCCTATGTCGATGTGGGGCAGGTCGATAACACGACGCTGATCACCGTTCCCATCAATACGGGCACAGGCGTGTTGACGATCAGCAGCGGCCCCCAGGATGGCAATCGTTTTTATCTGGTTCGCAATCGCGTCACGATTGGCCGGGCGACCAGCAGCGCCGATTGGGAGATCTGCCTGCAAGACCCGTCGGTGTCGCGCCCCCACGCCGTTCTGGAACTGGTGGAGAGCATCTGGGTGCTGCGTGACCTGGGCAGCGCCAATGGCACGCGGGTCAACGACGCGCCGGTCAACGAGAAAGGGCGGACACTGCGCGACGGCGACGTGATCACGTTTGGCAACACGGTGGCCGTTTTCCGGGTAAGCTGAAACCGATGATAGATCCACGCGCCCTGGCGTGACGGTGGCGCGTCCTGGCGCTATTGTATACACTAATTGTTACACAAACCATTTTCACACCAATAGAAAACACCCATGCCAAAGACTCTAATTGACCTCATTTCCGCCTTGCCGCGTGCCCAGGTTATCGGCACGCATGGCGATCCTGGAACGGCGATCACCGCGCCCGTGGTCGAAAGCGACGCCGAAGTCCTGCCCGGCGGGGTGTTTGTCGCCCGGCAAGGCTTGTCCACCGATGGACATACGTTCATCCGGGCAGCCATCGAGCGCGGCGCGGCAGCCATCGTCGGCGAGCACGATCTCAGCGATCTGCCGGTGCCGTATGTGCGCGTCCACAATGCGCTGGAGGCGACCGGCTGGCTGGCGGCGGCCTATCATGATTTTCCCGCGCGCCGTCTGGTCATCACCGGCGTGACCGGCACCGATGGCAAGACGACGACGAGCACGCTCGTTCATGCCATCCTCAAACATGCGCTGGGCAAAGCCGGGCTGATCAGTACCGTCAACGCCGACCTGGGTGACACAGTCGCGGATACGGGGCTGCATGTGACGACGCCGGGCGCGCCGCAGGTGCAGGCGCTGCTGGCGCGGATGGTCGCCAACGGCCTCACGCACGCCGTCGTCGAAATGACCAGCCACGGGCTGGCGCAGGGGCGCTTGAACGGAGTCGATGTTGACATCGCGATCCTGACCAATCTGCGCCACGAGCATCTCGATTATCACGGCAGCTTCGAGAGTTATCGCGCGGCTAAGGGACGCCTGTTCCAGATGTTGAGCAAGTCGCGCCGCAAAGCGAAACAGCACAAAGTCAGCATCATCAACGCCGACGATGCCAACAGCGACTTTTTCGCCGAGTTCGCGGCGGATCGTGTCATCCGCTATGGCCTGAGTGAGGCTGCCGAGTACCGCGCTGTTGACGTCCATTATTCGGCGCACGGGACATCGTTCCGCGTCGAATATCCCGACGATTACGTGATCGGCACAACTGTGTCCGACGTCGAGTTCTTCACGCCCCTGCGCGGCGTCTTCAACGTCTACAATGCGCTGGCGGCGGTCGAGGCGTGCATCGCCATGCCGGTCTCGATCCGGTCGGTCATCGAAGGGCTGCGGCAGGTAGAGAGCATTCCGGGGCGCATGGAACGCATCGACGAAGGCCAGCCGTTCACGGCGATTGTCGATTTCGCGCACACGCCCAACGCGCTCGAAAACGCGCTGACGGCCTGCCGCGACATGCTGCCCGAAGGCAAGCGGCTGATCGCGGTCTTCGGCAGCGCCGGGCTGCGTGACCGCGAGAAACGGCGCATGATGGCCGAGATCGGCATCGCGCTGGCCGATGTCAGCATTCTGACCGCCGAAGACCCACGCACGGAAGCGCTCGACGCGATTCTGGCGGCGATGGCGGCGGCGTGTGTCGAGCGCGGCGGCGTCGAGGGCGAAACGTTTTTGCGCGTGCCGGATCGCGGGCTGGCGCTGTTGCGCGCCTGCCAGTTGGCGCAACCGGGCGACATCGTCATCGCCTGCGGCAAGGGGCACGAGCAGAGCATGTGCTTCGGCACGACCGAGTATCCCTGGGATGACCGCGAGGCCATGCGCGCCGCCCTGCACGGCGCACCGCTGGCGACCCTGCCCACGGCGGGGCGGTGAGGTACGGCTTCGCAGTTGGGGAATTCTGCGGTTCATCCGCGAGTTCATGGACATGCAGCCTAGCATGAGAGAGGTTCATGAGACTATACGCTGGGATTTTCCTGAACATCATCACAAACGCGAATGAACCATACAATTCGCCACTATTCCGCCCTCGCAAGTCCGATAAAGGGAAAGCGGGCGCTGTGCAATTAACAGCACCCGCTCCAAGTTACTGGGCCGAAGACCTCTTACAGGAGTTTCGACCACAACCAACGAGAGAAAGTCCTGCCTCGCCTACCTGGAGTCCACCCCGGTCTCTATGAAGCGGACGCACTGCCCCTGGTTCCGAAAGCCAAATTGCATCCAGCCGTCGTTTTTGCATTCATCCTTGGTTTGGACGTCTGGAAGGACATCGAAGCGAGTCCAGTCAAAGCGCTCGTCCGCTTCGGCACCAAAGACCATGCGGACTTCGACATACTGGTTGGCTTCAAATATCATTTCGACTGTCTGGTTGCGGACACAGGTGAAGGGATAGAGATCCGGAAAAGCGGGATTATAGTTGGGATTGCCCGTTGCTTGTGAAGTGTCGCCGTCGGTACGGTATTCGAAACAACTATAGAAATTCCTGGTGCTCACGAATTGTAATGTTGTTTCCCCGATTCCCACAGCAACTTGATCCACATGGGCCCATCCCAGGCTTCGGTTAGTGTCGTTGTCGCTCGGCGTTGGATCTGTTTGTGCCATAACCGAAGTAGCGAAAAGCAAGGTGATTATGGCTAGAGCAAGGGCTATTCGTGCATATTTCATCAAGAAAAACCTACTACTAGTATACAGATAATACATTTATAGCTCTCTTTATTTGGCCAATTATGTAAATTTATTGTGAATTTCGTAAATCCTGACTGTGTCTTCACGTCCGGCCAGGGGTCGATAAACGCCTCCAACAGATCGCCCCAAGACTCCCCAGACGAGAATCTGAACCCCGCGAAACAGCGCGCCGCCCTGCATGGCGCACCGCCGTCGAGCGTTCACTCACCCCGCTGGCGTGTGTACCGGGCGATGAAGTTGTAGGGCGAGGGCAGCGGAATCGCGCTGGCGGCGTTGAGCCGGCTCACCTCGGCTTCAGACAGCTGCCAGCCCGTGCTGGCGATGTTATCCTGCAACTGCTGTAATGTCCGCGCGCCAAAGATGGGGGCGGTCACACCCGGCTGGCGCAGCACCCAGTTGATGGCGACCTGGGAGGGCGTCTTGCCGCGCGCCTGGCCGATCTCGATCAAGGCGTCGATGATGTCCCAGGTGCGCTCATCGACGCGCTGTTCCGGCAGGTCATCCCAACGATCCGCCCGTCCTACCCGGCTTTCCGGCGGCGGGGGCTGGTCGCGCCGGTACTTGCCCGTCAGCCAGCCACCGGCCAGCGGCGACCAGGCAATGACACCGATGCCTGCGTCGCGGCACACGGGCAGCAGTTCCCATTCGGTGCTGCGCACGAGCAGGCTGTATTCCGGCTGCAGACAGTCGAAGCGTGCCCAGCCGTGCGCCTCGCTCAGCATGATGGCGCGCATTAACTGGGACGCGGTGTAGTTGGACGCGCCGATGTAGCGCACCTTGCCCATGCGCACCAGATCATTCAGCGCCTGGAGCGTCTCCTCAAGCGGCGTCGAGGCATCCCAGCAGTGGGTCTGGTACAGGTCGATGTAGTCGGTCTGCAAGCGCCGCAGACTGCCGTCGATCTGGTCAAAGAGATGTTTGCGCGAGAGGCCGGTGTCATTCGGCCCGTCGCCCGCCGGGAAGAAGACCTTCGTGGCGATGACCAACTGCGACCGGCGGCCACGACTCTTGATCCAGTTGCCCAGGATGGTTTCGGACGCGCCCTTGTTGTAGGTGTTCGACGAGTCGAAGAAGTTGCCGCCCGCGTCGACAAAGGCGTCGGCCATCTGCTGCGCATCAGCTTCTTCTGTCACCCAGCCAAACGTCTGTGTCCCCAGGCACAACTCGGAGACCTTCAGTCCGGTGCGTCCTACAAAGCGGTAGTCCATGGTGTGGCTCTCAGTGTGATGTGGCGAAGTGCGTTGATTATAGCAAGGATGGGCGGAGGATTGTTGTGCTGTGCAAAGCGGCGTACCAGCCCTGCACGGCCATGAGGGGTGACACGCGATACACAAATGCGCGGCGTCGCGGAGACGCTTAAGTGAAAGATTCTATTCCGAGCATCTTTGGGGATACTTGTGCCGATCTTGGCAGTTCTTGCCCCAGCGTATCCATAACTCGGATTGACCTAGAGTGGTTTCAACAAATCCTCATCCCGTAGCACATCTACTCCTAACCAAAAAGCGGCTGCCCCTTGGGCTGTTAGATACTGGGGATACAAGTTTCCAGTGCTTAACATAGACTCATCATCTTCACCGTAGGGAATTCTTCTGATTTGGGGAACATTTCTGGGTGGTCCGTCTTCGAGACGTTTCTGAATGTCAAATTCCCAGTTGAACGTAAAACTATCGCTTTGACTAGAGCGCGAATGGCGACGGAACCACTCCGGGGTTCTAACTATCAATACTGTACATACTTCTGGTTGAAGATCGTGAAGATCAATGGCTACACCTGTAAATAGAAGTTGTGCTTTACCTTCTTGCATGAGATCAAAAAGAAACTGAAGGCAAATATCTCCTTCAATAGAACGATAATGTCTATTTTGCCCACTTTCCCCGGGTTCTTTCCTACCAAATAGCTCTTCTAGATATTCGCGATAGACGTTGTATTCAATCCCACCAGTTTCAAACTCCTCAACAGTCAACTTAGTGGTGGGCTGGAAAATGCCTGATGGCAATACGTGCAACATGTTGGGGCATGTTGCAACTTCCTCTGATCGTAGTAGTGCCAAAAAATAAAACTGATTATCTCTGTCATCTTGATAGATGATAGCTGTAGAAGTGCTAATTGCAGCACTTCTTCCGCTACCATCAATTGTGGGTCTTAGAACTTGTTGGTGTAATTTTGTTCTCAAGTGTAACTTCCGATCAAATTCCGCGAACTCCTTGTCCGTTGAAGGCTTGTGTCTCTGTTTATGCCATGTTCGAAGTAATTCCCATTCGAGAGAGCGGCAAGTTCTAAGTAATTTAAAGTAGTCTCCTATTCCGCAGTGAATACCTATGCTATCAGCCGAACCGTTCTCTGGCACCTCAAGCTTGGACATCGTATATGTTTCCCCTCGAAACAGAACTCTTTCTTCAGAAACTGCAATAGCCTGCAATTTGGACAGGAATTCGGAGTTGTCAACGACAAAGCCATCATCTGGCGAAGAGCTATCTGATTTCAAATCCAACAGAACAGAATTCAGATTATGCCTCTGATGTTTAGGAGCTGGAAATACGGCAACGGGATAGACAACACCGCAACGTTTGAGGAGAGGCTCATTTTGATATTTCCACTCTATATATTTGTAAAGGTAATCATCGTGACGCGCTTTCTCCATCTCACTTAAGTGCTTTCGTGCGCGCGAAGCTATATTTTTCTTGTATTCTTCTCTCAAAGACCTGAAGATTCCGTAGAACTGTTTGACTGTTTCAACTTCAGCGCTCACTGGCAAATACTCCACTAACTGCCAACTATGTTCAGTTTATCCAAGCTCAAAAGAGTCCGCCAACAAGGAGACACGATTGGCGAAATCGTCTCAAATGCTTTGTGAACGGACAGGATATAGGCATCACAGATCACAAGTTTTAAGAGTTCATCTATAATACTTCAAGACACTAATAGACCCTGGAAACTCTATGGACACCGAAAATAAAGCAAGAATCTCAAGGATAATGGCTGGCCCTGGAACTGGCAAAACCTACAACCTAGTGAAACGGATAGAGGCATTACTGAAAGGCGGCGCAGACCCACAGAGAATACTTCTTGTGACATTTACGCGAACATCAGCCTTAGATTTAGTCAAGGAACTACGTACTCTTAAAACTCCACATGCCCAGCTCATACACAGCGACACCTTACACTCATTCTCACTTCATATTTTGCATAAAGCCGAGTACTTCTTAACTCATGGGCGCGAGACACGAATTTTGATGGAATTTGAGTTGCGTTTTTTGTTGGAAGACCTCTCGGGAAATGTCAGAGAACTTGGCAAAAAACTAAAGGCTTTTGAAGCAGCCTGGGCACGCGATCAGGAACAAGAACCAGGCTGGGCGCTTGACCCCTCAGACAAAGAGTTTGAGCAAGAATTGAGTTCCTGGTTGCTTTTCCACAAAGCTATGTTAATAAGTGAGATTATTCCGCTTACCTTAAGATATCTCAGAGATAATCCAGCCTCTCCAATTCTAAAAGATTACGAGCATGTTTTTGTAGACGAATATCAGGACCTCAACAAAGCAGAGCAGAGCCTTATCAATCTGATTAGGCGTGCAGCAAATCTCACTGTCGTTGGCGACGAAGACCAAAGCATCTACCAAGACTTCAGACATGCTCATCCAGAGGGTATTACAGCCTTTCACACTGTTTATCCGGATACAGTGGATGAAGGACTAGATGTATGTAGAAGATGTCCACAACTCGTCGTAGAGATTGCGAATTCACTCATCAGCAACAACAAACGAAGAGCAGACAAAGAGTTAAAACCGTTCCCGACAAACGCAACGGGAGAAATCCATATCGTACAGTGGAGCGATATTCCCAACGAAGCACGTGGAATAGCCACTTACATCTACGAACAAATCCAAAAAGGCCAATTTGAACCGGGAGAAATCTTGATCCTATGTCCCCGAAAGCAATTTGGTATTGCCATAAAGGAAGCCCTGGCAGAATTGAATTGCCCCGCGCACAGTTTCTTTCGGGAAGAGGTCTTCTCTGGCGACCCAAAGAAACTAACCAGCAGCAGGACCAAAGAAGCTTTTACCCTCCTCCAGCTTGCCGCTAACTATTTTGATAGACCGGCACTTCGAGCTTGGCTAGGATATGGCAGCACGGACTTAGGAAAAAAACAATACAAAGTCCTCAGGCGCTATTGCGAGCAAACAGGAAAGAACCCCATAGAAGTACTTGCCCAGCTAGACAACGGCATTATCGATGACATCGGTGGTAAAATCGATAAACTCATCATACGTTTTCGCGTACTCAATGAGAAACTAGACTACTTCAAAAGCAAGAAGCCAATCGAGGTTTTTGAAGAAATATTCCCCAAGCACGAAGATTGGGCTAAACCGTTTCACGCAATGGCAGGTGACATTGATGAAGAAACGAGCTTAGGAGAGATTATCGAACATATTCGAACTGAAGTTTCACAACCAGAGATGCCTACTGACGCCGAGTACGTCAGAATAATGAGCCTGCATAAGTCCAAAGGTCTTAGCGCAAAACTCGTGATTGTTACCGGATTTATTCAGGGCCTTATACCGTCCCTTGGTGACGACAAGTTGTCGGAAGAAGCAAAAGACATCTATCTTGAGGAACAACGCCGACTGTTGTATGTCGCCATAACAAGAACAAAGCACACGCTGGTTTTGTCTAGTGTCGCTTCCATCCCAAGAAACGAGCTTCACAACATGAGGGCAGTTACTCCCAAGGGTGGGACAAAATCACACGCGTACACCATTACGTCGTCATTTTTGAGAGAACTAGGTCCTTCCTGTCCCAACCCAGTTACCGGTGCTAGATGGGACTACCAATAATGATGGAATGCCATCATATCCAAATAGGGATGACCAGCGAACAGTTTCTTGTTGGTAGATACTTGCTCAAATCGCATCAAAACTCCCCACACCGATCGCCTTAGGAACACCCAGACGATACTCTGAACCGCATGAAACAGCCCCACCGATTGCTATCATGCTATAGTTAGCGGCGCTCTAAAAATAGCGGCGTTCAGCGCAGAAACAGGGGGCTATGATGTCCAGACGCTATCGCTGGTTCGTGGTCGGCATCTTCTTTACCTTCATGCTGCTGCATCAGGCGGACAGGCTGATCATCGGGCCGTTCAACAGCGATATTCGCGCCACCTTCGGCATCGACGAGCAGCAGATGGGCGCGGTCGGTACGGGCGCGCTGCTCATCGCCGCCATCCTCTACCCGATCTGGGGCTATCTCTACGACCGCTTCTCGCGCGCCCGGCTGCTGGCGCTGGCGTCGTTCATCTGGGGCGGGACAACCTGGCTGGGCGCGATTGCGCCGAACTACCCGGCGTTCCTGGCCGCGCGCAGCTCGACCGGCATCGACGATTCGAGCTATCCCGGCATCTACAGCCTGATCTCGGACTACTTCGGCCCCGGCCTGCGCGGCAAGGTCTACGGCCTGCTGCAATTGACCGCGCCGCTCGGCTACATGCTCGGCCTGATCCTGGCGCTGGTGCTGGGGCAGTCGCTCGGCTGGCGCAACGTCTTCTGGCTGACCGGCGGCCTGGGCGTGCTCGTCGGCCTGCTGATCCTGTTCGGCGTGCGTGACGTGGCGCGTGGCAAAGCCGAGCCGGAACTCGAAGGCTTCAGCGAAATCGCCATCCACAAGTTCAACTGGCGCGTGGCCGGGTCGCTGCTGCGCAAGCCGACGCTGCTGCCGCTCTTCATCCAGGGCTTCTTCGGCGTCTTCCCGCTGAACGTGATCTCATTCTGGTTCTTTGCTTATTTGGGTGAAGATGGACGCGGCTACGACGACGGCACGATCTTCCCGATCATGGCGGTGGCCGTGCTGGTGATGGCGGGCGGCGCATTCCTGGGCGGCTGGCTCGGCGACCGGCTGTTCAGACGCACCACGCGCGGACGTTTGATCGTCAGCACGGTTGGCGTGCTCGCGGGCGCGGTCTTGATGTACCTAACGCTGCAAGTGCCGAACGAGTCGGTCGGGTTGTTCGCGATCATGCTGACGACGACGGCGATCTTCACGCTCTTCTCCGGGCCGAACATCGCCGCAACCATCCACGACATCACGCTGCCCGAGGTGCGCAGCACGGCGCTGGCGATCCAGTATTTCATCGAGTCGTTTGGGGCGGCCTTCGCGCCGTTGATCGTCGGCAGTCTGGTCACGCAGTTGGGCTACAGCCTCGGCGATGCGATCCAGATCGTCGCGGTCGGCACGCTGCTCGTCTGCGGCCTCTTCCTGATCGTAGCCGTGATCCTCGTGCCGCGCGACGTGCATATCCTGCGCACGCAGATGCAGGCGCGGGCAGAGGAAACGTTGGCGCTGGCGGGCGCGCCGGGGGAGTAGTGCCACGATAGGGCAGCACGGTTGGATGTGTCCCCTCCCCACATTCCCCTCCCCCTCGCGATGGGGAGGGGACGAACCGCAGGTTCAGGGGAGGGGACGAAGAAGCGGCTCAGGCCATGATCGCTGAATCTGCACCAGCCTTCGTCGCCAACAAAAAAAGACCCAACATCGCTGTCGGGTCTTTTGAAATAGCGCTGTGCTGCGCGGGCTACACCAGGCGGTTGTAGAACTCGATGATGAAGCTTTCCTGCACCTGCACGGGGATTTCGCCGCGCTCCGGGATGTGCGAGAAACGCGCGCTGTAGTTGTCTTTGTCGACCAGCAGATACGACAGGTTGTGAACGCTGCTGTCCATCGATTCGATGACGTGGACGTTCTTGCGCATCCGCTCGCTGACAGCAATCGTCATGCCCGGCTTGAGCTGGAACGACGGCAGGTCAACGCGCTCGCCATCGACGTTCACGTGCCCATGCTTGACCAACTGGCGCGCCGCCCAGATCGTCGCGGCGAAACCGGCGCGGTAGACCATGTTGTCCAGCCGCCGCTCCAGCAGTTGGAGCAGGTTGCTGCCGGTGTTGCCGGGCATCCGGCGCGCACGGTTGAAATAACGCCGAAGCTGTGACTCACGCACGTTATAAATAAACGACAGCTTCTGCTTCTCGTTGAGCTGAAGGCCGAAGTCGCTGCGCCGCCCGCTGCGGAAAGCTTTTTCCTTGCCATGCTCACCCGGCGGGTAGCCGCGCTTTTCGACGATGCGTTGATATTTTGGCCGCGGAATGAGCACCTCTCCGAAACGGCGCATCACCCGCGCGCGGGGTCCATGATACGATCCCATGTAAATCTGCCCTTATGAACGCCGCTCGGCGGCAATTTTCGGAAGATAGACCTTCATTGTAACGGCTTACGCACAGATTTCCAGGGTAATTCTGCGCCAAAATCGCGGCCAAAAGTGCGATTTAGCCACGGCTATATCAGTTGACCGCAACCGCGATCAGCGCTATAAAGAACATTTGTGCGCATACGCGCTGTGCTGCTTGTTCTCCTTTATTGCCAATCGCCTGTTCAGTCACCGGGGTCGATCATGTCATCTGCCGCTCTGCTCTATCTGCGCAACCTGACCGCCGGGCTGCCGAATGTGTTCTGGTTCCTGTGGCTGGGCACACTTATCAACCGGATCGGCATCTTTGTCCAGCCGTTCCTGACGCTGTTTCTCACGACGGAGCGCGGGCTGAGCATCGAAGAAGCCACGCTCATCGTCGGCCTGCTCGGCTTCGGCTCGCTGACGGCGCAGCTCAGCGGCGGCTACCTGACAGACCGCATCGGCAGACGCCGGACGATGATGTTCAGCTTCTTCGTCACGCCGGCGCTGCAAATGCTGCTCTTTTTCGCGCAGGATCACGCCGCCATCGCCGCGCTGACTTTCGCCTTCGGCTTTTTCATCGATCTGTATCGCCCGGCGGCATCGGCCTTGATCGCCGATGTCGTCCCGCCGGATGACCGGGTGCGCGCGTTCGCGCTGCGCTACTGGGCGATCAACCTGGGCGCATCGATTGGCCTGGCGCTGGCGGGCTGGCTGGCGCGGCAAAACTACATCTATCTCTTTATTGGCGATGCGCTGACGACGTTCCTGTTTGGCCTGGTGGTGCTGGCGTTCATCCCAGAGACGCGCCCGACCATCGAGAAAGCCGTGCGCGCGTCCCGCTCTCGTCTGACCCTGCCGACGATCCCGCCTGCCGAGCGGCGAGTCTTCGCTTTCATCCTGATGATGTCCGCGCTCGGGATCGGCGTCGGCGCGCTCTTTGCGCAATCTGGTGTGACGCTGCCGCTGGCGATGACGGCGCGCGGCCTGAGCGCAGCCGATTATGGGCTGGCAGCCTCCGTCAACGGCATCGTCGTCGTGCTGGTTGGGCTGCCGATCAGCCAGTACCTGCGGCGCTATTCACGCCTGTTCGTCCTGGCGCTGGCGGCGATTTGCACCGGCGTCGGTTTCGCGCTGAATGCGTTCGCGACGACGACGGCGGCTTTCGCGTTTGCCGTGGTTATCTGGACGCTGGGCGAACTCATGGCCGCGCCTGTGGGCACCGCCATCATCGCCGATATTTCGCCCATCGCCCGGCGCGGCCTGTATCAGGGCATTTTTGGCGCATCGTTTGGGGCGGCCTACGCCGTGGGGCCGATCATCGGCGGCGCGGTCTTCCAGCGCTATGGCCCGGATGCGCTGTGGGGGCTGTGCCTCGTCGTCGGCGTTCTGGCTGCCGCTGCCTATCAGTTCGTGATGCGGCCTCTGTACGCGCGCATCGTCGCCGATGGCCTGCCTGTGGGGTAGCTGATTTATCGACGTGATGGGACATGGCAAGAACACAATGGGTTTGGCGTCGCCGCCGGGGAATGAAATCCCCCGGCTCAGGCTGCGCCTCCTGCGGAGGCTCATAAGCGTCACGACACGGTCGAACCAGCCCTCGGAGAGGGCGCTTCTCTAGCCCGTCCCATCTCATGGGCGGGCGTTCCCCACAAACCGAAATCACCCATGAATACTCAATCGTTGCCTCAAAAACTCATCACGCATTACTCATCACCCGTCACTGCTTCACGCAAACACCTCGTCCACGCTCGTGCCTTCCCAGTCGCGCGGCACTTTGAGATCGAGCAGGCGGGCGACGGTCGGCGCGGTATCGAGCAGCGTCACCGGGCGCTGAATCGTGTAATCCGCCCGGATACCTGCGCCCATGATCATCCAGGGGATGGTCATGTCTTCCGGGAGATCGGTGCCGTGGAAGCGGTCGTGCCCGCCATGATCGCTGTGGATGATCAGGGCCATGTCCTGCGGCAGCGCATCGACCACCTTTGCCAGCTCCGCATCGACGCGCGTGACCTGCTCCAGGTAGCCATCCGACATCCAGCCGAAGAAGTGCCCGGCAGAATCGACCGTCCCCAGGTAGACGAAGCTGAAGTCGAAATCGGCGAGTTCGCGCGCGGCGGCCTCGGCCACCAGCCGGTCGCCATACTCGATCTGGTAGGCGGCATTGACCATGAACGAGTAGGCCAGGCTGCCCGGACGGCTGAGATCGCGCAGTTCTTCCCAGTTGTAGAAGAAGGCACAACGTTTGTCCGTGTCGAAGGCAGTTTCCATCAAGCCAGTGACCGGGCGCGCCATCGGACGCCAGGCGTTGTCGGTGATGCCGTGGCGGGCTGGCGGCACGCTGTGGAAGATCGACATGTGGCAGGGCAGCGTGATCGACGGCATAACTGATTGGCCGGTCAGCGTGTACGATCCGCGCGCCATGATCGCGTGCAGCGTCGGCGTGTCCGCCAGATCGAGTGCATCGGGGCGCAGTCCGTCGATCATGACAAATACGACACGCATGAGCGTAATCCTCCAGAGGGCTGGGCAATGGCGATAGAAGCGGGTTTGACAGCGTCAAAACCCTACAGGCGTCACGTAAAGAACTCGATCAGGTGCTGGCTGACGCGCTCTGGCTCATCATGTTGGATCCAGTGCGTCGCAGCCTCGAACCAGACAAGCTGGCTGTCATCGCAGTATGCCTGGCTGGCGCTCGCCATCGGGCGTGTCAGCGCGATATCATGCACGCCCCACAGGATCAGCGTGGGAACGTGGATGCGCGCCTCTTGCACCGTTGCCGGTCGCCGGCGCACCGCCGCGCGATACCAGTTAAGCATGGCCGTGATTGCGCCGGGCTGCCGCCAGGCTTCATGATAGCGGGCGAAGTCGTCGTCGCTGAAAGAATCGGGATTACTGCTGCCCCTCATCATCGTTTCGATGGCACGGGCGTTGTTTGCACGCAAGAGCATGTCGGAAATCCACGGCAGTTGGAAAAAGAAGATGTACCAGCTCTTCAGAAGCTGCGCCGGGCTGGCGCGCAGCGTCCTGAGCATGACCGCCGGATGCGGCACGTTCAGGATGGCGAGCTTCTTCAGTCGCTCTGGATAGCGCGCCGCCACCCACCAGGCCACCGCTGCACCCCAATCGTGCCCCGCGAGATAGACCTGTTGCTCGCCTGCCGCGTCGATCAGGTCGGTAACATCCTCGGCCAGACGGTCGATGCTGTAGGCGCGGATGCCCGGCGGTTTTTCGCTCAGGTTGTAGCCGCGCTGATCGGGAATCCAGACCCGAAAGCCTGCCTCGGTCAGCGCCGGAATCTGATGACGCCAGCCATACCAGAATTCGGGAAAGCCGTGCAGCAGCAAGACCAGCGCGCCCTCGGCTGAGCCTGCCTGGGCGACATGCAAACGCGCACCCCGGGTTTGCACCGTGTGATGGCTGATGAGGGCGTCAATCGACATGCTGGTGGAATGACCCGGCCTAGCGCAGTCTCAGATGCTGCGCTTGAACCTCATTCATCGCTTCAATCGTGTCTTGCAGACTCGCGACCTCATCCTTCACGTCTTCGCGCAGGCGTTTGGCGCGGGCGCTATCGACCTCTTTCGTGCCCAGGAGCGACATCTGCGCGTAAATCGTGCCCAGCGCGGTCAGCGTGCTTTCGAGCTGGATTTCGGCGCGCTTGGCGCTGCTGGCGGTCGCGCCCAGGTTATCGAGCTGTTTGTTAAGCTGATCCAACTGATTTTGCAGATCCTGGCGCACACGCTCGTCGCGCTCCGTGTTCAAGCGGCGCTGCACCTGCTCGATCTGCTGCGGCACCTGGGTGCGGTCGCGGCGCACAAGCTCATTCTCTTCGAAGTCGTCGATGTGCAGCGCCAGATCATACATGTGGCTGATCCAGTCGTCGATGTCGGCGGTCGTCTGCGCCAGGCTGACCTGCATCGCGCCTTTGTGCCGTGTCACCAGCCTGAGCATGTTGCGCCGGTATTCGAGCGCATCTTCCAGCCGCCGGCGCGAGACCGCGCTTTTGATCTGGCGCAGGTCGAATTTCTGCTCGAACTCGCGCGAAACGGCTTCCCGCGCAGCGTTTGGATCGGTGATGGCCGAGACGACCAGCGCGGCTTCGGCAATCACGCCACCGGCCAGCCAGAACCAGGGCTGCCACCAATCGAACGGCATCGGCTGGAAGATCACCAGCCCGGCAGTCAGCCCGACGGTCAAGATGCTCTCCCAGCGAGTCAGTGCATTGACGATGATTGCGCCCAGCGCGCGGCCGCGTACCTGTTGTTCTGTCATGTCGCTATCCTTTTTCCCCTCTAATTATACGCGGCCTGGGGGGGACAGTTGCAAGTTTAGCTTAACCTGCCGTCGCCAACATGCGCAGATAATCCACAATCACGCCCGCTTCCGTGCTGAACGAGATCAGCGAGTGCAGCCGCTGCTCCGGGTCGATCAGGTACGTCAGGGTGCTGTGATCGACCGTGTAATCCACGTCGTCGGGCGACGCTTTGTTGAGCGTGAACGACAGGCCGTAGGGCACGCCGATTTCGCGGATCGTGGCTTCTTCTCCGGTCATGCCGGTGAACGACGGATCGAAGCGCGAGAGATAGTCGTCGAGAACCGCTGGGGTATCGCGCTCGCCATCGACGCTAATGAAAACGACGGCGAATCGATCCGCCAGTTCACCCAACTGCTCGTGAACCAGCCGTTCCTTCGCCAGTGTCAGCGGGCAAAAATCCGGGCAGTGGGTATAGCCAAAGAACAGGAGGACGTAGCGCCCGGCAAAATCGCTCAGGCTGATCGGCTCTCCCTTGCCGCTCGTGAGCGTGAAATCGGGCAGCGGATCAGGCGGCACGATGGCCGTGATGCCCTCGATCTGCGGCGTCGGCGTTGGCGGCGCGAGGGCCTGGCTCAAGCTGCCCATGATGGCGATGCCAGTCAGCGCGACCCCCACCATGAGGGCGACGACCAAGAACCAGAACGCCGTGCGACTGACGGGAGCGTGCGCTTTTGTCTTGTCTGGAGTTGTCATAGCGATAACACAATCAGCCCAATGCGATAGAACAGTGGATTATAGACCATGCACTGCGATTTGGAGCAGCCGTTGCGCTGCGTCACCAGGTGAACGCATCAAAATGCCTCCTCATATCACCACCGATCATCATCGTCTGTAGGGACGTCCTCCGCGCCGGACACGCCGTTACCTCCGGTGACTGACCGCCCGACCGTCGTTGGGAACGCACGCGAAGCGTTACGGTCGGGCTGGTGGCTGGTCAGCGCGAGTGCATTCTGGCAGCTTGCTTCCAGCAAGCTTTGCCCTGCTAGCCAGTGGCTTGGAGCCACTGGCGGGCAACGCCAACTTGCACTCGCCCCGGCGCGTCAGCCGTCATGCCCTTCCATCATCATCTCGCTCGCCTGCGTGAAGGGCAGCGCTACGTCGAAGCTCGTGCCGTCATCCAGCACCAGCGTGATCGGCAGCGCCAGCGTTTCCGGGACGTACATCATGTCGAACATCGGTACCAGGTCAAGCGTGACCCGGCTGCTGCCGTCCCCATCCTCGATCTCGAACGGCAGATCGACCCCCATGTGAACGACGTTGGCGAGCCGGGGCGTGTCGGCTTCGGGATACTCGACGACCAGCACAGCGCTGGCGTCTTCCGGCATCATCTCGTCATAGGTGACGCTTTCGACCCAGGCGATCACGCCGGCGGTCTCGAACGGCAGATCCTGCACCATCGCGCCGACCATGACCTCCTGCGCCATCGATTCGTCGCCGGGCATGTCGAAGGTGAGCGTCAGCGCGAAGTAATCGCCCGCCTTCAAATCCTGAACGAGATCGAGCAGCATAACGTGGTAGCCGCCGGGTTCGAAGTTGAACGTCTCGCCGGGGGCGATCTCGACGCCATCTGCCATCGGTTCCATGCGGGCGACATTGTTTTCGACCACCGTGCGGTGAATCTCGGCGCGCTCGGCCACCGGCGTCGTCACACTGGACAAGACGACCGGGTTTTCGCCCCGGTTCTCGATCACGAAATAAGCCGCGCTGGGGACAGTTGAGGATGCGCCATGCTGCATCCCTTCCATGCCCTCCATACTGCCGCCCATCCCACTCATATCGCCCATGCCATGCATGCCGCCCTCACCAGCCGCTGTTGGCCGTGCCCAGACGTTATAGACGACAACTGCATCGGCTTGAGACTGTGCGGCCACACTGCCGACCATGACCAGCAGAATCAGGCTGAGGACTACCCATACGGTTCGAGACATCACGTTACCCTTTCAGTGCTTGTGAAAAGTGTAACAAGAATAGATGGCCCGTCGCAACCTGCACAGGCTGATTTCGGCGCGGATATTCTGTATTCGGTTGTGCTAAATCCTGGCAAGCGTTCAGGCGAGGCGGGCGCAGATCTGGCGCAGGTGCTCGCAGACGTACTCGACCTGCTGCTCGGTCATCACGCTGGAAAACGGCAGCGCCAGGAAGGTATCGCCCGCCTTTTCGGTGTGGGGCAGATCGCCGCGCTGCCAGCCGAACTTCTCGCGGTAGAGCGGCTGCAAGTGGATCGGCGTGAAATACGGGCGCGACGGGATGCCCCGCGCATCGAGCGCTGCCATCAAGTCGTTGCGATCAACGCCGTCAGCACAGCGGATCACGTAGACAAACCAGCTCATGCGCGTGGTCGTCTGCGCGATGTAGGGTATCTGAAGGCCGGGGATGTGGGCGATCCGCTCGTTGTACCACTGCGCCACCTGGGCGCGCTTTGCCAGCAGCATATCCAGGCGCTGCGTCTGCGCCAGGCCCAGGGCGGCGCTCATCTCGTCGAGGCGGTAGTTGTAGCCCAGGCGCGTGTGGTTGAGCCAGGCGTCGAAGACATCGCGCCCCTGGTTGCGCAGACTGCGATAGAGCGCATCCCAATCCTCACGATCGGTGACGATCATGCCGCCTTCGCCGGTCGTCATCTGCTTGTTGGGGTAAAAAGCGAAGACTGCCGCATCGCCCATCGTCCCGGCGCGCCGCCCGCGATACTCTGCGCCGATGGCCTCGCACGCATCCTCGATCACCAGCAGATTGTGCTTGCGGGCCAGCGCCAGGATCGGGTCCATGTCGGCGGGCTGGCCGAAGGCATGAACCGGCATGATCGCTTTTGTGCGCTCAGTGATGGCCGCTTCGATCAGAGACGGATCGATGTTGCCTGTCTGCGGATCGATGTCCACGAACACCGGCTTCCCGCGCTCGTAGAGCACGGCATTCGCCGAGGCAATGAAGCTGAACGAGGGCGTGATGACCTCATCGCCATCCTGGATGCCGGCGGCGATCATGGTCAGGTGCAGCCCGCTCGTGCCGGAGTTGACGCCGATGCCATACTGTGTGCCGACGTAGGCCGCGATGGCGTTCTCAAATGCTTGGATCTGCGGGCCGATGCTGAGATAGCGCGTCTCCAGCACCGCGTTGATGGCGGCGATTTCGTGTTCGGTGATGTCCGGTGCGGACATAGGAATTGATATGCCTAGATTGTCACTCATACTGTACTTTTGGTCTTGTGCCTACAACACGACATGGCACACCAACATTGATCGTCCATGGTTCAACGTTCTTAGTTACAAGCGAGCCTGCGCCGATGATTGCTCCTTCACCAACCGTTACATTCGGATAAACGATGGCGTTGCTGCCAAGAAAACAGTCCTTCTTCAGAATCACGATTCCGCGAATGATTTCCTGTTGCTCCAACGGTACGACAGGCACCATCCGTTTGCCATCCCCGTAATGTTGTGTACCTGTTACTATTCGACAGCCCGCAGATATACCCACATAATTTTCCGTGATGAGTCTTCCACCGCCAATAATGGTCACAAACGAACAAATGTGATTGAAGCAGCCAATTATGATTCCTTCGCCACCATTTATGAAGCAGAAATCGTCTATCTGTGTGCCTTCGCCAATCTCGATCACCTCGGGCCTAACCAGTTTGGCCAAATCATAAACCTTCACACCTTGCCCAAGATGTTTGAGTCTGGTCAAATCGGTATACATTGTTCACGCCCTATGATATGTATCTGTCCCCGTGAATTCGCTCATAGTCACTGAGCCTTGTTCGCTAATGCCTTGGCGCTTGATGACCTTCTCAAGAGTTTGCACAAGTATTCTGATGTCCAGCAGCAGCGACTGGTGATCGACGTACCAGACATCGAGCTTGAAGCGCTCTTCCCAGGAAATCGCGTTGCGCCCATTGATCTGTGCCCAGCCGGTGATCCCCGGTCGGGTTTCGTGGCGGCGCGCCTGTTCGGGAGTATAGCGGTCGAGATACTGGATCAGCAACGGGCGCGGCCCGACCAGGCTCATTTCGCCCCGAAGCACGTTGAGCAGTTCCGGCAGTTCATCCAGGCTGGTGCTGCGCAGCCAGCGTCCAAAGCGAGTCAAACGCTGCTCATCAGGCAGTAGCGTGCCGGCGCTGTCACGGGCGTCGGTCATCGTGCGGAACTTATAGAGCATAAACGGCTGGCCGTGTAGTCCGGGGCGCTGCTGCCGGAACAGGATTGGCGCGCCCAGGGCGAACCGGATCGCCGCTGCAATAATTAGAATCGCCGGCATCAGCAGCACCAGGCCGACGCTCGCGCCCGCCAGATCGAGCAGGCGCTTTAGTGGATATGTCCTAAGTTCTGATCGCGGCGTTGTGCCGCCGGAGTCGCTGCGTTGGAGTAAGCGCACAATCAGGAATGCTGATCCTAACCCGGCCAATACCCAGGCAATCGGTGCAGCCGACCTGAAAGCGTGATTCGTTCGGGGGTGGTGGGGTTTCCAAGGCGACACGATATTGGCTCACTCGCAGGCATGAACAATCACTTGCACGATCAAACCTTACACTAATCGAGGCAACTCAAAAGTAAATAACAGCCTTCGCTAAAGCAGCCGTTCGGCAACCAGACGTGATAACTGCTGCATACAAGTTGACTCGTCGAAACGCTCCAGAGCCAGGGCGCGCGCCGCCTGTTGATAGGCGCGCAGCCGCGTGCGATCCTGCGCCAGATCCCGCAGCCAGCGGGCCGCTGCCGCCTCCTCGCCCGGCGCAAAATTCACCCCGCAGTCTGCCTCGCTAATGAGCGCCGCCAGATCGTTAGGCGTATAGCTGATGCCCAGGATCGCGCTGCCCGCCGCCAACGCACTGACGGTTTTGCTGGGGATCGAGAAGTGTTCATAGCCCTGCGCCAGGGTGACGATGCTGACGTCGATACTTGCCAGCGGCTCAGGCAGTTGATCGTAGCTGATCCAGGGCAGCAGGCGCGCATTCGGCAAACGCCCGGAATCGATGGCGTCCGCCACCAGCGCGCGTTTCGCGCCGTCGCCGATGAACATGAAGACGATGTCCGGCAGGTCACGCAGGCGCTCGGCAATCTCCAGGATCGTCTCAATCGCGTGGGTTGCGCCCATATTGCCGGTGTAGGCGACCACCAATCGATCTTCTAGCCCGTGCGTGCCTACAAATGGATTGCGCGCGCGGTCGATGGGCTTGATCCAATCCATGTCCACCCAGTTAGGGACGATCTGGATCGGGCTGGCTGTCTCGGCCACCATCGCTTGCAGCGCACGCGCCATGCCCGGACTGAGCGTGATGACAACCGCCCCAGCGCGCAGTGCGCGCCGGTGCCACGCATACCAGAGACGATATAGCACATACTTGTTACTCACCAGACCCATGACATCGGCAATCTGGGGATAAATGTCAAATTCATAGATGCCGTAGGGCTGGCGGCGCAGGCGCTGTGCCAGCCAGACGATGAGCGGCACGAACGGCGGATTGGTCGTGACGAAGAGCGGCGTTGGCGCAGGCCGCCACAGCAGCCGCCAGACCACCACCAGCGTGAAGTGCAGCCAGGTGCGCAGGCGGGTGAAAGCCGTCGAACGGTCGTAGGCGGGCGCGGGCTTGAGCAGGATCGCGTCGCCCATGTCCGGTGGCGCGTTGCCACACCAGAGTTCCACCGGGCCGTGCTCCGCCGCGAACCGGCGCAGCCAGCGCTCGATGTGCGGCGCTAACGATTGATTGATGACGATGATGCGTGCGGACATTAGGTTCGACCATGAATGGGCAATCGGATTTGGCGGGGTGCATTTCAGGTTTTTGGTATCTATCGCACACGTTGCGTTCGCCCACCCATGAAATGGGGTGGGCTACGTTAAGCGCCCCCTGCGGGGACTAACCGCTCTCGCACACAGGCACTCAGCCGTCGAAGAGGGCGACTGCCCTTGCCGGGGGATTTCATTCCCCGGCAGTCAGCGGTGGTTGAACACAGACTCCGGGTTGTATACCTTACCAATAGTTTGCAATGCACCCGATTTGCCGGGCTGAATGATATATGCTCTGGCAATCATTGTATACTGGCCAGAGAAAGATTCGACCCTGGCGAATCGCCTGTAGGTGTCAACGCGGAGCATGTCTGAGCATAGGCGAGTGTGGGGCAAGCTTTACGATCCGGATATGAGTGACGGTTAACAATGGCGGACAGTCTCAGAACACAAGTAGCCTCTGGCATCGCCTGGACGACGATTGCGCGGTTTCTGACGCAGGCGTCCCGATTTGTGACCTCCGTTTTTCTGGCGCGGCTGCTCACCCCGGAAGATTTCGGCCTCGTCGCCATGGTGTTCATTTTTACCTCGTTTGCCGGCATGTTTATGGACATGGGCATCGGCGAGGCGATTGTGCAGCGCCGCGATCTCGAGGCGGATCACGTCAATTCTGTCTTCTGGCTCAATTTAGCCTTGGGCTTCTTGCTCGCGGGTGTAATGTTTCTTTTAGCGCCTATCATGGCGACTTTCTATCGCAGTCCGGGCCTGGAAGCCATCGCGAAAGTCTGGTCGATCAATATGCCTCTGGCAATGCTTGGCGTTGTGCCGGGCGCGCTGCTGAAAAGAGATCTGCGCTTCCGCCAGATCGCGTTCATCGACATCGTGACAGCGATTGCAGGCGGCATCATCGGTATTGGGTTGGCCTTTCAAGGCTTCGGCGTCTGGAGTATCGTCAGCCAGACGCTGTTCGTCACCATAGTGGCGGTCGCGCTCCGCTGGTGGCTGAGTCGGTTCAAGCCCGCGCTGCGGTTCACTTCTCTGGCGCTCCGCGATCTGTGGGGCTTCACGCGCAGCATTGTCAGCTTCAACCTGCTCATTTATCTGGCCCAGAATGCGGATTCTGTGACGGTCGGGCGCGTTTTTGGCGCGGCCGCGCTGGGCTTTTACAATCGCGCCTATGGTCTCTACGCGCTGTTTTTCGGGCAGATGTTTGCGATTTTTGGCCAGGTGATGGTTCCGGCGCTCGCCAAAATCCAGACTGAACACACGCGTGTGCGGCAAGTCTTCCTGCGCCTGACAGGGCTGTATGCCCTGTTCATGTTTCCCCTGCTGATGGGAATCCTGGTGACAGCCGACCTGCTGATTGTGACGGTTTACGGCGACCAGTGGACGGCTTCGGTCACAGCGCTGCGCTTGATCATGGTGGCGGCGCTTTTCCAGGCGGTGTCACATCCGGGGCATTGGGTGTTCGTGTCTCAGGGCAAAACACGCCAGTTGATCCAGTGGGGACTGGCGATGGCACTGGTTGAAGGTGCGGCTTATCTTGTCGGCGCGGCCCTGGGGTCGATTGAGACCGTCGCGCTCGCGCACGCCGTCGTCAACGTGTTCCTGATGGTGTTCACGCTCAGACTGATCGAAAACGCCATCGGCTTGAGACCTATCGACATCCTCAAGAATGTTGCCCACGTGTTCGTGGCGGCGGCGCTCATGGGGGCTGTGGTGTGGGTCATGCGCTCGTTGATTCCGCCGGGGTGGCTGCCATGGCAGCAGTTTCTGATTCTGGTGTGCGCGGGCGCCGTGATTTACGTTGCCATCGTCTCACTCTTCCGCATTCCGAGCGCATTCGAGGCCTACCAGCACGTGCGGATGCGCTTCAAGCACAGCTAACTATCCTTGGGGCATACTTATGTCGCTCGCTGTTCTTTCAACACATCCGATCCAGTATCATGCACCGGTGTATCGTGTGCTGCAGGCGGAGTTCGATATTCCTGTGACCGTAATCTACGGATCAGACTTCAGTGTCTCTGGATATCATGATCGGGAATTCGGCGTGGAGTTCGCATGGGATACGGATCTGGTCAGCGGTTACGATGCAATCTTCTTGTCTCAGATCGCAGAGGGCGGTGCAAGGGATTCGCGACGTGTCTCTTCCAACGGCGCTGAGCAACACCTCGCCCGCATAAATCCAAAAGCTGTTTTGCTGCAAGGCTATAGTACGCCGTTTCATCGGCGTGCCTTCTGGACAGCGTGGCGTACCCGAGCTCCCCTTTTGCTGCGCGCCGAAACCACTGATCATGCTTTGCAGCGAGGCAGAGCCAAGCGTATCGTTCGCGACACGTTACTGCGTGCGCTCTACAGTCAGTTCTCTCGTCTGCTTTATATTGGCAACAATTCGAAAGCGCACTATCTTCGCCTTGGTTGCCAGGAATCACGGCTCACGTTTTCACCCTACTGTGTCGATACAGCCGTTTTCAGACTCGACGCTGAGGAGCGAGACCGCTTACGTTCTGATGCTCGTGCAGAAGTCGACGTTGATTCGTCAGCGATTGTTCTTCTCTTTTCCGGCAAACTGTCTCAACGAAAAGGCCCTCAGCTTATCTTACAGGCTGCAAAGACGCTTCCAGACGAATTGCGTCAACGAATTGTGGTGCTTTTCATGGGCGACGGCGATATGCGATCTGCATTGGAGCAGCTTGCGTTGAGCGCGCCGACGGTTGACATCCGACTGCTAGGATTCAAGAACCAGTCACTGCTTAGTCGCTATTATCATGCTGCCGATCTCATGATTCTGCCAAGTCAGACGGGTGAGACGTGGGGCCTGGTTGTCAACGAAGCGCTGCATCATGGCCTGCCCTGTATCGTATCCGACCGCGTCGGTTGTGCTCCCGATCTCGTCAAGCCAGGAATCACCGGCGAAGTATTCGCTGTGGATTCGGTTACGGAGTTGGCAGCTGCCATTCAGCGGGGCATACAGTTGCTTCAGAAGCCGGATACGCGGCAACGCTGTCTTGAGCTCATCAGTCACTACACCGTTCGAGCGGCCGCCAGTGGGATAGCGCAAGCCTACCGAGAGGTCACACAACAGGTGTAAGGTACAGGCGGTCACTTTGCAAGGATTTCATCTGTAGTGGCGACAGTTTCTCCGACAATAGGTGAGAGTTCGTATCCCAACCCGTACAGCAGCTTGCAGCAAGCGTCATGCACCTCCGTTCCATGTGTTGCCAGAAAGATCATGGGGCGGTGATTTCTCAAAGTATCCATTGCTCCTTTCAGAGCCAGAAGTTCAGCGCCCTCGATGTCGATCTTGAGGTGAGTTGGAGGCGCAATCTCTCCGCTGAGGACCAAGCGGTCGATGCTAACCTGAGATACCTGCAAATCGTTCCCCAAAGGTAGTTGAACGATGTAGCCTTGTGACCGGTCAGGGACTTTTCGAAAGAATATCGTTCCCGGTTCTTTGGCAACAGCGACTTCAAACAGCGTTACATTTGAAATCCTGTTGAGTTGAATATGGGATTTCAAGTATTTGACATTCTCTGGGAGGGGTTCAAACGCTACAACTTTGCCCTGATCACCGACGAGTTTCGAAAACAGCAGTGTGTAGTATCCAACATGGGCTCCGATGTCATAGACAATACTTGCCTGCGGGATCAAGCTCGAGAGGAGGCGTTGTTTCTTGAATTCGTAGCTTCCAAGCCAACAACCATGAGTGCTCGAACCCGCTATCCATTTGTATCCTCTCAATTCACCTTGAAGAACTGGCAATACCGTATTGGGGGGAATCAGTCGGAGAGGAATACGTGCTAACATTCCCACAACAGATGTTCGAGAAATGCCTGAAAAGTTCATGGGTATAAGGCCTTTCGATGAGTAGCTGACGTCGGACTAGTCAACCCAGCATTCCGCCATATGTGTAATATACTTCTCAGAGACAACTTCGTGGTTTGTTTTATTATGCAAGGAATTGGCTTGAGCAAGCTATGGGTGTTGCACTATGCACACTGAATTCACGTTGATTCTTGTTGTGTGGGTTATCACTGTCGCCATTCTTGGCATCTATTATTGGCGCAAACGGGAATCCAGCGCGGGCGTGGTGCTCACCTATGTCGCTTTGTTTTCTGGCTCTCACGCAATGCAGGGCGCGGTCTATGCCATGCCCTGGTATACGCCGCGTTTCGAGCCAGCTTTGATATTTGCGGGTTTTGTCCAGAGCACCATCGGGCTGATCAGCCTTGCGGTTACGGTCATGATTTTCGTTCCGGTTGTGCGACAGGCTATCCGGAAGTCAAGATCATCACTGCCACAGACTTCGCCAATGCTTATAGACGAACCTCAATCTTCGTCCAGACTGCCAATGTTCTATATTGCTACTGGCCTCATCGCTTATTTCATTCTCACACCTATATTTTCGAGTGTGCCGACGGTAAGCGCCTTTATCGGCGGCCTCTACCGTCTGGTTCACATCGGCCTGGCTCTGGCTTTCTGGCAGGTCTTCACGAGCCCTAAGCGCAATTCCTTCAGACTCTTTGTACTCATCGGCCTGACAATGTTCTGGCCCTTGGTCACCATCACCAATGAAGGGTTTCTGGGGTTCGGGCTTTGGCCGACAGTTTTCATATTCATATTTGTGATGCTGCGACAGCGCCGCTATGTTGTGCCTCTGGTTCTAATACTAATTGCTTTTTATCTCGGCCTGTCTCTGATCGTGACCTACTATGGTGAACGACCTGTCATTCGCGGCGTCGTTTGGGGTGAGAGCGAATTCGAAACACGCGTCAATACGTTGATCCAGGTGATTGAGAAGAATACGCGCGCCTTCAATATCTATGACGGGCAGCAGTTGTCTTATATTGATGAGAGACTAGGACTCAATCGCCTGGTCGGACTGGGGATCCGACGCCTGGATACGGGCATCAATCAATATGCCGGGGGAGAGACTATCCTGAATGCGGCGCTGATGATCATCCCACGGGCAATCTGGCCGGAAAAACCGATTGAATTGGGCGGGCAAGCAATGGTGAATCTATATACCGGTGTCTATATGTACGGCGACACCACCGTAGCGCTGGGACAGGTACTGGAATTCTATGTGAACTTCGGTACAGTGGGAGTCATTGCCGGATTCATTGTCTTTGGTTTGCTGCTCGCTGCGGTCGATCAGGGTAGCGTACGTGCTCTCAAAGCTGGAAACTACTACAGTGCGGCGCTGTGGTTGATACCTGCATTTGGACTGCTGCTTCCGGAAAACAATCTGATCGCAGTCGTGGGTAGTAGTGTTTCAGGTTGGCTCACGTTGGTTGCCTTTAACATGATCCCTTTTCTATTGTTCTCAAGTAGATGGCGGACTCGCCTTGGCGGAGAGGCAAAACACGCTGCATCGTCAAACTCCGTCATTGGAGACATTTCTTCCACCCAATGATGTTGATACCCACTGTTCTGAACTTTTCTGCGGTATCGTTGCGAGCGCAGTGATCAAGGTTCGGAGTGAGATCGCGAACTTCGAAAGATCGCAACTTAGAGAGGCACGCCCCATCCTACGCAAAGCGAAGGACGCAGTCTTGATCTGTAATGCACCATATTCGAGTCTACTTAGGTGATAGCTGTAGCGCTTTCCAATACGCATCGCCTGATGAAGGTCCGTGTCAAGCCGTCGAGCCTTTGCCGACACGCTTGTTGGATGTCGGCGCCAGATCAGGGGGGCTTCTTTGAGATATCGGACCGACCAGCCCGAACTCAAGGTGCGAAGAAGCCATTCATAGTCGCTGTTGTAAGTGAATTCGGAATCGAATGGGCCTATCGTCTGAAATGCAGATGTCCTGATGGCGGCTCCCGAAATGTGCCACCAGCAGCCTGTGCGGAGTGAAAATCTCACAGAGGTAGTATTTCCCAACTTTTCATCTGCTGAGACATGAATATCGATACTATTCGGAATAATGGTTCCGTCAGGAAGCAAATTATCCCAGTTCGTACTGACAGAGGCGACCCGCTCCGAACTCTCGGAAATTCCCTTATACATTAGCTCTATCCAATCTGGCTTGACCAGATCGTCGGAATGCAAAATAATCACCCAATCGATCCCTTTTTCGGCGAGAATCGAAATCGATTGGCTCACGTTGGCCCATTGTCCAACGTGACTTTCGTGTCTGATGATTCTGTAGTCCAGCGCTGATTGACGACAGATTGCTTCAGCGATCTCGAGAGAGTTATCCTGAGAGCCATCATCTGCAAAGGCTACCGTTTCAATCGCATCGAGACCTTTGCACTGAAGCAGCGAATTGAGTGTGTCGCCAATTGTCTCAGCACTGTTATAGATTGGGATGAGGACTGCAAGGCGCATAGTACTTCCGAGATTATGGGTGAATCGCTAAACTCACATGGGAAGTGGAATTCAACCTGGATCAGTTATTCTTGGTAGCCACAAGACCGAATTGGGATGAGTCACGATAGACGAATTGGCATTGTACATTTTTATCAATATGCCGAAGATAATTGATGATTTCCTGCGGATGAGCTGGATAGACTGCGTCACAATCTGGCACAAAGCCATGAAGGTGAAGACATCGTGGATCGGCAAGAATGGGAAAATCGAACTGACCATCGCTTATCTGTTGGACCCGGTACTTCCGCATTTGTGCAATGCGAATCTTGTTGTCAACCAATGTCAGAAATGCGTCGAGAACCTTACCTTCCCTCAATTTATCACGGCCCTGACCATAGCTGAAACCTGATCGCTCAGACGCCATTGGCTTGTGAGAAAAATCAGGCGCAACGATGAGTAGTTGCCCTTTGTCCCGGAGAAGTCGCCAGGACTCCCGCAGAAATTCTGCCGGAAAGACCAGATGCTCGATGACAAACATGGAGGCGACTACATCAAAGGATGCGTCTCTGAAAGGAACGGCTTCTGCACTGGCTGAAACATATTTGTTGCGCCCTCCCAGGCTTGGATTTAGATCAAGACCGACATAATTGATGGAACCAACCAGGCGCTCAATTTCATGCGCTGCTTCGCCTTTCCCGCATCCGACTTCAAGTACGTCGGCCTGAGCGGGTATCCGTTGACACACAGCGATCTGAGCATCATGGGTACCCTCTGTCCAGTTCACATTGTGTCCGGAAATCCATGTATCATGATATTGCTGTGAACTATAGTAAATCCGCATTCGTTGCTGGAGTTTGAGAAGTAATTCGCGATTTTCACCGGAAATCGAGGTATGGTATTTGTCTACTCGCATTGTCGCCACAATTTCGTCGAGACTGTCAATTAAAGTTTATAAGCACCTGCATCATATGGCAACATGTGACCAAACATTTGGATAACAGCTGTAAGGAGCAATTCTCATCGACGTACCTCTAGCGTCTGCCCGCCGCTGTTTGCTGGCGCTCGCAGGCGGCATCGCCGTCGCCAACCGCTCGGTGGTTCATGCGCTCATCGATGCGGGCTACCAAGTCGATCTCCTAGGGCTGAACGAGCCGGGCACATCATCGGCGTATGATCGGTTTTCTGGTGTCCACGCGCGGGGGTTCGACAACAGCAAGGCACGCTTCACGCTCGCTGTCTGGCGCGCGCTGCTGGCACACCGTTATGCGTTCGTCTTTTGCGATCACGTCAATCTGGCGATGATCTTGCTGCCGTTCAGCCTGTTGAACTGGGTGCGCTGTATCGTCCGGCTGAACGGCGTTGAGGTCTTTGCGCCGCTGCCGAATCGCGAGGGGCGGCTGGGGCTGTCCGCCGCGACTGTCCCGATGGCGATCTCGGATCATACCAAGGAGCGGGTTCTGGCGCAGTTTCCGCATTTGCCGGTCGTCACCTGCGATCTGTCGATCGACCCGGCGGCAAGCGAGCAAGCGCTGACGTCGCCAGGCGCGGTGTCAGAAACGATCACCTTGGAAGCTGTCGACGGCTCATTTCAGCGCCTGGGGTCACGCGTTCTGCTCCATGTAGGGCGGATGAGTGCTCTGCAGCGTCACAAGGGGCACGATACGATGATCCGGGCGCTGCCGCTGATCCGCGCGCAGTTTCCCGACGTCCAGCTCGTGCTCGCCGGTAAGGGCAGTGATCGGGAAAGGCTGCTGGCGCTGGCGCATACGCTCCCAGAAGATACTCAACGGGCGATTTTTATGCCCGGTTTTGTGGCCGACGCAGATTTGCAAAAGCTCTATCGACAGTGTTTTCTATTTGCTATGCCCAGCCGCGGAGAAGGCTTTGGTCTGGTTTATCTTGAAGCGATGCGCTGGGGCAAACCCTGCCTGGGCAGCAATCTGGATGCGGCGCAGTGCATCATCCGCGACGCCGAAACCGGCATCCTGGTCGATGATCCGGATGATCCACAGGAAGCTGCCGCGCGGATTATTGACCTCTTGAAAGACCCGGCACGCGCGGACAGGTTGGGGCAGGCAGGATACCAACGCTTGTGTGATCGCTTTCTCTATCCGCAGTTCAGACAGCGCTTTCTGGCGCTGGTAACGGGTGAGCGTCATGCCCAGCCATAAACCCCGGATACTGATTCTCATCGAGCATTATCTGCCCGGTTTCCTGGGCGGGGGGCCAATCCGCACAACAGTGAACATGGTCGATTGGCTCGGCGATGAGTTCGATTTCAGCATTCTGACGAGCGATTGTGAGTTCGGCGATTCGACGCCGTATCCGGGGATTGAGCCGGGAAATTGGTATCAGCGTGGCAAAGCGCGTGTGCGTTATCTGGCTGCGCATGAACGCACGCTTCCGGTGTTTCGGCGGCATTTGCGCGAGACACCCTACGATCTGCTCTATTTGAATTCGGTCTTCGCGAACTCCACTGTTTATTCGTTGCTACTGAATCGGCTGGGGCAACTTCCGGGTCGGCCTATCATCGTTGCTGCGCGAGGCAATCTCAGTGTAAGTGCACTCAATCTCAAGGCGAGAAAAAAACAGGTCTTTCTCATTCCTGCAAAGCTGTTTGGCCTGTATCGCGACGTGATCTGGGACGCCACGAGCGAAGCTGAACGCCAGGACATCATGCGCGTCTTCGGCAGTGACGCGGCCAGACGCATCGAACTCGTTCCGAATTTGCCCCAGACGCTGCCGCACGATTCTCAACCTACGCCGACCGTCAAGCGATCGGGAGCCGCCCGAATCGGCTTCCTCGGCAGGGTATCGCCGATGAAGAATCTGACCTTTGCGCTGGAAACACTCCGCAGCATCCAGGGCAAGGTCGAATTCGACATCTGGGGGCCAATCGAGGATGAGGCGTATTGGCAGCGCTGCCGCACGATCATCGAGACGCTGCCCGCCAGCGTGAATGTCAGCCTCAAAGGCGCGGTTGCGCCCGATCAGGTGGCGGCGGTCATGCAGGGCTACCACCTGTTCTTTCTGCCATCTCTCAGCGAAAATTTCGGCCACGTGATTTTGGAAGCGCTGTGCGCGGGCTGCCCGGTGCTCACCAGCGACCAGACGCCCTGGAAGGAACTGGCTGATCACGGTGCAGGCTGGGCGCTGCCACTGGACAACCCGGAAGCGTTCAGGCAGCGCGTGCAGCAGATTGTCGACATGGACGCTGAGGCCATGCAGGACATGGTCAATCACGCCGCGCGCTACGGGCGCTCGTACATTGAGAATACGCCCGCTGTCGAAGCGATGCGCAGCTTCTTGCGCCGCCTTGCCTCGCCGTGAGGCAGGGCATACGCGCCATCGTTCACCGTTGGTTCAGCGCTTTTCTGCTAGACTATTTGAGGAGCGTCCAGCCGGACGCCATCCGACAGCTTGCTCACGGTTTCAACGCTAAGGGACGCAATCAATGGCAGTGATTCTTGGCATCAACACGCATCACGCCGGCTCATCCGCTGCGCTCGTTGTGGATGGTATACCGGTCGCGGCGGTGGCGGAAGAACGCTTGAACCGCGTGAAATACTATGCCGGGTTTCCCAAACTGAGTGTGCTCAAAGTCCTCGAGATCGGCGGCATCTCCTTCCGGGAGATCGATTATGTCGCCGTCGGGCGCGACGCCAACGCCAACCTGTCTCGCAAAGTCGAATACGTGGTGCGCAACCCAAGCAAGCTGCTCAATCTGGTCAAGATCAGGAGCGCGCGCACGGCGCTCGGCGATCTCAAGCAGCTACTCGTGGAGGAGTGCGGGGCGAACCCTGCCGATCTGCGCTTTGAGCAGATCAATGTCGAGCATCACCTGGCGCACATTGCTAGCGCCTATTATGTGTCGCCGTGGGAACATGCCGCCGGGTTCAGCATGGATGGTTCGGGCGATTTCGTGACCTGTATGCTGGCGGAATGCCGCGGGCAGGAGATTGAGATCAAGCAGCGGGTCTATGTGCCACATTCGCTGGGGTCGCTCTATTCGATGGTTTGCCAGTACATCGGCTATGGCAAATATGGCGACGAAGGCAAGGTCATGGGTCTGGCTCCCTATGGCGAGGCCGCCTACATGGACACGTTTCGCGACATGGTATCCACGACCGGCAATGCCTTCGAACTAAATCCGGCCTACTTCATGCCCTTCGGCTCGAACCAGGGCGTGGAGATGAACGAAAAAGGCGAAATGATCCTTCTGCGCCACTATTCCGACAAAATAACGGAGTTGTTCGGCAGTCCGCGTGAACCCTACACAGAAATCGCCAAGCGCGACATGGATCTGGCCTTCTGTTTGCAGCAGACCTTCGAAGACATCTACATGCACATGCTCAACGTGCTGCACCGGCAGGTGCCGGCCGAGCGCATCGCCATGGCAGGCGGCGCAGTCCTCAACAGCGTTGCCAATGGCAAGCTCTTCGACGAGACGCCGTTCCGCGAGACATGCATCCAACCGGCTGCTGGCGACGAAGGCCTATCGCTGGGGGCGGCGCTCTACGTCAGCCAGTCCGTGCTCCACGAGCCACGACGTTACGTCATGCAGGATGCTTATCTCGGCCCCGAATACAGCCCCGCCGCGACCAAATCTGCCTTGGATGCCGCCCACGTGGACTATCAGCAGCTACCGCGCGAGCAGCTTTTGCAGGCGACCGTCGCTGAAATCGAGCAGGGCAATGTCGTCGGCTGGTTTCAGGGGCGGATGGAGTGGGGGCCGCGCGCGCTCGGCAACCGGTCGATCCTGGCGCATCCGGGTCTCGAAAACATGAAGGATGTGCTCAACGCGCGCATCAAACGCCGCGAATGGTTTCGCCCGTTTGCGCCGGTCGTGCTCGCCGAACGGCAGACGGAGATTTTCGAGTATCATCACCCGTCGCCTTTTATGCTGCACGTCTACAAGATCAAGCCGGAATGGCGCGCACGGCTGGCTGCTGTGCGCCACGTCGATGATACCGGACGCCTCCAGACCGTCTCGCGCGACGAGAATCCGCTCTACTACGATCTCGTCCAAGCATTTGGCGAGCGCACCGGCATCCCGGTGTTGATCAACACCAGCTTCAACGAGAACGAGCCGATCATCTGCACGCCGGAAGAAGCAGTCGATTGCTATCTGCGCACGCGCATGGATACGCTCGTCATCGGCGATTACCTGTGCCGAAAACCGGCGTCGGATGAGGCGGAACAATAAGGGCCTGGCGATGCCAAGCCCTGATGAAGGTCAGAAGATCGTGCGCTAAATCGGCTCGAAGCGGCACTGGAAGAAGCGCAGATATTTCGGCTCATAGATCATGCGCAGGCCGCGTGTTTGCTCGCGTCGGTCATAGGCCGACTTGACGGACTCCGCGACCACGTCCATGTGTGCCTGGGTGTAGACGCGGCGCGGGATGGTCAGGCGCGTCAGTTCCAGCTTCGGGTGGCGGTGATCGCCCGTCTCCGGATCACGCCCGGCGCTGACGATGCCGCGCTCCATCGAGCGCACGCCGCTGTCGAGATACAGCTCGGCAGCCAGGGTTTGCGCCGGGAAGACATCCTGGGCCAGATGCGGGTAGAAGCGCTTCGCATCCAGGAAGATGGCGTGCCCGCCGACCGGCTGGACGATGGGGATGTCCCACTCTTGCAGCAGTTCACCCAGATAGCGCACCTGGCCGATGCGGCTGCGGACGTGATCATCCTGAACTGCTTCCTCGATACCGATGGCGAGCGCCTCCATGTCACGCCCAGCCATGCCGCCGTACGTGTGCAGCCCTTCGTAAACGACGACCAGGTTGCGGCATTGATCGAACACGTCCTCGTGATTGAGCGCCAGCCAGCCGCCGATATTGACTAGGTTGTCCTTCTTGGCGCTCATCCATGCGCCGTCGGTGTAGCTGCAAAACTCCTTGAGGATGGCGGCGATGGGTTTGTCGGCGTAACCGGCCTCGCGCTCCTGGATGAAGAAAGCGTTCTCGACCATACGCGTCGCGTCGAGATAGATGCGGATGCCGTAACGGTCGCAGAGGGTACGCAGCGCGCGCACGTTCTCCATGCTGACCGGCTGGCCGCCCGCCATGTTGACCGTCCCGGCAAGGCTGACGTAGGGGATGTTCTCCGCGCCCACCCGGTCGATCACGGCCTGGAGCTTATCCAGATCGACGTTGCCCTTGAACGGGTGGGGGTTGGCCGGGTCGTGCGCCTCGTCGACGATCACATCAACGAACGTGCCGCCCGCGAGTTCCTGGTGCAGGCGGGTGGTGGTGAAGTACATGTTGCCGGGGATGGTGTGGCCGGGCTTGATCACTGCCTGGCTGATCAGGTGTTCCGCGCCGCGCCCCTGATGCGTCGGCACGACGTACTTGTAGCCGTAGTAATCCCGAATCGCCGCTTCCAGCCGGTAGAAGTTGCGGCTGCCGGCGTAGGCTTCGTCGCCGAGCATCATGCCCGCCCACTGGCGGTCGCTCATGGCGCTCGTGCCGCTGTCGGTCAGCAGATCGATGTAAACGTCATCGGATTTGAGCAAGAAGGTATTGTAGCCCGCGTCACGCAGCGCCTGCTGGCGCTCCTCCGGCGTGGTCATGCGGATCGGCTCGACCATTTTGATCTTCCACGGTTCCGCCCACGAGCGGCGACCGTGCTGCTGGCCCATCGTCTGTAAGTGTAGGTGTTGGTCGGTCATTGTGAGTCCTTTGTGTATTGGCTGCTAGCTTTCGGCAATTGGCTGTCAGCTTTCGGCTAATTTGCTAATTTGCTCCTCATTTACTCCAACGGCAGCGCAGTGACATGCTTGACCTCGCGCAGGGCGACGCTCGTTTCCAGGTGACTGACGCCGGGCAGGATCGAGAGCCGTTCGACCAGCAGGTGTTCGAGCGCCTTGCGGTTGGGCGCGACGACCTTGAGCAAGAAATCGGCGTCGCCGGTCAGGTGATGGCATTCGAGCACCTCCGGCATCTCCAGCACCACCTGCTCGAAGGCGGCGATGTGATCGCGATGATGGCGCGCGACCGAGACGCGGACGAAACAGATCAGATCCAGCCCCAGCAGTTCGTGATCGAGGATTGCCACGTAGCGCTGGATGTAGCCGCGGTCCTCCAACCGTTTGATGCGATGATGGACGGCTGGCTGTGACAGGTTGAGGCGGCGGCCCAACTCCGCCTTGCTGATGCTCGAGTCATCTTGCAGAAGCTTGAGGATTTCCACGTCCATGTCGTCGAGTCCGGTGCGTCGCGTCAATTCATTCATGGTGCCTGCCTATCTCGTAGTCTAAAGGAAACGAGCCAATTCGCCGAATACGAGAAAGGATTCAAAGTTCTATCGGCGATTCTATTATGAATGCTTCTCGATGGGGTGACGGATTACGTGCCTGTCAGGCTGTAAGTGATGCCCGGTTGGGCGGAAGCGGTGGATGGAGCAGGCTGATACAACGTCGCTAGCCGGATCATGCGTAAGGCAAAAAAGCCACTTAAGTTTTAAGAGCAACCTGCGCCTATGTTAAGCGTTTGGCGCTCGCTTAAACAGCTATTAAAATATGACATCTCACCTGCCCGCACGGAAGGCGAACCCATGGACATCATCGACACTCCCGATACGCAGCTTATTGACGTTTTGCGCGCGGCAGTGCAGCCGATTGATCCGCACGACCCCATGTCGGAAGCAGGGCGTAAAGCTCTCCTGCGAGATTTCGTGCGCATGTTGGAACATGAAGCCGGGAGCAAGACGGGCGAAGACATCGAAGACGTGCATCAGATGCGCGTTTCGACCCGCCGTATGCGCAGTGCCCTCCGGTTGCTCGAACCCTACTACAAAGGCAAGCCGGTACGATACTTCCGCGCGCGGCTAACGACAATTGCCGATGCGCTGGGCGAGGTGCGCGACCTCGATGTGATGATTGACAATCTGAGCCAATTCCAGACGAAGCATAACGCCCATCTCGACGGCACGATTGCCCTGCTCGATGCCGAGCTGCAGACCGCGCGCGCGGATCTCGTGCGCGTGCTTGAAAAGAAAGGCTACGCGCGTTTCATCGATAAGTTTGCCGACTTCCTGACGACGGTTGGGGCGGGCGCGCGCAAGGTGGACCATGACTCGGTTGTGCCCAGCCAACTGCGCCATCTGCTGCCGACGCAGGTCTACGAACATCTGGGCGCGGTGCGTGCCTACGACGCGGTTGTCGACCAGGGCGAAGCGACAACGCTGCATGCGCTGCGCATCGAATTCAAGCGTCTGCGCTACCTGGTGCATTTCTTCAGCGAGATCATGGGGCCGAGCGCGGAAGACTTCCTGAAGGAATTGAAGGCGATTCAGGATCATCTCGGCACGATGCAGGACATTCAAGTCGCGTCGGATCGCCTGGAGGATCTGATGCCGGATCTCGATGATGAAGATGCCGCCGGCCTGAGCGCCTACCTGGACGCGCTCAATATACAGTTAGAAGCGCTCGACGCCAGCTTCCCGCAGGTGTGGAAGCGCTTCAACTCGGCGGCGATCCAGCGCAAGCTGGCCTCGGCGCTGGTGGCGCTGTAGTTGCGGCCTGGATGTATCAAAATCTGAATGAAATGTCGTAGGGGTGACCCGGCGGGTCGCCCAGGGCAAGCCATCAGATTGCCCCTACAGCGGATGCCGACAGTTGAAAACTATTCTTTCCCCAACCCCTGGCGAGAGCAGCAGATCTGCCCCATTTTGAAACGCGCCTGTTTGAAACCGCTAATTGTCTGACCGGCGCATTTGTGGTTCAATACGCCGCTATGCGACGTTGGCTCATCCTTCTACTCTTGATCCTGGGCGGATGCGGCGGTGACGCGGTCGTTTTCGCGCCGACACCACCCCCGCCTGACGTGTCGCCGCTGCGTTACCAGCATCCCGGCGGCGTTTTCAGTATTGTCGTGCCGCGCACGTGGTCAGTCTACGAGGTCAACACAACAGAACTCGCCGCGACCGCGTTTTCAGCGCCGGACGCGCGCGAGTCTACCCTGTCGGTTGCCGTCGTCAACCTGGGCACCACGCCGGACGCCGATGCTTTTGCCGCGCTCCTCAATCGCTATCAGACGCAGGTGCGCGCCGACGTCGAGTTCTACACCGAGCAGGATCGGCAGGCGATGGGCGATGGCAGCTGGCGCATGACCGGGCTGCGGCAGTTGCCGGGCGGTCAGACTCAGCCGCTGAACACGTTTGTGCAGATGTTCGGCAGCCAGATGGCCGTCGTCGATGTCGTCGTACCACGTGATGCTGCCGCGCAGGTGGAGATGCAGCGCATCGTCAACACGCTCCAGGTTGACAGCGCCGCGCCGCTCGATGTGACCGACCTGAGCACGTTGTCCTCGGCCAAGCGTTCCGGGCTGGCGCTGCTGCATCTGTATGCCTGGTCAACCGCCGAAGGTGTCTTCTTCATCACCGGCGAGGTCGCTAACTACGGCACGGCGGCGGTCAGCCCTGCGCCGGTGCGCGCGCTGATGACGACCGCCGAAGGCCAGCCGCTGCTCGAAGCCGTCGATACGGTCATGGGCTACGGCATCCCGCCGGGCGGGTTCGCGCCCTTCAGCCTGCGTTTCGGCCAGGGCCAGCCGAACAACGCGCGCGATTACGAGGTTTACCTGGGCGGGGATGATTGGCAGTCAGAGCTAGGCGAGCCGCTGTTCCCGGCGGAGCAGTTGCTCACGAGCGACGAATCGAGCTTCGACGCGCTCGGCAGGCTGATCGTGCGCGGCGAAGTCGTGAATACCGGCGACGCAGTGGCGCAAGCGCCGCGCGCCGTCATCACCATCTTTGACGCGGCGCAAAACGTGATCGCGGCGGGGTTTGCCGATCTGGCTGTCGCCTCGCTTGCGCCGGGCGAACGCGCGCCCTACGAGATCGCCGTGCCGGAACTCGGCGGCGAGCCGGTCAGCTACATTGTGGTCGTGCAGGCGAAGTAGCTCACCCCATCGCTTCAACCTGCGTCCCGGCCATCATTGCCTCGAACTGATCCCAGGTGAAGCGCCCGCCGCCCATCGACAGCGCGTTGGCTGCACCGGCAGCGACCGCCTGGCGCAGCGCTTTGACCGGCGGATGCCCGCGCAGGAAGCCCACCAGCAGCCCGGCGAAGAACGAATCGCCGCTGCCGACATCGCTGACGATCTGAATGTGTGGCGGTGTGGCGCGCCAGACCTCGCCCTGCATGGAGAGCACTGCGCCCGCCGCGCCCATCGTCACGACGACCGGCGCGTGAATGCGCCCGCTCAACTGCGTGGCGGCCTCGGCGGCTGCCTGGGGTGTCGTGACCGTCAGGTTCAGGATCGCGCCGATCTCCGCCTGATTGACCTTGATGCCGCAGCCGCCCAGATCGAGCGCCGCCGCCAGCCCTTCGCCGCTGCTATCCACCCAGACGATCTTGCCTGCCTCGCGCAGCACGCGCAGCAGATCCTGAAACAGCGCGGCTGGCGAACCAGGGGGCAAACTGCCGCCAAAGCAGATGAACTCGCTGCCCGCGCTGGCTTCCAGGAGGTCGTTCTGGAGGCGCGCCCAGTCTTCCGGCAGCGCTTCCGGCCCGGTCTCGTTGACCACCGTCGTGATCTGGCGCTCGGTATCGGCCATGACGATGCAGGTGCGCGTTTCGCCATGAGCGAGGAGTGTCCAGTGCTGGTGGATGCCTTCCGCATCCAGCATTTCGGTGATGTGCTGGCCGGTGTGCCCGGCGAGGAACCCGGCGCACTGTGCCAGCCCGCCCAGCCCGCTGACGGCGCGCGCGACGTTGATGCCCTTGCCGCCGGCGCCGACGTGGTGCGTCGATGAGCGAAAGACGCCGCCGTCGCCATAGCCGGGGATGACGTACGTGCGATCCATGGTCGGGTTGGGCGTGACGCAAACGATCATGCGCTGTCCTTGGTCTGTCGAGGATAGGAGCAGAATTATAATCGGCGATTGGGTATTGGGCATTGGCTTTTGGCGTATAGCTGATAGCCAATAGCCCTTAGCCGGATAGGCAACTGGCTATCGGCGTTCGGCTGTCAGCTTTTGGCTAATGTGCCAATCCGCTAATTCGCTAACCCTTGCGTGCCGCCAGTATGCGCGCGATTTCGTGGCCGATCTGCCCGACGACCAGCGGGGCAAGGCTGGCAGCAATCACGACCAGCCACATGCCCGGTTCCAGTGTCTCCAGTTTCAGCACCGTGCGCAGCGGCGTATAGACCGCGGCCAGCAGCAGCAGCGTACACAGCGCCAGCGCGCCCCAGACCCAGGGATTGCGCGTCACGTCGTTCAGGAACGGCGAGGCGCGGAAGTCGCGCATGTTGAACACCAGCCAGAGCTGCGCGAAGGCGAGCACGAGAAAAGCCAGCGTCGTCGCCATGCTCTCGTCGAGCTGCTGATCGAACAGCGCCCAGGCGAACACCCCGAGCACACTCAGCGTGATCAGCAGGCTGTAGCCCAGCAGTTCCAGCCAGTGACGGCGCAGCAGGATCGGCTCGTTCGGGTTGCGCGGCGGACGTCGCATCACGGAGTCGTCACCTTCGCCGACGCTCAACGCCAGCGCCGGGAATACATCCGTCACCAGGTTGAGGAACAGGATTTGCAGCGGCAGGATCGGCAGCGGGGCGCTCGCCAGCGTCGCCAGACCGACGACCAGGATCTCGCTGATATTGCAGGACAGCATGTAGAGCACGAAACGGCGAATGTTGCCGAAGATGATGCGCCCTTCGCGGACGGCGGCGACGATGGTTGAAAAGGCATCGTCTTTGAGGACGATGTCCGCCGTCTCGCGGGCGACCTGGGTGCCGCGCTGGCCCATGGCGATGCCGATGTCGGCCTTCTTGAGCGCCGGGGCATCGTTGACGCCATCGCCGGTCATGGCGACGCGCGCGCCGTTCGCTTGATGCACGGCGATGATGTTGAGCTTTTGCTCCGGCGACACGCGGGCGAAGATGCGCGCGTCGAGCAGACGCCGCCGCTCGGCATCGGTCAGCTTCTCCGGCGGCTCCAGCTCGCTGCCGTGGATGGCCTCGACGGGGCTGCCGTCCGTCATGCCGACCGCTTCGGCGATCCGGCGCGCCGTCGCCGGTTGATCGCCCGTGACCATGACGACGCGGATGCCCGCCTGCTGGCAGGCCGCCAGCGACCGCGCGACATCTTCTCTGGCCGGGTCATGCAGGCCGAGCAGCGCGACCAGCGTCAAATCTTCGTAGGGTTTGGCCTCGGCATCGGCGGCGCGCTTCTCTGCGACCGCCAGCATGCGCAGGCCGCGGCTGCCCGCCTCGGCGTTGCGTTCCAGCCAGCGGTGGCGATTCACGTCGTCCAGCGCTTCCGTCTCATCCGGGCTGACACGCACCGTGTGGCAGGCGTCGATCACCGCTTCCGGCGCGCCCTTGACGGCAAAGTAATAACCTGCGTCAGCCTGATGGATGGTCGCCATCATGTTCGTATCGTTGTCGAAGGCGATCTCGCTGATTTCGGGCATCCCGGCGAGCAGCTTCTCCCGGTGCAGATCGACCTGCGCGCCCGCGTTCAGGAGCGCCAGTTCGAGCGGATCGCCGACGCCGCCGTTTTCCGTCTGATGATTGATGGCGGCGTTGTTGCAGAGCACGCCGATGCGCAGCGCATCCACCAGCAGCGGATCGGCCTCCGTGTGACGCTGCTCGTCCAGGTCGATGACCGCGCTGTTGAGCAGCACCGAGCCGACGCTGATCTTGTTCTCGGTCAGCGTGCCGGTCTTGTCGGTGCAGATGACGGTCGTCGCGCCCAGCGTTTCGACGGCGGACAGGCGGTTGACGAGCGCGTTGCGCTTCGCCATACGCTGCATCCCGCGCGCCAGGGCAATCGTCGCCACAATCGGCAGCCCTTCCGGGATGCTGGCGACTGCCAGAGCAACAGCCGTCTCGATCATGACAACCAGGTCGCGGCCATTGAGCAGGCCGAGGACAAACAAGAGTGCGGCGATACCGATGGTCAGCCGGGCGAGCCGCTGTCCCAACTGGCCGAGGCGGCGTTCGAGCGGCGTTGTCTCGTCTTCGGCGGTTTGCACGAGCGCCGAGATGCGCCCCAGCTCCGTGTCCATGCCCGTGCTGGTGACGACACATTCGCCCGATCCGCGTGTGATCGACGTGCCTTTGAAGACCATGTTGCTGCGCTCGGCTATCGGCGCATCCGCCGCGACCGGCTTGACGTGTTTATCGACCGGGATCGACTCGCCGGTCAGACTCGACTCGTTGACCTGGAGCTTGGCCGCTTCGAGCAGGCGTGCGTCGGCGGTGACGACATCGCCGCCATCCAGCAGCAGAATGTCGCCGGGCACGATCTTCTCGGCATCAATCTCTTGCACCTGGCCGCCGCGCCGCACGCGCGACGTGACCTGCCCCAGCTTGCGCAGCGCTTCCATCGAGCGCACCGCCCGCAGCTCGGTGAAGAAGCCGATGGCTGCCGTCAGCAGGATCACGAACAGAATGGCGACGCCTTCGAGGATATCTTCAAAGGCGAACGACACTGCGCTCGCGACCAGCAGCAGCACCACGATGATGCTCTTGAACTGTTCGAGCAGGATCGTCCAGGCACTGCGGGGTTTGAATTCGACGAGACGATTCGGCCCATATCGTTCGAGGCGCTCGTGTGCCTCCGCCTCGGTCAGTCCTGGCGCGCGTTCGACGCCGAGTGCTTCGAGTACGGCTTCACTGGTCTGCGTCGATGGATTCGGCTTTTGCGGTGTGTTTGCGGACATTCAGATCTTCATCCCTGATAGAGTGTGATATGTAAACGGATAGATGACATGCATCCAGCTTATATCCCAAGATCGCGTGTAACAAGGCCCACCCGACCTACATTCAGCGCCAGCCCATCAACTGCGGTTGCGTTACCTTTTGCGCTGTGGACACGATATAGAGATGACAGAGCGGCGTCAGAAAGGATGTGACCGCGTGACCGTTCCGACGACGAAAGCAGCCAGCGACGACGCGCCCCTGGCCTTGATCGCCCAGACAGAGTCATCGGCGTTTGGCGAACTCTATCTCCGCCACACGGCGCGCGTCTACCGCTATATCTACATCCGCGTTGGGCAGGCGCAGCTTGCCGACGACCTGACAGCAGAGACATTCCTGGCAGCCTTCAAGAGCCTGGCGGCGTATCGGGAGCACGGGGCCTTCGCCGGGTGGCTGCTCGGCATCGCGCGCAACGTGGTTGCCGATCATTTTCGTGCGCACAAGCCCAATCTCTCGCTCGATGCGCTCGGCGATCAGCCGGAGGATCAACCGTCGCCGGAAGAAAGCGTCGGGCAGCGCCTGGAGATCGAAAGCCTGCGCCGCGCGCTGCGCCACCTGACCGACGAGCAGGCAGAGGTCGTCCGGCTGCGGATGTTTGCCGAACTCAGCACGTCTGAAACCGCCCGCTTGATGGGCAAGAGCGAAGCCGCGATCAAGATGCTGCTCCACCGCGCTCTGCGGGACCTGCGCCAGCACCTGCGGCTGGAGGAATCACGATGAACGATGAACGATCCAATGCCGACCGGTTGAGCCGCTCCATCGACCATCTGCACGCGGGCGAGGCTGACGACGCCGAGACGCCGGAAGCGCGGCTCGCCGCCGATCTGCACCGGCTGGCAGCCAGTATCGAGCCACCCGCCGACCTGATGCAGCGCTTGCTGCCGCCGCTGCACACCAATGGGCAACCCGCACGACCTTACCACCACACAGTTCATGAGGAGAGACTGATGACTGCTGTACCCGCACACGCCCACGCTCAGGCAAAAAGCGCGCGCTTGCCGCTGACGTTGGCGGCAGCGGCGGCCGCCGTCTTTCTGCTGCTGATCGTACTGCTCGGCCAGCCGAACGGCCAGCCGGTCGCAGCGCCGATTGTCGCCCAGGCCGCCACTGACACGCCCACGCCCATACCCACCGAGACGCCCACGCCAACCGCCGCAGCGGGGGTCATGCAGACGAGTCTGCCCCTGCCCGCCGGGGCTTACGTCGCTGATCTACGCCCTGAGACGCTCGCCCGGCTGCGTGCGACCGGCATGGAGTGGGTCGCCGTCAACCTGCCGTTCGAGATTCGTTCGGGCCTCGACAGCCTGGAACTGGCGAGCATGGTCATCAGCGCGGTTCATGCACAGGGACTGCGCATCATGCTCACGGTCACGGGCGCACCTCTGGATATGATGTCCCACCGTGAGACGTACACCCAGGATTACGCCAGCTTCATCGGCAGGGTGGCCGCGCTGTCACCAGATGCGATTCAAGTCTGGACCGAGCCGAACATCGACGTAAACTGGCTGACGGGTGAGATCAGCCCCTCGGCCTACGTGCAACTGCTCAGAGCGGCCTACGCCGCCATCAAAGCCGCCGATCCGAAAGTGATGGTGATCAGCGCCGCGCCCGCGCCGACCAGCGCACAGGCCATCGTCTCCGATCACGTCGTCAATGATGACACGTTCTACACGCTGATGGCGCAGGCAAACGCGGCCGATGTTGCCGACTGCATCGGCGTGCATTACGTCGAGGGCATCGTCCCGCCGGACGCGACCAGCGGCGACTCACGCGGCGAAACTGGCACACGCTATCTGGCGACGATGCTGGAGCGCGCCGCCGCACCCTTCCGCGAGCGCGGTGATGATGTGCCGCTGTGCATCACCGAGTTGGGCTACGTCTCGCCGGAAGGCCTGCCGGAGCCGCTGCCCGACGATTTCGCCTGGGCCAACGAGACGACGCTCGCTGAGCAGAGCGCCTGGCTCGCCGGGGCTATCGACCTGATGAGCGGCCTGAGCAGCAGCCAGATCCGGCTCGTGCTCGTCTACAACTTCAACAGCGCCAGCCCGGCCATTTATGCACACGGCTACTCGATGCTGCGCCCCGACGGAAGCTGCCCCACCTGCGATGCGATTGCGGCGCTGCGCCGCTAGGTGTCAGCGGCTGCCGTTGGTCGCGTCGAGCTGCTTGTAGTAGAGCACAGTCGTACACAGCGCACCGTCGGGGAACAGGGCGTAGTTCGGGATACGCCCCGCGGCGGTGTAGCCGCAGCGTTGGTAGAGATACTCGGCGTCGGAGCCGGCGCAGGTATCCAGCACCAGCAGCGTGCGCCCGCTTTCGTGCGCTGCTGTTTCCAGCGCCTGCATGAGCATGAGGGCGATCCCGCGCCGCCGCGCCCGCGTGTGGACGAGCACTTTCTGAACTTCGGCACGATGGAGCGAGTTTTCGCGCTCCGCCAGGGCAAGCTGCGCCGTACCGACGAGGATGCCGTCGTCGTAGGCGGCCAGCAAGACGCGACGCCTGGCGGCGACGTCCGCGATCATGTCCGCCCAGAATTTCTCGGCCAGCGCCGGATTGAACGGCACGAGGAAGCCAATCGACGCGCCGCTTTCCACGGCGTCGCGCAGCAGTTCGATCAGCGCCGGCTGTTGGGCGCGGGCAGCATCAGGTGTCATCGCGGTCGTGGTGAGCATGAGCATTTCCTTTGCTGGTTGGGCGAACAACCTATGCCAGCACGTCGCGCGCGTGGATCTTCAGCAGGTCGATCAGGCGGCGGTAGGGGAATGGCCCATGGCTGATGCGGGCGACACCCAGGCTGGCAAGCTGGGCTTGTGGCAGCGAATCGGGATGCGCCAGCACATTCACGGGCAGGGTGCAGGTGGCGCACAGCTTTTCGATCAGGCTGCCATCGCGCAAGCCCGGCGCGAAAAATCCGCTGGCTCCGGCCTCGGCAAAGGCGGTAGCCCGATCCAACGCTGCTGCCAGATGTTCGGCGGAGTGTTCAGCCGGTTTCGCATTCAGGAAAATGTCTGTGCGCGCGTTGATAAACAGCGGGATTCCGGCATCGTCGGCGGCCTGACGCACGGCGGCGACGCGCTTGACCTGCTCGTCGAGTGGATACAACACATCCTCACGAATGTTTTGATCCTCGAAGTTCACGCCGATGGCTCCGGCGGCGATCACCTGCGCGACGTTCTGGCGGATCGTATCCGGGTCGCGGGCATAACCGCTCTCGAAGTCCAGCGACACCGGCAGATCGACCCGGCGGGCGATGCGCTGCAAATTGGCGACCACCAGTTCCAATGGAAGGTTTTCGCCATCGGTGTAACCCTGGGCGGCGGCGACACACGCGCTCCCGGTTGCCAGCGCTCTGGCTCCGGCTTCGGCAACTGCCAGCGCGCTCCCGGCGTCCCAGATGTTATACAGAACCAGCGGATCGCCTTTGACGTGCAGAGCGGCAAACTGGCGCGCGCGGTCAATTTGTGCGGTCACGATCTGCTCCTGTGCGTTAAAAAGGCGCGATTCCCGTCAGCGCATACATGCTCAACCATAATCCAGTGAACGCGCACCGAAAACTACCATTGGAGGCCAGAACCTATATCAGCCAGGGTCTGCATGAAGTCACCTGACCGTCGCCACAATTTACCCTTGAATCAGACAGGGCGATCCATTGACCGCCCTGTGTGCGTACATTGAGCAGCGTTTGGTTAGAAGTCGTAGTAGAGTTGCATCTCGTAAGGATGCGGGCGCATCGCCACGGCGTCGGCCTCGTTGACCTTCTTGTAGCTGATGTAGTTCTCGATGAACGGTTCGGTGAAGACGCCGCCTTCGGTCAGGAAGGCACTGTCCGCTGCCAGCGCATCCAGCGACCCATGCAGGCTGCCGGGCACGGTCGGTGTCTCGACGCCTTCTTCGTACAGGTCGAAGTCCGACGGTTCGCCGGGGTCGATCTTGTTCTTGATGCCGTCCAGCCCGGCCATCAACATGGCGGCGAAGGCCAGATAGGGATTGGCTGTCGGGTCAGGCGCGCGGAACTCGATACGCTTGGCTTTCGGGTTGTCGCTGTACATCGGGATACGCACGGCAGCCGAACGGTTGCGCGCGCTGTAGACCAGGTTGACCGGTGCTTCGTAGCCGGGCACGAGACGGCGGTAGCTGTTGGTCGTCGGCGCGGCGAAGGCCAGGATCGCTGGCGCGTGCTTGAGGATGCCGCCGATGTAATTCAGCGCCATCTGGCTCAGGCTGGCATAGCCCTTCTTGTCGTAGAACAGCGGCTTGCCGTCTTTCCAGAGCGATTGGTGGCAGTGCATCCCGGAGCCGTTGTCGCTAAAGATCGGCTTGGGCATAAAGGTGACGCTGTAGCCATGGCGATAGGCGACGTTGCGGATCAGGTACTTGTAGAGCAGAAGCTTGTCGGCCATCGTGCGCATTTCATCAAAGCGCATGTCGATCTCGGCCTGCGCTGCGCCGCCGACCTCGTGATGATGCACTTCGATGTCGATGCCACAGGACATGAGGACTTCGACCATCTCAGAGCGTAGATCCTGCATCTTATCTGTCGGCGGAACGGGGAAGTAGCCTTCCTTGATGCGCGGGCGGTAGCCCAGGCCGGGTTCGCCTGAACCCCAGAAGCCGGACGGGCTGTCGACTTCGTAGAAGCTGCCGTTCGGGTTGTTCTCGAAAGCGACGCTGCTGAAAATGAAGAACTCGGCTTCCGGGCCAAAGTAGCAGACATCGGCGATGCCGGATGCCTTCAGATAGTCGTCTGCACGCTTGAGCACACCACGCGGATCATTGGCATAGGGCGTACCGTCGAGATCGACCACGTCGCAAATCAGGCTCAACGTCGGGACTGCCGGAACCGGATCGATGAACGCTGTCGAGATGTCCGGAACCAGGTTGAGATCAGACTTGTTGATCGTCTGGAAGCCACGGATCGACGAGCCATCAAAGCCGATGCCGTCCTTGAAGATGCCTTCGTCGAAATTGGCAATCGGCACACTGAAGTGCTGAACGACGCCGCGAATATCGACAAACTTGACATCGACAAAACGCGCACCGTTTTCCTTTGCCCATTTCAACAGCCCCGATGCAGTTTTTACCTGCGCCGAAGGCCGTATACCGCGCATATCCGTCATGGTGGTCACTCTCCGTGTTAGTGATAATTGCCGACCCAGCAAGAATTGTGCAATTCTATACAATCCGATTGGGCAGGCGGTAAGGGGAGAATCGACAAAAACAGCCCGCGATTGCTGTGGATTCTGTACAAAGATTTCGGGAAAAGCGCCTGGAAAGGCGTTTCTGGCGAGGAAATTTGGTGAAGTATGACAATTTCTATAGCGTGGGGCGCGTTTTGGCGCGCCCCAATCAATGACGTTTGTCGATTCTGGCTACACGTGTGCCAGACCTACTTGCTGGCGCTCACCGTGAGTACGAATGACCCGGCAAGCACATCGTCGTAGGTCGCTACCTCGATGATGATCGACTGGCCGGACGTGACCTGCAAGCCTGTCACCTGCGAGTTGATCTGCTCACCAAGCTGGATGTCATCGTTTTCGGTGATCAGGGTGTCACTCTCGTCGTAGATGCGCAGGTAGGTGTCGAGCGCCCCTTCCGCATCCGTCAGCGAGATGTCAATCGCGCCATCCGCTTCCGGCACCAGCACGTAACGCACACGCTCACCCGCTGCGATCACGCCCTCGACGGTGTCGCCGACTGCGATGTCGCCGCCGTCAACCTGCGTGATCTCCGGCGCTGCGTTATCTGTGCCGACCACGCCGAGGGCTTCGTCGAGCACGCGCTCGCCGTACTGGAGCACGATATCCTGGTCGCCGATCACGTCTTCCGCTGTGACGGGAACACGCACATCCGGGACAATGCCGGTGCCTTCGATGATGACGTTGCCCTCGTTATCGACCGGGCGGCTGACAGGCAGCGCAATGCTCAGGCCGTCGGGCAGGTAGACTTCATCCCAACCGCCGCCCAGACCCGCGGTCGAGTACTGGCCGACGACGGTCGCGCGGTCTTGCTGGCTCATGTTGTAGGTGAAGAATTCACAGGCGCTGGCGCAGCCCGGCCCCACGAGCACCACGACCGGCCCGCTGAAGGCCAGGGCGGGGTTCTCCGCCGGGAAGATACGGGTCGGGAAGTTCGGGTCGCCGAAGAACTGGCCGCTTTCCGGGTTGTATTCCTCGCGGTTGCCCGCGACGAACTCCTGGTCGAAGAAGTAGCCCGCGATCCGGTCGCCGATCTGCGAGAAGCCGCCGCCGTTCTGGCGCAGGTCGAGGATGATGCCCTGCACGCCAAGCTGCTGCACCAGCCCCATGAAGTAATCCCACGTTTCGATCATGACTGGCTCGTTGCCGTTGAACGACGTGATCTTGACGTAGCCATAGCCGCTGTCGAGGAACTCATATGTCAGCGGCGGCGCAAGGTTGTCGAACCCACGGTAGACCGAGCCGAAGGCGAAGCTGGCGCGTTCGTCGGTAGTCGCGATCGTCGCTGTCTCCGCCTGCGCGCCGGGGTTCTGGAAGGTGACTTCCGCCTCCGCGCCGAGCGGCGCGCGCGTCAGGTAGCGCACCTGCTGGTAGCGGTAGCCATCCGGGCTGCCGACGCCTGCGTAGGGCGCGACGGCATCGATAGCATCCTGGATCGACATGCCGCCGAATTCCAGGATTTCTGCGCCAACGCTGATGCCTGCCGCTTCCGCAGAGCCACCGGGCGTGACGAAGACGACGACAACGCTGCCATCGCTCAACTCGCGCAGCGCCATGCCGTAACCGCCCGACGTTCCATCAAGGAAGCGATTGTCCAGGATGTTCGAGGGCATCTGCGGGAACTGCCAGTGACCATCCGGCACGTCGCGCGTCAGGGCGTCCAGCGCCAGGATGAACGAGTCGAGATCGCCATTGGCCTCAGCCTGTTCGACTTCGGGCAGATATTGGTCGCGCAGCGCTTCCCAATCGACGTTCTTCATCTCAGTGAAGGCGTATTCGTTCTTTGCCAGATCGATGAAGGCGTTGAAGGCCTCGGTGTAGGTCATGTCGCTGTAGTCTTCCGGCTGGAGTTCTTCCGGCTCGTGCAGTTCGACGCTGACCTCGTGCGAACGGTCGTAGGTGAACGGTTCGGACTCCATGTCGACGAGCGTCCAGCCTGCGGGGATCGCGACCGTCGGGTCGTCCTCCGTAAAGAGCAGGCCATCGTCGCCGAAGCCCGACGGGAAGCCCTGCTGATCATCCGGCGCGTAGACGAGATACTGACCGCCGATAACCTCGTAGAGTGTTTCCGGGTTGACGCTGGTGCGGGTGGTTGCATAGGCGGTTGACCAGCTATAGCCATCGCGCTCGGTGATGAACGGATCGCCAAAGCGGTTGTCCCAGTAGGCGACGGTGTACACCTCGACGCCGCTATCGGTTTCGCCGTCATTGTCGACGTCGTGCAGCGTCCCTTGCGGCGCGACGGGAAGATTCATTTCGAAGGTGATCACGGTGTCGGTATAAAAATCGTTGGTGATGGCCCCGAAGGCCTGCGATTCCACCGGGAAGGTGAATTCGACATTGCGGGTGACAAAGCCACCTTGATCTTCCAGCAAGATAATCGGCTGGACGGTGAGGTCGCGGATGTTCGGATTGGTAATCGTCATCGTTCCGGTGACAACTGCCACGCCGCCTTCGTCGGCTTCCATCTGGGCAGCGGGCAACATTTCCTGCGCCGCAGCAAGCGCATTCACCGAGAGGATCAGGATGGCGAACAGCACCATCACCACATACAGACTGCGTTTCGGCATGGAAAATAACTCCTATAGAATAGCCAGCAGTTTGCATTGTAATCGCAGTCACCCGCCGCGCAAAGTGAGGGTATTGTTAGACCGCCTGCTCCAGAATGCCGAGCAGCTCGTCATCGGTCAGTGCGAGCGGGTTGCCCTTCATGCTGCTGGCGCTGCGCGCTTTCGGCAGAATCTCGCTGAAGGCCTGTGCGCCCAGGCCGAACGTCCCCAGCGCCGGGATCGCCAGCGCATCACGCAAATCGTAAGTCCAGGCGACGCCGTCGTCTGCAGTGGCGCTGTCTTTGCCGGTGAGGATGCGCCCGATCTCCCGGTAGCGCCCCAGCGCAGGATGTTCCGGCTCGCGCTCGCGCAGCGCCTTGAGATTCGTCTCCATGACAATCGGCAGCAGCCGCGCGCAGATGACGCCGTGGGCGATGGGATACATGCCGCCGAGCGGGCCAGCGAAGCCATGCACCGCGCCCAGGCCAGCATTCGCCAGCGACATGCCGCTGAGCAGCGCCGTGATCGCCATGTCCGAGCGCGCGTCGAGATCGTCCGGATGTTCGTAGGCTCGGCGCAGCGAGCGTGCCCCGCGCATGATGCCTTCGCGGGCGAGGCCGTCGGTCATCGGTGTGGCTTTGCTGCTGACGAACGGCTCAATCACCTGCGTCAGCGCGTCCATCCCGGCGCTGGCTGTCACCGATGGCGGCAGCGACTGCGCCAGTTCGGGGTCGATCAAGGCTACACGCGGGATCATCAGAGGGCTGCGGACGCTGACCTTGACCTTCTTCTCAGTCGAGGCGAGCACGGCGTTGCGCGTGACTTCCGAGCCGGTGCCCGCGGTCGTCGGCACGGCGATGTAGGGCAGCGGCGGCTGTTCGAGCGGCTGCGCCTTGCCGATCACTTCCATGTAGTCGAGCGGCTCGCCGGGGTTGGTCGCCAGCGCGGAGATCGCCTTGCCCGCGTCAATGGGGCTGCCGCCGCCGAAGCCGATAACCAGGTCACAGCCCTCGCTGCGCGCCATGTTGACGCCGCGTTCGGCGGTTTCGACCTTCGGCTCGCCTTCGGTGGCGAAGACGACCGGTGTCAGGCCAGCCGCGCGCAGGTGCGCATTCAGCGCTTCAGCCCGCGCCGGATCGCTGCCGGTGACGACCAGCACCTTGCCCGATTTGCACATTGCTGCTGCGATGCCGCCGACCTGCGCCAGCGCTCCGACGCCATAAACGATCCGTGGCGACGTCATGAACTCGAAAACCATGGGGGAATCCTTTCGCAATAACGCTCGTCGCGTCGATCCTTTATAATGAGCGCCGGTGTGCTGTTCGCCGACTGTGGCCCAGGCTAGGCGGCCAACACGCCAACAAAATTTGAGAGTATTGTAAGCCGCGATGTCGCAAACACCCAACCCGCCCACGAATCAGCCGCCTGGTCGTGGATTGTCTCCTGCCCTGATCTTGTTGCTCTTCCCGCTGTTGGGAATCGCCGCGGCGATCCTGGTGCTTGCCGGTGCGCCAAACGGCGCGCAGGTTGTCGAGGTCACACCCGCGCCGGTCACACTGCCGCCCGCGCCGCCGGTCAGCGCCACCCGCAGCGCGGTCGTCAGCTTTGCACTGGAGGCGCTGGATGGCCGCCTGATCAGCCTGAACGATTATCAGGGCGAGCCGGTAATCATCAACTTTTGGGCGACGTGGTGCCCGCCGTGCGAGCGCGAGATGCCCGCCATCGCTCAGTTCGCCAGCGAGCATCCTGACGTGAACATCCTCTCGATCAACATCGGCGAGACCGCCGACGTGGTCGCGCCCTGGCTGGAAGACCGCGGGATCTACGGCTTTCCCGTGCTGCTCGATCTCGATACGGCGGTCAGCGCCAACTACGGTGCGATCAATATCCCGGTCACTTACGGCCTGGATACAGATGGGGTGGTGCAGTTGCAGCACTACGGCGAAATCACCATCGATGACCTCGAAGCGCTGGTTGAATCACTGAATTCGGACTAATTTGTAGAAAATGCGTGTATTATGCGCATAGTGGACATGTGAGTGTGACGAAAAGGCCGCGTGTATGTCTCATTATATGGATACCGCACCCGCCACCTTCCGCGATCAGGAGCAGTGGATCGACCGACTCAAGCGCGGCGACGAGATCGCCTGGGAGTTGCTGATCGCGCGGTATGCCGGCGATCTGCGCACAGCCATCGGGCAAATGCTGCGTAAGCGTGATCTATCGATTGAATTTCAAGACGACATCGAGCAGGAAACCTGGCGCACCGCCGTCCACAAAATGGGCACGTTTGTCTATCAGAGCGAAGACAAATTGGCACACTGGCTGCACAGCATTGCGCGCCATCACGTCCAGACGTACATGCGCACAGATCGCCAGCAATCGCCCTCGATGGAAGACATCCAGTCCAAAAACCTGGAGAATGAGTTCACGCTCGATATGTTTCTTTATGCCAATGGCCTGATCAGCCACAGTGCTGAGGACGAGGTGCTGCTCTTCGAGCAGGTCGCCATTCTCGAAGACGTGTTAAGCGATCTCAAACTCCGTGATCGCGAAATCCTGCTGGCCTCGCTGCTTGACAACAGTGACAGGAGCGAACTGGCCCAGCGCTATCAACTGGAAGAAGATACGATTTCGATGATTGTTTGGCGCTGCAAAGGAAAACTGCGTGGGATGTTGAAAGCACGACTAGATCGGGGAGGTCGCAAACAATGACACAGAACAGCGGGATCGAGCGGCTGCGCAGATTGGTACGCGACGAATACAAGAATCAAAACGAACACATTCATCGCGTCGTCAAGGCTGAACTGCTCAAGGTACACGGCACGGGGGTATCGCCCACGCAAAACCGCGCGCGCATGGTCGGCTTGTTCGTCGGTGCGAGCGCACATCGCCAGGGCATGAGCGTCGATGCACTGTCCGCCGCTACCGGGCTGACCGCGCCGGTCACTGCTGCGCTGATTAAGGGCGAACTGACCCAGGATGATTACACTGACGACCTGCTCGACCGGTTGGCGGCTGCCGTCGGCTATGAAGCGAACCTGCTGCGCCTGATGCTGGGCCGTCCGCATGGTGAAGAAGAAGCGATGGCCTGACTTCGGTGTTATTCAGTTTGAATGAGAACGGCGCAGGGGGAAGTAGCGCCGTCTCGGGGATGGGTTTGTAGAGGCGTGGATTTTTCCGCGCCTCTACGTTTTTGGAGCAGGAATCTTCTACCCCTCAGCGGCGCGGCTGAAGGTGAGCACGCCGCCGTCATAGAACAGCGTCAGCATGTCCCCGTTGATCTGGTAGCCGGTCGCGCCTTGCAGCGCGTTCAAGAACGCCCCTTCTTGATCCATGACGGGTTGCTCGCAGGCCATGAGCGTGGTCGCCAGCGGCTGAACGACGAGCACGCCGTTGTTGTACTGGAAGCCGCCACTGTAGCTGTTGCAGCCACTGCTGCCGCTGATGCCCTCAGCACCGAAGTTGACGTTCACCGCCGAACCTTCGAGCGGAGCGGTGGGCGCATTGACATCACCCCAACCGGTCAAGATCCAGGCGCCGCCGAGACCGCCAAAGGTCGGATCGGCAATCGCCGTCGGTTCGCTGGTGGGCGTTGGCTGAGCGGGCACGGGCACGCCAGGGGCGGATGCTGATGTGAGCATGAGCGATGACACGACGGCATCGAGCGTCTCCAGACCGGGCGTGAACTCCGTCGGAGCGGCGGCGTTGAGTGTGGCGATGCTTTCGTTGGTGTACTGGTCGATACCAGCGATGAACGAGTCGTAATTGAAGTCGGCGGGCACGCTGTCCGGGAACAGCGCCGTCGTCAGCGGGAAGATCGCCGACACGTAGTAGCTGCCGTCGCTGCTCACGCCCTGCACCGTATACAGGAATTCTGTGCCCACGAACGGCGAGGCATCCTGACGGAATACGGTCACGTAGGCGATACCGCTGAATGTGGCATTGCCGACGTAACGAGCGCGGGCGCGAATGACCTGGTTCGCCGGGACGACGGGCAGGAAGGGCAGCTTGTTCGAGTTGTCGGCGGCGTTGGCGGCCATGGATGGCGTCAGATCAGCCTGCGCGCCGACCATCCCGCTCAGAATATCCGCGGTCTGCTGATATTCGGGATACTGGGCGAAATCGGCGGTGCGGTAGACGCGAATGCCACCGGCATCGAAGATGCTCTCCGGCGCGGGGAACGTGTTGTAGAGCAGGAAATCGGTGTAGGGAGCCTGTGGGCCACCCGGCGCGTCGAGATCGACCGGATCGCCGGGATGCTGGCTGATGCTGACGTTGGTCGCCAGTGTGCTCGGGAATTGGAAGCTCACACCGTTGAAGGCAACGCTGTTGGTAGCTGGCTGAGCAAGGGCAGGGAGCGCAACCACGAGCATGGCGCTCAGCGCGAGCAGCAGGATCGACTTGATTTTCACGTGCAATCTCCTTGATTTTGACACGCACAAGCCTAGATGCTGCGGCTGTCATCTTCAAGAGACGATTGTCCTACGGCTGGCCTACCCAATGCGCCTGAAGTTTGTCCCGCCAATTGTCCGGTATGGGCGTGGATTGGTTGCTGCGGTAGTCGTAGACGACGATGGTGATCGTGGCCGCGGCTGCCAGCGTGGGCAGGCCGTCGCGCTCACAGACGATGTGCTGTTCGGTGTCGAAGCTCTTGCTGCCGATGCGCGCCACGCGGGTGTAGACCGTCACCGTATCTTCGGCGTTCAACGGCAGCTTGTAGTCGATGATCACGCGCGCCATGATCAGGCCGAGCTTGTCCGGCTTGCCATCCCAGAGCGCGAGCGTCTGGAAGAACATGATTCGCGCCTGTTCCAGGTAGGTGAGGTAGGTTGCGTTGTTGACATGCCCCAGCGCGTCCAGATCTGCCCAGCGCATTTGCAGCCGGTAGGCGTGACGAAATCCCGGATATGACGACTCGCTCAAACGATTGCTCCCTTGGGTGTAGATACGAACAGCCTGCAACGTGTTACCCTGACGATCCGACCAGGGGAGATATTACCGCGTGTGTCAACCCGGCACGCCGCCGGTTGACCGTATCGGGTTGGGCAACATCGGGTTTGATGCATCAAACCCCTACAATCGCCCCCATCTCATCACGCATCACGCATTACTCAACCCTCATCACCTCATTCCTGGTATCTCATCACCTTCCCTACCTAACCACAATACAGCCGGTCGTAGCGATCCAGCAGTTCCAGGAGCGAGGGGACGTAATCGGGTGGCGGGCTGCCGCTGAGCAGCGCGGGCGCGGTCATCTGGATCAGCAGCGGCTGGCTTGCCCAGAGCGTCTCACGGCTTAACGGGCAGCGTTGATAGGCGGTGACGGCTACACCCGGCGCACCCATGCCGATCAGCCGGACGCTCATGATCGTCTCGTTGAGCGAGGGGACGCGCCCGATGCTGAAGGCCGTGGGCGGGCCAAGCGCCAGCCAGACATCGGCCAGGTGCAGTCCGGTGCCCAGGCTGACGCCGGTGACGACCGGACGCACGACCTGAAGGCGCGCAGACGAGCCAACCCCAAGAATGCCTTCTGGTACCTGGACGGCCCGGCTGTCATTGCCCAGCGCCGCCGGGTAGGGGAACGCATCTGACCACAGCCAGGGGATGTACGTCGGCGGCACGAGCGGCGAGCTGATGCGGGGCCGGTTGACCCAGGGATGTGCATCCAGGATCGCCACCGCGTCTTCGAGCGGCGTCACACCGAGTTGAATCCCTTGCCAGCACGGCATCTCACAGTTATCTGTGCCGAAGAAGGCGCGCGCCGGATTGACATGCGCCCGTGTGGTCACGAGCGCCAGCGCGGCAGTGAAGATGAGCAGGCTATAGAAGGTGAGACGGCGTAGATGCGACATCGGCAACGCCTTGTCCGATCCGGCAGCTGTGTTGATGATACCCACGCGTCGCGTTGAACGGTTCAGATTTATGGCAGGATGCACCAGCGGCGGAGCAGCGGCGCGCACGACCATTCGAACGGATCGACCGGGCGCGCGGCTGCCGGGACGACGTAATACCTGTCCCACGTGCCCTCGGCGACCCAGCCGCGCGTGCCGTCCGCCAGTTCCACCCGCCACCAGTGATAGCCGCCGTTGCAGCTTGGGCCGTCGAGCACGGTCATTTCAGTGCGCTGGTAGAGCTGGGCACGCACGCCGGTATCCACGGCGGGCAGCGCGCGCACATTGAGCCGATCCACACCTGGCGCGACGATGGCGGCGCTGCCTGGGCGGAGATGGGGCGCGGGCGCATGGGCGCAGGCGTCGGCCTCGGCGGAGGCAGGCACGATCGCCGCCAGCGTGTGCAAAATGATGAGTAGAGTCAGCCAGTGACGTCGTTTCATAGCGCTATTCTACATCGCCCGCGTGCAAGACATGACAGTTAACCATTAAAATCTGTGAAAAGTTTCACTATACAATTTCACCAAATGTAGTATGCTATTTATAGTGCTTATCGTACAAATGGACACGGAGAACTGGCAGGAGTATGAAGTTTGACTTGGCTCATTAATTCTTTAGCCATGAACGACAACTCTGCCACTCTGGAGCAGGAGATACAATGAAGAGCCTGATCATTTATGAGAGCTTTTACGGGCATACGCATGTGGTCGCGCAGGCCATTGGCGACACCCTTGCTCTGCACGGCGAAGTCAAGATCATGCGTGCGGACGAGGCGCAGATCAACGATTTGCGCGACATCGATTTGTTGGTGGTGGGCTGCCCAACGCAGTGGCTGGGCGTCACCGCGGCGACCCGCGCTTTCTTCGACCAGATCCCGGCGGAGGGGCTGCGTGGGATTCGCGTGGCGCTGTTTGATACCCGCTATCAGCGTCCGCGCTGGCTGACCGGCTCGACCGCCGAACGGTTGGAACGCACCGTCTATAAATTGGGTGGCGGCATCATCGCCCCGCCGGAGAACTTCGTCGTCGCAGACCGCGAAGGCCCACTGGTGGAAGGCGAAGTCGAGCGTGCGCGCAGTTGGGCGACCGCATTGGTGGCCGCGCGCGTGATCGAACCGGCGTAACGAATATCTGTTTGCGCCCTTCTCCGCCGTGAGGAGGGCGCTTTTTCTTCTCTTATATCCTCGATACTTGAAAAGGGTTGTTTGCAGTCGGCGCGCCCGTCTGGGTGGATGCCTCTTTGTCAGCCCTACAAGCCAGACGATGGCACTGACGCTCCACAGGCGAATCTCGCTGCGATCACCTGACAATCGCGTAACAATCCGTGCGTTCGGCTTCATGTCTGCGTTACAATCGTGCTTTCGACCTCTTCCGTTCAGGACATCATCCCAGTTATGCGCTTTGATAACGAAGAAGACGCGATTACCTATATCTTCCGATCCATGCGCGCCAAGGTGGACGCGACCACACGCGCCCCGGACGACATCAGCCGCAGCGTCGCGCCGACGCGCCGCCTGATCTCGCTGGCGAATCTGCTCGGCCAGCATCGCGAGTACGTGGTCGTCACCGGCAGCAAGGGCAAAGGCTCGACCTCGGCCATCACCGCCAAGCTCTTGCAGCACCTGGGGCACACGGTCGGCCTGCTGACCAGCCCGCACATGGTCGATTGGTACGAGCGCATCCGCGTCAACGGGCGCATGATCCCGGCGCAGGACTTCTACCGCATCCTGAGCGACCTGTCGCCCTACATCGACCAGATCGAGGCGAGCCTGGCGGATGGGCAGTACTTCAGCCCGCAGGGGATTTTCCTGGCGATTGCGCTGCGCTGGTGGGATGAACAGCACGTCAACGTCGCCGTCTGCGAAATCGGGCGCGGCGGGCGCTACGACGATGTGGCGGTCGTGCCGAACGAACTCAGCCTGTTCACGCCGATCATGCTCGAACACGTCAACCAGTTGGGGCCGACGCTCGAACGCATCGCCTGGCACAAGGCGGGCATCATCAAGGCGGGCGGCTATGCCTACAGCGTGCCGCAAGCGCCGGAAGTGCTGGACGTGCTCCAGGCGGAGGCCGAGGCGCAGGGCACAGAATTCGCCTGGATCGCGCCGATGGACATGGGCGAATACGTCGGCTCGACGCCAGATGGCATCCTTATGCGCCTGGGGCGTTATGGCGAGATGAAGCTGTCGTTCCTGGGGCGGCATCAGGTCGAGAACGCGACGCTGGCGGTGCAGGGCGCGGGCAATGTCCACGGGCGGCTGGCGGGTGCGTCGCATCAATCGCAGGAATACATCGACGCCATCCGCGCGGGACTGGCGGACGTGCGCTGGCCGGGGCGCTTGCAGCGCATCGACGAGCACCCGTCGATCTGGCTGGATGGGGCGACGACCGTGGTGGCCGCGCGCTCGATGCTCGCCAGCCTCGATCAGTGGCTGACGCGCCCGCTGATCAGCATCGTCGGCACGCCCATCGACCGCGATTACCAGGGCGTCTACGCCGTCTTCGGCGCTGCGAGCGACGCCATCATCCTGACCGAGAATCACATCAGCCAGAACGTGCGCTTCCCGGCGCAAGACGTGGCGCTGGCAGCGGCACACAAGCACAACGCCGACGTGAGCTTCGCGCCGGAATTACGCCAGGCGCTCGATCTGGCGCGGACGAAGGCCGGGACAGACGGCACGATTCTGATCGGGGCGGCGCTGCCGGTGGTCGCCGAGGCGCTTCAGATCTGGCACATGAAATTCGAGGTCATCTGATGGAGATTCGCCCGGAGACGATCCACGATCATCCTGCGGTGGCGCGTGTCAACCTGCGCGCGTTTGGCGGCATGGGCGAGCCGATGCTCGTCGCGCTGCTGCGCCAGCGCCAGAGTTATGACCCCGATCTCTCGCTGGTCGCGGAGCAAGACGGCAATATTGTTGGACACGCGCTGTTTACGCGCTGCACCATCCGCCTGATGGGCGAAGATGTGCCCGCGGCCTATCTCGCGCCGATTGGCGTCGACCCGGCCTGCCAGCGGCAGGGCGTCGGTACGGCGTTGATGCAAGAAGGCCATCGCATCGCCGCGGCGAAAGGTTGCCATGTCTGCTTTCTGCTTGGCCACACCAGCTACTATCCACGCTTCGGCTATCACACAGGCGCGTTCGGCGCGGCGGAGATGAATGTCGCCGTCTCCGCGCTGGCAGCGCCCGAAGCGCCATTGGAAGCGCGCCCCCCTGAGGAACATGATCTTTCAACACTGTGCGCGTTCTGCCGGAGTGAACACGCCGATGTCGATTTTTCTCTGCACCCGGAAAACACGCTCTTTGATTGGCTCAGCCCGGACCCGCGCGTCTATGCACGCGTCTACGTGCGCGATGGCGCGCCCGTCGGTTATGCGCGCTATCGCCGCTCGGCAAAAACGCGCGTGATCTGCTTCCTCGCCGCCGACGCTGCCGCTGCCCAGGCGATGGCCGTGCAGCTCGCCGAACATGCGCCAGAGATCACGCTGCCCATGCACCCACGCTCGAAGTCCGCGCCGGTCTTCGGGCTGCAGGGCGCAACGCTGGACGCCTGGGATGCAGGCATGGCCTGTGCGCTTCAGCCCGGCGCGCTCGACGCTTACTTCGCCGCCTTGAGCGCCGGGCGAGTCCCGGGGGCCGTCGTCTGGCCGCCGGTTTTCGATCCCCTGTAAGCAGCGAGCGCTGTGCCTCCGCCCCGTGATTTGTTAAGAAATGACGATTGACACAGGCACAGTCGAGCGGCAGATTCATCAGCAATTTGATTCACAGTCCAGGAGCGAAGTTCATGTCTACCAGGGCGCGCCGCGCCCAGGCCGAAGCCTTGCTTTCCGAGTTAGAAGGCCTGCGCCAGGACGTTGAAAGCGAAGGCCGGGCCACGTTTAACGGGTGGCTGCCCGCCATCAAGCGGCGCGAATTTTGCCCCAGCGCCCTCAATCTCGCCCATTATCTGGCGTTACGCCGCCGCGATCTGCGCCCGTTGCAGCGGGCGCTCATTCCCTGGGGATTGTCCTCGCTCGGACGCAGCGAGGCGCACGTGATCGCCAGCCTGGACGCCGTCATCGCCACGCTGACCCTGATCGCGCGGCCGAGCGATGCGCCGTCACGCCCACACCCGCCGATTCACCGCTTCTTCCGCGGCGAGCGCGCGCTGCGGCGCAACGTCGATGCCATTTTTGGCGCACAGACACGCGAGCGCCGCGTGCGCATCATGGTGACGCTGCCTCTATCGGCGGCGGAGGATTACCCGTTCGTGCGTGATCTGATCGCACGCGGTATGGACTGCGCGCGCATCAACTGCGCCCACGACGGCCCGGATGCCTGGTACGCGATGATCGCCAACGTCCGCCAGGCGGAGCAGGAGGTTGGCTGCCGCTGCCGCGTGCTCATGGACCTCGGTGGTCCCAAGGCGCGCACGGGCAAAGTCCTGCTGACGGATAAGCGCCGGGTCTACCGGGGCGATGTGATTTTGCTTACGTCCATGCCGCCGGAAAAGCGCCTGCGCGATCTGCCGATCCAGGTCGAGAGTCAGCTTCCAGAAGCGCTGGCACAGCTCAAAATCGGCCAGCACATCTGGATCGACGACGGCAAGATCGGAGCGCTCGTCGAATCGATCCTACCGCAGGGAGTCGTCGTGCGCGTCAACCACGCCAGCCTGACCGGCTCGAAACTGCGTGAAGAAAAGGGACTGAACTTCCCCGACAGCGACCTTTCGCTCGATCCGCTGACCGAAGACGACCTGGCCGCGCTCGATTTCGTCGCCGAACACGCCGATATGATCGGCTACTCGTTCGTGCAGACGCGTGAGGATGTCATGCGTTTGCAAGACGAGATCAACCGCCGCCTGCCGCCGGAGCGCGCCCGCGCCCTCGGCATCATCGCCAAGATCGAGACGCAGCGCGCCGTCCACAATCTGCCGGAAATCCTGATCCAGGCGGCTGGTGCGCAGCCGTTCGGCGTCATGATCGCGCGCGGCGACCTGGCCGTCGAACTCGGCTTCCAGCGGCTGGCCGAGATGCAGGAACAACTGCTGTGGGTGTGCGAGGCGGCGCACGCGCCAGTCATCTGGGCGACGCAGGTGCTGGAGACGTTCGTCAAGAAAGGCACGCCTTCACGCGCCGAGATCACCGACGCGGCGATGGGGTCGCGCGCCGACTGCGTCATGCTCAACAAGGGCGATTTCATTGTCGAAGGCGTCGCCATGCTCGACGACGTGCTGATGCGGATGCAGCAGCACCAGATCAAGAAGCGCGCCCAACTCCGCGCCCTGCGCAGTTGGTCATAGCGCACTTATTTTTGCGCCTGCTGCTGTTCGACCCAATCCGGGAGAACGAAGAAGTCGCGCGTATTGAGGGCGAGGTCGGGGAACAACTCTGCGACGTTCATGGCGTCGCCGGTCTGATAGACCGTCACGACAGAAGGCTGATCGCGGCGATACTGATAGACTTCCTTCGATTCAGGATAGACGACCCAGACCTGTTCCGTGCCCGCCTTGAGATAATCGCGGATACGCCGGGCAGTGTCTTCGGCGCTGTCGTCAGGCGAAATCACCTCAACGGCCAGATCAGGCGTGCCGGGATGCGGCTTGGTGATGTCCCAGCCTGCCGGGATGTTGCCCTTGCGGATGAACGAGACATCGGGGACACGCGCGCCGCGTAGAAGGCTTGGCTCGTGATGCAGCAAGTACATAAGGCCATGAAAAAAGACTGCGCCTGGGTCATTCGCGAGCACGTAGCGGTCGATAAGCGAATAGATATTCCCTACTATAAGATGATGTAATATACCGATGGGTTTCAGTTCGGTGATTTCTCCGTCCACGACTTCGACACGCGCATCCGCCGGAAGGTGCATCAAATCTTCGAGAGTGATTTCAGCTCGTGCCAGTTCCATCAGAACACACCGCGTTACTTATATTGTTGATGTTATTTTAGCAGATTTCACGCGCGCTGCGGGAAGTGCTGAACGCCCTCTGGCCGCAAAAAAAGACTCATCCCGGAGTTGGGACGAGCCAAAACTCGTCCCTTTCATCCATATTGTGAATTTCTGCTGGTCACCCCAGCGCCATCGCCTTGTCGTTGATGACGCGCTGGGCCATGGCGATGAAATCGTCGAGCGGCATCTGGCCGAGATCTTCGTCCGTGCGCAGCCGTACACTGACCGCGCCCGCCTGCTGATCGCGGTCGCCCATGATCAACAGCCACGGGATATGCCGCTCGCGTGCGGCGGCGATTTTCGCCTGCATCCGGTTCTTGCTCTCGTCGATCTCGAAGCGGATACCCGCCGCCTTGAGCTTGGCCGCCACTTCCTGCGCATACGGCACGTGCCGATCCGTGATCGGGATCAGCAGCGCCTGCACCGGCGAGAGCCAGGCCGGGAATGCGCCGTCGAAGTGTTCGATCAGAATGCCGACGAAGCGCTCCAGGCTGCCGAACGGCGCGCGGTGGATCATGACCGGCTGCTGGCGTGAGCCATCCGCCGCTACGTATTCGAGTTCGAAGCGGGCGGGCAGGTTGTAATCGACCTGCACCGTGCCAAGCTGCCAGTTGCGCTTCAGCACGTCGCGGAAGATGAAGTCGAGCTTCGGCCCATAGAAGGCCGCCTCGCCCTCCTCGACCGTATGCGGCAGATCCATCTCCTGGCAAGCCTGGATGATGGCGGCGGCAGCGTGCTCCCAATCGGCATCGTTGCCGACGTACTTGTCGCTCTTCGGGTCGCGGATGCCGACGCGCGCGCGGAAGTCCGTCAGGCCGAGCGTGTTGAACACGTATTGGATCAGGCGGACGACAGCTTTGAATTCTTCGAGCAGCTGATCCGGCGTCACGAACAGGTGCGCGTCATCGACCGTGAAGCCGCGCACGCGCGTCAGCCCGTGGAGTTCGCCGCTCTGCTCGTAGCGGTAGACCGTGCCGAACTCGGCGTAGCGCACCGGCAGATCGCGGTAGGAGCGCATCTCGCTCTTGTAGATCATGATGTGGTGCGGGCAGTTCATCGGCTTGAGCAAGAACTGCTCATCGTCCACGTCGATGGGCGCGTACTGGCTCTCCTTATAGTAAGGATAGTGGCCGCTCGTCTTGTAAAGATCGATGTTGCCGATGTGCGGCGTGACGACCGGCTCATAGCCATTCTCGATCTGCACGTCGCGCAGCCAGCGCTCCAGCGTGTCGCGCAGCGTCGCTCCGGCGGGCTTCCAGAGCGGCAGGCCTTTGCCGACGATCTGCGAGAACGTGAACAGCCCCAGCCGTTCGCCGACGATGCGGTGGTCGCGGCGCTTGGCTTCTTCCAGCCGGTGCAGATAGTCTTGCAGTTCTTCCGACGTCTCGAAGGCCGTGCCATAGATGCGCGTCAACTGCTGGCGCTTTTCGTCGCCGCGCCAATAGGCCCCGGCGGGCATCTTGTACGTGATGCTGATCGCGTCCGGGTTGATCTGATTCGTGTTCTCGACGTGCGGCCCACGGCAGAGATCCGTGAACGTGTCCTGCGTCCAGAACGTCATCGTGTCCGCCGGTTCGGCGATACGGTTGCCATTGTCATCGACGCGGCCATTTTGCAGGTCGTCGATCAGTTCCAGCTTGTACGGCTGGCCTTTGAAGAAGGCGCGCGCCTCGTCCGGCGAGACTTCGCGCACCGTGTAGGGATGATCTTCGCGCATGATCGCTTTCATGCGGGTTTCGATCCAGTTCAGATCTTCCTCCGTCAGCGGGCGCGGGAGATCGAAGTCGTAGTAAAAGCCGTCTTCAATCGGCGGGCCGATGGCGATCTTGGCTTCCGGGATGCGTTCCAGCATCGCCTGGGCCATGATGTGCGCCGTCGAATGCCGGATGCGATAGAGACGGCTGTCTTCGTAGTGTTCGGGCATGGATTATCGCTCCAATGTTGAAGGTGCGGACGAATTATAGCAAATAGCGCTCGGAATGTGGTCGCCGAACCAGGTGGGCGCGCCGCGCACAGACACGCGAACAGCGCCGTCTGGCGAGCACACGTCGATTGTACTGAACGTGGGGATAGCAAATACCGTCGCGCTAGGCGACGGTGCTGTCTTCGGCGTCCTGTTCGACCAGCAAGACTTCAGCGACAACGACAGCGGCGATTTCCTGGGTGGCGCGCCTGCCGTTGTTGCCATGATTGCGATCCGCAACTGTCTCAGCCTCATCCTCCGTCACGCGCGTGAAGACCGACTCGAACGTCTCCAGCGCGAGCAGATTGTCGATGCTGTCCTCAATCGTGTCGCGGTCGAGGTGTGCCACCAGGACGTGCGGCGTATCGATAACCGCATGATAAACAGCGGGTGTGTCCGGAAGCTGCTGGCTGGCTTCGTAGCTGAGCAACATTTGACGTTCCAGGTAAGCGAACGTGACGTAGAGCGCCGTATACATCGCGTCGTCTTCCATCTCGACGATCACATCACGCGCATCTGGTTCGTTAAGATCGTGCCATTCGATCCAGACGTGTTTGGGGATAAAAGCATTCATGTTTTTGCTAGCTTTCGCACATCCGCGCGTTATGAGGAGGCGGACATACAATGGCGGATTGTTGTGTGTCTTTGTGAGCAGCATAGGACAAAACGACTGCCATTGTCAAGAAGCGCAGGGTGAGAAATTTGTTACGAATTCTTACGAGCAGATCGGTGGCTTGCCCGCCGACTCGCTGCAATGTTTGACGCGCCCGTCTGACAGGCTCCGCTCAACCAACGCTCCCCTCCCAGGCTCACGCATCGCAGTGTACAATGCGCCGCATGAAGCCAAACACACTCACCCGACTGTTCGTTCTTCTTCTGACTATCGTCCTGATCGCGGGCTGCAATGCGCAGGCTCCGATCACGGTTTTTGTCACGCCGACGCTGCCGCCCTCGCCGACAGCGACGATTGCCGCCGCCACGTCTACCTACACAGCCGTGCCGACGGTGGCAGCGCAGGTGCAGCCCTCACAGACAGCAGGCGAGCCGCCGACCGAGGTGCCGACGCCGACCCCGGCAGGCAGCCCGGTCTTCGTTGGCCCGGTGATCGGGCCAGGCTACGTCGTACCGCCCTCCACGACACCCGTGCCGACCGCGACGCCAGAGGGCGGTGTGCCGACGGACACCGCCGCGCCGGTCGAGCCATCCGCGCCGCCGACCGTCGAGGCGCAGCCGCAGGCCGCCCCCGCCGTCATGCCCAACCTCGACCCCAACCAGATCGGTATTCAGCTCGACATCAACCTGGACGATCAGGACTGGAACGAGGCGATGGGGCGCATCGAGCAGCTTGGCCTCAAGTGGGTCAAGGTGCAGCTCCCCTGGCGCGACATGCAGCCGAACGGGCCGGATGAGCGCGACAACGAGTTCTTCCGCCGCATCGAGCAGCATCTCGAAGACGCCAACAATCGCGGCATGAACATGCTCGTCAGCGTGGTCAAAGCGCCCACGTGGGCACGCAGCGTGCAGGCCGAGGATGGCCCGCCGGATGATCCGAATGCGCTCGCCCGCTTCTTCACCATCATCTTCGAGGAATTCAACGCCGGGCTGAACCGGGAGATGGTCGGCGATTACATCGACGCCATCGAAATCTGGAACGAGCCGAATCTTCAGCGCGAATGGCAGGGGACGCTGCCGTTCAACGGCGCGGGCTATATGCAGTTGTTCGGGCCGGCGTATCAGGCTGTGCGCGCCTACTCGCCGACAGTGACCATCGTCACCGCCGGGTTAGCGCCGACCAGCACGCAGCCGTTCTCGGTCGATGACCGTGACTTCTTGCGCCAGATGTACGACGCCGGGCTGGGGCAGTATGGCGATGTCGTCGTCGGTGCGCATCCCTATGGCTGGGGCAATGCCCCGGATGCGCGCTGCTGCGGCTCGCGCGGCTGGGACGAAGACCCGCACTTCTACTACCTGGAAACGCTCGATGCTTACCGCGCCATCATGAACCAGTTTGGGCACAGCGGCGTGCAGATGTGGATCACCGAATTCGGCTATGCCAGTTGGGATGGCTTCCCGCTCGACCCGCCGCAGCCGTGGATGTCGTTCAATGACCGCTGGGCGCAGGGCGGCTATACCGTCCGCGCGATCCAGATCGCCCAGGAGCGAGGCGACATCGGCGTCAAACTGCTGTGGAATCTCAATTTCGCTGTGCTCAGCGGCCTGATCGGCGGGCGCGATGAGCGCGCTGCCTACAGTATGCTCGTGCCCGGCGACGCCTGCCAGATCAACCCGGACAACGGTAACCACACCGAGCGCCCGATCTTCTGGATGCTGTTCGATGCCGTGCATCCGGATCAGGCGCTCACGGACTGGTGTGGTGTGCCGCCGAATGGAGTGCCTGGCCTGGGGTGAGATTGCCCGTCCGGCGGCTCCTTTATACCCTGTAGATCAATGCATGATTACCTGCATATAGTTCTTCAGGGTAGCAAAGGGGGTCTGTGACCATGGCGATGGAACTCCAGTCCATAGTTCAAGAGTTGAGTCAGCCACCGCGAGATATTCGCGACATTCCCCGCAGGGTGGATTTGTGTCGCCGGGCGCTTCTTATGCTGCCGCGCGAACGAAATGAGCAAATGTGGGCAGTGTTCCAGAGTTTGATTGGTGAGCTGCTCCTGCAGAATCCAGTGGGGAATCGGGCTGAAAACATCGAACAGGCGATCGTTGCCTATCAGCAAGCGCTCACTGTCATGACCCAGTCGGCGATGCCCGTCGAATGGGCGACCACCATGATGAACCTGGCGACCGCCTACTATTCTCGGCTTGGCGGCGACAAAGCTGAGAACATCGAACAGGCGATTGCCGCCTACCAGCAGGCGCTCACTGTCAGGACCCAGTCGGCAATGCCTGTCGAGTGGGCGCAAACCCTATATAACCTGGCGACCGCCTACTATTCTCGGGTTGGCGGCGACAAAGCTGAGAACATCGAACAGGCGATTGCCGCCTACCAGCAGGCGCTCACCGTCATCACCCAGTCGGCAATGCCTGTCGAGTGGGCGCAAATCCTGAATAACCTGGCGACCGCGTACTATACCCGGATCGGCGGCGACAGAGCCGAGAACATCGAACAGGCGATCATTGCCTACCAGCAAGCGCTCGCTGTCATGACCCAGTCGGCCATGCCCGTCGAATGGGCGCAAATTCAGTTTAACCTGGCGACCGCCTACTGTAACCGTATTCATGGCGACAGAGCCGAGAACATCGAACAGGCGATTGCCGCCTACCAGGAGGCGCTGACCATCAGAACCCAGTCGGCCATGCCCGTCGACTGGGCGCAAACCTTGAATAACCTGGCGACCGCCTACCAAGATCGCATACACGGCGACAAAGCCGAGAACATCGAACTGGCGATTGCTGCTTGCCAGCAGGCGCTGACCGTCACAACGAAGGCAGCCATGCCCTCGGACTGGGCGCAAACTGTGATGAACCTGGGGATTGCCCTTCAAAACCGAATACACGGCGACAAAGCCAAGAACATCGAACTGGCGATTGTTGCCTACCAGGAGGCGCTGACCATCAGAACCCAGTCGGCGATGCCCGTCGACTGGGCGACGACCATGATGAACTTGGTGACCGCCTACCAAACCCGCATATACAGCGACAGAGCCGAGAATCTCGAACAGGCGATTGCCGCCTACCAGCAAGTCCTGACCGTCAAGACCCAGGCGGCCATGCCCGTCGACTGGGCGACCACTATGATGAACCTGGCGAACGCCTACTGTGACCGCATTCGCGGCGACAAAGCCGAGAACATCGAACAGGCGATTGTCGCCTACCAGCAAGCACTGACCGTCAAGACCCAGGCGGCCATGCCCTTCGAGTGGGCGCGAACCCTGAATAACCTGGCAACGGCCTACCAAAATCGCATACACGGCGACAGAGTCGAGAATCTCGAACAGGCGATTGCCGCCTATCAGCAGGCGCTCACCGTAAGGACCCAGTCGACCATGCCTGTCGAGTACAGTCAGACTCTCAGCAATCTCGGCGCGCTCCATTTCGATGAGCGACGCTGGGCGGAGGCGAGTGAGATGTACTCCAACGTGATCGATGCCGGCAAATCGCTGCTTTCACAGGCTGCGACGGATGCCGGACGGCAGCACAATGTCAAGGAGTCGGCGTTGGCGTATGTCCGTTCTGCCTACTGTGCGCTGCGACTTGGACAACCCAGTGCGGCGCTTGAACGCCTGGAGGCGGGCAAGACGCGCCTCCAGGAGGAGGCATTCGCGCTCGACGATACGAACCTGTTGCGGCTTTCTGAAGGGCAGCGAGGCCAGATACGAATCGCCCGCGCCCATATCCGTGCACTGGAAGCGGAATACCGGCTGCCAGAGGATCACCCTCAGCGCCGCGAAGAGCTTGAATTGACTGCGGCGCTCAGGGCCGCCCGCGAAGAGCTGCAAGCGATCATCGACGCAGTCCGCGTCGAACAGCCCGATTTCATGCCCGAAGACCTGGCACTACCTGAAATCCTGGCGCTGATTCCGCCAGAGAGCGCTCTTGTCGCCCCTCTGTTCACCTCGCAAGGCAGCGGCGTGTTCATCGTGCCACATGGCGCACAGAATGTGATCACTGATCACGTGATCATGCTCGACGATTTCACAGATGGCGATGCGGCCAGGTTGCTGATCGGTACGGAAGGTGATCCGGGTTGGCTGCGTGGGTATCTGGAAGGCGATGTAGAGGAGACGCTTGATATTATCACGCGCCGACTGTGGGATGATCTGATCGAGACGATTGACGCGCGTCTGCAAGCGCTGGGCGTGAAACGTGTCCTGTTCATGCCACAGGGCGGGCTGGGCTTGCTGCCGGTTCACGCGGCCTGGCGCGAGGTCGAGGGCCAGCGCCGCTATTTCATGGACGACTACACGATCACCTACGCGCCCTCGGCCTACGCCTTGCAGGCGGCGACCAAGCGCGCAGCGAATCAAAAGGACAAGAATGCGCTGATCGCCGGAGTCAGCCATTATCCCGAACCGATGTCCGATCTGCCCAACACTGCCAGCGAAGCCAGAGCGATTGCAGACTTGTTCGGCGTGTCGCCTCTGCTCGACGGGCAGGTCGCCGTCGCCGCTGTGAATGCCTTGTCAAGCAGCGCGAACTATCTGCACCTGGCATGTCATGGCTCGTTCGCCTGGGGCGGCGATACCTATCAGGCCGGGTTGTTCCTGCACAACGGCGAGCTGCTGACGATGGGCGAGATCATGGGGCGGCTCGATCTCAATCAGACGCGGCTGGTGACGCTCTCGGCCTGTGAGACGGGTATCACCGACATTCGCAAAGCGCCGGACGAGTTTCTCGGTTTGTCCGCGGCGTTCATACAGGCGGGTGCGTCGGCGGTCGTCAGCAGCCTGTGGACGGTGGAAGACCGCAGCACGGCGCTGCTCATGGAGAAGATGTATCAGCTCATGCTCGACAAAGATCATCCGCTGGAACCTGCCGTCGCTCTGCGCGAGGCGCAGTTCTGGCTGCGTAGTAACCCGGCCTATGCGCACCCGTTCTACTGGGCGGCATTCAAGATCGACGGGGTGTAGAGGTCTTGCCCTCATCCCCCGGCCCCTTCCCATGAATGGGACTTCCGAGGCGCTTTCAGCCACCTCTCTCGTCTCCGGAACGCTGCGCTGGGAGAAGGGGAGAATGCTACGTTGAAGTCCCTATCCCAGACGCGCAGCGCCGGTCGGGTGAGGGAATGAGGGTGAGGGCTTATATCACTCAAGAATTTCGGTGATCAAGCCTGCGCCGACCGTCAGGCCACCCTCGCGGATGGCGAATTTCGAGCCGCGTTCGAGCGCCACCGGCGTGACGAGTTCGATCACGAGGTTGACGTTGTCGCCGGGCATGACCAGCGGGATATCTTCCGGTAGGATGACCTCGCCGGTGACATCCATCGTCCGAATGTAGAACTGCGGACGATAGCCCGTGACAAAGCCTTTGTGACGGCCACCTTCTTCCTGGCGCAGGATGTAGACCTGGCTGCGGAAGCGTTTGTGCGGTGTGATCGAACCGGGCTGCGCCAGCACCATGCCGCGCTCGATCTCCTCGCGGTCAATGCCACGCAGCAGCACGCCAGCGTTATCACCGGCCATAGCCGCGTCGAGTTCCTTGTGGAACATCTCGATCCCTGTCACGACGCTGCGCTTGATCTCGTCACGCAGACCGACAATATCGACCTCCTGGCTTTTCTTGATCTGGCCGCGTTCGACACGCCCGGTCGCGACGGTGCCGCGCCCCTTGATCGAGAAGACATCCTCGACCGGCATCAGGAACGGTCGATCGATCTCACGTTTGGGCGTGGGGATCCAGCTATCGACGGTATCCATCAGCTCGAGGATCGGGGCATATTCCGGCGCGTTGATGTCGTCGCTCGTGCTTTCGAGCGCCGCGAGCGCGGAGCCGCGGACAATCGGCGTCTGCGGGTCGAATTCATAGCGCTCCAACAGATCGCGCAGTTCCATCTCGACCAGTTGCAGCAGTTCCTCGTCGGCCATCTGATCGACCTTGTTGATGAAGACGACCATCGCCGGGACTTCGACCTGGCGCGCGAGCAGGACGTGCTCCATCGTTTGCGGCATGGGGCCGTCCGGCGCGCTGACGACCAGGATCGCGCCGTCCATTTGCGCCGCGCCGGTGATCATGTTCTTGATGTAGTCGCGGTGGCCGGGGCAGTCAACGTGCGCGTAGTGGCGCGCGTCCGTCTCGTACTCGGCGTGATGGACGTTGATGGTGATGCCACGGGCTTTCTCTTCCGGCGCGTTGTCGATCTCTTCAAACGACCGGCGCTGTGCCTGGCCTTTCATGGCGAGCACTTTGGTGATGGCTGCTACCAGCGTCGTCTTGCCGTGATCGACGTGCCCAATCGTGCCGATATTGACGTGCGGCTTGGTGCGCACAAACGCGGTTTTCGTCATAAGTCCATCTCCATGTGTAGATTTACAGCGGAGAGGCAAGTGTGATGTGAAGAACAGAGGGGGTTGCTGCAAAAACGGCAATCGCTTGCCCGGCAAGGCAGGAGCGCAATCAGTGTCCGCTATATACATTCTATCTTATCCGCTTCTGGCGCGCCCGGCTCATGATGGATGTCATATGAGACGCAGACATTCCGCGAAAACGGCCTTGTGAACCGCACCGCGATCAGCGAGTATTTCAGCGGTGGCGCGGATAAACGCAGAAATGAGCAAACCATGGCAGCTTCTGCCCGCCTGAGCGGGATGCGCGGCTTCACACTCGTTTGGGCAGGGCAGTTCGTGTCGCTGCTCGGCACGGCGATGACACAGTTCGGCCTGACGATCTGGGCCTATCAGTTGACCGGCCAGGCGACGGCGCTGGCGCTGGTCGGCTTCTTCAACTTCGCGCCGACGATCATCCTCAGCCCGATTGCCGGGGCGCTGGTGGATCGCTGGAATCGCAAGCTGGCGATGATGCTCAGCGATCTGGGCGCGGGCGCTGCAACCATCGCCGTGTTCCTGCTCTACAGCTCCGGCAATCTGGAAATCTGGCATCTCTACGCTGCCGGGGCGGTCACGGGCGCGTTCCAGGCGTTTCAATTTCCGGCCTATTCGGCGTCGATCTCGCTGATGATCAACAAAGAGCAGTATGGGCGCGCCAGTGGGATGCTGGCGCTGGCCGATTCCGCCTCGACGATCCTTGCGCCGCCACTGGCCGGTTTGTTCCTGGCGCTGCTCGGCCTGAGCGGGATCATGCTCATCGACATTGTGACGTTCGTGTTCGCGATTCTGGCGCTGCTCGTCGTCTTCATCCCACAGCCGGAAGTGACGGCGGCGGGCGCGGAAGGGCGCGGCAGTCTGCTCGGCGAGGCGGTCTATGGCTTTCGCTATATCGTCGCGCGCCCCAGTCTGCTCGGTTTGCAACTCGTCTTCCTGGCTATCAATCTGCTGGCGAGCCTGGCGCTGGCGGTCTTCGCGCCCATGATCCTGGCGCGGACGAACCAGGAGGCCAACGCGCTGGCGCTGACCCAGGCGGCGAACGGCGCAGGCGGCGTCGTTGGCGGCCTGCTGATGAGCGTCTGGGGCGGGCCGAAGCGGCGTGTGCATGGCGTGCTGCTGGGCATGGCCGCGAGCAGCCTGTTCGGCCAGATGCTGCTCGGTTCAGGCAGCGGCCTGTTCGTCTGGGTGGTGGGCGCTTTCAATCTGTCGTTCTTGATTCCGCTGATCAACGGCTCAAATCAAGCCATCTGGCAGGCGAAAGTCGCGCCAGACGTGCAGGGGCGCGTCTTCGCTGCCCGCCGCATGATCGCACAGTTAACCGTGCCGGTCGCGTTCTTGCTGGCAGGGCCGCTGGCGGATCGTGTCTTCGAACCGGCGATGATGCCCGGCGGCGCGCTGGTGGATGTGTTCAGCGGCTTCTCCGGCGTTGGCCCCGGCGCGGGCATGGGCGTCATGTTCGTGATCTTCGGCGCGTTCGGCGTGGCGGTTGGCCTGGGCGGCTATCTGTTCCCGGCGGTGCGCGATGCCGAAAACCTGCTGCCGGATCACGGCGGAGGCTGATCCCGGGGTGAGATATATGGTATGCTAAATGCGGGTTTGAGGAGAGTCAGGCAATGGCGGCAGTCCAGCCCCCGGCAGTATTGGACGAAATTCTGGAATTTCTGGCGCAAGGCCCTTCGCCTCAGGCAATTGTGGATTTCAAACCGTCTGAAGCGCTGGAACAACGCCTGGAGTATCTGCTTGATCGAAACCGGCGTGACGTGATTTCGCCAGAAGAGCAGGCGGAACTAGACGAATTCCTGCGCATGAATCACTTTATGACCATGCTGCAGATCCGCACGCGCAAGAAACTGCTTGGCAAATGAGCGATGCTTATGTTAGCGCGGAAATGCGCCGTAGTGTTGCGCTTCGGGCCGGTGCTTGTTGTGAGTATTGCCTGCTAAAGATGGGGACAATCGCCTTTCCCTTTCAAATCGATCACATCATTTCGGAGAAGCACGGCGGTGTCACATCTGAGGAGAACCTTGCCCTCAGTTGCATTTACTGCAATGCTTACAAAGGCAGTGATATTGCCTCTGAAGATCCCTTTACGGACAAGATCACCCGCCTCTATAATCCTCGTACACAAGTGTGGGAAACACATTTCCGACGTGATCATGTAACGATCGTCCCCTTAACACCTGAAGGACGAGTCACTGTCAAGTTACTGCGCTTGAATGAAGAACGGCGTGTGCTTGAGCGCGAGGCATTGATCGAGATCGGCGAGTATCCCTGTCGAGTGTTGCAACCTGAACGGACGTGAATTCTGCGTATCGCGTTGATTTTGTGTCCAGGAATGAAAGGGATACCGTGTGAGTAGTAGGTATCAAAGCCACGCTTTTGCGTGGCCTATTTGAGCGTTTTATTCTGTCGTTTGCACACGCTATGACCGAGGGATGTTGAATGCCGCCGCTGATCTTGATTACGAATGATGATGGGGTACGTTCGCCGGGACTGCGCGCGCTGGCCGAGGTGGCGGCGCGGATCGGCGACGTGGTGATTTCTGCGCCGGCCCGGCAGCAGACGAGCATGAGCCGGGGCTTCGACCACGGCGGTGATGCCGGGCGCATTCTGCAGATCGAGATTGCGCTCGATGGGCAGATGTATCCGGCTTACGGTGTGGTCGGTTCGCCCGCCATGGCAGCGGCGCACGGTGTCCTGGAACTTGCGCCACGCCTGCCGGATCTGTGCCTGAGCGGGATCAACTACGGCGAGAACGTCGGCTTCAGCGTGACGCGCAGCGGGACGCTCGGCGCGGCCATTGAGGCAGCCTCGTTCGGCATCCCCGCTATCGCCGTCTCGCAGGAGAGCCATCCCGATGCCCACTTTTCCAACGACTACACCGAGATGGATTGGCACGTCGCTCAGGCCGTGACGGAGCAGATCGCCAGGCGCGTGCTCGAACGCGGGCTGCCCGCGGGCACCGACGTGCTCAACGTCAACGTCCCCGACGGCGCAACCCAGCAATCGCCGATCCGCTGGACGCGTCAGAGCCGCCACAACTATTACAGCTATGTCGAACAGCCGGTGCGTGACCGCGATATGCCTTTCCGGCTGCGCACACAGCGCCTCACGCCGCCCGATGCCGAGCACGACAGCGATATTTATGCCTTCGCTGTCGAGCGCGCCATCGCCGTGACGCCCCTGACCGCCGACCTGACCGCCTGCGGGTTCGCCGATGGCTGGCTCGGCGATGATGTCTCGATGCAGAGTTGAAAAGCGCCGAATCGCTGTTGCCATAAGGCTGTCACACGGCTTTGATAAGCTGAGGGTGTCGAACGATTTCAGAGAGGGAGGCATCCTCATGAGCAATGCGATCAACTGGTTCGAGCTTCCGGCGCGCGATCACGAGCGGGCGGCGAAGTTTTACGAAACGATCCTGGGCGCGGAAATGCGGCGCGAACTCTTCTTCGGCACGCCGAATGCCATTTTCCCCTACGATCAGGGCGGTATTGGCGGCGCGGTCATCGCTTCGGATCGCATCCAGCCGGCCAGGGGCGGCACGCTGGTCTATCTCGACACGCGCGGCGACATCGATGGTGTGTTGAGCCGGGTTGAGGCGGCGGGCGGCAGCATCGTCTCGCCCAAGCAGCCGATCGGCCCCGTGGGCTACATCGCGATCATCGAAGACAGCGAAGGCAATCAGGTCGGGCTGCACCAACCGCTGGCGGATTAGCGCCACCACCATCATCTTGACCGAAGGGTTTGGCGCTGCCAGACCACAATCCATATGTTGTAGTACGGGCGGGATATATCCCGCCCGTACTTTGCCACACGCCGATTCGTGATCGAGGACGCGCGCCGGACGCAGCCGCGCTATAATCGTTAGCATGAACGATTACAGTCCTTCCAATCCGTATGCGTGCAGTGCGACCGATCAGACATTCGCGCCATTCGCCGGGCGCCAGGCCGCCTTCGCGCGGCTGCGCCAGCAGCTCACCGACACGACGCGCAGCGGCGCACTGCTCGTGTTGGGACGCAGGCGCATCGGCAAGACGGCGTTCTTGCGCGCCTTCGACATGGCCTTCGATGACACATTCGTCGGCGTGTATCTCAATCTGCGCGAACTGACCGCGCAAACTGAGAGCGAGTGGTGGCTGAGCCTGGCCCAGGCGATCACGGAGCGGCTGATTGAGCGCGCATTTACGCTGAACCGGCTGATCGATCTGTCGCCGCCGGGGGATGATGCTCGCACCTGGTTCACGCAGACGTATCTGCCGCCGGTGCTGACGCTGGTCCGCCCGTTTCGCCGCATTGTGCTGCTGGCGGACGATGCGGAAGCGCTGCTTGACGCTGTCAGCGCCGGACATCTGGCCGCTGATACCATCACTTTCTTGCGCGAGCTGATCGATACACGCGCACGTCTGCACCTGACTCTCACACTCGACAGCGCCTACGAAGGTCGTATCAGCAGTTTGCAGCCGCTGGTGCGCCCCATCGACGTGATCCGCCTGACGCATTTGAGCCAGGATGAAGTCCACTGGCTCCTGCGCGAGCCGGTGGAGGGGCGCTATCGGCTGGATGACACTGCGCTCGAGGCGGCCTGGCGGCTTACCGGCGGCGAACCGTCATTTGTCCAGGCCCTCGGCTGTGTGCTGTACCGCAGCGTCGAGGACGATTTGACCGCATCGCAGGTGACGGCAGAGGAGGTAAAGCAGGTCGCCGGGCAGGTGTTTAGCATGACGGCTGATGATCTGGGCCGGGCATGGGAGACGTTGAATTATCAAGAACAGCAGGCACTGCGCGCCATCAGCCAACTGCAATATGCGCATCCATTGCGTCCCATCGATGCGGCAACGATTGCCCACTGGCTTGCGGATTCAGACGATCCCATCGATGCCACGGCGGTCAGTGCGACCATTCGCAGCCTGGAATACCGCGAGATGGTCAGACTGACTCCTGAAGGGGTTACACTCACGTCTGATTTGCTGCATCGCTGGCTGCTTGAGCGTGCCTATCCGGCGGCGCTGACGGCGGTCAGACGCGCCCCCGCTGCGTCCGAGGGCAGCCCGGCGCTGACACGGCGCAATCGCGGGCTGCGGCTGGCACTGCTGGTTGTGCTGCTGGCGATGCTGATTGTGGGTATCCTGCTGCTGACGACGCTGAGCAATCTGCCGCGCGACGAATTCCTGATCCCGCCGGAGCCGACCGTCACCCTCGTCGGCGAATAGCTGTCACTGCTCCATAGCGATCGCGCATTCGCCGTCGGCGATGCTGCACTCACCGTAGATGGTGTCCCGCCGCTGGACGACGAACCGGGCGTCTTCATCGCTGCTGTTGATCCAGAACCAGCGTGGCCGCGAGACCGACCGCCACGATTGGCGGTTGACGCAGTTCGGGCTGGGCGGAAGCTCTGTGAAAGCGATCACCCAGATCTGGACGCAGTCGCCAGGTTGCAATTGGGTCACGCTGAAGCTCCCGTTCGACCACTGATTCGCGTTGAATGTGCGCGTTGTGCCGTCAGCCAGCTCCTGCACGAACTCCACACCACTGAGGTCGATGGTGCGATTCGAGGTGTTGGTCAGAGACAGCAGCGTCGAGTCATAGTTCAACTGGAATGTTTCCTCACTGGATGCCGATGTGCTGGCCGCGCTAATGGCTGTGGGGCGCGCAGTCGCCGGTCTGGGGGTGGTGGTTGGCCTTGGGGTTGACGTAGGTGCAGCGGTCGAGGTCAGCGTCGGCGTCAGGGTGGGCGTCGGCGTGCTCGTCGTGCTGTTGGCCGCGAGCACAATCTCTGTTTGACCGCTGGTAACCACGGTTGTGGACGTTGGGCGTGGTCTTGTCGTGTTCGTCGCTGCACGAGTCGGCGTTGCCGTGGGCACAGATGTCGAGGTTAGTGTCGGCGCGTTCGTTGCCAGGACAACCACGGCGGTCGGCGAAGCGGGTTGTTGTAATGCGGTGCTTTGAGCCGCGCTTAGAATCCCGCCGACAAGCGCCAGAACAGCCACAATGCCGATCCCCATCAGCCACCGCTTGTGATCTCTTTTGCCACTGAGGGCCGACGGCTTCGAGATTTGCGGTATTGGATCAAAGAGGGTTGATCCATCCAGGCGTTCGTCTGAAGGCAGCGGCAGCGTTGAATTGGTTCCTTTTGGTTTCTCACCATCGGTCTTTTCCCGCTTGGGGCGCGCCAACACCACGGGTTTTTCCGAGTAGGTGATATCGACGCGGCTGTCCTTCAGCGCCTTTTCTAAAGCCGCGATCATGGCGGCACCGTTTTCGAAGCGATCCTTTGGCTCTTTGCTCAAGCCCTTAAGCATCACGCGGTCGATCTCAGGTGTGAGTTCGGCATTGAATTGGCCTGGCGACGGCGGCGACTCGCGCAGATGCTGAAGGACGACGCTCATGGCGGACGGATCATCGAACGGCACTTTGCCCGCCAGCATCTGGTAAATAACGACACACAGCGAGTAAAGATCGCTTTGCGGCACGGCATTGTTCGACGCCATCGCCTGCTCAGGCGCAATGTAATGCGCACTGCCGAACGTATTGCCGATTGATCCTTCCGGCACGCTCAACGCCAGCCCGAAATCGGTCAGCGTGGCGTGTCCGTCATGCGTCACCATGATGTTCGATGGTTTGATGTCGCGGTGGATCACGCCCTGTGCATGGGCGTAATCGAGTGCCTCGGCCATATCACGGGCGATACGCAGGGTTTGCCCGTAGCTCATGCGCGTTCCGTTCTGAACGTGTTCACGCAGGATTTGCCCCAGGTCACAGCCGTCGATCAGCACCATCGCCATGTAGTAGAGATTGGCGAATTCACCGAACTGGTAGATGCCGACGATATTCGGATGGTGCATGTTGGCGATGGCACGGGCTTCGCGGCGGAATCGTTGGCGATATTCTTCTTCGGCTTCGGACACGAGCAGTTGGGCGTCAATGACTTTCACAGCAGCGTAGCGATCCAGGCGCGCATCATACCCTTTATAAACGCGCGCCATACCGCCACGACCGAGGATTTCGATGATCTTGTAGTCGCCCAACTGTTGATCGATAAGAGGATCAAAACTGTTCATGATTCGTTGTCTGAGAATAGATGTCACATATTGTGACAAGCGACCATAGATTTATTATAGGCCTAACCGTGGCATACAAAGCGTGAGAAGGGCGATTTTCATAAAGAAATCGCAATGGTTAACAACCGACCGCGCGCGCGCCGGTTTCTGTGCTGAAAGGGCGCTACAATCAAATCCAACCCGAGTCAGCGCTTCCATTGATTTGGAACATTTGTGACTGCTATTGTGACTGGCGTATGCGACGTGTAATGCAATGTGTGCTGGGCTGCGCTCGCCTGACAAGGGCGTTGGGGATCTGGCAGACCCGTGCAGAAACGCGGCGCGGACAGCATCGACGCCCAAAGCCGTAAGATCACACGCCTGAATTCTATGAATTTGCGTGTCGGTTTTGTGTTAGAATGAGCGTGTCGAGGACTAAGAATTACAAACTGCAAATATACTGGCGTATTGGAAGCGACGCTCGCTGCGGGTTAGGGGAATTTTCGCTCTACGGCGAAATTGCCGGCGTGGGTTTTACTCCGGTAGAACTTGCGTGGTGCTCATGTGGACGGTGGGCGAAAACCCATTGTTCATCTAAATTGTTCGCTCGATTGCCATCTGTTTTGAAGGGGAGCTTTGTTTATGCGTCGTCTGATCCTCGTCCTCACAGTTCTGCTGCTGTTAGCAATGTTTGCTCCGTCGGCGCTGGCGCAGACGGGCACGACCACTTACGTTGTTCAACCGAATGACTCGCTCAGCGCGCTCGCGGCGCGGTATGGCATCACCGTTGACGCGCTCGCCGCCGCCAACAACATGACGGTCACAACCCGTCTGTATGTGGGACAGAACCTGGTGATCCCGGTTGCCGCGCCGAGCGCCAATACGGGTTCGTACACGGTTCAGCGCGGCGACACGCTCGCCTCGATAGCGCGGCGCTTCAATACGACCACCCAGAATCTGATGCTCGCCAACGGCATCGCCAACCAGAACCGCATCTTTGCCGGGCAAACCTTGCGCGTGCCAGCAGCAGCAGTAGTGCAGCAGCCTGCGCCTGCTCAACCAGCGCCGTCGGGTAACTATGCCTCTGGCTATTATGCCTCTGGGCATTATCTCGTCCGTTATGGCGACACCATGCTGGGCATTGCGCGCTATTTTGGCCTGTCTCCGTGGTCGATTGCGCAGGCAAACGGCATCTACAACTTGAATTTGATTTACGCCGGGCAGTGGCTGCGCATTCCGCGCTAGACGCTCCGCTCTGCAACATTTTATCGATACGTTCACCACAAGGAGTTCGCTTTATGCGCCGCGTCCTGCTCATCGCAGCCTGTTTATTCTTACTTCTGGCCGTCGTCCCCCTGGCCTCCGCACAGCAGGGGCAGACCATCCATGTCGTGCAGCCGGGCGAGAACCTGTTCCGCATCTCCCTGCGCTATGGCGTATCGATGGGCGCCATCGCCCAGGCGAACGGCATCGCGAATATTAACCTGATTTTTGTTGGCCAACGGCTGGTCATCCCTGGCGTCGGGGCGCCTGTCCCGACACCCGTGCCCGCGACGCCGGTGCCCGGCGCGCCTACACCTGTGCCGCCAACGACAGGCACTTACGTAGTGCAGCGTGGCGACACGCTCTCCGCGATTGCGCGGCGCTTCAATACGACGGTGCAGGCACTGGCAGCCGCGAATGGCATCGCCAACCCGAATCTGATTTATCCCGGTCAGGTGCTCCAGGTGGGTGGTGGTGGCACTGGCACAACTCCGCCGCCGGTCGTGACACCGCCGCCAGGGCCGCCCGTGACGACCGGATTCAGTCTCGGCGGTCACGTCTTTGGCTTCTCGTACCCGGATCAGATGCGCGGCGCGGGCATGACCTGGGCCAAGACGCAGATCATCTGGAACCAGGGTGATCCGCCGAGCATCGTGCAAGGGGCGATTGACGCAGCGCGCTCGCGCAACTTCAAGATTCTGCTCGGCATCGTTGGCAACCCGGCGCAGCTCGCCGCCAACCCGACGCAGTATTACCAGGACTTCGCCAACTTCCTGGGCGGCGTCGCGAGTTTGAACCCGGATGGCATTGAAGTCTGGAACGAACCGAACATCGACCGCCAATGGCCTGCCGGGCAGATCAGCGGCCAGAACTACACGCAGATGTTGAGCGCCGCCTTCCAGGCGATCAAGCGCGCCAACCCGAACGTGCTCGTCGCCAGCGGCGCGCCGGCACCGACCGGCTTCTTTGGCAATCGCTGCACGGGCCAGGGCTGCGACGACAACGTCTTCATCCAGCAGATGGCGGCGGCAGGCGCAAGCCAGTTCATGGACTGCGTGGGCATTCACTACAACGAAGGCATCCTGCCGCCCAGCGCCACCAGCGGCGATCCGCGCGGCAACAGCGGCCACTATTCGCGCTACTACACGAGCATGGTCAATCTGTATGCGAGTGTGTTCCCGAACAAGCCATTGTGCTTCACGGAATTGGGTTACATCACGCCGGAAGGCTATCCTGGCGGCCAGCTCCCCAGCGGCTTCGATTGGGGCCAGGGCAACACGCTGCAGGAACAGGCCGAATGGCTGGCGCAGGCCGTGCGGCTGGCGCGCAACAGTGGGCGCATCCGTCTGATGATCGTCTGGAACGTCGATTCGACGACCACCGGCGCTGATCCGCAGGCAGCCTACGCCATCGTGAGAGGCAACCAATGCCTCGCCTGTATCACCATGGGCGCGGCCATGGCAAATTAGCGAGGGCACAGCATCTCGCGGAATCAAAACGGGGCGCACATGCGCCCCGTTTTTGTGGGTCTCAGATAATCTTGCGCTTAGTTGGCGCTGATGGTGGTGCGCACCGGGATGAGTTTCGGCTGCGCTTCCGGCGTCTTGGGCAGCGTCAGGGACAGCACGCCGTTCTCGTAGGTGGCCTCGACGGCTTCCGCGTTGATCGGGCGGCCAAGGCGCAGGCTGCGGCTGACCTTGCCAGCGGCGCGTTCGATCATGTGCGTCTTGAGATTTTCGGCGTTGGGCGTACCCTGCGGCAGTTCGGCGCTGATGGTCAGCACATCGTCGTGCCAGTTGACCTGGATGTTGTCCGCGCCGACACCCGGCAGAGTTGCGACAACCACGTAGTTGGCATCGCTCTCGTAGACATCCAGCGGCAGGGAGTACGTCCCGTTCGACGGGCGAACCGTGCGCCAATTGTTCTCATCGAACATGTTCTGCAACGCCATCATCTCACGAATGGGATTCCAACGAATTACAGTGGTCATGGTCCAAGCTCCTGAAATTACCAGTGAAGTGCTTTCGTTTGATGACCACCACGATACGTCGGCTGTGTAAGAGCAAGATCAGCACACTATATGCGTTGTGTAGACACTGTATTGGAAAAATGTAGGCGGCGGAGAATGGGCAGCCCGGTTTGTGTCAGTCCTGTTTCATATCCCCCAATTCAATGATCCAAACGCACCCCGCTATCAGATTGAGGCAGTTGTGCTACACTGTGGGCAATAGCAGAGGATATGGTCGCATGGTCGAAAAAGTGATCGTTCTCACCGATGAACAGAACCGCCGCGCTGAAGAATTGGCGCGCCAATTGGGGTACGACAGCGCGGACGCTTATTTGCGCGCTGTGATCGAGGGTGCTCTTGACGACACCATCACTGCTGCCGAGATTCTGGACGCAGTAAAAGATGGCATTCGGGAAGCACGCCGAGGTGGCGGTATCAGCGTTGAGGAATTCCGGCGACGAATGGCGCAAGATGACTAGAGTGGTCATCGGCACGAAATTTGAGCGCCTGGTCAAGAAACTGCGCAAGCGCTATCCCCACATCATGCGCGATATTGAGCCGTTGATCGCCCAACTGGAGAACGGCACTACCCCTGGCGATCAGCTTCAAGGTCTCCCGTATGCTGTCTACAAGGTCAGAGTTCAAAACAGCGACGCTCAGCGCGGCAAAAGCGGCGGGTATCGTGTCCTGTATTTCGTGCGCACTGCCGATACGGTTTACCTGATCGCTATCTACTCCAAGTCTGATCTTGAGGATTTGCCTGATGCCCTAATCATTGACGCCATTGTTGAGGCCCTGGAAGACGACGACCCCAAAAAGGGATGACAACCCTGAACAATCGACCGCTCGACCTGCCACCATTCGCAGGTAGCCGTGCAGTCTCATGATCCCTGAGATCATTCGTCCGGCGTCGTCGGCAGGAACAGCCCATCGATGTCGTAGTAACCTTCCTCGTCCACCTGAAGCACGCCGGGATATTGCTCGAAGAGCCAATCCCAGAGCTGTTCGAGGATGTCCGGGTTATCGTTTCCCGCTTGCAAGACGTGCAGCGCGACCATGGCGTGCGCGACATCGAGCGCCGTCTGGACGAGCGGCTTGTCCGGGTGGCTGACCGCATCGAGCTGCTTGCGCAGCTCGGCGATCTCTTCTTCAAAGATGCTATCGCCCGGTCGATTGACCGTGATTTCGCCGAGAATATCGCTCTTGTAGTAGAGGTCGCCGGTCTCGACTTCGCTCTGATCGACTTGAATGTTGAAATCCGGGTCGATCAGATGCAGCGCTGCTTCCACCGTCGCCAGCGTCGTTTCATCACGAACCAGGATATAGCGTATGAAGTAACTCATCGAGCACGATCCCCTTTGCGGAGTGTTTGGCTGCCAACAGTGTACTTCGTGACCCGGCGTAAGCAAATGATCAGGGCGTTGGCGGCGGCGTCCAGAGCGCGCTGCAATCGCCGACCGTACCGGCCATGTTCGGGTCGAGATAGCCATCTTCGCCGATCTCCGGAACGCTGACCACCAGCCAGCCCATCCGCCAGGGCGCGGCCTCGTTGGGCAGGATGTCCTTGATCGCGATCTGTTCCCCCGGCGCGAGCAGCCCGATGACCGTGCCGATGTCGTCCGGCGCGTAAATTTCGATTTCTTCCCCAATGGTGTTGACCGCGTAGCATTCGCCGCTGGATACGGGCGTGCTCTCCGGCAGCGTCGCCGTTGCTTCGGGCTGGCGTGTGATCACAACCGAATCGGATGATAGATTGCAGGCAGCAAGCAGCAAGAACAGCGCATAGACGGGCGCATGGCGTAAACGCATGGGCATTCTCTCTCTGGCAGGTCTCCCCGGTTGGATTCTAATCTGCGCCGGCCATTTGCTCAACGGCTGTGAATTAGGTGTGTTCGGAAATGGGAGCAAATGCGCCATTTCGTCGCCGGGGAATGAAATCCCCCGTCTAAACGTGCGCCGCCTACGGCGGCTGTTCGGCGTGACGACTGCTGACACAGTCCCCGCAGGGGACGTATTCATAGCCCGCCCCATTTCATGGGCGGGCGTCCCCCAAAACTCGAATACACCCGAATTCGGTGCTTGACTCTCAAGCGGCTTGAGACCTTACACTCGGAGCAACATCTTCGAAGATGAGAGGAGAAATGCCATGTTCAAGATCGGCGATTTCTCGCAGCTATGCCGGGTGCCGGTGTCGGCGCTGCGCTATTACGCCGACACCGGATTACTCGCCCCGGCGCACATCGATTCGTTCACCGGCTACCGCTACTACTCGCTTGATCAACTGCCCAGGCTCAATCGTATCCTGGCGCTCAAAGACCTGGGCTTCTCGCTGGAACAGGTCAAACAGCTGCTCGCCGATGATCTGTCTTTCGAGCAGTTGCAAGGCATGTTGATGCTGCGTCAGGCCGAGATCGAGCGCCAGATCGAGGACGAGCAGGCGCGTCTGGCGCGGGTGGCGGCCCGGCTCAATCAAATTGCACAGGAGGGCAAAATGCCAGAACAAGAAGTGATCCTGAAAACGCTCGACCCGCTGCGGGTTATGTCCATTCGCGAGATCGTACCGACCGGGGAGCACGTCGGGCTGCTGCTCGGCCAGTCAGCAGGCGTGTTGATCGGGCAGGGTATCCAGCCCACGGGCGCGCCCTTCACCATCTATCACGACACCGAGTTCAATGACACCAACCTGGACATCGAAATCGCTTTCCCGGTGGCAGCGAGCAGCCCGGCGGAAATCCCCATCGACGAGACACGCGCGCTCCGTGTGCAGACGCTGCCCGCCATCGCGCAGGCAGCGAGCATCGTTCACACGGGCAGCTATGACACGTTCGAACAGACCTACGCCGTCATTGGTCAGTGGATCGAAGCCAACGGTTATCAAATCGACGGGCCGATTCGCGAGATCTATCTGCGCCCGCATTCGGATCAGGAACCGGGCATCAGCGAGATCCAGTTCCCGGTGAAGAAGCCATAGTTTCACGGAGCGCCAACGGATTCACCGATCAGGCGGACGGCCTCGGCGATGCCAGCTTCCCGGCGCAGCGCAGCGCTCACGTCCGCCGCACGGTTGCGCAGGCTGGCGTCGTGAGTCAGACGCTTGATCGCCGTCGCCAGCGCGTCCGCCGTCAGCGTCTTGATGTGCAGCGGCGCGAGGCCCGCACCCAGCGCCGCTGTTCGCTGCCCCCAATAGGGTTGATCTGTGCCGAAAGCGACGACCATCGACGGTGCGCCACCGCGCAGCGCTAGGCCCGTCGTGCCCGATCCGCCGTGATGGACGACGGCAGACATCCGCGGGAACAGCCAGGCATACGGTGCGTAATCGAGCGCGAAGACGTGCGGCGGCAGCGCGTCCGTGCCGATGTTGGCCCAGCCGCGCGAGATGATCGCCCGGCAGCCTGCGCGCGCAGTTGCATCGAGCAGCAGGCGGGTCAGTGCCGCCGGATCGGGCGCGATCATGCTGCCAAAACCGATGAAGACCGGCGCAGCCCCCGCCGCCAGGAAGTCGAGCAGATCACGTGGTGGCTGCCAATCCGGCTCATCCAGCGTCCAGTAGCCGGTCGTGTGTACCTGCGCGCCCCAATCCGTGGGCGGCGGGACGACGTGCGGGCTGAAGCCGTTGATGACCGGGCAGTCGGGCGTCTGCATGACCCACGGCGGCGCGCCCAGACCCAGCTTACGCCGGAAGCGCCCGATGATCGGGCGGAAGCCCGCCCAGAGCAAGTGACCGGCCAGCGCATAACTCAAACGGTTGCCCACGCCGCCAAACGAGCGCGTTGTCAGCAGTGGGTTGGCGAAGGCGCGCGTGGCTGTCAGCGGAATGACCGACAGCATGATGTGGGGGACGCGCAGTTTTTCGGCCAGATCGACGCCGAAAATGCCGCCCGGAAGCTGGTTGAGGATGGCGTCCGAATCGGCCAGCGCGTCCGCTGAGAACGCCTCGATGTAAGCCTCGGCGATGGCACCAAAGCTGCGCATGATCGTGCGCATCAGGCGCAGTGGGTTGCGCGTGCCGATGCCAGCGCCGCCCATCATCATCGCGACGAGCGCCTGGGCATCGCCCTGGACCGGGTAGAAATCGACCGCCTGGCCTTCGACCAGCGCCCGAAACGACTCGAACGTGACCACGCGCACACGGTAGCCGGCACGCTGCAAGCCCGCGCCCAGGGCGACGTAGGGCTGCACGTCGCCGCGCGAGCCGAGCGCCAGCATCGTCAGACGTTTCGCCATCAGCGTTTCCTTTGCGGCTATCAGGGACGTTCCTTTTAGCTTACGTGCGGCGCGCGCGGATGGCGATAAAGGTTGGGCTGCGTTTGTGGCGTTCGTAGTCGTCTGGATCGGCCTCGCGGAAGGCCTCGGTCGGCTGCGGTTCGATCACCTGCTCCAGCGCGAAACCCGCGTCGATCAACGGGTTGAGAATGGCGCTGATCGGGCGGCGATACTCGTACACGACCGGACGTGGCTCGCCGAAGCCACCCCACATGAAAGAGTACATCTGCGTGGTGAAATAATCGGGCATTGCGTCCATCCGAAAGCGCCCGCTGACCACCAGCAGCCAATCCGCGACCGGGTTGCCGCAGGCGAAGATCAAGCGCCCGCCGGGGACGAGCACGCGGGCGAACTCACGCAGCGTTGGCGTCCAATCCTCCAGGTAGTCGAGCACCAGGTTGGCGAAGACGAGATCGAACGTGCCGTCGGCGGCGAACGCCAGCGGCTGTGTCAGATCCTGGCGGCGGACGGTCGCGCGGTCGCCCAACCGCTGCTGTGCGATCTCGACGAAGGCAGGCGTCACGTCGATGGGCGTCACCTGCGCGCCCGCGTTGAGGAAGCGCTCGCTGTACCAACCGCTGCCGCAGCCGGCATCGAGCACGCGCAGCCCGGCCAGAGGCGGCAGCAGGGCGCTGACGGCGGGATCGACTATGTGAGCGTTGTGCGCTTTCGTCTCGACCCTGGCGGCGTAGCGGTCGGCGAACTGCTCGTAATTCTGCTCGCCCAAAGACTTCGCGGTCATCATTGCTCTCCATTCGAGTTATGTCGCTCGCTTAATGCAGAATGCCGCGCGATCTGCGCCACTTTAGCCGCATGCCGCCCATTCAACCGCGCCCGTCAGATGCGCGCGCACCAGCGGATCGTCGAAGTGCGCCGGGTCGTGGCCGACCCCGGTGTAGATAGCGCGCCCGCCGCCATACTCATGCGCCCAGGCGAGCGGATGATCGCCCATCGTCCCGCCGCTGTAGCTGGTCTCATCCAGCGCCAGCAGCACGTGGACATTTTCGCGCGGGTTACGGTGGTAGTTGTACCACTCGTCGCTGCGCACCCACGGATCAGGCAGCGCCTGCGTGGCGGGATGCGTCGGGTCTTCGACATGGATCGTCGCTTCGGGCATGCCCGATGGGTGATTGACGAAGTATGCGCCGACCAGCCCGCCGTACCACACCCACTCGTGCTCGGTGTCCGACGCCGCGTGAATGCCGACCCAACCCCCGCCGGCGCGCATGTAGGCTTCGAGAGCCGCTCGCTGCGCAGCGTCGAGGATCGTGCCGCTGGTGTTCAGGAAGACGATGACACGATATGCCGCTAAATTGGCATCGGTGAAGACGCTCGCGTCCTCCGTGGGTGTGAGCGTCCAGCCGCGCGTCTCGGCGATGGCTTGCAGGGCGCGCACGCCGTTCTCTATCGACTCGTGGCGGAAACCGGCAGTCTTGCTGAACACGAGCACCGGCAGCGGCTGATCCGCGCTCGGCGTGGGGTCACAGGGTGAGGGCAGTGAGATCGGTGTGTTTGTGGGGGGCATAGCTGTCTCCATTGGTTGACAGGCGGATAGTACGCCGAAGATCGCGATCAGGGCAATGCGCAAGCGGATCACGACTTGCTGCTCGATGCGCGCCGTCCGCTCGCCGCATAATGATCCGCCGCGTCCTCGACGCGAACATCGACGAATCTCGCCTGTGCGAGTAACGCCTGCATCTGGTCGCTGGGCAGCAGCAGGTCATGCGCGACCGCCGCGCCAGCGTGCGCATGGACGGCGCTGATCGCAGCGCGCGGCTCGTCGTGAATGATAGCCAACAGTCCGCCCGGACGCAGCACCCGCTGGATCTCGGCCAGGGCGCGCGCTTTGTGCGGGAAGTGCGGAAAGCTGTTGTGGCAGACGACCACGTCGAAACCTGTGTCCACAGCCGCGAACGGCAGCCAATCTACGTTGGCCTGCGCCAGCAGCGCCTCCGGGCAGCGTTCGCGCGCCCGCACCAGCATCGCGTGTGCAAGATCGACCGACACACGCCGGGCGGACGGCGCGTACTCACGCAGATACGGGATCAGGATGCCTGTGCCCGTGCCGATCTCCAGGAGCGCGGCTGCGCTGTGCAGATCGGCGGCGTAGATGTCCAGCAGCCGCCGGAGCATGGCGTCGCGTTCGGCGGTCAGCGGTGTATCCCACGTCGGCGCGCGGGCTTCGAAATAGGTCTGGCGCTCTTCGGTCATGATGTCAGGTCTTGCTGCAGAACGCAATCTTAGAGCACTAAAGTTGAATCTGTCCCCTCCCCTCAATCCCCTCCCCATCGCGATGGGGAGGGGACGA
>JAHDWN010000004.1:0-37538 GCA_023382675.1 Anaerolineae bacterium
AGATGGAAGTACGGAGTGGATAAGTGCGATCATAGACCGTGTCCGCAGTTGGCGTGACGCCATTGATCGGAAGCGCACGCACATGCGAAGACAGATCACTGAGTGAGCCATAACCAATCGCGCCGGGATTTTCGGCCACGGTTTCTGCTGTTGCCTGATTGGAAGGTACCACCAGAGCTGCGGGTGACGTGGCAAGCCCACCCATCACGAGCGCCTCAAACTCTGCGCGCATAGCCGAAGAATCGTCACGTGCGACAACGATGATGGGAACATCATCTCCGCCGACAGCATCCCAGCGCTGGATGCGTCCTGTATAAATCGTTCTGAGTTCTTCAATACTGATGCCCAACGCAGGGTTATTCGGATGCACCAGAATCGTCAGGGCATCCTGTCCGATAGGCGCAGCCCAGAAGGGACTTTGCGGATCGTCAATATCGTCAGGCAAGTGATGGCTGAGAAAGTATGAGCCTTCTTCACGGAGAATACGCTCGGCGATGGCACTATAACTGCCGCTGGCAAGCTCGAAAACGGCGCTCGAATCGTACTGCCGATATGCTGACGTCAGATCGTACAGCAAGGGTATCGTGGCGGTCGTTGCATAGACACGCAGCGGCGTTGTATGCGAGATGGGCGTGGCTGATGGGGCAACCTGGGTGCTACAACTCACCAATGTAAATGCAACTGCGACGAAGGTGTGTCTCGCTCGCCCCATATCATCCTGAACACAGCGTAATACGCCCCACCGCTGAATATAACAGCACGGGTCTCTGTAGGCAGGGCTGGTCCCATACAGCAAAAAATCTCACCCGGTAACCTCTCTGGTGCAGTAACTACAGGTTCTGCAAATAACGCGCAAGAAAAGCATCTGCATAATCGCGCAACGCCCCCTGGAAGATCGCCTGTCGCATTTGCTCCATGTGTCGAAGCAAAAAGCGAATATTGTGGACACTCAGCAAGAAATGCCCCAGAAGCTCCCCGGATTTCACCAGGTGGCGCAGGTACGCACGCGAGAAATTCTGGCAACAATAACAAGAACACGTATCATCAATTTGCGTTTCAGCGCGCGCATGTTCGAGATTGCGCAGATTGGTCGTTCCATAGGGTGTGAAAGCGGCGCCATGGCGGGCGATGCGGGTTGGCATGACACAATCGAACATATCGACACCGCGCAACACCGAATTTACCAGATCATCCGGCGCGCCCACCCCCATAAGATAACGAGGTTTGTCCTGCGGCAGCATAGGAACCGCGTAATCGAGGGCGGCGTACATTTGCGGCTTGGTTTCACCCACGGCCAGGCCGCCAATAGCGTAGCCCGGAAAATCGAGCGCTCTCAAAGCAATTGACGACTGCTCGCGCAAGTCTTCAAATATGCCACCCTGCTGAATCCCGAACAGCGCCTGCACGGTGTCATCGGGGTGCGCTTCCCGGCAGCGCGCTGCCCAGGCATTGGTGCGAGCGACCGCCTTTTCGACAATGCTGCGATCGGTTGGCAGAGGACACTGATCGAAGGCCATGATAATGTCCGCACCGAGATTCTCCTGGACCTGAACGGATTTCTCAGGCGTCAGCCGGTGTTGACTGCCGTCGATGTGGCTGCGGAAGGTGACACCCTGATCGTCGATCTTGTTGATTTGGGCCAGGCTGAAGACCTGAAAGCCGCCAGAGTCGGTCAAGATCGGCCCATCCCAGGCCATGAAACGATGCAGCCCGCCCATCTCCGAGATAAGTTCATCACCAGGGCGCAAGTAGAGATGATAGGTATTCGCCAGCACGAGCGAAGCGCCAATCTCGTGTAAATCGCGCGGGGGGACAGCTTTGACCGTGGCCTGTGTGCCCACAGGCGCAAATATCGGCGTCGGAATATCGCCATGGGGTGTATGGAGTATGCCGGCGCGGGCACGCCCATCGGTAGCGAGAAGTTCGAATTCGAAAGCCATGAAGATCGCTTTCCAATGCGGCAAAGGTTAGATTATATGCCGTCAGGTATCGGCAGTCATTGGTCAGCCCACTATAACATGATGGTTTCCAGCAATTCTTATCGCCTGCGCCCGACCTGGGTCGAGATTTCGCCTCAGGCAATCGCGCATAATGTGCGCCGCCTCAAACAAATCATCGGCACACGCGTAGCACTGATGGCAGTTGTCAAAGCCGACGGCTACGGCCACGGCGCGATCACCGCGGCCCGCACAGCCCTCGCCAATGGCGCGTCGCACCTGGCGGTCGCCAATCTCGAAGAAGCGATCATCATACGCGAAGCCGGTATCCGCGCGCCAATCCTGATTTTGAGCTATACCCCGATTGAAGCCGTCCCATTGGCGCTCGCGCACGATTTGACGCTAACCGTCTACGATGCGTCACTCGCGGCGGCGTATCATCAAAAAGCGCAGCAAGCACAACAGCAACTGCGCGTCCATCTTAAGATAGATACGGGCATGGGACGCCTTGGGTTGCTGCCCGCCGCCCTTTCCGCGGCCTTCGCCTCGTTTACCCATCTGGATTTCGAGGGCATCTACACACACTTTTCGGTGGCTGACGAAAACGCAGCCTTCACTGCCGAGCAAGTACAGGCCTTTCGCCGCCACGTCGAGGCGCTGCGGGCGCCCGGCATGACGTTCAGATACGTCCACGCGGCCAATTCCGCCGGTACATTGGCCTCGCCTGACAATCATTTCGATCTTGTGCGCGTCGGGTTGGCGCTGTATGGGCTATCACCCTCGGAAACTGTACCTGCCCCGCCCGATTTTATGCCAGCCATGACATGGAAAAGTTTGATCGCTTCGGTCAAGACGCTGCCAGCAAGTCACACCGTCGGCTATGGCAACACCTACGTGACTCAGCGCGAGACACTAGTAGCCGTGATCCCCGTGGGCTATGCCGACGGCTTGCGACGCGCCCCGGCGCACCAGGGCGAAGTGCTTGTGCGCGGCCAGCGTGCGCCCATCATCGGGCGCGTGAGCATGGAAAAGACGATTATCGACGTGAGCCACATCCCGGATGTACACATCGGCGACGAAGTTGTTCTGCTCGGCGCGCAAGGTGACGAGCGGATCAGCGCAGAAGAAATTGGCCGCAAGATTGGGACGATCAACTACGAAGTCGTGTGCAGCATTCTGCCCCGCGTACCCCGTGTGCCCGCAGACGACGCGGCAACCGATGCGTAGACATGGCGCGCGCTAGAAAGCGACGTTCAGATTGAGCCAGATGCCGATCCACAGGGTGAGCAGCAGCGGCAGCAGGATGAGATAGAAGACGACACGCCCTTTGAAGACCCCCGCGAACATCAACGTGCTCTTGATGTCCACCATCGGGCCGAAGGTGAGAAACGCGAGGATCGAGCCAGTGGTAAACGTACCGGCAAAAGCCAGCGCCAGGAAAGCATCCACAGTCGAGCAGACGCTGAGCAAGAAGGCAAGCGCCTGCATGACGATAACTGAGACCACCGGCCCACGCCCCAGAGCGATCAAGACATCCTGACTGACGAGGGTTTGCATGGTCGCCGCCAGCAGCGATCCGATGATCAGGTAGCGCCCCATCTCGAAGAATTCGTCGCCAGCCAGCCGCAGCGCAGCGCGCAGGCCAACGCCGAGCGATTTGCGCCTGGGATAGAGGGGAATGACTTCGCCCACTCCGCCCATCACCGGTGCGAGCGCGTGGGCACGCAGTACATCCTGCGGGCGTGCAGCCAGCGCAAAGACGAGTCCAACGGCAACGGCGACAACGATGGTGACGATAAACCGCCCGATCAGCGTGGGGCCGACGCCGAAAGCAACCGCTGTGCTGACGAGCACAACCGGGTTGATTACCGGCGCAGCAAGCAAGAAAGTGACGCCCACGCTCATGGGCAGGCCCTTCATGAACAGCCGCCGCACAACGGGGACGACGCCGCATTCACACACAGGAAAGAGAAAGCCCAGAAAGGCGCCGACGACGGTCGCCTGGATGCGATTACGCGGCACGAAGCGCGCGATGTCATCCGGCGTGACGAAAGCGTCGATCAAGCCTGAGGCGAGCGTACCGAGCAGCAGAAATGGCGTTGCTTCGATAAAGATCCCCAGGAAGCGAGTGCTGAAAATGCTGATGATCGTACCGGCATCTTGCCCGGTTCCGAGAATGGCTACCAACAGCAAGGCCACAATAACCAGGACAACAAACCAAAGAAGCGCGTGCCGGAGCATCCTTCTTACCTTACGTCCACATCATCTGCGTTCGTCACGCCATTCTAGCAGACACGATCAATCGCCTATAGCCCGCAAGCCGCTTCGCCGGTGTAAGCGGATGGACTCCAGACGGGCGGTGTATTGCCGGGATTGGCATCGTCCAGCCACGCCCACGCGCCGGTCGTGGTATCGACGACGGCCAGATAATACTCACTGCGCAGCGCCAGAAAGCGCCCGTCGACGCTGAAACGCGGGTAGTCGATGAAGCGCAGCGCCGGATCGAGTGGATATGACTGCGCATCGGTATCGGCGTTGCCGACCAGAGGCACCTGCCAGAGACGATTCTCGCTGACGCCCCGAAAGTCACGCATCGTGGCCACAATGGCTGTACTATCCGGCAACCAGATCGCGTCCAGCCCCAGCATCCACTCGAAATTGAGTTGAGTCGGGATAGCAGCGTCGGCGTTGCCGATCATCCATACAGTGTCGTTATTCGGGCGCGGCGAATAGAAAAATCCGATCAACAGATCGTCAGGCGACCAGACGGGGCGATGCACACTGCCGGTTGGGAATGCGGTGAGCCGGTATTTGGTCTCCCCATCGGCGCTGACGACCCAGAGATCGGCTTCGCTGATCAACTGCTCTTTGGGCACGGGTGTCGCCCCGCTCGGCGGCGTGGGCGGTGCGGTCGAGAAAGCATCCGGCCCCGGAATCCGCCCGTCGTAGGCAACATAGGCGAGCCATGCGCCATCGTGCGACCAGACAGGCGAATGCTCAGCGCCGCTGACGCTGTAGAATTGGGGCGCGCCGCCCTCCGCCGGTATCCAGGCAATGTGAAAGGTCTCCTGAGTGAGGCGTCCGGGCGGTGTTTCGCGCCGGAAAAAGGTGAAAGCGATGCGCCCATCCACCGGATTGATCTGCGGCTCCCAGGCACTCCAGTCTTCGGGCGGCAGATCGGCAAACTGCACGAGCGAGCGCAGATCAGTGCCATCGAGCCGGGCGCTGTACAAACGCGAGATTCCGCCCGGCTCGCCGAGCGTGAAAATGACACGGCAGCCATCCGGCGCGAAGCCCCAGACGAAGTGCTCGCGCGCATCGAAGCGCAGCTCGCGCCGTCCGCCGGACAGATCGTAGAGCACAATGCGATCCTGGCGCGCCGTCGTCGTTGCGATCAGCGGCGCGCCCAGCGGAGCGGGCTGCGCACGCATCGGCATGGGTGCGAACAGGCTCAGCAAGCCGATGAGAAAAGCCGCACTGATGGCTTTACGCGCGCTCGTCATCTTACCGATACCCTCGACCATGCACTTTATATTAGGACGGCTATTGTAGCGGCTGTGCCAGAGATAAACAGCGTCGCCTGAAGATCAGCCCTGGACGGTGACGTAATCGGCGCTTACATACCCGGTGTGATCACCATAGGTGATCTGATACCAACCCAATGCTTCGGCTTCGACAACGAAGGCCATACCCGGCTGAATCGAGCCGATGATGGCACGATCCAGGCCAGCGCCATCGCGGACGTTGAGCACGACATCCGGCGTCAGATAGCGCTCACTCTCGCCGGGTAACACATCTTCAGGCGTATACGGTTCCGCGAGCAGTGCCTGAATCGCCTGCTCGGTCTGGGCGTAGCGGCCTTCGCCAATCGCCAGATAGCGGATATTGCCCTGCTTGTCGATCAGATAGACAGTCGGCCAATAGCGCTGGTTGTAGGCATCCCAGGTCGCGCCGTCGTTGTCGAGCGCAATCGGATAGGTGACGCCGAGACGCTCAGCAGCGGCGCGCACATTTTGTACGTCGTGCTCGTAGTAGAACTCCGGATAGTGGACGCCAATGGTCACCAGCCCTTGATCGGTGTAGGTTTCATGCCAGCCCTGGACGTGCGGCAGTGTATGGATGCAGTTGATGCAGTCGAACGTCCAGAATTCGAGCAGGACGACACTGCCGCGCAGATCTTGCAGGCGCAGCGGACGATCCGTGTTCAGCCAGCCCTGGCTGAGGATTTCGTGGGCAGCGCCGCGATTGGGCAGATCCGACGCGGGCTGTGCCTGGGTTCGCGTCATATCGATTTTGAATGACGAGCGCGCAAAGGTCACACCGGCCAGAACCGCGACAAGCATGATGGTGAGCGCAAGCGCCGCGACGCGCAGCAGGTTGGAGGACATAGGCGACATGGTAATCGCTGCCTTTCTCTCACATTGACGATGAGCGCCCGCCGGATCGGATTACCGACAGTCACGCACGTTTGCAGTTGAACATGATCCGGTTACGAACAGATTACAGAGGGAGCGCGACGGTGAACGTCGTCCCGCGAACGGCGTCACTTTCGACGCTGATACGTCCATCATGCGCTTCGACAAAGCCGCGCGTGATCGCCAGGCCGAGGCCCGCGCCACGCTGCCCGTCGCGATGCGGCGTGCGTGCGTTTTCGCCGCGATAGAAACGGTCGAAAATGTGGGGTAGATCTTCGGGCGAAATGGTCGAGCCGGTGTTGCGCACGCGAATAAGCACAATCTCCGACCGTTTTTCGATATCGACGTAGATGCTGCCGCCCTGGGGCGTATGCCGCAGGCCATTGTCGAGCAGGTTGTAGAGCACGCGCTCGATCTTATCGGCCGCGAGGCGCATCGTCGGCAGATCCGCCGGAACGGTGCTGGAGAGCATGATCTGTGCCTCCGCAGCGCGGGCGGCCAGACTCTCCAACGCCTCGTCGATCAGCGGCCTCAGGTTGGTCGGTTTGCGTTCCAGAGCAAGATGCCCGGTATCCATCTGGGCTAATTCGAACAAGTCATCGATCAAGCGCCCCAGGTGTTCGATCTCGCGCTGCATCTGTTGCCGGTAGCGTAAAATCGTTACCTCGTCATCGACAACGCCGTCGAGAATAGCTTCATTCATGGCGCGTACGGCGGCCAGCGGTGAACGCAGATCGTGCGAAGCCCAGGCGACCAGATCGCGCCGGGTCTGATCGAGCGCTCGCTTTTGCGCGTCAACCGTCTCCAATTCTTCGGCCATGTTGTTGAACATGCGCGTGAGATGTGCCAGTTCGTCATTGCCGCGGACGGACAGGCGCGTATGTAGTTCGCCACGAGCGACACGCCGGGCAGCATTGCCCAACAATTCGATGCGTTCGATCAACGTCCCGGCGATAAAAATCACCGAGATGACGGCGATCACCCCACCGTAAACCAGCAAGGCGCTGGTCAGCAGCAGATCGTGCTCGCTGATGAACATCAACTGCGCGGTCACAAACACGTTGATGAAAACGAGCACCACGGTGAGGATGATGATGGTGAGGAGCGTCCAGCGCAGGCTGGTAAACCACTGGATCAATCGCCGCCGATAGAGCAAATAGACGCCGCCGATAGTGACTGCGCCCGTAGAAATCATGAACAGCATCAACTGCTGAATGTCTTCCAGCGGCGGATTGAGCGTCAGCACGATCATCGCCATGGCGATGCCAAAGGCCGCCAGCATGGCGAAGATCAGCACAAAGATCGGCGAGAGGGCGCGGTTGCTAAGCAGGTTCAAATTTGTACCCCACACCACGGAGCGTATGAATGTAGGTCGGATTGGCCGGGTCCGGCTCGATCTTTTCGCGCAGGCGGCGGATGTGGACCGTGACAGTGCTTTCGTCGCCGTAAAAATCGTGTCCCCAGACCTGATCGAGCAGTTGATCGCGCGTGAGCACCTGCTGCGGATGCCGCGCAAACAGCCACAGGAGATCGAACTCCTTTGCCGTCAGTGTCACAGGCTCATCATGGAGAAAAACCACTCGCCGCCGAGGGTCGATATGCAAATCGCCATAAGTGCGCGGCTCTTCGCTGCCAGTATCTTCCGGCGCGCTGCGGCGGAGCACGGCTTTAACACGCGCGACGACCTCACGTGGACTGAACGGCTTGACGATATAGTCGTCGATGCCCAGATCGAAGCCGTCCAATCGATCCCGTTCATTGCCGCGCGCCGTCAGCATGATGATCGGAACTTCGCCATGCAGGTTGTGAAATTCCGGCGCATTGCGCAGCAGCCGCGCGACCGAGAACCCGTTCATGCCGGGCAGCATCACGTCAAGCAGGATCAGATCGGCCCGTTGATCGCGCAAGACATCCAGCGCCTGGTGTCCGTCTTCGGCTTCAACGACCCGGAAGCCTTCTACTTCCAGGTAGCGGCGTACAACATCGCGGATTGTTGCTTCGTCGTCAATGACGACAATCGTTTTTGATTTCACCATATGCCTATCGTATCCTATTTGGATTACCGTTGCCTTACACGATTTTGATGTGTTCACAGACGCGAAAATTTCGTCACCAGGGGATACAATAGTCGGATGAATCGCCGGTTGCCGAATCTACCTAGTTCGTTTGATAATGATTTTATGACCATCTACAGCCTGACCTACAACAGCACGACCTGGATCAACCTGGTCAATCCGACACCGCAAGACGTGGCTGCAATTCAGCGACTTTATCCATTCATCCACCCCTTGAACGTGGAAGACATCACCAGCAACATCGAGCGCGCCAAGATCGACGTGGACGATGAGTATCTGTTTGCCGTCTTCCATTTTCCCCGCTGGGACGCCAAGATGCGCCTGACACGACCATACGAAGTCGATCTGTTCGTAGGGCGCGGCTTCATCGTGACGTCGACCGCGACCGAAGGCGTGTTCAAACCCCTGGAAGCTCTGTATGGCGGAGCAGAAGAAGACGAAGCACGGCGCGCGGCAATTATGGGCAAGGGCGCAGCACACGCCTTCTATGTGGTGGTCGATACGCTGGTCGATTATATCTTCCCGATCTTGCGCAAGGTCGATCAAAATATCCACGATCTTGAAGAACGGATCTTCAGCGACGAAGGCCGCGTGATCATCCGCGATATAGCCATGGTGCGGCGTGACATTATCGCCCTGCGCCGCATCATCCGGCAGCTTGTGCCCGTGGTCGAGTCGCTTGACCGGTCGACGCGCCAGGTCTTCCGCGACGATCTCGAAGATTACTTCGATGACATCGCCGACCATATGCACCGCGCTCGCGACATCATCGATGAGGATTACGAAGTGATCGACGGGTTGGCCGACACGGCAGACAAACTGCTCAGCCATCGCATCAACAATGTAATGCGCGTGCTGACGGTGATTTCCGTCATTATGCTGCCGCTGACGCTGATTTCCAGCATCTACGGCATGAATCTGAATGTGCTGCCGCTATCGGATCATCCGCAGTCTTTCTGGATCATCAGCGCGGTGATGTTGTTGATCGCCTTCGTCATGCTGGTCTATTTTCGGTTTCGCCAATGGCTCTAAATCATCTTCCCCCGGCCATCTACATCGACGACGATCATCGCCTGCTAGGTCTGGTGCCGCTGCTGGCCAGAGAGCCGCTGATCGCAATCGACACCGAGTCCAACAGCCTGCACGCCTACCGCGAGCGCGTGTGTTTGATCCAGATCTCGACGCGGCAAGTCGATTACATCCTCGACCCGCTGACGATTGGCGACCTGTCGCCGCTCAAGCCAATCCTGGCCGATCCGAAAATCGAGAAGGTCTTCCACGCCGCCGAATACGACTTGATTTGCCTGAAACGTGACTTCGATTTCACCATCCACAATCTGTTCGACACGATGATCGCCGCCCGCGTCTGCGGCTATCGATCAGTCGGGCTGGGCGCGCTGTTGAACGAATTCCTGAACATTCACGTGGATAAGAGCCATCAACGCGACGATTGGGGATGGCGTCCACTGCCGGCTGATAGTTTGCGCTACGCCCAGATGGATACGCATTACCTGGCGACTTTGCGCGATCATCTGGCCGGGCAGTTGGCAGAGATGGAGCGCGAGCCTGAAGCCCACGAGCTGTTCGAGCAAATGTGCAATGTGCGTATACCGAGCAACGGTTTCAACCCTGAGGGATACTGGCGGCTGGCGCTGCCCAACAACCTGACAGAACGCCAGGCGGCTGTTTTACGCGAATTATATCTGTGGCGCGATCAACTGGCAGAGCGGCGCGACGTGCCACCGTTCAAGGTTTTGAGCGATAAAACACTGATTTCTCTCGCCCGGCAAGCACCGCAAACCACCGGTGAACTGGCCCACATTCACGGCATGACACCGGGCAATGTGCGCCGGTTTGGGCGAGATGTTGTGCGGTTAATCGCACAGGGGAGTGAAGCACCGCTGCCAGAGCCGCCTGAGCCAGAACCGGCGGCAGATCCGCGCGTGATTGAACTCTATTCAGCCCTGCGGGAATGGCGGCGTGACCGGGCGAACGAGCGCGATGTCGAATCCGACGTAATTGTGTCACGCGATGCGCTGTGGTCGATGGCAGAAAATACGCCGACAACGCTCAAGGAGCTGCGTGAATTGGATGTACTCGGCCCATGGCGCCTTCAAGCGTATGGGGATGAACTGCTGGCGCTCATTCAGCGGCACATACCGAAAAAACGGCGACCGAATCGCACATCGCGTGACCATGAGACATAGTTAGGAGCAAACGCGCATGAAAATCACGTTCTTCGGTGCAGCGCGCACGGTGACAGGCTCGCAGCACATGATTGACATCAATGGACAGCGGATCTTGCTCGATTGCGGTTTGTATCAGGGTCGCCGTTCAGAAACCTATACGCGCAACCTGCACCTGCCATATGATCCGGTCTCAGTCGATGTGATGGTGTTGTCCCACGCACACATCGATCATTCGGGCAACATTCCGAACCTGGTCAAACACGGTTTTCGTGGGGACATCATCTGCACCCATGCCACACGCGATCTCTGCGCGACGATGCTGCTCGACAGCGGGCACATTCAGGAGCGCGATGTCGAATTTTTGAACAAGCGTCGCAAACGCCGTGGAGAAGAACCTGTCGAACCGATCTACACGCAGGAGGAGGCGTCGCGCAGCCTGGATAACTTCATCGGCCAGAGTTATTACCGCACGCGGGCGATTGCGCCAGGCGTCAACCTGACGTTCCTCGACGCCGGGCACATGCTTGGCAGTACGATTGTCGTTCTGGACATCGAAGATCGCGAGGCAAAGCGGGATTTGCGGCTGGTCTTCAGCGGTGATCTGGGCCGCAAGGGCATCCCGATCATTCGCGACCCGGAGACGGTGGATCGCGCGGACGTGCTGATCATGGAAAGCACCTACGGCAATCGACTCCACGACGATATGGGCTATGAGACCAAACGTATAGAGCATATCATCGTCGATACGTACCGGCGGGGTGGTAAGGTGATCATCCCGGCGTTCGCCGTGGGCCGCACCCAGCGGCTTGTCTATATGCTGCATGAACTGCGCCTGAAGGGTGATATTCCGGAAATGCCGATCTTCGTGGACAGCCCGCTGGCTATCGACGTGACAAGCGCGTTTCGTTCGCATCCTGAGTGCTATGACGCCGAAATCCGCGAGTTCATCTCCGGCAATGGTGTGCGAGACCCATTCGGTTTTGAAGACCTGACGTACACACGCACGACCGAACAGAGCAAGCGGATCAATTTTCTGCGCGAGCCTGCCATCATCATCAGCGCCAGCGGCATGGCGGAGACGGGGCGCATTCTTCACCATCTGAAGAACAACATCGAAGACGCGCGCAACACCATCCTGATCGTCGGCTTCCAGGCCGAAAACACGCTGGGGCGACGCCTGTTTGATGGCGCGAAGCGCGTGCGCATTTTTGGCGAAGAATATGACGTGCGCGCGCAGGTAGAAGTGACCACCGGCCTGAGCGGTCACGCGGACCGCGTCGGACTGCTGGAATGGTTTGGCGCGTATCAAAAACGCCCGGACAAAGTGTTTCTCGTCCACGGCGAATTGGAACCAGCGACTGCCCTGGCGGATGGTCTGCACGCAGAATTCGGCGTTAACGCGAAAGTGCCCGATTGGAAGCAGAGTTTCGAAGTGTAGCTATGAAACAGCGCAGCGTGTTCGCCGACGAATGGCGTGAGTGTCTCCGAGCGCATTACATGCACGTCGTACGCATCGGGGACATTTCGACCGAACCCACGCTCATCAGCGTTATGCAAGAGGCGGGTTTTAGCGAGACGGAGCTGGCTGAGCTGCGCATCCGCGCGACGATGCACGTGGATGACGTGGGCGCGGATTTTCAACCGGACGCGGCAGTGGTCGAAATGATCAAATCACAGATGGAAGCATCGCCAGCAGCAGAAATAATGGAGACAGCGCCGGAAGTCGTTGCAGCCGAACCCGGCGAGGCCGAAAACGAAGCGGATATGCCTCCAGCCGAAGAAGAGCCGCCGCCAAACGAAGAATATTACGCGCCGCCAGACGACAGTCCGCACCAGCTTTCGCTCTTTTAGGTGTCGCGGTGAACGGGAGACACGGTTGCGTCCGGGTTCTGTGCGCGTTCAGTCGGCGCGCATGGGGCTGGGCTGTGGCGCTGGTGCTGCTCACCACGATGGCGCTGCCTCTTCATGCGCAGGAAGCTACACCGGAAGCACCGGATCAGCCCAACCTGAGCTATGGGCTGGGCGCGACGGGCGAGATTGACGACAACGACCCACGGGTGCTTTATAGCTTTGACGGCCTGCGCGGCGAATTCATCTCGCTGACACTGCGCGCCACAAGCGGCGATCTCGACCCGGTGCTGCTGGTGATGGACGGCGCGGGCGATGTCCTGGCACGGCGGGATGACAGCAGCGGCACACGAGATATCCACATCGAGTCGATCCGCATTCCCCAAACCGACCGCTACTACGTCATCGTCGGGCGCTTCGGCTACACCCTCGGCACGACGCGCGGTGAATTCGAACTCGAACTCGAACGCATTGGCGCCAGTTTTTCGGATGGCAGCGGCCTGCGCTACGGCGATACCGTGCTCAATCAGATCACTGACATGAACCCGCGCGTTTACTACACCTTCCGCGGGCAGCGTGGCGACATCATCACGTTGCGCATGGAGCGCACATCCGGCGATCTCGACGCGGCGCTGCAACTGGTCGATAGTCAGGGCACCGTCGTCGCCGAAAACGACGAGATCGAAGGCAGTGGCAGCCTGGATGCCGCCATCGTCGGGCATATCATCGAGAAAGATGACACTTACATCATCATCGCGACCCGCTACGGCCAGGTCGCCGGGCGCAGCAGCGGCAGTTTCATCCTGACCCTCGATTCCGGGACGACCGGCGGACTGGGACGCACGGCAGAATCACCCATCCCGTTGATCCCTGACCAGCCATACGACGGCGAGATCACAGCTACACGCTTCGAGCAGTTCTATCGCTTCGAAGGCAAGCAGTTCGACATCGTGACCATCGAGATGAGCCGCGACGGCGGCGCGCTGGATTCGCTGCTGGTGCTGACCGATGACCAGCAAAATCCCATTGCCAGCGATGACGACGGGGGCGGCGGCCAGAACGCAGCGATCCGCCAGTTCGCGCTCCCCTATGACGGCACGTACGATGTGATTGCCACACGCTTCCAGCGCGAACAGGGAACGACCACGGGCAAGTATCTGCTGTCACTGCGCGCAGAAGGCAATGCCTTCGACGGCGTGCCGGGCGACATCGGGCGGATGGTCTACGGCAGCACCGCCAATGGGACGCTCGATGACCTGGTGCCGCGCATTTTGGTTGCGTTCTATGGCGCGGAAGGCGATGTGATCACGATCAGCATGACGCGCACGGGCGGCGATCTGGATTCGGTGGTCACGCTGTTGGACGCGAACCAGCAGGTGTTGATCAGCGATGACGACAGCGGCGGCGGGCAGAATGCGCTGATCGAACGTTACACACTGCCTACCAGCGGTATCTATTTCATCCAGGCTTCGCGCTTTGAGGGCGCTGATCGTCCCGTGACACACGGCAGCTTCATCCTGGTGCTGGCGCGGCGCTTTGACTGAGGTATGACTGCATCAGCCGTCTTTTTGTGCACCAGTCTGGTGAGCGATCCATTGATGAGCGGTGTGCAAGTCATCCTGTGTCAGGCGGTGATCGACATTCTGCCATGAGAGCGTGACGTCAGCGCCCGAATCGCGCAGGATTTCGGCGAGACGATCTGTGGACTCGTGCGGGATCAGGTTGTCGAAACGCCCGGCGGTGATGAGCACCTGCGTGCCCTGCAAGGCAGGCGGTTGCTCCGGCTCCAGCGGCAGCATAGCGCGGAACAAGACCGCGCGCTGGATCACGCCCGGACGCAAGAGCAGGGTGCTTGCGGCTATATTTGCGCCGTTGGAATAGCCGACCGCGATCAGCGATGACGGCGCAAAACCATAATACGCAGATGCAGACAGGACGAAATCGGCGAACGCCTGGGTGCGCGCAATCAGATCGTCGATGTCGAACACGCCTTCGGCAATGCGCCGGAAGTAGCGGTTGCTGCCGTGCTCAGAGACATTGCCGCGTACACCGAGCATGGCGGCGCCAGGCGCAATTCGCGGAGCGAGCGGAAACAGCGATTGCTCGTCGCCGCCAGTGCCATGGAGCAGAAGCAGCGTCGGTGTGCCGGGCGTCTGAGCAGGAACAAACTCGTGAATGTGGGTATCGATAGTCATGACAGGAGTCACCTATTCTGAATCTGAGGGTGGATGTTCGCGCAGACCCAATTTGCGGCAGAGACAAGCCAGCGTTTCCTGCTCCTCTGCCGTCAAGACGCTGAGATCGGAGACGATGCCTTGAATATGCGCCGGCAGGATGCTGTCAAGCAGCGCGCGGCCTGCGTCGGTCAGTGTGACCCGAACGTAGCGCTGATCCGCAGAATCGCGCACGCGGCTGATAAGATCGCGCTTCTGCAAATTTTGCAGCACGATAGTGATATTGCCCGTGCTTTTCAGGAGCTTACGGGCAAGCTCCACCTGTGACAGCATCCCCAGATGATAGAGCGCTTCCAGCACGCCGAATTGGGTCGTCGTCAGGTTATGGTTGGCGAGATGCGCATTCGTACGGTCAAGGACGCTTTCAGCAGCACGAGTCAGTTTGATGTAGGTATCCAGCGCGCGCACCGCTTCCGGCGGACCCTGATATTTCGTCGGCATAGCCCAGCTCCCCACCGCCAGAATCTCTAATGCAGTTCCAATTGACAGACAAATTGTAACATGATAATCTATTCAATGTCAAATCGTTTGAATTCAAAGTGTTCACTGCGAATGTAAGCGGCTAAGGAGCATTCTCATGCAATTGCATGGTATTCATCACGTGACCGCCGTCACCGCCAAAGCCTCGCTCAATCTGGACTTCTACACGCGCGTGCTGGGTCTGAGGCTGGTCAAGAAATCGGTCAACCAGGATGACGTATCGGCCTATCATCTGTTCTATGCCGATAAGCTGGGCAGCCCCGGCACGGACATGACGTTTTTCGATTGGCCGATGACCGCTGCCAACCGGCGCGGCACCGACAGTATCTCGAACACGCTGTTCAGAGTGAATGGCACCGAAGCGCTGGAATTCTGGCGGGCACGCTTCGACGAGCAAGGCGTGAAGCACCAGGGGATCGGCAGCTTCGCCGGGCACAGCGCGATCCACTTCGAAGATCCGGAGGGGCAGCAGCTAACCTTGGTGGACGACGAGGGCGCGCCGATTGAGGGCGAACTCTGGGAAGCAGCGGGCATTCCGCTCGAATACGCGATCCGCGGGTTCTACGGTGTGATGCTGTCCGTGCCTCAGCTCGAGCCAATCGCACAGCTTTTCACGCTGCTGCTGGGCTTTGAAGAGATGGCGCGTGTGCCGAGCACAGACGGAAGCCAGAAGGAAGTCGTCGTCTTTGGTATGGACGGCGGCGGCCCCGGCAAAGAGGTGTTCGTGGTCGAGGAGCGCGGGGTCATGCCAGCGCGGCTGGGGCATGGCGGCGTGCATCACGTGGCCTTCCGCCTGAAAGACGACGCCGAGCAGCAAGCCTGGCTGACTCGCCTGGCGCAGGTCGGCGTGCGGACTTCGGGGCAGGTTGATCGTTACTACTTCAAGTCGGTGTATTTCCGCATCTCCAACGGCATCCTGTTCGAGTTGGCGACGGATGGGCCGGGCTTCGCCACCGATGAAAGCCTGGAGACTCTCGGCGAACGGCTGGCGCTGCCGCCCTTCCTGGAGCCGCAGCGTGCACAGATCGAAGCTGGCTTGAAGCCGCTCGACACAGCCCACATATCGCGCTAAGGGCTGCTTCGCGAACGCATCATGAAGGCTGCGTGGTATGTACCGAACCACGCAGCCTTCGCTGCATTATGCTCAAACATGGGTGTCGCGCAGCGTCTTGGCCGCGGCGTACATGTGTTTGTAACGGGCAAATTGCTCGTCGTAGGCAGCCTGCCAGCGGAGATCTGGCTCGAAGACGCGGTCGATCTGGATCAGCCTGTCCATGGCCTCATCCAATGACTTGTACACCCCGCTCCCCAACCCGGCGAGCGCAGCAACGCCCAGGCCAGTCGCCTCGGTCATGCGCGGGCGCACCAACGGACGCCCCAGGATGTTGGCTTTGATCTGCAACCAGGTATCGGATTTCGCACCGCCACCGACCGCGCGGAATTCGTCGATGTGAATCTGCGCGGCTTCCATCAGCTCAAGGCCTTCGCGGAAATAGTAGGTCGCGCCTTCGAGCAGCCCGCGAACGAATTCACCGCGTGTCGTTCCCAGAGTCAGACCAGCGATCAGCCCATAGGGGTTCTCGTCGTAGTAGGGCGGGCCAGTCACGCCAAAATGCGGCAGCACGAGCACCCGGCTCGGCTCCGGAGGCATTTCAGCCAGCAGCAGGTCATAAATATCGAGCCCTTGCTGCTGCGCGGCCGCATGTTCGACGGCGGTGAAGGTATCGCGAAACCACTTGAGCAGCGAGCCGCCAGTCAGATTGTAGTAGAAGCTGACGTACATGTCCGGTATGGCCGCGTGCTCGACACTGAGCTGGATCGCCAGCATCTGGTCAGTCGGCGGTATGCGGTCGTAGGCCGGGACAATGACGAGAAACGTGCCAATCGAGTAAACGGCCATGCCCGGCTTGGAGACGCCCGCGCCCAACCCGTTTGCGCATTGATCGTGCGCACCGACGATGATCTTTACGTGCGGCGGCAGGCCGAGTTCGCGCTGCATCGCCGGCGAGACCTCGCCGATGGGCGTGCCGGAAGGGGCGACAGCGGGCAGTTTCTCGATGGGCATCCCGACGTAAGCGAGCGTGTCCGTTGACCAGCGCTCGCCTTCCAGGTCAAAGAAGAGTGACCGATTCGCCAGTCCGTAGTTCGTGACCGGCTCCCCCCCCAGGAGATAGGCGACCAGATCGGCCCAGTTGAGGAACTTGTAGGTCTTCTCGAACAATTCTGGTTGGTTGTCGCGCAGCCAGATGAGTTTTGGGCCGCCAAACATGTTGTTGACGACGTTACCGCTGCGCCGCAGGAACATGGCCGGATCGAGCTGTTCGAGGTGGGCTGCCGTCTCCACACCGCGCGCGTCGAAGCCCATGAGCGAGTTGCCGAGGATCTCGCGATCTGCCGAGACGGGCGTCATCGCCTCGCCCATCGACGACACGGCCAACGCAGTGATCGGATCGTGCTTCGTTTCAGCAGCGACGGCGCGCAGCACACCTTTGATGCGCTCCCAAACATCGCGGCTGTCAAGTTCCGCCCAACCGGGCTGCGCGCGCTGAAGATCATATTCGCACTGCTGAAGCGCGATGACGCGCCCGTCAATCGAGATCGCCATGACCTTACAGCCGGTCGTTCCCACATCAATGCCAAGTAAACTCATTTCAATAACCCCTCGTGTCGAGGGCTGCGCCAGACGGAACGGAAAACTTCATAGTCCGAGCCGGGCGTAGCCTAATAATTCCATCACGTCGACCATGATGTCGGCGGCAGTTTCCACCGAGTCAGTGAGATATTGGTGCGATTCTGTGGCCTCGAAATCACCGCGTTCGACGGCCTCACGGCGCTCGAATAACCGTCGAGCCGCGACCTGCCCGGCCTCGCGCACGATGCGCGTCCACATATTGACGCGGATGACGCCATCATCCGCCAGATTCTGCATCTGCTCTGGCGATAGGCTGGACGTGCCGTGCAGCACCAGCCGCGCATCGCCCAGGCTGCTTGTCAGTTCGCGCGCCCGCTGCTTGAGGTAGGTGACACCGCCAACATGATCCGACTGCTGCTCCGTGCCCAGATCGGCGACGATGAAATCAACACCGGTCGCCGCCATGTAGGCCGTCGCTTTTTCGATGTAGTCGTCTTTCTGGACGGCTCCATGCTGTCCGGCGATACTCAACTCCTCAATGATACCTTCGACCAGCACCTGCTTGCCATACGTCTGCACATACTCGCGAGTCATGGCGATGTTGTCTTCGAGGGGGTACGTCTGCGCATCGAACATGACCGTAGCCACGTGATCCACCCCCTCGGTCAGCGTCCAGCGGTCGCGCACGGGGTCGTGGTGATCGAGATGAGGCAGGACGACAACGTTGCGATAGGGTGCATCGTCGCCATCAGTCAGCAAACGCAGGTGCGTCATCATCGAGAGAAAGCCGACGCGCGCATCGCCGCTGTAGGTGGCGCGCTTCATCTGCGGCATGTGCGGATACGTGCCAGTCATGGCGACGGCGACCGGTATCTCGTGTAGATGATATTTTTCGCCGATGCGTTGCGCGGCGAGCAGGATCGCCTCGGTGTTCCAGTGTGAGGCGGTGCAGAAGATCGCCATCGCCACCCGGCGGTCACGGAAGTGTTGGGTATATTCCGCCGCCGCGGTTCGCTGGGTGATGTAGGTCATAATGTTAGCCTGTCAATAGATGCGAGCATCAAAACCCCGTCGTCTCCGGGCGGCGGTAATGAATCGCTCGCTGTAAAGCCTTGAGTTCATAGGGAAACGCATAGGTCTTCGTCTGGTAGCGCCAGCCGCTCATCGCGCGCAGGACGTGGCGTACGTTGCCTTTGAGACGCATGTCGGTGACGGTCGGGTAAAAGGCGTTGACGACCGACTCGAAATCGCGCACGCGGCGGCGTACATCATCCTTGAACCAGGGCGTGCCGGGATCACGGCGCATGGAACGCTTCGCCCATTCATCGCTCGCCCACTCTTCCAGCGTATCCGGGAACTTGAAGCCAAGCCGGGTCGCCTCGTCGAGCAGGATGCTGCCTTCCTGTGGCACCGGCGTGTAGATGTAGAGTACCAGTTCCGTCGCCGGGTTGATGCGCTTGAGCTTGCGGATGAAAGCGATGGTCTTCTCGATGTCGTCCATCGGATCGGGCGGGTTGCCGAGCACGAACGAGAGTTCAGGCACAATCCCGTAGTGCTTCATGCGTTCGACCAGCGCCAGTGTTTGCGCTGTGCCGCTGCGTCCGCCCTTGTTCATGCGTTTGAGCGTCTCGTCATCGCCGCTCTCCGCGCCCACGAAGATCATCTTCGCCCCGCCACGCTTCATCTTGTCCCAGGTCTCATCCTGATAGCTCATCAGCGTATCGACGCGCCCCAGCCCCCACCAGCGAATATCCCGCCCGATCATGCGCTCGGCAAATTCCGCCGTGCGCGACTCGCTGACGAAGAAATCCATGTCGTGGAATTCCAGGCCGTCAATGTGCCAGTTGTCTTGCATGTAACCGACGATATTCGCTACACGCTCGGCGCTTTCGGGTATCCAGCGGCGGTTGGCGAGCGCGACGACAGCGCAGAAATTACATGCGAATGGACAGCCGAAGCTGGTGTTATGCGAAAGCACGCGCTCGCCCAGGTAGCTGTTCCCGACATAGCGCGAGACATCAAGGCGATCATAGGGAAACCAGGGCAGGTTGTTGAGCGGAATGACCGGTGCGCGTGGGTTGACCTTGATGCTGCCGCCGTCGTTGTAAGCGAGCGAGGGAATGTCGTGGAGCGCGCCGCCATGATGCAGCGCATCGACGAACTGGCGAAACGGCGCTTCGCCCTGCCCCTGAATGACGTAATCGATACAGTCGCTTTGCAGTGCGACCTCGTAGTGCTGTGTCGGAAAATAACCGCCCCAAAGAATCGTCAGATCGGGCAGCGCGCCTTTGACGCGCTTGCAGACCGGCACTGCCTGCCGAAGCTGCGGCCCTGGCATGACTGTGCAGGCGAGCAGTATTGCGCCGGTCGCCTGTGCCCGCGCAATGATATGGGCGGCGGGGTCAGCGATCAGATTGCCGTCGATAAATTCGACATCATAGTCGTCGGCGATCACGGCGGCGACCGCCAGCAGCGACAGCGGCAGACGCTGCTTGCCGGGTGATGTACTGATCGGGTTGTAGAGCAGAACAGTGTGGCGCATCGCAAGTTCCCTCAGCTCTGGCACGGTCGAATCATTGTGGCGCAGGATGTCCTGCTGCGCAACCGGAGCCGAGCGCGCGCTTGCCTGGCTCTGGGACGACCGCCAGCACAGTGTTTAGCCTGCCTGAGGAACAACCGGGGTACAATAGAGAAGCTATTTTCGAGTTAGCAGGTTAGACGTGCATCAAGATCCACTTTCCCCCGAACCCGATATTGAAGGCGCGATTGCGCTTCTGCAATCGCCGGACATGCAGATCCGTCAATTCATGGCATATTTACTCGGCCAGGCGCAGAGCATAGAGGCTGTCGAACCGCTGATTTCGTTGCTGGAGGACGAAAACGTCGGCGTGCGCGGCGCAGCGGCGAACGCGCTCGGCAAGATCGGCGACCGCCGCGCGCTGCCGCACCTGGAAAGACTGTTGCTTCACGACAATCGTCAACTGGTGGTGTGGGCCGCTTTCGCGCTGACACGCCTGGGCGAAGATTATTTTCACGTCCTGGTCAATGCGCTCCGCTCAGACGACGTTCACATTCGTCGCAGCGGCGTCCTGGCGCTGCATCAACTGGGCGATACCCGCGCGATCCCACCCCTTCTGGCCTTGCGTGACGATGTTGAGAAGCGCTTCGATGGTGATACGACTGTGGCAGAGGCGGTCGCGCGCACGCTGGCCGACCTGGGTTACAGCGATTAGGAAATCATATCAGCCGCGCCCTGCGACCCACTGACAGGTCATTCAGAATTGAACTCTGATTCGAACCTTAATGCACCCTGGCTTGCGCAGCGGTTGATTCTGGCTAAGATCAAGGCGCTCGATACGTCATTATGATGCGCGCCATATCATCGCCGACGACATCGAACCCATCTTGCTGAAGGATCATTCCGTGCGCAAAGTCCTCGACCTCGTAGTTCTGTGTTTGCTCGTCGTTCCCGTGAGTTGGGCTGCCGGTCAAACGACTGAGTTGACGACCATGGCAATCAACAGCGTGCGAACGGGCAGCTTCCCCAAGATCGTTGTCACCGCCAATGTTTACGACTCGCTGGGACAACCGGTGCGCGGCCTGACGCGAGAGAACTTCGCCATCAAAGGCGATCTGGCTGGTCTGGTGAACATTCTGGACGTGGAAAACGTCACCGACGACAATCTACCGCTTGCAACTGTGCTCGCCATCGATGTCAGCACCAGCATGGAAGGCACGCCGATAGAACGCGCCAGAGCAGCGGCACAGCTCTTCGTTGACAGTCTGCGCCCTAACGACGAGGTGGCTATCGTCACTTTCGGCAGTGTCGCCACTGTGGTACAAGAATTCACGACCGACCGTGACAGTGTGCGCCGGGCTATCGCCAGCCTAGCACCCGGCGGGCAGACAGCGCTCTACCAGGGCGCATTCGAGGCAGTCAGGCTGGCGGCCAACTCGCCGATTCCGCGCCGCGCAGTCATCTTGCTGAGTGACGGCGCAGAGTTTGGCGGGCGGAGCCAGGCAGGGCGCGATGCGGCGGTTCAGGAAGCCGTGCCCAACGATGTCCCGGTGTATACGATTGGCCTGGGCTTTGGCGCAGACCGCACCTATCTTGCGGAGCTGTCTGGCGGCACTGCCGCACAGTTTTTCGAATCACCTAATCCGGATCAACTTGACGCGATCTACACCGATCTGTCGGCGTTGTTTCGCAGCCAATATATCCTGACATTGGAAACCGGCATTCCGGGCGATGGGCGGAATTATGTGCTGCGCTTGCAGGCCGATACACAAATCGGCAGCGCAGCGGCGGAAGCGCTTTTTCGTGTTCCTATCCCGGTGCCGATTGTGCGCATCCTGGACGTGCCGGATCAGGTTATCGATACGCCGGTCAGTTTTACGATTGACGTACTGGCAGACGACGAACTGACGCAGGTCACAGTCGATACTGGGGATGGCGCCAGCCTGCTGGTCGAATTCGCCTCGCCCTATAGCGTGACTATCGACCCGCAGATACTGCCGCCGGGGCAGCGCACGTTCACCGTCCGCGCCAGCGACGAAACCGGCGATGTCGGGGAGGCGAGCTTCATAGTAGAGATCGCAGCGCTGCCGCCGATTGCCGCCATCACCAATCTCCAGCCAGGTGAAACCCTCCGTGAAAGCCGCGTCGTCAATGTGACCTACATGAGCCAGACGCCGGTCATCCGGGTCAATTTCCTGCTGGACGGCTTATCTTATGGTCAGCGACTCAGTCCACCGTATGAAGCGCCGCTCGACGTATTCCAACTCACCGGCGGCGGACACATCTTGAGTGTCATCGCAGAAAACGCCGCCGGAGTCACCGCGCAGCAGGATATTGCGTTCAACGTCGATGAGAACATCGGCCTGACGCTGACGGCGCTCGTGCCGACGGACACGCCAACACCGACGCGCCTACCGCTGGGCACAACACCAGGTGCGGGCGACGCGATTCTCCCGGCGCTGACCGGGACACCAGCCACAGGCATTCCAGGCGGCAACGTACAGGCGACAGTGAACGCGCAAAGTACCTCCGAGCAGATCGCCGCCATCGGCACGGCTGACGCACGCGCGACCGACGCGCAGGTGATCACCAACGCGACGGCAGATGCGCGCGCGACAGCGGACTTCCGCTCGACATTCGAGGCAGCCAACGCCGCCGCGACTGAGCAAGCCGCGACGGTGGATGCAGCAGCACAGGCTACCCAGGAACAGGCCCAGGCCACCGCTGACGCAGCGAATGCAAGCACAGCCACGGCTGCGGCGGCACAGGCCACTCAGCAGCAGGCCACCACTGACGCAGCGAACGCAAGCACAGCGGCGGCTGCAACTGTTCAGGCGCAGGCGACGGCGGTGCAAATCGCTGCGGCGGCCACGGAAAACGCAGCTACAGCGACCAGCAGTGCAGCAACAGCTCAGGCGCTGCAAACGCTGGCAGCGGAAGAAACACAGGTCGCTAACTTGCAGGCCACACAGACGACGATTGCCCAGGTCTTCGCACTGCGGCAGACGCTGGACGCACAGGCGACGCAAGACATCGGCGCGACGCAGACTCTCAATGCAGCGACCCAGGCTGCTGCCTCGGCAACGCGCGCCGCTGCTACGTTGGAGGCACAGGCGCTTCTGGATGCGCAGGCGACCCAAACAGCCAGCGCCGCGACAGCGCAAGCCCTCACAGCCCAGGCCGCTGCCACCGACCAGGCCCTCTTGACGCAGGCAGCGGCGACACAAGCAGCCCTTCTGACCCAGGCGGCAGCAACGCAACAGGCCGCGGCAGCGCAGACGGCAGCAGCGGCGACCGCCATCGCGCAGACGCAAGCCGCACTGGATGCGGCAGCCGCACAGACGGCGCTGGCAGCCACGCTGAATGCGCTCGCGACGCAGCAGGCAGCGACGGAACAGGCTCAGGCGACGGAAAATGCCGCGACAGAGGCCGCCGCCGCGACGCTCATCGCCCAGCTCACCCAGACTGCGGCAGCCTCGGCCACGCGAGCCGCCGCGACCGATCAGGCGGCGACACAACGTGCGCTGGCGACCGAGAATGCCCAGGCTACCCAGACGGCGCTGGTCGCTATCACCCGTTCCAGCGCCACCGAAGCCGCGCAGACGCAGGCAGCGCAGGCTTCGCAGACGGCGGCCATCGTTGCCACGACAGCCGCTGCACCATCGCTAACTCCCAGCATCACCCCGACGCTGCAACAGGAAGAGGTGGTCTCACAAAGCCCACCGATACCTACAGACTTACTGCCACTGACCTGTGTGATCGGGGCGCTTGCTGGTGTAATGGCGGTCATATTTGTACTGATCGGCGGCAGCCAGCGCCGTCGTGACCGGGGTAGATAGGGATCAAGTCTATGGGCACGCTGGTATTGCGTATTATCATCAATGCCGTCGCCATCGCCGCGATCACGGCGGGCTATCTGTCGGGCATCCGCATCGTCGGCAATAACCCGTACGTCATTCTATTGGGCGTCGGCCTGATCTTCGGCGTCGTCAACGGGCTGATCAAACCGCTGGTCGATCTGCTGACGTGCGCCCTGACGCTGCTGACCTTCGGCCTGTTTCGCTTGATTGTCAACGGGGCGATGCTGATGCTGACGGCATATTTCTCGCGGCTGCTCGAACCGACCATCGGCGGCAGGCTGGAGGTCGATAACCTGCTCTGGGGTATCATCGGCGCAGTGGTCGCCAGCGTGATCGCGATGGTTCTAGAGCGCATCCTGGGTGTTGACGGGCGTCGTGACGATAGACGAGAACGCGACCGTTGACCCAGAAATGCCAGACATACAAAGCGACATAATAAGGTATGGCAAAAGCACATTTTAACTTTGAAAGTCATGCTGCAGTGGTGACGGGCGCGGGCGGCGGCATTGGGCGCGCGATTGCGCTGGCACTGGGCGCAGCGGGCGCGGCTGTCGTCTGTGGTGACATCAATCCCGACCGCGCGGACGAGAGCGCCCAGGCGATTGTCGATGCAGGCGGGCGGGCGCTAGCCTGGCAGACCGATGTTGCCAATCGCTTCCAGGTGAGCGCCATGATCGAAGGCGGGCGCGACGCCTTCGGACGGCTCGACATCCTGGTGAACGCTGCGGGGGTATACAAACGCGGCGGTATTCACGCGATTGACGAATGGGATTGGCGGCGCATTCTGGACGTGAACCTGACCGGCGCGTTCTTTTGCACCCAGCTTCTCAGCCGCGTGATGGCGGAGGAAGGTGGCGGCGTGATCATCAACGTCGCATCAGACGCAGCCTATCCAATCGCTTTGCCGGAAGGTACCGCCTACGCCGCAAGTAAAACCGGTATGATCGGCATGACCATCCAGGCAGCACACGAACTCAAGGCGCACAATATCCGGGTCAACGCCATCTGTCCTGGCGGTGTTGACGAAGAAGATAGCACACCGGCGCGCACGGAAACACCCGCTGCGCCGGACATGATCGCGCCGTTAGTGCTTTTTCTATGTTCGGATGACGCCCAGTTGATCACCGGGCAGGCGATACACATCGGCCCGGCGTAAACCGTTTTCAAGCAGCAGTCGATTTACAGGCACGCCGGCTAATCGGCTTCTGGCTCCGGCGTTTGTGCCTCGGCCAGAGGCACCGTGAAATGGAACGTCGTGCCCTGACCAACCGTGCTTTCGACCCAGATGCTGCCTTCATGTCGCTCGACAATGCCGCGCGTGATCGTCAGGCCGAGGCCGGTGCCGGGCTGCTCGCGGGCGGCGGGATTCTCGCTGCGGAAATAGGGCGTAAACAGTTTCGCCAGGTCTTCTTCCGACATGCCGATGCCCTGATCTTGAACGCGCACGTGCAGCATCGGTTTGCTCACCTGTCCCTGAGGCGTGCGCTGCGATGTCGAGACTTCAGCGCCGATGGTGATTTGCCCATCCGCCGGGCTGTATTTGTAGGCATTGCTGACGAGGTTGGTCAACACCTGGATCATGCGATTGCGATCTGCAAACACATCCGGCAGATCCTTTGCCATGTCGATGTGGACTAGCTGACCTTTGTCCTCAATCTGTTTTTGCAGCGGACGCAGCGTTTCGTCAACGATGTCGGCGAACGAGCAAGCATCAGGCTCGATGCGCAGATTGTTCGTTTGCAGCTTCGTAACGTCGTTCAAGTCGCTGACGAGGGTGTTCATGCGCTCAGCATTCGAACGGATCGTGCCCACAAAATGACGCTGCTGATCGCTCAATGCGCCGACTGCCCCGGTCATGATCACGTCGGCATAGCCTTTGATCGACGTGAGCGGGTTCTTCAATTCGTGGGCGACAAAGCTTACAAACTCACTCTTGGATTGGTTCGCGCGCGCCAGTTCTTCATAGAGCTGCGCATTGGCGATGGCAATGCTGGCATGTTCCGCCAGACGCTGCAAGAAGGGCATGTCGGACAGGCGCAGGCCGGCTTCTTCCGTGCTTTCCAGTATCATGACCGCGATTACGTCGCCTGACGTCAGCATTGGCAGCGTGATCTGACAACGCGCATCGCGCAAGCTCGGCGTATAGAGCGGATCGATAAGCATATCTGACACCAGTTCTGCGCGGCGTGTCCGCATACTGCGGCTGACGATGCCCTTGTCGAGCGGCCAGAGGTTGCCCTCTGCGTCAGGGGGAGCGTCTTCCTCTGCGTAACCGACACTGGCAACGACACGCATGAACTGCTTGTCACTCAGCACAACGCCCAAAGCGCCTGCCGACGCACCAGTGTTGGCGACAGCCCAACGGAGTGCGATTTCGGCAACGGCGTCCAACGAATGTGAGCGGTTCATCTCAGCATCGATACGCTCCAGCATTTCCAACTCGCTCAGGCGCTCACTCAACTGCTGGTCGGTCATCTGGAACAATCGGGCGTTTTCGATGGCGACGGCTGCCTGCCCGGCGAACGTTGTCAAGAGATCGGCGTCGTCTTGCGTGAAAACGCCAACACGCCGGTTCAGGATTTCGAGAACGCCAATGGTCTTGTTCTGTGTGATGAGCGGGGCAGCCAGAATACTGCGGGTGACGAAGCCATCGCTGGCGAGTTCACCGGCCCAGCGCGGATCGGATGCCGCGTCGTTGACAATGATGACTTTGCCGGATTGCGCGACCTCACCGACCAAGCCGCGCCCCATCGGGATACGCACGCCCATAAGATCGCTTTCCGGGCTGCCAATATCGACCTTGAATTCCAGATCGCCGCTGCCGTCGTCTGTCGTCAGCAGCAGCGAGCCAGCCTCAGCATTGAGAATGTCGGTGGCGCTGGAGGTGATCAGATCCAGGAGCTTATCGACGTTGAAATTGAGTTCGGTCGCTACCAACACCCGGCTAACGTCGTTGAGGGCCGCTAATTGGCGCGCGCGCATGTTAGTTTCGGCAAACAAGCGGGCTTTATCGAGCGAAGTCGCTGCCAGTGCGCCGATGTCGCTCAACATACGCATCTGGTCATCCGAGAATGGGCGGTTGGTCTCGACCGTGCCGACGGCCAGCACTCCCAGCGTGCGCGATCCGGCGATCAGCGGCACGCCCATCCAGGCCTGAATAGCTCTGTCTTCACGCTGGATGCTCGCCCCTCGCTCCGACATAGCGCGGGTGAAACTTGCCACGCGCAGAGGCTGGCTGGTGCGAGCGACCTCACTGACGACATCGTGGCTGAGTATCCAGCGGTTGTTCTCTTTGTCTTCATAGCGCTCGCCATTTTCCTGAACGAACGCGTAGTACAGCTCGTTCATCGCCGGGTCACGAAGCGCAATGTAGGAGTGAGTGCCGTCAATCAGCTTGAGGGTTTGCGTGCCGATCAACTCCAGCAATTGATCGTAGTCGCCGGTGAAATTGACCGCCTGGCTGACGCGGCTGAGGATGCCCAGCTCGCGCACGCGGCGCTCCAGCGAATCGACAACCTGGGCGCGTTCGACAGCGATGGTCATCTGGTTGGTCAAATTCTCGACGAACCGCTGCTCTTCGAAGGTGTATTCACCCGCCCCCGACAATGGCGCACCGAGAATCGCAAATCCGCTCAGGCGGCTGCTTCCACGAAATCCGACGATCAGGCGTGGTTTGAGCACGTTGAGACGGGCACGTTCAGCAATGAGATCTTCGGGCCAGGGTTTGTTTGCGTTCAGGTGAATCAGCCCATCCTGGCGTCTGAGCAATTCGACCAGTGGGCTATCTGCGGCAAATCGAATGTCTGTATCCGGTCTGACTTTTCCGTAGGCTACATATTCTTCAAACTGCGGACCCGGCAAGAAGATGAAGAAATGTGAGGGAGCAATGGTCTGTTCAATCGTCGTCCGGTATTCAGCACTGATGGCGGGCAGTTCGCGCAAGGCGCTGAGACTGCGTGCAAACTGCTCGACTTGATCTTGATAGTTGATGCGCTCACGGAAATAGAGCCGGTCGATTTGCTTTTGCAGACGGGTACGCACAGGCAAGAAAGCGATTGCGACCACAAAGACCGCAAGAGCGACAAAGAGCGGGTTACCAGGTTCGATCAGGCTTCCGGAGAAGATGGTGATGCTCAGCACGAGCAAGAAGTAACCGACGATCAAACCCAAAGCGAGGAAGGTATAAGTGATACCCATGCTGATCCAGCGATCAGCATCCACCGGGCGCGCCTGCGAAGCAGCGTAGGCCATACTCAGGGCTGGCAGAGCAAAAAAGGGTGCGATGACCGAGGTATTGAACGGTATCACGTCGCCACCCAGCAGGGCGCTGGTGACAAGATTCAACAGCCAGATAGCGCCGGGAACAATCGCGAACAGGAACCCTGTCAACACCATGCTCGCTTGATCGCGCATCAAGGAGGTTGTTGAGCGCCGGCGCTGACGCGTCCAGATGAAGGTAGACACTATCGCGCCGACCAATGCCGTCATGGGTGGCAACTGAACGCCCAGGAGCACATTGTTGGCTGAAGCAGGGGTATTGTGCAGCCACAATCCGAGCAGTGCCAGTGTCAATGCAATGCCAAAAGGCACCCATAGGAGGCGCGATGAGCGATAGACGCGAGGCAGCGGGGCGGGAAAAACCAGACTGAGGCTGACGACAGCCCCGCCGAGCAATGCCGTTGCCACAATCCACGCCGTCGTAAAACGATGCGTCGTGTTGAGATCGAACAAGCCCATACAAAAGATTGCCAGCAGCGCCCCTACCAGAGCGACCAACCTGCCACTGGCCGTTTTGTGGCGCAATGCAAGCACAACGATGCCAATGCCCAGGGTTAAAACCCCGGCAAAAAACGGAACCCAGAACAAAGCAATGATGTCATTATCGGGAAACTCGGCGAGCAGCACCCGAGCAGTGCAGGTAGAGAAGCCCGCTAATGGAGCCTGACAGGTGATGCCAGGCGCAGGTGTCTCTCCGCCGCTGATCGGACGGAGGAAGGTCAGCTCGACTTCATCGCCGATGTTGTGCTGCGCGAGCAGTGTGTTCAGGCGCAGATAAGCATCGAGGCCATCGCCCGTAGATTCACCATCGAGAGCGATAATTCGGTCGCCCCGCTTGATGCCCGCTGCCAGACCGGCCCATTCCCAACCGATTGGTCTGGTGCCATCTACGACAAGAGTGCGCGTCACCATGACGCCAGGGAACGGCTGTACGCGCCATTCCATCGCCGAGATCACCGCCAACATCGCTATCAGCACGCCGATGACGAATACAAGCGCGACCGCGAATGTAGCGAAACGGCGATCAAGGCGTCTGCTAGTGCTTTGAGCGGCACGACCAGACGTGATTGTGTTCAAACGATCGCTGCTGTTCTGAATTGCAGACATAGAGCGTTCTGAAAGGCTTAATCTCTTGACAATGCATCAATTCTAACACGGGGTGCGCCTACGATTCCGATAGATTAGCGTTAGGGACGTGTTTTGAACCGGGCAAATGGTCGATCAAGCCGCCAGTATGCAGCACATCGCATGTGTACTGGCTTTTTGCTATAATCAACTACAAAAGTTAAGTTTCGTTTATATGCTATGCACATTGCACAGGGAATCTCTTCATGTCAAGTGATCGCCCAATCCGAGTTCTCATCGGCAAACCAGGTTTGGATGGGCATGACCGGGGCGCAAAAGTCATCGCGAGGGCACTGCGCGACGCGGGGATGGAGGTCGTCTATACAGGATTGCGCCAAACGCCGGAGATGATCGCTGAAGCTGCACTGCAAGAAGACGTGGACATTGTGGGTCTCAGCATCTTGAGCGGGGCACATATGGCCCTTGTGCCCCGGATTCGCGAAGTCATGGACAGCAGCGGGTTGAAAGATGTCCCGCTGATCATCGGTGGCATCATTCCCGATGCCGACAAACAGGTGTTGGAGACGATAGGGGTGAGCGGGATTTTTGGCCCTGGGGCGAACACCGAAGAGATCACAGGGTTTATCCGTTCGCTGGTGGCAGCGCGAGACCAGGATAGACCGGCGTGAGCGCGCTGGCGACACAGGTCTTACAAGGAGACCGCCGTGCGCTGGCACGGTTGTTGACCATAGTGGAAAATGCGCGCGAGGGTAGTGATGATGCCCTCGCCGCTTTATTTCCCCACACCGGACATGCACACATCGTCGGCATCACAGGGCCACCCGGCGCGGGCAAGAGTACGCTCGTCAATGCCTTGACGCAGGCCCTGCGCACGGACCAAAAAACCGTCGCCATCCTCGCTGTCGATCCGACCAGCCCGTTTAGCGGGGGGGCAATCCTGGGCGACCGCATCCGTATGCGCGATCTTGCAGGTGATACGGGCGTCTTCATCCGCAGCATGGCGACGCGTGGCAGCCTGGGCGGATTGGCCCGTGCATCACGCGACGCAGTGCGCCTACTTGATGCGGCAGGCTATGACCATGTGCTCGTCGAAACCGTCGGCGCGGGCCAGAACGAGGTCGAAATTGCGCGCATGGCGCAGACCGTGCTGGTCGTGGAAGCCCCAGGCATGGGCGATGATGTCCAGGCCATCAAAGCCGGTATCCTTGAAATCGCGGACATCCTGGTGGTCAATAAGGCCGATCATCCAGGTCTCGACAATACGGTTCGAGGATTGAAGATGATGCTTGAATTGGGCCACCCGGCATCCCGAACGCAGGTGATGTCGCATCATGGCCGAGCTATGAGCGTCGCCGCACCCGTTTCAGCGAGTGACGACCAGCCGCTGTGGATGCCGATAATCGTACAGACGGTTGCCACTGAAGGCCGGGGCATCGAGGCGCTGCTCGATGCTATCCGCGCGCATCGAGCGCATTTGCATCTGGATGGACATCTGCAAAGACTTGAACATCGTCAGCTTGAGATCGAGTTGCAAGAACGACTTCGCGACGCACTGTTGGCGCGTCTCCTGGAGCACGTTTCTGCACAAGACATGAGCGTATTGATCGAGCGCATTCAACAGCGACGCCTGACCCCAAATCAGGCCGTAGAGACTATGCTGGCCGGGCTTCGCTTTGGGCAATTTGAGGATTGAACCTTTCACTGCAGCACGGGTCGAGAACTGAGGGAATTCATCTATGGCCTACTCCAGTCATAATTATCTGGCCTCCTATGGCGCGATAAAACTCTTCGGCGGTTCGTCTTGTCCGGATCTCACGCGCGAGATTGCGGCGTACCTGGGTGTGCCGGTCGGCCTCTACGTGCGCGAAGTGTTTCCGAATGAAAACATCTTCATCCGTTTGCAGGAAAGCGTGCGCGGTCAGGACGTGTACATCGTGCAAACGCTGTGCCCGCCGGTTCACGACCACATCTTCGAGATGCTGATCATGATCGACACGATCAAGCGCGACTCGGCGGCGCGGATCAACGTCGTCGTGCCCTATCTGGCCTATTCGCGGTCGGATAAGAAAGATCAGCCGCGCGTCGGGATCACGGCACGTTTGCTTGCGAACCTGATCGAGACGGCGGGCGCAGATCGCTACATGACCATCGACTTGCACGCCGGGCAAATTCAGGGCTTCTACAACATCCCCGGCGACGCGCTGACGGCCTTCCACATTCTGGCAAAGTACGTCGAAGAAAAGCACATTCCCGATCTCGTGGTCTGCTCGACCGATCTCGGTTTTGCCAAGAAAGCTCGCAACTGGGCGGAACGCCTGAACACTCCCCTGGCGATCATCGAAAAACGCCGCACCGGCAACACCGGCACATCGGAAGCCTTGACGATCATCGGTGATGTAAACGGTAAAAATGTGCTCCTGGTCGATGACGAGGTACTGACCGGCGGCAGCGTTACCAATGCAGCTGAATTGGTCCACAAAGAAGGCGCGCGCGACGTTTATCTGGCATTTACACACCCGATGCTCGATCAGAGCGCCTACGACCGCCTGAGCAAAGGTCAGTTCAAGGAAATCATCACAACGAATTCAATCCCCGTTCCAGCACAGAGCCGCCTGCCCAACATGACCATTCTGTCAGTCGCGCCCATGTTGGGCGAAGTCATCCGGCGGGCACACGAAGGCCGCAGCGTGGGCGAATTGTTCAACGAATAGAGCGCGATCAGCAGTGGCCTAAAAGCCGCTGCTGACCCCTGCCAGTTGTTCGAGATCGCCCGGCGCGAGCGCTACCTCAACCGCATCGACCAGATCCATGAGCTGATCCACTGTCCGCGCGCCAATGATCGGTGCCGTGATCCCCGGCAGTGAAAGCTGCCAGGCCAACGCAACTTGCGCGACCGGCACGCCATGTTCAGCAGCGATGCGCTCGGCTTCTTCCACAACACCGAAAGCGCGCTCATCCGCAAGCAGTTGTTTGATCAGGCTGCCGCCCGCACGCGTGGTATCTGCCTGGTGATCGTGCCGTTTATATTTGCCTGTCAAGAATCCAGCAGCCAGCGGGCTGTAGGGAATTACGCCAATCTCCTGATCAAGGCAGGCGGCTTGCAACTCCCGCTCCCATTCCTGGCGATGCAGCAGGCTGTGATGAGGTTGAATGCAGTCGAAGCGGGCGTACCCACTTTTATCGCTGATCCAGAGTGCTTTCATGAGCAGCCAGGCAGGATAATTGCTTGCGCCGATGTAGCGCACCTTGCCACTGCGCACAAGATCGTCGAGCGCCGCGAGGGTTTCATCCAGCGGCGTCTCGTCATCCGGATAATGCACTTGATACAGATCGATGTAATCGGTCTGCAAGCGGCGCAGGCTGTCGTCAACGGCCTGCATGATGTGTACACGACTCAACCCCTGCCCATTGGGGCCAGCCCACATCGCCCCGCGCACCTTCGTCGCGATCACGACTTGACGCCGATCTTTGGTCTTGAGCCACTCGCCGATGATCGTCTCGCTCTCGCCGCCCTGATTGCCATCGACCCAGAATGAATAAATGTCTGCCGTATCGAAGAAGTTGATCCCGTGGTCGAGCGCGGCATCCAGGATTGCGTGTGAGGTTTTGACATCTGCCGACCAGCCAAAAGTCATCGTCCCTAGACACAGTGAACTTACCTTCAAGCCGGTGCGTCCGAGCTTGCGATAGAGCATTAATTCACCTCCAATGCAAAGAAACGGTGGGTAAGTATGCGTTAATCCAGGCACTGTTTCCACTTGTCGAGCAATTTGCGCGTCGCAGCGGAATCCCTAATGCTTGCGATAGGACGTGACGGAATACTTTGGCTCGAAGCCTATCGCTCGATACAGGGCATTCGAGGCGGCATTATCGGTCTCACTTCCGACCTGTGCCACTTGCATCCCGCGTTGGCGCATAAACTGCAGCCCATGCGCCATCAGTGCCCGCCCCAGCCCTTTGCGCTGGTACGCCTTGTGGGTGCCGACAGGCTCGAACAGGCCCATGCCATTGGAGGAATCCAGCCACGTGATGCAAAACGCGGCGAACGTGCCATCCGGCGCAACGACAACATGCTCCAGTGTCGGATCATAACCAGGTTTTCGCATCACTTCGTCGCGATAGAGATCAGCCGTCCAATTTGAGCCAAACGCCCCGCTGTGGACTGCCGCCAGGCCCGCGGCGTCCGCTTCACCAACCGCTGAACGAATCGTGTATCCCTCTGGCAGGACGACGTCAGGTAGATCGGTGACGATTTGGCGTTCATTGATCGTTATCCAGGGTGTGTCGTCCGGCTGGTAGCCAAGGGCGATCAGGCAATTAGCACGGGCCACATCACATTCATCGACATCCGTCATGACGGCTTTCTCTTGTGTACCTTCGCCATCCATCCAGGCGCGTAGGGTCACGTCAGCCCAACCAAGCACCTCGTTTTCGAACGCACTAGCGCGATGAGCCGGGCTAATGAAAGCATCGTAACTACCGTGACGAGGGTAGACCAGCGCAAAACCAACCAACTGCCCATCGAGGTACCACAAACGGATCATCTCGTTCCGAGGATAACGACCGCGCAATCCATTGTAGATACGATGCGGCAAATCCCCGATGTGACAGTAACCACAGTTACCACGTTCGTGAATCCAGCCTGCCAGAGCTTGTTGCATAGCTATCAGATCATCGGCACCCTGGTAGATGTGATATGTGAAAGATGACAGCCTGTCTGCCATGTCTGCAGTCCTAAAAGAAAATGGGTAATAACATCGCCGGTTGACTTCATGTAGAACCCGGTGATGGAGCTTCCAGTTCGACAGGCGTGTCTTCTTCCAGGAAATGATACGAAATCGTGTAACAGCCTGCACCGAGAGTCAGCTCCACGTTATCACCGATCTGCTCGCCTTCGCGCAGCCGCTGATCATTGATCGATGTCTCGCTTAACTGTGCGTTGGGGAGTACGACCCTGGCCGCTGCATTGAACGGAATCGTGATTTCGATGGTGAGCCGCCCTGCTTCATCGATGCGCCAGCCGCTTTCGTAAAAGCCAGCCGCCGACCGGTAGCGCGCCCTGGCCCATTGCAGGGATTTGTCCGGTTTGGGCGCGATCCGGGCATGGCGGAAGCCCGCAACGTCATCTTCACCCGCAGACGGGTTCAGCCCGCACATATCACGGTACATCCATTCGACGATGGAACCGTAGGCATAGTGGTTTAGCGAGTTCATGCTCGTTGAGCTAATCGAGCCATCAGGGTTCAGTGAGTTCCATCGCTCCCAGATGGTCGTCGCGCCCAGGTTGACGGCGTACAGCCAGGACGGGTAATCCTCATTGAGCAGCAGTTTGTAAGCCAGGTCGTTGGCTCCAATATTCGAAAGCACTCGACAGAGATAGGGCGTGCCGACAAAACCTGTTCGCAGATGCAGATTATCTTCGGTAAGCCTCAAGATAAAATCCTTCTTGATCCGCTCGAGATGTGCCTCTGACACCAGATCCATGAACAGCGCCAACAGGTATCCCGTCTGGGTAGGGATAGCCAGCCGTCCAGTCGCAGTGAAATACTCCTTCTGAATCGCCGCCTTTACTTCAGCGGAGAGACGCCCATAAGCATCCGCTTGTTCTTTCTTGCCGAGCACCGCAGCCGCGCGCGCGACCAACCGTGCTGAGTAACAATAGAACGCCGATGCGATGAAGTCTTCGGGGGTGCCACCTCTACGTGGCGAGACCGGGTCTCTGCCGTCTAGCGCCAGCCAATCGCCAAAGTGAAAGCCCTCTGTCCACAGTCGCCTGCCGCCAGAGGCTTCATCAACCTCCTGGATGTAATCCACCCAGGCACGCATACTTTCAAACTGCTGTTCCAGGATGTCCAGATCGCCGTAGCATTCGTAAACAACCCACGGCACGACAGTAGCTGCGTCTCCCCAGGCGCTGGAACCGCCACGATTCAGATTAGACATGGGTACGATGTAGGGCACGATCCCGCCAAGCTTCGCTTGCTCTTTTGCCAGGTCGTACATGTATTTGGAAAAGAAGGCGTCCACATCCATATTGAAGCAGGCTGTGCCCGCGAAGATCTGGGCATCGCCCGTCCAGCCCAGGCGCTCATCTCGCTGCGGGCAGTCGGTCGGGATGTCGAGGAAATTGCCCTTCTGCCCCCACAGCGCATTCTTGAAGAGTTGGTTGACCTTCTCGTTCGAGGTTTCGATCTCGCCGATAGTGTCGATTCGTGAGTAGACAATACAACCCGTGAAATCATCGAGATTGAGCGGCCCATCCCAGCCTGAGATCTTGACATAGCGAAAGCCGTAAAAGGTGAAATACGGCTCCACAATCGCCTCAGCACCATCCGCGATATAGGTATACTCCGCCCTGGCTGTACGCAGGTTATCGCGGAAGAAATTGCCCTCTTGCAGCAGTTCGCCAAATTGAAGATGGATGCGGGTACCAGCCTGGGCCTGCGTTCTGAAGCGAACCCAACCGGTGATGATCTGCCCCATATCTAACACTGTCTCACCGGCTGGGGTGTGGATCACCGCCACCGGCTTGATCTCTTCGTTGATGCAGACCGGAATCGACCTCCTGGCCTCCAACCGCGTCATGTCGATGTCGATTGATCTGACGTTGGAGGATCTGTCTGATGGCTGTATGGCCTTCTCGATCCGCGCATCATAGATCTCACCGTCGAAAATGTCGCTATCGATGACCGGCGAGGGTTGGGCTTGCCACGATGAATCGGAAACGGCGATCATCTCGTCGCCGCTTTCCAGTGTGACGTGGATTTCGCAGATCAGCGCAAAGCGGTCGCCGTAGAAATCTCGACTGCCGCCGTTCGCGCCGTAGCGCCCCTTGTACCAACCGTTGCCCAGCATGACGGACACTGCATTCGCACCCTGCACAAGCTGATCGGTGATGTCAAACGTTTGATACTGGATCCACTGGTCATAGGCATTGCAGTAGGGCGTGAAGTATTCGTCTCCGACCTTCTTCCCATTCAACTCAAATTGATACAATCCCAAGCCGCAAACATAAGCTCGCGCTGCAGCAGGCCGGGCTGGCAAATCAAAATGACGATAGAAAATTGGGTGTATCTGGTTGTCATCCCAATCAGGGGTAAGCCACTCCGCCTGCCAGGGTTCGTCCATCTTCGCTGTCTCGAACCATGTAGGGTCGCTTTCGGCGGTCTCTGTTTCTCCCCAGACTCTGACCTTCCAGTAATAGCGGGTACGGGGCTTGAGTGAGATCGGCGGACGGTAGGCAAGGCTGTCGATGACGAGGCCGTCAACCTGGCCGCTGTCGAAGACAATCTGCTCGAATTCACTGTCATGACTTACCAGGATTTGAGCAGCAGTTTGCAGCTTGTCGGGAGTATCTTCCACAATCCAGGAAAAGGTCGGTTTTTCGATAGCGAAGCCGAGAGGGCATTCGATATGGTTGGTCTTAAGACAGGTTATCTTCACGATTTATCTCGCCGGTACAGTGTAATTATCCTTGAAGTCCAGCATGAATTATCCCTGAGGGGCCGCTATCCTACGCTGATCGATCTACGCAGGATTGGGCACCGTCCTGGCGCTTATAATAAAGATAGTCTCAGCAAAACATCCAGCCAGTAGATTGCTTTTGTTACAGCCCCAAAACGCCAGGCTATCTCAAAAACGCGGAAATGACAGGATCACTCTGGTTTATCCTTTTAAGGCTCATTTTGCTGATCCCTTCGGCTCGATAATCTTGGAACTGTACCTACAGCAGGCAGACCGGGATTAGCGCCAAGATTCGCATGGCGAAAACTCCACCCCGGTTGGTAACAGTGGCAGGATCGACAAACAAGCGCAGCTCAAACGACATCGCACAGTGATTCAAATCGTTGAAATAGCTCGGTAGCGGGGGGGGGTGTTTAACCCCCCCCATTGTGTCAGCCCCCTGTTGTGGTACTTTATTGAAAGCCAGACCCGCGAAACGGGCCGGCAAGTCCGCACCCCCCCGGGCAAACCAGGTCGGTACGG
>JAHDWN010000004.1:37548-62841 GCA_023382675.1 Anaerolineae bacterium
GGGGTCATATGACCCCGCGCCATTGGTATCCGCCACTTGTGGTGGAAGTTACTTGACTGCCAGTCGCTCGATCAGGGCCTGCAAGTCCGCAGCCGCCTGGTCAACCGTGGACTGTCCGTACGCGACCTGCTGACCAATCAACTCAAGCTCGTTCACAAACTCCTGGTCATTCGGCAGGTTCGGATCCTGCGGGATCGTGCGGTCAGCAACCGCGTCGTAGATCCGGTAAACCTCCGCGTCAATCGGGGTGGCCTCGGCGGAGATTGCCTGACGCACGACCGGCGAGGAAGGCACACCACGATTCGTCTGGAGGATCGCGCCCGCCTCAGGGCTGGTCACGAAGAAGTTGACGAACAGTGCTGCCGCTTCCTTGTTTTCGCTGGCATTGTTGATGCCCAGGTACTGGCTCATCTGGATGGCGTAGCTAGGTTCACCGCCCGCGGGCAGCGTCGTCATACCGAGCACGTCCGTCATGGCCGCCTGATAGGATGCCACCTGGTTGCTCCAAACCAACCCGATAGCCGCCTCGCCCGCCACGAGCGCCGAGCTGTCCGGCCCATCTTCGGTGTAGGTATAGGTGGTATCCGCATCGGGGATCAGCCCTTCAGCGCGCATATCCGCCCACATCTGCAACCACTTCGCAGCCGACTCAACCGTCGCGTAAGATGTACCGCCGTCGTCTGAGGTCCACAGCGGAGTCCCCTCTTGGCGATAGAAAAAGCTGAGGTAGTTCGCCTGGTTGGTGCTGTTGTCGACGAAGGGTGCGACGCCCTCGGGGAGACTCGCCTTCAGTTCCCTGCCGTATGCCACAAGCTCTTCCCAGGTCATGTTGTCCTCAGGGAGAGCGACGCCTGCCGCCTCGATCATGGTCTTGTTGTAGGCCAGGACGAGCGTGTTCGTGCCAAGGCTCACGGCATAAAGATTGCCATCGCTCGCTGTCGCGGGGATCAGCGCAGTCTGGTCAAACGTCTCGGGAGTGTTGATCATGAGCTGGGCGCCGAGATAGTCATTGAGCGGTTCCAGATACTGCTGGTAATCGGGCCAGTTGCCACCAAACTGGATGATGTCGGGGGCATTGTTTCCCGCTAGCTGCGTGTCGACAATCTGGAAGTGATCAGCTGTGCCACCATTCGGCTCACCGATGACGGTGATATCAGGATACGCTGCCTCGAACAGATCGATAACCGCCAGGGTTCTTTGGGCGCGGTCGTCGTTGCCCCACCAACCCATGCGGATCTCGGCTGGGCCGCCCATGTAGGCCGGGAGTGCATCCTGTGCAGCAATCGGCTGGATGTACGCCACGAGCAACAGTGCGAGCAGTGCTACGAGCGTGATTGTCTGATTTTTTCGCATCTTTGAACTCTCCTGTTTCAAAATAGTAAAGGGTTTCAGCGGACAAACCCGAAATACGCCGCCTTTCATCATTTCATAGTCATTTTCTCCTTTTGTTGTGCTAACCCTTGATGCCTGTGGTAGAGATACCCTGAACGAAGTATTTCTGCAGGCTGAAGAAGAGGATAAAGGCAGGAACGATAGAGAGCGTGGACATCGCCAGCGCGCCGCCCCAATTGGTTACTGCGCCCGCGTCGCCAACGAAGGTGCGCAACGCTCTCGATACGGTGAATGTTGCAGGATTTGTCAGGTAGAGCAGGTGGTTGAAGAAGTCGTCCCACGTCCACAGGAAGGTGAACAGCGCTGTCGTCACCAGAGCGGGAGTCGCGAGCGGGATGATGATACGCAGGAACACCCCGACTTTGCCGCACCCGTCGATGATCGCAGCCTCCTCGATTTCTTTCGGTATGCCGCGTATGAACTGTACAAGCAGAAACACGAAGAAAGCGTCTGTGGCGAGGAATTTCGGCACGAGTATCGGGAGATACGACCCCACCCAGCCGAAGGTGTTGAACATGATATAGCGCGGCACGAGCGTGACATGCGCCGGGAGCATCAGCGTGACCATCATCAACGCAAACCAGACGGCCCTGCCCGCAAACTTAAGCCGCGCGAATGCGTAAGCCGCCATGGTGCAAGATATCAGGTTCCCGATGATAGCCACCGCACACATGAGGAGCGAGTTTAGGAAGAATCTCTCGAAGGTCGTCCCGGCGTAGCCTTGCCATCCAGTGATGTAATTTTCAAAGGTCACGGCTTTCGGAATCAGCCCTGGGTCGCTGAAGATCATGTTGTTAGGCTTGAGCGAGCTGACAATCATCCAGGCGATTGGGTAGATCATCACCAGCCCCAGAGCGATGATGAACAGATGCGTCAAGGTATGGCGTGCAAACGTAGCGGTTTTCATGTTATTCCCCGACCCCATATGACACCCACCATCTTGATGATCTGAAGACAATCGCCGTAAACACCCCGATTATGATCAGTAGCACCCACGCCATAGCGGACGCGTATCCCATCTCGTGGTAGGTCCATCCCTGGATATACAAATGGAGGGTATAGAACAATGTGGAGTTGAGCACGCCACCCCTGCCGCCGCCGATGATATAGGCCTGGGTGAATGCCTGGAACGCGGATATGATCTGTATGACCAAATTGAACAGAATCACTGGCGAGAGCAAGGGAATGGTTATCGAGAAGAACTGCCGCACTTTGTTCGCGCCATCTACGCTCGCCGCATCGTAGTACTCACTTGGGATCTGCTTCAGTCCCGCGAGGAAGATGATCATCGACGAACCGAACTGCCACACCGTCAACAAAATAAGCGTCCAGAGTGCGAAATTGGGGTTGGTTATCCAGCCAGGAAGATCGGTAAAGCCGAGGCTGGCAAGCACGTCGTTTACCAGCCCTTGTTTCTCAAACAACTTTCTCCACAGTACCGCGATTGCGACTGAGCCGCCGAGAAGCGTGGGAATGTAGTACACAGCGCGGTAGAACGGCACCCCCCGCAATTTCTGGTTCAACAGCATTGCCACACCGAGCGCGACAATCAGCTTCAGCGGCACGGATACGAACACATAGGTCAGCGTCACCGACAGCGACTTCATGTAGTACGGATCCACGCGCATTATCTCGCCCGTGACCGTGGTGAACTCGGACTGCCCGAACACCGACCCGAACATCTTCATGTAGTTGCCTAACCCGATCCATTGCGTCGAATTAGGCTGTGTGAAGTCATAGTCCGTGAAACTGAGAAGCAGCGAATATGCCATCGGATAAAGCGTAAGTACGAAGAAACCCAGAAGCCATGGCGTGAGAAACATATAGGCGGCGGCGTTACGCCTGAAGAAATTGGTGATACCGGGAATTATCTGCACAAAGAAACTTCCTTTACTCTCGTTTGGCAGGCATTCCAGAGCTGTCAGTAAGGCCGCGCCACAACTGTCGCTGCTGACAAGCGCAAGAAGTCGCGACGCGAGAGTCCCTTTTTCATTCGATCCTCCGGGTTGAGCACACACAATTAGCAATGCGCGACATACATCGTCTTAATCTCGTTTTGCCGTCGGCTTTACTCCTTAGAAACTGGACCGGTTGACTCTCGAACGATGAGTTGCACGGCTGCCGTTGTCATCTGCCGGGGAATATCAGGCTCGGCGAAGCGTCTGAGGAGCAGTCGTACCGCTTCGCGTCCACTGTCTTCTGCCTTCCCGGAAACAGTCGTGAGGCGGGGCAAGGTGTAGCTGGAAAATGGAATGTCGTCGAAGCCAGCGACGGACAGGTCGCCGGGACTGGTCAAGCCGAGGTCACGCGCGGCGCGCATCACGGCGATGGCGAGCATATCGTTGATCACCAGTAATGCTGTCGGGCGATCCGGACGGTTGAGCAAGGTGTAGGCAGCCTGATAGGCATCTTCCAACTGATCGCTACAGTGCGCCTCAAAGCGAGTACTCTCGGACAATCCGGCTTCCTGTAAGACCTGGCGATAAACGAGGAGGCGATCTAAGCCCTGCACTTCTTGGGTAACGCCGTAGATGAAGCCAATCTGCCGGTGTCCCAACTCAAGCAGATGCGCCATAAGAGCGCGTGTCCCACTGGAGTAACTGTGGACGACTCGATCAAACTCGGCTTCGGTCGCCGTAATTTCTACAATCGGCTGCCCGGACTTGCGCAAGTAGTCAGTCAACATGGGCAACAGGTACTTGACGGCGGCCAATAAGATAAAACCATCGACGCGCTGGCGTGACAATTCGCGGATGGTATAGGCTCCCCGTTGCGGGTCTTGCGGATTGTGAAACAAATGCAGGCTGTAACTGGCTTCGCGCAGCGCATCCGAGATGCCGGACAAGGTTTGCCAGAAGAATGGATTCTGAATGACCGGAAAGATCACACCGATGACATTCGTGTTGCCCCAGCGCAGGGATTGCGCCCGTGCATCCGGTGCATAACCGAGTTCAGCTATGGCATCCAGAACGCGCTGTCTGGTTTCGTCTGAGATCGGAATTTTCAGGTCATTCTGGTCGTTCAACACATAGGACACGGTAGAGCGAGAAACACCGGCCCTGCGTGCAACGTCTTTTTGTGTCGGCCTTTTCATAAAATCCAAAACTTTTTATATGTTATTGTATCGTGTGAGTTGACACGTGTGAATACAGTGTAGAACATATTTTGAAGGGCGTCAAGCAGTTCGGAGATGAGGCGTTTTCCTGCGCAGGCCGTCTCCGGGATTTTCATGCAAAGGATACAAAAACGCCCCGGACAAAAAAGCCGGAGCGAGAGTGAGCCGGTGCTTCGAAGGTGTCTATTCGCCCTGGAGATGGCCTGGTCTCACGATTGGAGTTTGGGGCCGCCTATTTAGACGATCTGCAATGACGATCCATTCTCACGCAGCGGGATGAACTGCGGGCGCTCATCTGGGGATGGGTTGGGGCGATGCAAAGCCAGTAATAACTGCCCATCAAAGCTACGAAATGTCATGCAATGGCCACCATCGCCGGAATACAGCGGCTCAGGTACCTGCTGCCACGGGCCTGAAATCTCCCCAGATGCAGACTTCGCCACCCCGATGGTATAGCCACCGCTGCTAAAACTTGACCACAGTATGATCAACTCACCGTTCGTCAGGCGGTGCAGCCATGGACCGTCAGTAACGTAGCCTCTTCTACCCTTCGAATTGATCTCTTGCGCCCAGGGTGCCTCGGACGCTCTAAATAACAGTTGCGGCTGCCCTACCGCCGTTTTCAGATCATCGCTCAGACGCAAGGCGCAGATCTCACCGTCACCCACCTGAACCCATTCGTGGCAGAAGACCATCCAGGGCTGTTCAGTGGCATCCACGAACAACGTTCCATCCAGGCACTCCCAATCGCGGGGTGTAATCGGCCCGTCACTGATGGGCAAGAAGGGGCCACGTGGACTGTCGGCTGCCAGGATTTGCGTTCCCCGGCACACGCCTTCAGCTTTGAAGGTGGCGAACAGGTAATAGGTTGCGCGATAGAAACGGACTTCGGGTGCCCAATAGTTGCGGTCGGACCAGAAACCCGCTGGGGGACGGAATGCCGGGAAAGGACCGTTCCAGTTCTGCAGATCGGTGCTGGTATAGTAATCGATGCCGGTTGCAAGGGCCGTCCAGGCCTCCGGGCCGGTGGTGCCGTACAGGTAATATTGATTCTCCGCCATAATCGGCAGCACGAATGGGTCGCGGATGTGAATATCGCTGTTCTGCAACAAAGTTCGCTCCTGAAAATAGTACTGTCACGCTTCCAAGACTTGACTCAGCCCAGGCGCTGTTTCCATTCGTCAGGGAGTTTGCGCGTCGCCTCGCGCAAGTTCAACCCGCTCATGCGCCCGCGCTGGCGCTGGACAAAATCGACCACCAAATCCGGTCTGCGTGTTGCCAGTTCGCGCAGTGCCCAGCCGACAGCTTTGCGAATGAAGAAGCGCTCATCCGCCGACCAGACTTTACCTTCGTCGAACATCGGCGTGACGATTTGCTCGAAGAGTGCGAAATCGCCCTCATTGCGCCGGAAATGCGCATTTTGAGCGAGGATCGCCGTCCGACGCACCCAGAAGTTGGCATCGGTTGCCCACTTAAGCAGATACGGACGCACGGCCTGCGGCTCACGTGCCAGCAATGCGCCGACGATGTGAACGGCGATCTCGTCCAGGTGCGCCCAGGTATTGACCTCGTGGATCATGCGCTCGATCAGCGGCAGTTGGTCGAGCGTAAGCCGATTCGCCGTCTCTTCGAGCAAGAACACCGCCAGCGAGCGCTCCTCATGCCAGTCGCTCTGCCAGAGGGACTGTGCCAGTGCAGCGATATCTTCCACCGGTGCATCTTTGTGCGCCTTGTACCAGGCTTTCGCCAGCGCATGGAGCTTGGGCACAGTCACACCGTGGAAATTTAGATCGCTCTTGAGATATTTCTTTTCGCTGACCGCGCGTGCAGGGTCAGACTGCTGGCGCAGTTGATCGATCAGATGCGACCTTTCGTGCGCCACATCCAACAGAGCCATGATTTTGCTCCTCAGGTGACAATGGAAAGTATCCCATCAATCATCCACACAGGCAAATGAAAACGGACGAAGTACTGCTTCGCCCGTTTCGAGGATTGCATGAATGATCCGAGCGATTATCCGCTTAGGCCAAGCTGTTCACGCAGGAAATTCAAGCGATCTTCCTGGACAAACCGGTGATCCATGGCATGTTCCTGATCCGGGTACAGACGCCGAAGTTTGGGCCCGGACGATGCACTGAAAAACTCGTCGATGACCTCCGCGGGCGTATAGAAATCCTTGCCTCCAAACTGGAACAGGACGAATGCTGGAGCCGCGAACGGGATGTACTGCGTTGGCGCGAGCGGGGCCATCTGGGCTTTGTAATCATCAACGCCGGGGCTATCGGGCGCGACGCCGAACAACATCCAGTTATTGAAGTCCGACGTTCCCGCGATCAGATCGTAGGCGACCGCGCGCCGATCAACACCCGCCAGGATTGCGCCGTACATCGCGCCGAAATCATGGCCGACGTAGCCAATGCGCGCCGCATCCACACCCGGCTGGGCGATCAGCACGTCGAGCGCGCGGCGCAAGTCGATGACCTGCTTGACAGTCTCGTCGTAATCGGTATCCAGAGAGCGCCCCTGCGTGTACCAGTCTGTTTCTTCCCAGAGCGTTTCGGGCAGTAAGGAGGCGACGCCTTCACCTGCCAGCATGACGGCTTCGTCCAGGAATTGGCTGCGATTGGAGAGGGCAGACTCTGGCTCGTACCAATGCACGTAGAGGACGCCTGCGAAAGGCCCATCACCCGGCGGTGTCACCATATAAGCGGCGATGGGTTGGCCATCCACCGGGCTGGGATAGGTGATGTCTTGAACCGTGACTTCCCCGCGTTGTTCGGTAGCCTTCACCTGGATCGCCGGGGCGAGAGCTTGATCGTATTCGAACAGTGCCACCAGTTCCTCCGGGGGTAGTTCATCATCCTGGGCAAAAGCGGTCGAACTCAGGAGCAAGCATAGAAGACATAGTGCGACTAACCAGCGCATAATCATCCCCTTTTGAGGTTGTAGATCACTATAAATACCGTCGCTGATCAGGGCACGTTCAGAAATGTGCGGGATGCCTGTCCCGCGCGAGCCCCTCGATCATGGGTGGGATGCAAGCGCCAGATCGATCTCAATGCGCACCTGCTCATCCGGCTCATTCGCCTGCTTGTCAACCAACGCAGCCCGCGCAGCTTGTGTGTGGATGCGCCCCAGTGCCCAGCCAGCATGGCCGCGCACCAGCGGCGACGGATCAGCGAGCAAATGACTCAGATGCGGCACAACTTCTGGAGCCCCCCAGTTGCCCGCCGCGACACAGGCATTGCGCACGAGACGCTCGCGCTTGATGCGGGCGATGGGCGTTCCGGCAAATCGGGTGGCGAAGCGGGCATCATCCAGGGCAAGCAGATCGAGCAGGTGCGGCGCAGCGCGGTCTGCGTGAGCGTCCATGCGCAGCGGCGAAACGTCGCTTACTTCCGGCGCAAAGCGCTGAAACGGGCAAACAGCCTGGCAGACATCACAGCCGAAGACCCAGTTGCCCATCATAGGGCGCAGGTCGCGTTCGATCCAGCCTTTGTGCTCAATCGTCAGGTAGCTGATACAGCGGCGCGCATCGAGCACATGTGGCGCGGGGAAAGCATCTGTCGGGCAGGCACGCAGGCAGCGGGTACACGAACCGCACATCGTCGCCGGAAAGGCAGGGGCATCATACAAGTCGAACTCATGCTCGGTCAGGACTTCGCCGAGGAAGAAATAACTCCCCCGCCGGGGATGGATGAGCATGGTGTTCTTGCCAATAAAGCCCAGGCCAGCCGCGAAAGCGTGCCCACGTTCCAAGATCGCCCCCGTATCGACATAGGCGCGATATGGGACAGCAGCGCGGTCAGCCTGTATCGTCGATTGTGCCAGTGCTTCAAGGCGTGGCAGCATCTGGCTGTGGTAATCCAGCCCCCAGGCATAACTGGCGATGCGGCCGCGCGACGGATCGGCCAGCAGAGCATCCGGCACGTGAACGCGATAATCCAGGCCGACGACAATCAGGCTGCGCACACCGGGCAGGATGGCCTTCAGGTCGCGCCGCCGCGCCACGCGATCCGGGCGCGCCATGTAGCCCATGCTCCCGTGCATCCCGGCGGCAATCCAGCGCTCGTAGGCGTCGAGAAATGGCGATGGCTCGGCGCGGATGATGCCAACGAGATTGAAGCCAAGTTCGCGAGCAGTCTGTTTCACTTGAGTGGCGGAAAGCAAAGGGTAGGCCGCGTGTGTCATCGCCTGCTATCACCGATCTGCCAGATTTCGATCAGTTGTCGTGCTAGCGCCATGGCAAGCTCTTGTGCGAGCAGAGTCTTGCTAAGGCCACAGGCGACAGATTGTACTTGGTTCGAGAAGGTCTCAAAATCTCGGGCTGGCTCACTCGGTATCGTCGGCTGCCTGAAGTCGACAGAGTTGATCGTAGAGCGGGTGATCGCGCCAGTTAGCAGGATCGTCGGCGTGATGCGCCGCCAACCAGACAGCGTCGGGATCGCCGCCATTCTCGGCGATGATGTCAGCGCTCCAGGCCGGATGATGCACGTAGACAACGAAGCCGCGCCGCCAGCGGCTTGCGCCATTGCCCCCATTGAGGCGCTCAAGCAACCGACGAGAGAGCCGTTTGACCAGCACCGGCAGCGTGCGCTGCCATAACGACAGGGGGTAGCGACTCTTGCCGACATCGTGCAGCAAGGCAGCGACAGCGAGTGCATGTGGCACAGCGCCAGCGGCGAGCAGCGCACGCAGGACACGCAGGCTGTGCAGTTGCTCACTGTGGCGCATGGCGCGAAAGTGCGTCATCAATGCGGGAGAGAGAAATTCGCTTACCAGAGCGTAATCGACCGGGGTTGTAAACGCAAACAGGGCGCGCAGCCCCTGACGCACCCGATAGAGTACCGCTGTCATCAACGCGAACTCAGAGGAGCAAGAAGCGCAACAGTGCGTTGCTTGGCCCGCCGATCAGCAACCCGAAGATGTTCGGAATTCCGGGGATATTCAGGAACGAGAGCAGCAGCAAACCCAGGAAAACGTACTGCGTTGTCTGTTGATGGCGTTCCCACTGAATCGCCAGATCGGGCGGCAGCAGGCTGTAGACGATGTGCCAGCCATCGATTGGGAACAGCGGGAGCAGGTTGAAGAGGAACAGGAGCACGTTCCAACTGACCAACCCAACCAACAACAAAACCAATAGACTCTGGTCGAAAATCGAGAGTCCCAGGATGCGAAAGATAAGCGCAAAGACGATGGCCAGCAGCAGATTCGATACGGGACCAGCAGCCACCGCAGCCAACCAGCGCCAGCGGCGATTCTGGACAGGCATACGATAGGGCGAAATCGGTGCAGCGCCGAGGATACCAAAACCAATGATGGCGAACATCAGCCAACCGATCCAATTGATATGGACAAAAGGATTGAGCGTCAGTCGTCCCTCGCGGGCGGGAACCGGATCGCCCATTCGCCAACCGACATAGTTATGCGCAAATTCGTGAACCGTCATGCCGATGAGCAAGGCAATCAGGTTGACGATCAGACGCTCAGGGGTAAGGTTAAAGAGCAACGGGAAGCTCCGAAAGTTATTTAGATGAACACGTGCAGTAGTATAGCATAGACAGCATGAGCAGAAGCTAAGTGCTGTGAAGATGGAGCGTGCCCCACACCCCATCCATGCTCATGTTGCGGATCAGCGTGCGAACAACCCGGCCAGGGCCCAGAGCGCAAACGCGATAAGAATCGCGCCAGACAGGCGATTGACCCAGCGCATCATACGCGGCGTAAAGCGTTCACGCAGGAGACTGACCATGCCACTCAGAAACGCCCACCACGTGACTGATCCCAGGAACACGCCCAGTACGACAACCAATGATCGGGCAGCATCGCTTTCGGCGTTCGCAGGGATCAACCCGGTGCCGGTGAAGATGCCCAGGAAGATAAAGATTGTCGGCGGGTTCGTCAGGGTGAGCGCCAGCGCCGAGCCGTACATAGCGACCACACTGTTGCCACCCGCAGTCGCAGCGCGCTCCGCCGGTGGCGCGACGAACGCCTTGACACCCAGGTAGAGCAAGAAAATGCCCCCAACAAGGCGGATTGGGTCGGCAAGATTGCTGAGAAAACTGGCGACAAGCGTGAGGCTGAAGGCGGCGATACTGGCGTAAATGGCATCGGCGGTGGCGACGCCTAACCCGGTTGCCAGCCCGCTGAGACGGCCATGTGCGAGCGTCCGGCGGATGGTGAGGATACCAATCGGGCCAACGGGTGCGGCGACCGAAACGCCGATGAGGAGACTGCTAACGAGTAATCTGAACCAAGTCTGTCATTGTTTACTCCTGTGAAGGATAGAACAGTGAGGCGATTGTCACAGCATAAGGGAAAAATTAACGGTTGGCAAGAGGGCATGATGGGGCAATAATGAGATTTCCTGTTCAGGAGATGTCACGATGTACCCGGCGGCGAATCCTCAACTTCCCAGTCAACTCGAAACTGAACGGCTGATCCTGCGCCCTCCGCGCCCCGGCGATGGCCGCGTCCTCAACGACGCCATTCGCGAGTCATTCGCTGCGCTCACTCGCTGGATGCCCTGGGCAAAAACGATGCCCAGCCTTGACGAGACGGAGAACTTTGCGCGCGATTCATGGGCACACTTCAACGCGCAGGAAGATTATCCGCTGTTGTTATTCGACAAGCAGACGGGCGAATTGCTCGGCGCAAGTGGGCTGCATCCGCGCGACTGGAACGTGCCCAAGTTCGAGACCGGCTATTGGATACGCACCAGCCGCGAAGGACAGGGGCTGATCACAGAGGCAGTGAACGGCCTGACACGGATCGCGTTCGAGATCTTGCAGGCACAGCGGATGATCATTCGCTGCGACGCGCGCAATACCCGCAGCGCCGCCGTGGCAGAACGTGCCGGCTACGTCCTGGAGGCGCGATTTCACAACGACATCCGCGACAACGCAGGCGAACTTCAGGACATGCTCCTGTACGTCAAGTTCCCCGATTAGCGCCGGCGCAGCCAGCCGTACACAACCATCACGCCGACGGTCATTTGCAGCCAGACCGTGCTCGTATTCTGTGGCAAGGGGATGCTGCCGTCGCTCACCACCTGGCTGAGGGGAACCGGCACGAAGGTAAGCACAAACAGCGCTAGGGCCAACAATCCGAGCATACGCCGACGGGAATCAAGCGGCGTAATCATGTCCAGCGGCGGCACGTAGATGCGTCCCAACAAGAAGAGCAGTAGCGCCCACAGCAGCCAGAACTGGCTAATGAAGACCAGCACAACCATCAGGCCGACAATCGGCAGATACAGGCGGCGGGCCTTCTCGCCAAGCAGCGAGTAGAGAATGTGTCCGCCATCGAGCTGGCCGAGCGGCACCAGATTGAGCGACGTGACCAACAACCCGGCCCATCCCGCCTGCGTCAGTTGATTCATGTAAACGTCGATGCCATCGCTCGGCAGGAATTTGCCGAAGACCAGTGTTTTCGATAGAGCATAGATGAACGAGTTGCCTTCGACCCACCCGCCGGGCGTGATCGGGCCGGTTGGCGACGTTGCCAGGCCGATGATGACTATGGGAATGGCAAAGACCAGCCCGACCAGGGGGCCTGCCGCGCCAATGTCGAACATCGACTTGCGATTGCGGAATGGCTCACGCTGCTGGATGACCGCGCCAAACGTTCCGAGAAAGCTGAAGAACGGCGCAGGGATGAAATAGGGCAGCGTCACGGCGATTTTATGATAGCGCGCTGCGAAATAGTGGCCCAATTCATGCGCGCCCAGGATCAGCATCAGACTCAAGGCATAGGGCAAGCCGCGCCAGAGTTCACCGGAGATATTCGCGAGCAACTGCTCAGCCAGCGGTCGGTTGGTCGCCGCGATTTCACTGAGCGCCATTTCTGTGCCCAACAGGAGCACGCTCAAGAAGGTCGCGACGAAAAGAAAGGCGTTCCAGTGCCAACTGCGCGGCTTAGGGTGAATGCGCCCACGCACCGCATGAATGACCTGTCTGCCATCATGTTCGCGGAAGTAAGGCATGTGATCGAGCGTAGCAAAGGCCGTGTCGAGCTGGCGATACGCCTCTTCGGAATCGATCAACAGCCGCCCTTCAAAGGTCGCAGTCAAAGCCCCGTCCGGGTTGAATAGCAATATGCCATCTCGCTGCATGAGCAAATCCGGCTCACCGGTCGGCTCGCGCTCGATGGTGAAGACTTCCATCACCATCCGACGTAATTCACTGCGAACGCTGCTTTCGGTGGTCGGCTCGAACGGCATCACCGGCCGCAAGATGGGTCGATCATCTGCCGATGACGCAGTTTCATTAATCATGGGAGCAGTCTCCAATACACGCGCCAGGCAAAACAGCCCACGCGCAACCATCATAGATCACCCGGATTAAGACGGCGTGATAATCTGCCAGACGTCACCTTCGGGCAGCAATTCCAGGACGGTACCATCAGCGCTGCTGACGTAAAACGTTTCAGCGCCGCCATTCGGTGCAGCTTGCACGACGCCCTGATAACTCGACTCCAGATCGAGCGCCAGGCCCAAGCGGTTGCGTACGCGGTCGTTGCCGCGCCAGACAAACCCAAGGATGCCGATGGGTTGATAAAATCCGGGTGGTGGCTGGAAGTTTTCTTCCGATTCCGGGTGAATCGCCGGATCATAACGATTGTCGATGGAGAACCATGCAGGCGCTATGCCATCGTTGAAGAGCGCATACACACGGTTGCTGGAAGCGATGTAGATCATGCGTCCGCGCTCGAACGGCTGCTCGATGATCGCCGTTTCCGCCGCGGGGCCAACCGGGCACGGCGCAGGTGACGGTGAGAAGAACCAGGTGTCCGGGCAGGCCAGTGGCACAATCAACAACTGTTCGACACGATTGATGCCCTCACCGATGCTGAGCACGAACTCGATCTGAACGCGGTCGCGGCGACTGGTCTGCACACTGAGCTGCCCGTCGGGGCCGACGTTCCAGAGCTGTGTCCGATTGCCCGCCGCATCCAGGCGGTAGACGGCAGCGGTATCCGCACCACGCGCCGCCCAGAGCAGACGGACAGTATCGCCGGGCACAACCGAGAGTACGTCGGTCGTGAAGTACTCGATGCGCGGCGCATTCGGATTGGGTGTGCGTGATGCGGTTGGCTGCACGGCGACGACCACCGGCTGACCAAAGAGCGGCGTGGGTGATGGGCCGCCGGTCGGGGTCAATGGCAGGCGTGTCGGCAGTGGCGTGGGGGTGATGTCCGTGCCGGGCTGGCGGGTGGGCGTGCCTGTGGCGGTCGCCGTCGCGGTCGGGCGCTCAGTCGGCACCACGAACGTTTCTGCGGCTGAACACGCGGGCAGCACGAGCACCAGGACAAGCGCAAGCTTGATAATCAGCGACAGGCGAAATGTCATTCGTGAACACATCGGCAAACTGGCGACAATATCATGATTCTGAGCTTGAATCATAATCGCTGTGCTAAAGCTGAGCAACTCTCAGAAGTTGAGCCTGCTTCTGGCTAACGCACGCTCACGTAGCTGCCCTCGCCGGTTTTGGTGACGACCAGATGCACCGGGAAGGAATCCCGCAGGTCGTCAATGTGCGTGACAACCAGGATCATGTCGAAATCGTCCTGGATCGCTGTGATCGCTTCGACCAGCTTATTGCGCCCATCTTCATCCTGCGTGCCGAAGCCTTCGTCGAGGAACAGCGTCCGCAGGTGCGCACCCGCCCGCCGCGCCAGCAATTGCGAAAGCGCAACCCGTATCGCAAAGTTGATGCGAAAAGCCTCGCCACCGCTGTACGTCTCGTAGCTGCGCGTGCCCAACTCGTCGGCGATGTGGATGTCGAGCGTTTCGATCACCCCGCCGGTGACTTTTTCGCGCTGCGTTTCGAACTTGAGCTGCATCCGCCCGTCGGTCATGCGCGCGAGCAAGCGATTGGTCGCGGTCTCTAACTCCGGGATAGCGGTTTCGATGATCATCGCCGGGATGCCTTTTTTGCTGAAGGCCTCGCGCAGATCATCATAGACGACGCGATCTTCGCGGCGCTGCTGGCAGCGCGCCTCGATTTCTTGTTTGCGGGTGCGCTGTGCGTCCAATGCATTGAGTTCTTGCTGAGCATTGACGAGCCGCTGATAGGCGCTTCGCTCCAGCGCGCGCTGCTTGCGAACTTCTTCTTCGCGCGCAAGCTGCTCTTTCGCCAGCACCTCCAGTCCGGTGATTTCGATGCCCAGCGCCTCGTATTTTGCTTGTTCTTCGGCGATGGCTTTTTCCAGCCGCTCCTGGCGCAGCAACGCTCCGTCCAACGCCGCCTGCACGTCCGGCAGCGCATTGAGCGCGAGGTTGAGCGCCGTCTGCTGTGCCTCGTATTCGCGGTACATCTGCACGTCCTGGCGCGCAGCTGAGTGGCGATCGCTGTCATAGCCCACAGCGTCGCGCTGGGCTTCGATTTCCGCCAACTGCTGGCGCAAATCGGCGGCGAAATCGTCCTGAGCGAGTTGACTACGCAGCGTCTCTGAGCGCGCCTGTGCAGTCTGTAAATGCGCCTGCGCGTTGGCCGCCGCATCAACCCCTGCCTGCAAGACGCCGGCGCGCTCGATCATCGGCTGGAGGGTCTTCAAATCCTCTGCCAGTCTGCCGATCTCGGTGCGATGCTGGCTCAACTCCGCGTCGATGTCTTTGGTGCGCGCAGTGTTGGCGCGATAAGCATCGCCGCGCTGTTTGCCCTCCGCCTGCACCTGCACCATCAACTCTGCGCGATGGGCCTCGTCCAACGGCTGCCCACACAGCGGACAGGTCGCGCCGCTGACGACTTCCAGTTTTTGCAGACGCTCTTTCATCGTCTGCATCTCGTCCCACAGATGCTTGTTGGAAGACTCAAGCCCAGATCGTTCCTGCTCCAACCGGCTGATGGCCGATTGAAGCTCCTCGCGCTGGCTGTCGAGCGCTTGCAGCGACGCGATCTCCGACTGCACTTCGACCAGATCTTCCGTCTGTGCCATCTCAATCGTGCGCTCGAAAGCCGCGATCTCGGCTTCACATGCGCTCAACTCGGCGTTGAGTTCGGCGCGCGCTGCGTCGAGGGCGCGTTCAAGATCGTGTTTGCGCGTATCGAGATGGCTCATTTGCATCAAAAGATCGCCGAGCGCATGATCGGCTTCGCGTGCTGCCTGGAGCGCGTTATAGCCTGCTTCAATATCGCCGCGCTGCGCGATGGTAGCTTCATAGCCGGCAATACGCTCGCGCTGGCGCTCGATCTCTGCGTGCGTGTTTTTGAGTTCGGCCTGCCGTTCTTTGATCCGTCCCTCGATCTCGGCCAGCCGTTCACGGGCGGCGCGCAGATCCGCTTCCGCGTGCGCGACTTCCGCCAGCGACTTCTCAGCCACATCCAGCGCTGCCTGGGCTTCACGCTGCGAAGCTTCGGCGTGCTCCAGTTCCGTCCGCAGCCGGGGTTCTTTCTCAAGTTCGGTTTCGATGTCCTGGAGACGGCTTTCGTAGACCTGGATTTCCGCGTCTATCTGCTTGAGCGTGTCTTTAGCCGCTTCTTCGTACTGCTCCCAACGCGCGAGGCCCAGAATATCCGAGAGGATTTGCTTGCGCTCTCTGGGCGTCTTGATCGTGAAGGCATCGGCGCGTCCCTGCTGTAAGAAGGCGGAATGGACAAACGTCTCGTGATCCAGGCGCAGCAGCCGGTTAATGCGCGCCTGCGTCCCGCGCATGTTGGGTTCCGTCAGCGGGATCAGTTGGCCGTCGTCGCTGATGGAAAAGAGTTCGAGCGTGCCCGCACCGCCGGATTTGCGCGTGCGCTGGCGCAGCACACGATAGACCGTGCCTTCTTGCTCGAAATCGAGCTGCACGTACATATCGTGCTGTCCCAGGTGGACAAGCTCCTCATCACGCCGGGCGCGCGCCTTGCCCCACAGCACCCAGGTGATCGCGTCCAGCAGCGAGGATTTACCCGCGCCATTATTGCCGGTAAGGCAGGCGAGATGAATTCCCTCGAAGCGCACCGGGTCGGGCGCCCGATAGGCGAGGAAGTTCTTGATTTCAAGACGAAGGGGCAGCATCGCTTCGCTCGCGGCACTAATGTTCTAGAGGCTAACATTGTCCCATATGCGCGCAGGCTGAGCAAGGCATTGACAACGCATCAGGGCGCAGTTTTGCGCCCTGATCAGTCTGTGAGTGGTACCTGCGTCCGCCTAGAAGAAGCGGTTGTTCTGCGCCCCCGCGCCCGGCAGCGTATTGAGGAATTCCTCGTTGCTGTCGGTCTGGCGTAGGCTGTTAAGTAACTGCTCGGTCGCGCCGACCGGCCCACTATCCGGATCTTCAGCAAGGTGACTCCACATGCGCCGCAGCGTGTAGACACGCTGGAGCACGTCGGGGCCGAGCAGGAGTTCTTCACGGCGAGTAGCGGATTGCTCAATATCGAAGGCAGGGAAGATACGACGTTCCTGGAGCTTGCGGCTGAGCGTCAGCTCCATATTGCCCGTACCCTTGAATTCTTCGAAAATGCCATCGTCCATCTTGCTGTTCGTCTGCACAAGGCAGGTTGCGATGATGGTCAGGCTGCCGCCTTCTTCAACGTTACGTGCCGCACCGAAAAGGCGCTTGGGCGGATGCACCGCCGACGGATCGAGACCACCGGTTAGCGTGCGCCCGCTGGGGGGCACAACGAGGTTATAGGCACGGGTGAGACGAGTCAGGCTGTCGAGCAGCAGCACAACATCCTTCTTGATTTCGACGAGCCGCTTGGCGCGGTTGAGCGCCATCTCCGCGACACGCGTGTGATTTTGCACCGGATCATCGAATGTCGATGCGATCACTTCCGCAGCGACCGAGCGATCCATGTCGGTGACTTCTTCCGGGCGCTCGCCGATGAGCCCCATCATCAGGTGAACTTCCGGATAATTCTCGCTGATCGCGTTGGCAATCTCTTTTAGGATAGTCGTCTTACCGGCTTTCGCAGGCGAGACGATCAAGCCACGCTGGCCCTTGCCTACGGGAGCTATCAGGTTGAGCAGTCGGGTGGAAAGGATGCGTGGGTTGGTTTCGAGATCAAAGCGCTGCTGGGGGAAAATCGGGGTCAGGTCTTCAAAGTTTGGCCGGTTCTTGGCTTCTTCAGGATTAAGACCGTTGACCGATTCGACGCGCAGCAGGCCATAGTATTTCTCGGAGTCCTTGGGAGCGCGCACCTGGCCGACAACCATGTCGCCGGTTCGCAGCCCAAAGCGCTTGATCTGGGTCTGGCTGACGTATATGTCTTCCGGGCCGGGCAGATATTTCTCCGCGCGTAAGAAACCGATGCCATCATCGACAATTTCGAGAATGCCGCCGCGGAGTTTAAGCCCCTGGCGCTCTGCGTGATTACGCAAGAGAGCAAGCACCAATTCTTCTTTCTTTAACCGGCTGAAGCCGCTGATGCTTGCCTCACGTGCCATATCCCGCAGATCGTCAAGCGTTTTACGTTCAAGTGTTGCGATATCCATAGTCCTCACTGGCGGGCTACTAATTCGCCTGGCGCTTCGTCTCAGGCGTCAGAAAACAGCCGCCGCCTGCCTCCTTTCATTTTCGATGTTGTGTAGTTGTTGCATATTTTGCATTTTGATCGATGGAATGAAGCAATCCAGGCGCACGGGCAGCAGCACAGAGGAAGGCAAGAATGCCTGGATGTATTCAACAAATGATGCTGATGACCTCGAAGACCTGTACTGTAAATCGGTACATGCCGCTACCAACTCAGGCCGAATACTGTTTCTGAGCCGGATGCCTTGGCAGGCTGATGCAATTGAACAGCGCGCCAGAGTGGTTGAGAGTACGTGGTAGACTACTCTCACCGTCAATATAGCATAAATTTTGCACGTGTCAAATTGATTTTTCGCAATATTCCTACGATTTCCTGGCGACTTCGTGTTTACGGGTGTCGTGCGCAGCGCTCTTCAGTGTCAGGTTTGTGAAAACGTGCCCGAAATCTAGTGGACGCACCGCGTGTTCACAAGTATGCTTATGACCATTCACATACACACGATTGCATAGAGGTGTTGGACAGATGGCAAAGGTCGGTCTTTTCTACGGTAGCAATACAGGCAACACAGAATTCGTTGCTGAACAGGTCAAGGAAGCGTTTGAGAAGCTGCGACCCGGGGCGATTGACATTCACAATATCGGCAAGACCGAACCCGGCACGCTGCTCAAATACGAGTATATGATCGTCGGTGTACCCACCTGGAACACCGGCCAGATGCAGGATGACTGGGAAGCCTTTTTGCCCAAGCTGGCAGAACTCGATCTGACCGGCAAGAAGGTTGCCATGTTCGGCCTGGGCGATCAGAATGGCTACGGCTACAACTTTCTGGATGCGCTGGGAATGCTGGCCGACGCCTTCATGGATCGCGGAGCTGTCATGTGGGGCATGTGGACGACCAAGAGCTACCAGTTCGAAGAGTCAAAAGCCACCGTCGAAGATCACTTTCTGGGACTAGGCATCGATCAGGATGGTCAGAAAGACCTGACCTCCGGTCGCATCAAGGACTGGCTTGAAGAAGTGGTCGATCAGTTCGGCATCTAGACTGGCTGGTTCGCTCAGCACCGATTGACCTAAGCCGAAGCGCGTCCGAGTGTGAAGGCGACCGATTGGGTCTTACGCAAGCAGTACCCACAATCAGCATATGATCGTCTAGAACGTCGAGTTTCTGTCTCGACGGCGATGAAGGTCGTTGCTACCCGTGAACGAAAGAGTCATGCTCATCCGTCTGGATGGTCTGCTGCGCGCTCTGGTCGTGCTGCTCGCGCTGGTCGCCTTTGGCCTGTATGCGTTCGTTGTGATCAACCGGATCAACTATCCATTCGAGCTGGAATGGATGGAAGGCGCGACGGTCGATACTGTCAGCCGTATTCTTGATGGCCAGTCCATCTACACAGAACCCACAACCACCTGGGTATCCCCGCTCTATGGCCCGTTCTCCTATTACATTGGCGCGGGTTTCGCGCGGCTGTGCTGGCTTTGCTGCGATCAATTTGCAGTTTATCACGCTGATATATCTGCCACACCAGTTCGTGCCGACAGCAGAGGATCACGCTGCGGGCGAGCAGTTCATCGACCTATTGCCCCAGCAACGTGGTGAAGTCCTGGTGTTTGCTCATGGCTATTATGCCGAGATGGCAGACAAAACTGGCGGTCACGTGGGCTGGTTAATGGCGCTTTACGGCAACGTGGACGAAGAGGCCAGTGCGGCCAAACGCGCTTTCGCTACTGACATCGAAGCCGCGCTGGCGGAACAGCGCTGGGGCGCGCTGATTGTCGATCAGGCGATCTTTGTGAGTGAGGCCTATACCGATACACTCGAACGTCACTATGTAGGTGAGCCGATCATCTTTGCTGACGATGATGCCTTCCGACCAGTGACAGGTCTGGAAACACGCCCGCTGGCTCTGTACACACGGCGAAATCTATCCGATACAGCTTCCAGCGACTCGCCATAGGCGGTGAATCATAGCAGCGACAGCACGGCAGCGCCGCGCACCTGTCCGGCCTTGAGCCGTTGCAGAACGGTGTTCGCCTGATCAAGCCGGAACAACTCGATGTCGGCATGGATCGGGATTTGCGCGGCGAGCGACATGAATTCCTCGGCATCGCGCCGGGTGGCATTGGCAACTGTGCGCACAATGCGCTCGCCCCAGAGCAGATGATAGGGCATCTCCGGGATCGGGCTGGTGTGGATGGCATTGATGCAGAGCGTTCCCCCTGGCCGTAGATGCGCCAACGCCAGCGGCACAATCCAGCCTGCGGGCGCGAACGACACTGCCCGGTCGAGCGGCGCGGTGGGCGTCGCCTGCGCACTGCCAGCCCAGACGGCCCCTAGCTCTCGCGCATGAGCCTGATGCTCGTCGCTGCGTGAAAAGACGTAGACCTCACACTGCCAATGACGCAGTACCTGCAAGCAGATGTGTGCGCTCGCGCCAAAGCCGTAGAGACCGGCACGCTCTCCCGGTTGAATGCCTGCCAGGCGCAGCGCCCGGTAGCCGACGATGCCAGCGCACAGCAGCGGCGCAGCCTCGGCGTCGCTGAATGCGTCCGGGATCGGCACGGCGAAGTCTTCGCGGATGGTCGTGTAGTCGGCATAGCCGCCATCGGCGGTATAGCCGGTGAACAACGCGTTGGGGCACAGATTTTCCTCGCCACGGCGGCAGAATTCACACTCGCCGCAGGTCTGGTGCAGCCAGGGAATGCCGACCCGCGCGCCGACAGCGAAGCGCGTCACCTGATCGCCGACCGCCGCGACCGTGCCGGCGATCTCATGCCCTGGGATCAGCGGCAGCTTCGGCTTTGGCAGTTCACCCTCGGTCACATGCAGATCAGTATGGCAGACACCGCAAGCGTGGACGTGCACGAGCAGTTCGCGCGCGCCGGGTGTCGGCGTCGGCATGTCAGTCAGCGTCAGCGGCGCGGTGTCGATGGGTGCGGGTGTGGAGAGGAGTTCAGCTTTCATGTCAGTTACGAAACAGCACTAAATATCGGAGACTTCAACCATTGCTATAGGCATTATACCGAAAGCAAAAGACACGTTTCCCAGAAGGCGGGAAGTGGGCACAGATTCACTTGAGCCAATACTTGCGACAGAAATGTATTAGAAATGGGCCTATTGATACGAAGGCACACAACTTGCCCCCGCCTTCCCACGTATATAAACCATGAGAGGCACACTACAAACGTGCCGGCGTATTGTACAATTCAGAACGAATGGAACGAAAGACAGCAACATGCGTGTGATTGTCCATACTGGCAAGGGTGGTGTCGGCAAGACGAGTATCTCCGCCGCGACTGCCCTGCGCTGTGCCGAGCGCGGCTTGAAAACCATCGTCATCAGCACCGACACCGCCCACAGCCTCGCCGACTCTCTGGAAAAAACCATCGGGCCGGAACCGGTCGAACTCTATCCCAACCTGTGGGGACAGGAGATCGACACCCGCTATTCGATGGATAAATATTGGGGCAAGATCCAGCGCTATATGTCGGCGCTGTTCAGCAAGCAGGGCGTGGATGAAATCGTCGCTGAGGAAGTAACGATCCTGCCCGGTCTGGAAGAAGGCTCGCACCTGCTCTGGATCAATCAGTATGTCGAGCAGAAGGACTTCGATATTCTGGTCGTCGATGCCGCACCGACCGCCGAAACGCTGCGTCTGCTCAGCCTGCCGGATGTTACCCGCTGGTGGTTCGAGAAGATCATCAGCCTGACGCGCGGCGCATCAAGGATTCTGCGTCCCATCGGGAAAGCTATCGGGCGTGGCGACGCGATCCCGGATCGAACGGCCTGGGACGAAGTGCAGGTGCTGTTCGACACGCTCGACAAGGTGCGCGCCATCCTTTCCGACCCGAACATGGCGAGTGTCCGGCTGGTCATTAACCCGGAAAAGATGGTCATCAAGGAAACACAGCGCACGTACACCTATCTCAACCTTTATGGTTATGCGACCGATGCGATCCTGTGCAATCGGGTGATCCCGGACGAAGTGACCGACCCCTACTTTGCCATGTGGAAGGCGAACCAGAAGGAAAACCTCAGCTACATTGGCGAAGCGTTTGGCGAACTGCCGCTGTTGACCGCGCCGCTCTTCGGGCAGGAAGTGACAGGCTTAGATGCGCTGCGCAAACTCGGCGCAGAGTTGTATAAGGATCAAGAACCGGAAGAGCAGTTCTTCACCGGCTCCACGCATCGTATCGAGGATACCGGCGATCACAGCTACCGGTTGATCGTGCCGCTGCCATTTGCCAGCAAGCAGGATCTGGACATCTACCGCTCGCGCGATGAATTGACACTGCGCGTGGGGCCTTACCGACGAAATATCGTCTTACCGTATGCGTTGTGGGATCTCGAGATAGCCGATGCAAAATTTGAGCAGTCCGCCCTCAATATCCAGTTCGCCAAAGAGGCCAAACCCTGACGAGCAGGCTCTGACTGAAACCCAGGCAGTGACTGTGGTGGGAGCGCCCGCTGAAGTCGCCTCCGCCCAGCTCAGCGCCATCAAAACCGAGGTGCGCAGCGCCCTTGAAGATGTCATCGCCGTGCCCACGGAGCCAACACCGCCGAAGTCGCTGCGTATGCGTCTGCGTTTCTGGCGTGTCTTCTTGTATGCGGTGCTTCTGTTCGCGCGGCTGATCTTCTGGCAGCTCTTTGTTGCCAACTTCTTCCCGGACTACGTTGATCGCACCAGCCTGAATCGCTGGCGCAACTATGCGCGCTCCTTCCGTCTGTTCGCCATCAAGACCGGCGGCGTGATGATCAAGGCGGGGCAGTTCATCTCGACGCGCGAAGATGTGTTCCCAAAAGAGGTTATCGACGAACTCGCCGCCCTGCGCGATGAAGTCCCCGCTGTGCCCTTCGAGAAGATGAAAAGCATCATCGAAACGGAACTGGGGCCGATCAGCGCGCGCTTCAGCCAGTTCGACAACACACCGGTCGCCGCCGCCTCCATCGGCCAGGTCTACCGAGCGCGTTTGAATGATGGCGCGCGCGTCGTCATCAAGGTGCAGCGTCCAGGCATCGTCGCTATCTGCCATACCGATCTTGCGGCACTCATCGCAGCGGGTCGGTTCGCGAACAACTTCAGCTTCGTGCGCCGCCGCGCGGATGTCGAGTCGCTGGCACGCGAGTTCGGGCGCGTCCTGCTGGAAGAACTCTCGTATCGTCACGAAGCCGTCAACGCGCAGAAGTTTGCCGAGATGTTCAAGGACGACATGGGCGTCTATATCCCGGAGGTTTACCGGGAGCACTCGACCGACCGCGTGCTGACGATGGAAGACGTGACGACGATCAAGATCAATGATTTCGCCGGGTTAGAAGCCGCCGGGATCAGCCGCAAAGCCGTCGCCAAGCGACTGATGGACACCTATCTGCGGCAGATTTTCGAGGAGCGTTTCTTCCACGCCGACCCGCATCCGGGTAATCTGTTCGTGTACCCGCTGCCGCACGAAAACGGTTCGACAGCCTATAAGGGGGATCGCCCCTTCTACCTGATCTTCATCGACTTTGGCATGACCGGCTCGCTCACGCCTCAAATCGCCGAGGGGCTGATCGATACGCTGGCGGCAGTCATCAACCGTGACGCCGCCGGGCTGATTCAGCATTACAAGCGGCTGGGCTTCCTGCTGCCAGAGGCGGATACCGCCCGCATCGAGGAGGCAACACGGGCCGTGTTCGATCAGGTCTGGGGCTTGAGCATGTCGGAGATGAGCAACCTGAGCTACTCAGCGGCGGCTGAATTGGGCAACGAGTTCAATGACCTGATCTTCGCCATGCCATTCCAGGTGCCACAGGATTTCGTCTACCTAGGGCGCACCGTCGGCATCCTCAACGGCATGTGTACCACTATCGACCCGAACTTCAATCCGTGGAGTGAGCTTCAGCCGTATGCAGCGCGGATGGCGACGCAGGCCATCAGTCTGACCGGCCCCGGCTCGCTGATCCCGGTGGGGACGGCGGTGGTCAGCGCGATTCTGGGCGAGGAGGCCGGTCGCGCATTGACGACCTTCAGCCAGCAGGTAGGCCGCGCGCTCACCCCACCGATCACTGCGCAGGAGTTGATTGGCAAGATTGAACGCGGTGAGATCCGTTTCCACACGGAGCCGAGCGAGAGCTACAAACGGCAGCTTGCGCGCATTGAGTCGCAGAGCAAGCATACGTCGCGTGCCGTCATTCTCGGCAGTTTGCTGGTGACATCAACGCTGTTCTATGCCCATGGCGACATCGCCGTCGCCGTAGTCGGTTACGTGTTGACGACAGCGGCGTTCTTGAATGCGGTCTTCCGAGAATAGCGCTGCGACGGCCGCAACCATTGGTGATGTCTCATTCGTAGAGCGTGACCTGCAAGTTGATCTTGCCCAGCCACTGCATCAGAATTTCGCGAACGCCAGCGCGCTCGTCAGGCGTACACAGGCTGGCAATCGCGACGCTGCGAATGCCGTCAAGCTGATAGTCGCGCGCCAACGTGAGCGCGATCTGCTGCACAAAGCGCAGGCGCGTCGGCCCAACGGAAGATTCGCGCACGATCATGAACCCCAGCCACGGTTGCGCCTCGCGCCAGATCCATAGCGTACCGGGCGCGATGCGTCCGGCGCGGCACTGCTTGCCAAAAGCGGCGAACGCCGCCGGGTAGCGGTATTGGAGTGTTGCTTGCAGGGGGTTAACTTCGGAGCGACTGTGCGCATTGTAGCCAAATGCCAGCACTTGCGCCTGCGTCTGCAACGGATCGCCGGAGACTATCTCGACCGTCATGCCAAGCTTCCCCAAAAAGTAAGGGCGCAAACGCGCCCCTACTGAATCTTCATCTCTGTCTGCCCGGCGTTTAGTTTTGCGCGGGAATGCTGGACTGATCGATCCGCACGGCAGGAGCCATGGTCGAGGTCAGCGTCACACGTTTGATGTAGACGCCCTTGACTGCCGCCGGCTTCTGATGCTGCACAGCGTTGAAGATGGCCTGCGCATTCTCATAGAGTTTTTGCGCCTCGAAGCTGGCCTTGCCCACCGGAATGTGCAGGTTGCCGGACTTATCATTACGGAATTCGACACGACCGGCCTTCAGCTCGGTGATCGCGCGCGGGAGATCGTCCGGTTGGACAACCGTACCAGCTTTCGGGTTCGGCATCAAACCGCGTGTACCGAGGATACGTCCCAGACGCCCGACCTTGGACATCATGCTGGGGACAGCCAGGGTAGCGTCGAAATCGAGGAAGTTATCTTTCTGGATGCGATTGATCATCTCATCGTCGCCGATGAAATCCGCGCCAGCCTCGCGGGCCACACGCGCATCTTCACCCTCCGCGAAGACGAGCACACGCACCGTCTTGCCCAGACCA
>JAHDWN010000004.1:62860-94739 GCA_023382675.1 Anaerolineae bacterium
GCGCACCTGCTGATCGCTGTGCCGGGGGTCGATGCCGAGGCGGAAGTGAAATTCCACCGTCTCGTCAAACTTCGCGTTCGCCATCTGCTTGATCAGCTTGACAGCTTCTTCCAGGCCATAGAATTGATCCATATCGACCAATTTCATCAGATCTGTGTAGCGCTTACCTTTGTGTGCCATTTTCTCTTTCTCCTGTGGTCATGCGGGCTTTTCGCCCTCCCACTCGTATGAGCGCCTGGCTGTACTGTGACAGCCAATTGCCTGGAACTAATCGACGACTTCCACACCCATATTGCGCGCCGTGCCTTCAAGCTGGCGCAAAATCGACTCGACATTATCGGTATTCATGTCCGCGCGCTTGATCTCGGCAATTTCGAGAAGCTGCTTGCGCGTGACTTTGCCAACCTTGTCTACGTTGGCCTTGGCCGAGCCTTTTTCAATGCCCGCGGCCTTCTTGATCAAGAAGCCCGACGGCGGACTCTTGAGCGCGAATTTGAACGACCCATCGGTGAATACCGTGATTTCCGCAGGGATGATCTCGCCCATACGGTTTGACGTCCTGGCATTGTATTCTTTGCAGAACGCCATGATGTTGATGCCATGCTGTGCCAGCGCAGGGCCGACCGGCGGCGCGGGGTTGGCTTTGCCTGCATCCAGCTCCAACTTGACAATCGCTTTGATTTTCTTCGCCATATTGCCTCACTTCGTTCGTCGTTGCAGCTAGTGGCAGACATATCGCCATTAGCGCCGGTTGAAAGTCCTGCTGTTGTCGAGCACACGATCACCAACCAGGGGTTGGCTACTCTACTGCTTTTCCACTTCCAGAAAATCGAGTTCGACAGGTGTATCGCGTCCAAAGAAGTTCACCATCACGCGCACCTTGGAGCGATCAGGATCGATGGCGGCGACCGTACCGATGAAGTCGTTGAACGGCCCGTCGATGATGCGTACCTTCTGGCCGATCTTGAACGTGACTTTGACCTTGGGCGCTTCCTCGGTCATGCGCTCCATGATCTGCTTGACTTCATCCGAGCGCAGCGGCGTCGGCTCATTGCCCATGCCAACGAACCCGGTCACGCCGGGCGTATTGCGCACGACATACCACGAATCTTCGTCCATGATCATTTCGACCAGGAGATAGCCGGGGAAAACCCGCTTTTCGACCGTGCGGCGTTTGCCGTCCTTGACCTCGATTTCCTCTTCGGTCGGCACGATCACGTCAAAAATCTTGTCACGCATCCCCATCGTTTCGATGCGCTGTTCGATGGCGTGACGCACCTTGTTCTCTTGCCCGGAATAACAATGAACGACATACCATTGGCGCTCGCCAGTATTCCTGGGAGCCAGGATGTCATCGCTCAGAATATCCCGCTCGACGACATCGCCTTCCGACGCATTATCATCGATGTCCACGGGTTCGGGGTCATAATCAGTTGAATGTGTGATTTTCTTCTCTTCGTCCGCCATGCCTGCGAACTCCTTCTGCTGGTGCGCTAGCGGTTTCATTCCCCGGCCAGCAGCGCGCGGCTAGAGTGATGATCGCTGGCTGCTCGTTCGGGCATAAATGAAGCCCACAATCGCCGCAAGCACCATAATACCCAGCAAGATTGCCGGTTGCGCCAGACCAACGCGGAAGAGTTCAGTGAAAAGCAGCACGATAGCACCCAGCACTATCGATGAAACAATCAGCGTCGTCAGCACGACGGTGCTCAAGTGCCGTGTATCCTCATTGGTCGGCCAGACGACCTTCTTCATTTCCGAATTCACGCCTTCGAGGTATTCGCGCAGGCTGTCAATCATCCGCGCAATGAAGCCTTTGGGACGATCTTCTTCCTCTTGATCTCGGCGTGACGGCGTCGGGCGCGCTTTGGTTTTGGAGAGAGCCTGCTCGCCCTCTTCAACGCCCTCGCTCAGAATCTCCTCGCGTGACTTTCCAGCCAGCGTACGCTTACGCCGTCGCTCTGGTTTAGTGCCTAGCGTGTCATCGGCAGACATCGCTGCTTTCTCCTCGGATACCCTGTTCTCACGTACACTCAGCCATCGACAAAAGACACCGTCACGCTGGACGGTGTCTTCGTTCTGCAGGGGAACAAGGAATCGAACCCTGGCCTACGCTTTTGGAGAGCGTCGCGCTACCACTACACCATTCCCCTACTTGGTCACACGCTTCAATGCCAAGCGACCATCCATTGACGCTGGATTTTCGCACAAAAAGCGTGTGTTTACAAGCCTTGTATTGAACTACTTGGTTTCGCGATAGAGCACGTGCTTACGCACGAGCGGATCATACTTCATCAGTTCGAGCCGCGTCGTGTCGTTGCGCTTGTTCTTTTGCGTGTAGTACATGTGGCCGCTTTCGGTGGAACGCATCTTCACCAGAACGCGGTTGCCCTTCTTTGCCATGTGCGTCCTCTTACAGACCTACCCGATTAGACAAGATACTAAAAGCTCCAGACGGGACTTGAACCCGTGACCTCACCCTTACCAAGGGTGTGCTCTACCGACTGAGCTACTGGAGCAATACACAGTGGGTTAAGAAGTGGGCCGGGCAGGACTCGAACCTGCGAAGGCTACCGCCAGCGAATTTACAGTCCGCCCCCTTTGCCGCTCGGGACACCGACCCATTGTTGATGAGCACGTCACTATCCGTGACTCAGAGCCGCCGAAGGGACTCGAACCCTTAACCGCCCGCTTACAAGGCGGGTGCTCTGCCAATTGAGCTACGGCGGCATAGCGATTTTCAGTATACCACGTCGCTCGATTGCATCAAGGATTCGTTTTCGGCTTGCAGCGTCATTGTAGATGACAGCACTGCGCCTGTCAACGCTCTCTCCACCGTCGTCTAAGCGTCAGGAAGCGGCAATCTACCCCCAGAAGGGTCATGCTATAATGCTGCGCTGGCGTGCAGCGCCCATCGCCCAGATGAGTAGCCCCGTGATAACAGCTTATGGTCAGTACACTCCGGCTTATTCGCACAATCTTGCTTGCCAGCAGCCTGCTGGTGTTGTTGGCACTGACGGCCAGGGCACAATCGACTGTGACAGCCCAGGCGATCCAATTCGCAAATCTCAGAGCAGGCATCGGCACAGATACGGAAGTCGTAGGCGAGATCCGCGCGGGTACGGCGTACCCGGTCATCGGACGTGCGGCTGATTATCCCTGGCTGCTGCTGGCCGATCCGTCCAGCGGGCAGCCGCTTGGCTGGGTTTTTCGCGACGTGGTCGATCTTTCCGGCGATCTTGCCGGCGTGCTTACATTCACGCTCGACAGCACCTGGCAGGCGCTGCCAAACGGCGTCTACGTGCCCCCCGCTTTTATCACCGAACTCTCGGTTGCGGACGCCTCTCCGACGCCTTCGCTCGCCGCCCCGCCGGAGCAGAGCGTGACCGCAGTGCCAACGCTCGCGCCCACACCGACGCTCAATGCGCGCGTTACCGGCGTCACTCAGGGCGAAATCAACATTCGCTACGGCCCCGGTGTCGAGTATCCGCGCGTCGGCGTGGCGCAAGCGGGCGAGACCTATGAAGTGACCGCCTGGCACTCGCAACTGCCGTGGGTGCAGATCGCCTATGCCGGGTCGCCCAATGGGCTGGGCTGGGTGCAGGTGGATCTGCTCGCCTATTCGGGCGACCGTTTCTCACTGCCCGCGATCAGTCAGACGATCTTCACGCTGCCGACGCTGACACCAACGCCAGCTATCGTCGAAGCTGTCCAGCCGCTCGGCGCGACGCCGGTTGCCCTTAGCCCGGCGTTTGCGGCCCTCGGCAACCGCCTGTGGGATCGTATGTTGGCCGCGGGGTTCGACCCGGCGATCAGCAGGCTGGGCACGCTGTTTGTGATGGATCTGCAGACTGGCGAGGCCTTCAGCTTTGGCGGCGAGTTCGCCTTCAGCGGCATGAGCATCAACAAGATCGCGGTGCTGACCGAGTTTTACGGGCAGATCGACGTTACGCCCAATGACGCAGAAGCGTATGACATCGTCGAGGCAATGACGTGCAGCGAGAACACATCCACGAATAACCTGCTGAGCGCGATCGGCGGCGGCAGTCCCTACGCGGGCGCGCGTCAGGTAACGCAGCGAATGCGCGGGCTGGGACTTGAGAACACGTTCATCGTCGCGCCGTTTACCCCGGACGAGCGCATCGCGCCGGAGCCGGTCACACTGCCGATCACGAACATCGACCAGACGCGCACCGAACCCGATCCGTCAAACCAGATGGAGGTGAACGAGGTTGGCGCGCTGCTTGGCAGCCTCTACCAGTGCGCCATCAACGAGAGTGGCCCGCTGCTCGAAGAATATCCTGATGACTACACACCTGCGGAATGCCGCCAGATTCTGAACACGATGAGCAACAACCGGATCAACGCCTTGATCGAGATGGGCGTACCGGAAGGCACCCGCGTGGCGCATAAACACGGCTGGATCGATGACACGCATGGCGACGCGGGCATCGTCTTCACGCCGGGCGGCGACTTCGCGATTGTAGTTGCCGTCCATAACCCGGTGTGGATGAACTTCGAAGAATCGTTCCCGCTGGTCTCGGAAATTGCGCGCGAGGTCTACAACTACTTCAACCCGGACGCGCCAATGGCAGCGATTCGTGAGGGCGAAGTCTCGGATGTGTGCGTAGGGCTGGGCAACCCGCTGATTGATCAGATTTTGTCCGGCGATGTGCCCCTTACGGCAGGTGGATAGCGATGGCCGCGAACTACCATATCGCCCAGTTGAACATCGCACAGATGCGCGCCCCGCTGGATGATCCGTTGTTGGCTGACTTCGTTGCCAATCTCGATCCGATCAATGCCCTTGGTGAAGCAACGCCGGGGTTTGTCTGGCGGCTCAAAGATGAGGCTGACAACGCGACGGCGCTGCGGCCATTCGACGACATGACCATCGTCAATATGACCGTCTGGGAGAGCATTGACGCGCTGTTCAACTATGCCTATTACAGCGATCACGCGCGGATGTTCCGGCGGCGCGCCGAATGGTTCGAGAAAGCTTCAGAGGCAGTGATGGTGCTGTGGTGGATACCTTCCGGGCACATCCCCACGATGGATGAGGCCAAAGCGCGGCTCACCTATCTGCGCGAGAACGGCCCTACGCCCTACGCCTTCACTTTCAAGCAGCGCTTCACACCTGACGATATGCTGGCTTACGAAACGGCCAACAAAAAGGGCGAGTCGGGTTAGACTCGCCCTCTATCTGCAATGCAGTAACTGGCAGAAGGATTATCCCTTCACACCGCCGAGCGAAAGCCCGCCCACTATCCAGCGCTGGAAGGCAAAGAAGAGCACGATCACGGGCAGCGAAATCAAGATCGAGAGCGCCGCGAATTTCTGCATGTCCGGCGGCGCTTGATTCGCGCCGTTGGTCAGCGTCGCCAGCGCCATCGCCAGCGTGTAGTTCTGCGTCTGGCCGGTGAGGAACACCCACGAGAGGATGAACTCCGTCCAGCCCTGCATGAACGCGAACAGAATGACGATGGCAAAGGCCGGCAGCGAGAGCGGAATCATCACGCGGATGAACGTGCCGATCAGCCCCGCGCCGTCGATCAGCGCCGCTTCTTCCAGCTCTTTTGGAATCGTGTCGAAGTAGCCTTTCAAGTTCCAGATGGCGAACGGCAAGCCACCAGATGCAAACGCGATTGCCAGACCCAAGAGAGTCGTCCGCAGCGCCTGATTGGCAGGCATCCCCGGCGTCATCCGGCCTTGCAGCGCCGTCAAGCCGATACCAATGATGAGCGCCGCCATCAGCGCGTAGAGCAAGATTCTCACCAGTGAAGCAGGTTCGATGGCGTTCTTCAGCAGCCGGACGATGAACCAGATGACCGCCGCACCGATTAACCCGGCAGCCCAGGTCAACAACATCTGCGGCACCACCTGGAGCAAGGCGTTATCCCGCACCGCGAGCACACCGGCTGCCTCTTGATCGACGCGCGCCTGAGCCTCGGCCAGAGTCGCTTCCGCCGTCACCAGATTTGCCGCAGCTTCGTCGGCATTGGTTCGAGCAGTGACGGCATCCGCCTGGGCTTCGGCGACGCGATCAGTCGTCTGTTGAACCGCGGAATCGAGCGCTGCCCGGAAGCCTGTCAAACCACCAGTTTCCAGGATTGGCAAGGCAGTTTGCAGGGTCTGAACCGCAAAATCATCTTCCGGATCTTCTGCGACCTCCAAGCGCGCTTGCAGCTCAGTATTCATGATCGCTGTGATCTCATCAATGGAGTCGGTCGCTGCCAGACGGTCGCGCAAACCGCTCAGGTAGGCTTGCGCCTGGACAGCTTCCTCCACGCTGCGTTCGCGGCGAAGAGCTGTTCCCTGGCGCTGCTGCACGCTCTGTACGCGACGGTCGTAGTCGGCCTTGGCTTCATCGTACTGAGATTGAATTTCGGCCAAAGGCGCAGCGATAACCGTTTCATATGCCGGGCTGCGCTGGAAGATCGCATAGTAGGTGATGACGACGCCAATCAGCATGACGATGGCGACACCCACCGTCGTCCACAAGGGGCCAGGGTTGAACCAGCGATCCGAGTCAATCTTCGCCCAGTTTCCCGCGAGATTAAACAGAACGAAGACAACGCCGGCGACCACAAATCCGAGGAAGAACGAGGGAACCGCCGCGGCTAAGGTGCTGTTTATCTGCACTGAGTTAAAGAGGATGAACAGAGGAATCAAAGTGCCGGTGCTGGGCAGCATGAGCAGGATGATGAAGCCAAGCATCCCGGCCTGACGCCCGATGAAGCGGAAGCGTGAAAAAGCATAAGCGGCAGATGCGCCCATCGTTACCGTTGCCAGGGCTACCCCCAGCGCCACGAACAGGCTGTTCAGCAGCAAATCGCCAAAATAGACCGGCAGCACATTTGAAAATGGCTGCGTCAAGATCGCATTGAATGCATCAAGATTTGCATTGGCGGGGAAGAGATTGAGATCCGTGGGACGGGTGATGCCGCGCGGGTCAATTGCCATCGAGACAATCCACAAGACCGGAAAGAGCACGGTCGCCGTGATGAGCAGCAGAAACAGTTGCAGAAGAATCTGGCGGATAATGATCCCGCGCATGTAGGGCGAAAGATTCAGCAAAGTGCGCCGCTCTTCCACAGGTCTGACAGCAGGTAGCGGCTCTGCCCGACTCGATGACGATGGAATGATATTGGGATTGGTACTCATCAGTATGCTGCCTCCGTCGCCCGTGTGATCCGGTTCTGGATCAACGTAATGACCAAGAGGATGAAGAAGACGACAATCGCAAAGGCCGATGCCGCGCCATAGAGCTGCTCTTGCGCGATCAGCTTATACGCCTGTGTGATCAATAGGTCGGTCTGACTGCGCGGGCCGCCAGCCGTGATGAAGAAGATGACGTTGAACTGGTTGAACGTCCAGATCGTGCCAAGCATGATGGCCGGCACCATGGCCGGGCGGATCATCGGTATGGTGATCTTCCAGAACTGTGTCCACTTACTCGCGCCGTCAACATCCGCCGCCTCATAAAGATCCGGCGGGATACTGGTCAGGGCACCGGTCGCCACCACCATCATGAACGGCCAACCCAGCCAGATGTTGGAAATGAGGACTGCGTAGAAAGCCATGACTGGCGCGCCAGCCCGTTCGAAGAAAAGCGAAGCCGTACTTTGGGCGACGTTGCCGGTCACGATGTCATAGCCGGTGCCGAGAAAACCGAGAATGAGCAGAATGAACCCGCCAAGCCCAAACACCGTCTTATCGACACTGAGTTTGCCGGTTTGCTTATCCCTCAGGCCATTTTTGAGCAGGTAACGCCCCACCAGAACTGCCAGGACAGCACAAGCAATAAGAACCAGGGGCGGAATGATGTTCCGCAGATCGACAGGCCGATCCAATGTGGTCAACCAGGCCGTTCGAGTCGGCAGACTGGTGCCGAGCGCCCGGTTGAGGTTACCTGCCAGCAGATTGATGCCACCGGAATTTTCCTGCCACATGTTGTTCCAGATCAAACCGGTGATGTAGGCTGGAAGTGCCCATGGAATGACAAAAATGGCGCGATAGGCTCGGCGAAAAAGCACGAACTTGCCGTTCAGCGCCATCGCAATTGCCAGCCCCAGCGCGACATGAAAGAAAACGTTGACAAATGTCCAGACAATGTTGAAGCCCAGAAGCGGCAGGAAATTGTATTGGGGCACATTGAGTTGGCCGGTCAAAATCTCCTGGAAGTTGCGCAACCCGATCCACATTGCGGGCGCGCCGCCGAGATTCTCGGCCTTGAAGTCTCGAAAAGAAATCCAGATCTGGTATGCCTGCGGGACGAAAGTGATAAGCAACATCGCAATTGCGGACGGCAGAATGAATAGCCAGGGCAACCCACTCTGACGCAAGCCACTGCGAAGACTGTCCCACATGGTCACATCGCCCTTTGGGCGATCGGTTGGCGTTCTAGTAATGGCTGCCACAACTATATCCCTCGGGTACTTTTATAATGGCTCGATCTAACACAGGCTGACGCGACCCACCTCCACCTTCTAGTGATTAGCAATAACCCAGGGTAAGACACGTCTAAGCCCTGGGTTATTGCTGGCTGGGGTATTTCTACCCCATCAATTTATCGGCGTTGGCTTACTGATCGAAATCAGCTACATGCCGTGCATACCATCGATCTGCGTCTGGATCAATTCGTAGGCTGCCTGTGCGGCATCCGCCGGACTTTCACCACCCGCACCAACGGCTGCGATTGCATCACCCATCGGGCCCCAGAAAGCGCTCAATTCTTCACGGTTCGGGAATGGCGTGCCCAGCGCGAACTGTTCGGCGAAGACCTGGAGATTCGGATTTTCGACCTGGACAGCCGGATTGACCGGCAGCAAGCCGCCGACCTGGCTGGCAATGCCCTGGCCTTCTTCGCTGGTCACAAAGCGCGCCCAGGCAACCACTGCTTCCAGTTTCGTCGGGTCATCAGCGACGGTCGCGTTCACATAGAAACCCTCGGCCTGCGCGAAGAGCGCGGGCACTTCGCCATTATCCAGCGCCGGCATGATCGCCACGCCCAGGTCATCGCCCAGGTCGCTTTCGAACTGCGCCAGGTTCCAGATGCCGTCGTAGACCATAGCGACTTCGCCAGTCTGGAAGCCGGGATAAGGTGACTGCCCATCCACGAGCACGCCGCTATCCGGGTCTTGCCCCAGATTATACATATCCTGGTGGAATTGCAGATAGGCTTCCATCGCCGTCCGCCCATCGGTATCGGGAGCAAAGGCAGCATTGCCATCGGCGTCCATCAAGCTGCCACCGAGCGAGAAGAGGAAGCCAGCGCTGTGGAAGAAACCATTCTGGAAGACCAACCCGGTCAGGCCATCGGCTGCCAGTTCATTCGAGATATCCAGCACTTCAGCCCAGGTCTCTGGAGCATCCGGCACCAGCGCCTTGTTATAGAAGAAAGCGAGGGTTTTGGCGCTAAAGGGAATGCCGTAGACGCTATCTTCAAACGTGAAGGTGCCCCAGGCCGTATCGCTGGCCTGTGCGCGGAGATCATCGTCGATGCTGGCCGTCAGATCGGTCAGGATGTTGGCTCGTGCCCACGGACCGGTGCTGTCGTTCGCCCAAATGACCATGTCCGGGCCTTCGCCCGCGCCTGCTGCCGCAACAAAGCTGTCCTGCAGCGTGCCGCTGGGGTTGTAGACCTGTTCAACGGTGATGTTCGGATTGGCATTGACAAAGGCGTCGATCAGTGCCAGAAGCGCGTCACCCTCGGCGTCCTGCTTGGCGTGCCAAAGAACCAGGGTGACCGAATCCTGCGCACTGATGCTCATGGCAGGGACGAGCACCAACGCCAGCATCGCCACCACCATTAAGAACCTCTTCATGGACTAACTCCTTAAAATCAGAAAGCTCTAGACTGGAACGAAACACAGCGTTTACCACCAGAGATTGGAGAAAAACTGAGGTAAACGTCTCAGCTTAATGCCGATTAGAATTATAGCGTGCGTATAAGCAAAGTTCAAAAGCAAGCGAAAGCTTGTGCAAAACGCACGAGAAAGTGGACTAATGGATGCGTTTGTCCGGGCCAAAGGGATCATTTAGCCCGTGGCGGCGCGCACTTTGCGTATTCAGCGCCATCAACCAGTCGTTGATGTAACTGTGCATATCCTGGGTCAACATCGCATCGTTGAAAACCTGCGCGGCAATTCCGTGCGATACCTTGAGGATGCGTCGCAAACGCCCTTCATCTTCGGGGAGTAAGGGTTTCTGCAAGCAGATGGCATTGATGAGATCGTCAATCGGGAGACGGTGATAGATCTCTGCCTTGGGCAATATCAATGGCGACATATCCAGATCGAAACGGGTTTTGACCAGGTGCAGCACCCGATCACGAGCCTCGAAATATTGTTCCTGCAACGAAACAAGACGCTGATGCAAATCATCGGCAATATCGCGCAGCAACTGGGTACGCGGTGGCTCCTGGGCCAGTTGTTCATCGACAAACCGGAGCAGAGGATCGGATGTGCCCTCCGTGAGGCAGCGTTCGTAGAGTACCGCCGCCTGCTCGCGAAGTGAGTCCATGTCGTAAAGGTCGGAAAATTCGTTTCCGGGCGGCATATCAGCGATCACGCTCAAACCTTGTTTTCCGGTGGGCAAAGATGTCGCAAGTATTCCCAGGTATAAATGCCGGTATGGTGTCCGTCATCCCAAACCGGTTGAATGGCGTAATTACCGATCATCTCGATACTTGTAATCTGATATGACCGCGCGGGTGTCAACAACAGGATATTGTCCGGGTCGTGTTCACGGCCCATGAACTCATGCCCCCCCCGGCATTGAACGCAGGGGCACGCCTCACGCAAATGCGCGAGCGGATATTTACAGACCCGCTCGTCGCTCCAGGTGATTTCGAGGTAGCCTTCGCTCTTATTGAGCGTGATATTCTTGGGTCGAATCGCAGTTTCCATCATCAAGGATTGGACAATGCCATGCTTCTGTGCTTGGGTTCTGTCTGCAAAGTCCGCTTTTTATCGCTTATCTGACACTTTCTCCTGCGCCTGTTCGATCCATCGTTCGCGCCGAATACGCTCCGCAGCGGGACGCCCGCCGAGACGCAGAGAGAGCGTCTCTGGATCTTGGGCTGCGAGCGCGGCAAAAGTAGCGATGCCCATCGCGTTCAGTCTTTCGACAAATGCGGGGCCAATACCTTTGATTGTGGTGAGGTCATCCGGTTCACCCATTGAGGGCGGCGCTTGGAACGGCGCTGGCGTGTCGGATATCGACGTAGTTGGCACTGCCGGTGCCGTCGGGCCTTTCGAAGTAACCTTCAATGGTCGCCCCAGCCACATCCCAATCATGAACCCCATGACAAACCAGATCAAACGCAGCACCTGAATCCCCTCTTCTCTTCATGATTCATTCACAATTGTATCATAACCGTCTGCGTGCAACCTTAAAAAGTGCGCGCCGAGGGTCTAGCGCACGCTCGCGATATGACAGTAAGAACAGAAATCATCCGCAGTGATGTTTCATCCCAATACGCGCCGCCGCCATTGACACTTATCTTTGCTTGCGCGGGTCTCTATGTTAATGTCTTCACTGCATTATTGACCTGCCACAGACAAGGTGTCGACCCTCATGCGCTCGGTCATCAACTTCAATCAGGATTGGCTCTACGCGCCGCGCACAATCGCGCTCACCGCACCGGACAGCGATTTTACGCCTGTGACGATTCCTCACAGCAATGCACTGCTCCCCCATCATAATTTCGACGTGAGCGATTACGCCTTCATTTCGACCTATCGCAAGCGCTTCAGTCTGCCGGAATCGGTCGGCAGGCGGCGTGTTTTCCTCGATTTCGACGGCGTGATGACAGCGTGTGAAGTGCATCTGAATGGGCAGCGCCTGGGCGAGCACGACGGGGGTTATATACCGTTTTCGTTCGACATTACCGAGCATCTGCGCAGCGGCGAGAATGTCTTGCAAGTGTGGGTCGATTCGACCGAGCGCGAAGATATTCCGCCCTTTGGCTACGTGATCGATTATCTGACCTTCGGCGGTATTTACCGGGATGTCAAACTGCGCTACGTTGAGCCTGTGTATATCAAGAACGCCTTTGTGCGGACGCAGGCGGTCATGAGCGCGGAACCTAAAGCCGAGCTTGATCTGTGGATACACAATCATCTGCCGGATGCAGTCGAGGTCGCCGTCAACTGGATTTGTGACTATGAGGCTCGCGAAGACGGCCCTATCCGGGCTGCCCTGGAAGACCCGATTGAAGCCCGTGTCCACCTGCCCCCCATGGACACTATCCGCTACACATGCCCCCTTGACGTGACCACAGCGAAACGTTGGTCGCTCGACGATCCGCAATTGGTGGACTGCGAAATCCTGCTATCGGCTTTCCTGGGTGCGAACACTGCCGAGGATCGGATGGCGATCCGCTTTGGATTGCGAGAAGCGGTGTTCCGCCCGGATGGTTTTTACCTGAACGGTGAGAAAATCAACCTGCGCGGGCTGAATCGCCACCAGATGTACCCATACATCGGCATCGCCGCGCCGGAACGCTTGCAGCGCAAGGATGCCGACATCGTCAAAGATGAACTCGGCTGCAATATCGTACGCACCTCGCATTACCCACAGTCACCGCATTTTCTGGATCGCTGCGATGAGATCGGCTTGCTCGTCTTCGAAGAGATTCCTGGTTGGCAGTTCATCGGCGATAGTGACTGGAAGGCGCTGGCACTGCGTGATCTTCAGGCGATGATCGAGCGCGACCGCAATCATCCCAGCATCATTCTCTGGGGCGCGCGCATCAACGAATCGTGGGATGACGATGCCCTCTATAGAGCAACGAATGAGTTGGCGCGCGAACTTGATCCGACGCGCCAGACCGGTGGTGTCCGTTATTTTCAGGAGAGCACATTTCTGGAAGATGTGTTCACCTTCAACGACTTCTCGAACACCATCGTCGCGCCAAAGCATACACCGCATCTGGTGACTGAATTCAGCGGCCATATGTTCCCAACCAAGTCGTTCGATAACGAGGAGCGCCAGGTCGAACACGCGCTGCGCCATGCGCGCATCCAGAACGCGGCTGCCGGACGCGCGGATGTCACCGGTGCGATTGGGTGGTGCGCCTTCGATTACAACACGCACATCGAATTCGGCTCAGGTGATCGTGTTTGCTATCATGGTGTGATGGACATGTTCCGCCTGCCGAAAATCGCTGCCTACGTCTATGCAAGCCAGATCGATCCCGAACAGCGTATCGTTCTGCGCCCCGGCACGTTCTACGCATTTGGCGACCGCGACAACTATGGCGCGAATTGTGATTTCGATTTCTACGTCTTCAGCAACTGCGACGAGATTGAGGTCGTCATTGGCGACGAGTCGATGGGGCGCTTTCAACCAGATCGCGAACACTTCGGCCATTTGCCGCATCCGCCATTCAAAGTTGGCGACGGCCAGCTCTGGCATACCCGGCGTTTGCGCGTGCCGGATGGCAAGATCACCGGCTTTTACCAGGGGCAGGCCGTGGCCGAAGTCCCACTGGCGACGGATAAACTGCCGCGCGCGCTCACACTTTCAGCCGATGATGCTGAGCTGCGCGCCGATGGCATCGATATGACGCGCCTAGCGTTCCAACTGGTCGATAAATTCGGTATGCGCTTGCCTCATGCACATGCCGTCGTGACGTTCGACATTGAAGGCCCGGCGGAGTTGATCGGCGTCAATCCATTTCCGCTGGTGGGAGGGCAAGCGGCGCTGTTTCTCAAGGCGAAACAGACTGCCGGAACGGTCAGGATTAGGGCTACAGCGCAGCCTTACGGCTTCACAGCCGAAACAGAAGTGAACATTGGTTGAAGGCGAGTATTTGTTCGGGCACACCGAAGCGGAATAAAATCACACCAAGCAAAGCATTTTTCGGAGTAATAGAAATCCTGAATAAATGGCAGGAAGAATCTTAAAACGGGTAACGATGCTGGATGTGGCGGAACAGGCTGGCGTATCTTATCAGACAGTTTCGCGTGTTATCAACAATCATCCCAGCGTCGCTCCCGATACCAGGCAACGCATTCTCCAGGTGATCGAGGCTCTTAATTACCGACCCAACAAGGCCGCTCGCAGTCTTGCGGCGCGCCAATCCCGCACGATTGCAGTCATCACCTACACGATGGTCTACTATGGTCCAACACAAATGGTGGTGAACATCGAGCGGAGCGCGCGTGAAGCTGGCTACGATGTGATCTTCACCAATATCGAACCGATGGGCGACGATGGTATCGACGCGGCAATCGAGCGACTGACCCAATGGACAGTCGATGGTATTCTTCTGATCGCACCCGTCGCCAGCAACCGCTATGCGCATCTCGTGCAGGAAGTGCGCGACATCCCTCTCATCCAGATTGACATCGCGCCCGGCGCACCTGCCCCGTCTGTCATTGTTGATCAGTATTACGGCAGCCGCACCATCACAGAGCACCTGATCGCATTGGGTCACCGCCGCATCTGCGAAATCAGCGGCCCTCACCATTGGTTTGGCGCGCTGGCTCGACATGAAGGTTGGCAAGCAGCCCTGAAGAGCGCCGGCCTGGAACCTGTCGCCAGTGTCGAAGGCGATTGGACATCCGCAAGCGGTTATGCAGCGGCACTGGCGCTGCTGGACAACCAGCAGTTCACGGCGCTGGTTGTCGGTAACGATCAAATGGCGCTCGGTGCGATCTCGGCCTTACACAACCGCGGGGTGCATATTCCCGAAGATATATCTGTAGTCGGCTTCGACGACATCGCTGAGTCGGCCTATTTTCTGCCGCCACTGACGACGATCCGCCAGGATTTTTCCGAGTTAGGGCGTCAAGGGCTTGCATACCTGGTTGATCTCATTCAAGGGCAGCCGAATCGAACAGACCAGCTTGTCATCAAGCCCGAACTGATCATCCGCAGAAGCACTGCAAGTCCGGCGTAATAGCTTGTGCAACCTATATGAACCGTTTGACAAGCCAGCTTTGTACGGCTCTAATCTCTGTGAACGTTCACATCACCAGTGTACGAATGGTGTCAATTCGGCCAGCCCGCGTTAATATAGTCTGGATACTTTTGCCTTGCTGGCCGATCCAGCAATTAATCTTCATAAGAGGTGAACAATGGCTTTAGCACAACCGCAACTGACGCCCGCGTCACGTCTCACCACACGCCCGGTCACATTGGCAGTGATTGTGGGCAATCGAGGTTTCTTTCCCGATCATCTGGCTCTCAGTGGACGCCGAACTATCCTCGAACTCTTAGAAAAAGCGGGCATTCGCGCCATCATTACCGACGAAGATGCGACGAACGTCGGCGCGATTGAAACGACTGCCGAAGCTCGCCTGTGCGCCGATCTGTTCAGACAGCATCGGGATGAAATCGACGGCGTATTAGTGACCCTGCCGAATTTCGGCGAAGAATACTCGATTGCCGACGCGATCCGTTTCGCTGACCTGGACGTGCCGGTGCTCATCCACGCCTTCCCCGACGATGCGACCAAGATGGATCTGGCAAACCGCCGTGACAGCTTCTGTGGCAAGATGAGCGCCTGCAACAACCTGAATCAGTATGGCATCAAGTACACACTGACGCGCCTGCATACGGTCGATCCCAGCAGCGAGTCTTTCATGCAGGACTTGCAGCAGTTCGCCGCCGTCTGCCGGATTGTGCGCGGTATGCGCACCGCCCGCCTGGGTATGATGGGTGCGCGCCCCTGGCAGTTCAAGACCGTCCGCTTCAGCGAAAAGCTGTTGGAGAAAGCCGGTATCAGCATCGATACGCTCGACCTAAGTGAGGTCTTCGGGCGCATCGAAAGAATGCAGGATAACGAAGCAGCCGTTGCCGCAAAACTCGATTCGATTCGCGGTTATGTTCGCACCCAGGGCGTGCCAGAAACATCCCTGATACGCATGGCGAAATTCGGCGTCGTCCTGGATAGATGGGTGGAAGACCGTCAGCTTGACGCTACCGCCATCCAGTGCTGGACGAGCATGGAAGAATACTTCGGTATCGTGCCCTGCACGCTGATGAGCATGAGCAGCAATACGCTCAACCCATCGGCCTGCGAAACCGACATCGTCGGTGCGCTGGCGATGCTCACGTTGCAGCTTGGCTCTGGCAAGCCTTCCGCGTTGGTCGATTGGAACAACAACTATGGCGATGATCCGGACAAGGGCGTCGTCTTCCACTGCTCAAATCTGCCGAAGGATGTTTTCGTCGACGAAATCCCGGTCATGAATTACCAGGAAATCATCGCCGGTTCGGTCGGCAAGGACGGCACCTACGGCACGATCTATGGGCGTGTCAGCGCGCAGCCCTTCACGTATCTGCGCCTTTCGACCGACGATTTCAGCGGCAAGATCCGTGCCTATGTGGGCGAAGGCAAATTCACCGACGATCCCATCGACACGTTTGGCGGCTATGGTGTTGTGCAGGTGCCGCGTTTCCAGGAACTGCTGGCTTACATCTGTGACAACGGCTTTGAGCACCACGTGACAGTCAATCAATCGTACGTTGCCGCTGCCGTTGACGAAGCCTTCAACAAGTATCTCGGCTGGTCAACTTATCATCATCGCTGAGGTGACAACATGGTTGAGTTAAAGCAAATCCCCTACGGCGGATGGTCGCGTTGTTACCAGCTCAGCAATGGGCGCATTGAAATCGTCATCACCGGCGAGGTCGGGCCGCGCCTGATTCGCTTTGGCTTTGTCGACGGTGTGAACGAGTTCTACGAAGATACCAGCGCCATGGGCAAAACCGGCGGCGATGACTGGCGGCTCTATGGCGGCCATCGTTTCTGGCACGCGCCGGAAGCGGTGCCGCGCACGTATCTGCCGGACAACAGCCCGGTCAGTGTCGAGCAGGCATCAGGCTTTGTCCGCGTGACTCAGCCGGTCGAGTCGTCGGGCATGGGCAAGGAAATCGACATTTACATGGATGCCAATGGCGCACACGTGCGGTTGGTTCATCGCCTGAAGAATACCAGCATGTGGCCGGTGGAATGCGCACCGTGGGCACTTTCGGTCGTAGCGGCGGGCGGTGTGGCGATGTTCCCACTGCCGCCGCGTGGCAGCCATCCAGCAGCGCTCCTGCCCGCCAACAAGCTCGTCATGTGGCCGTACACGAACATGGCCGATCCGCGCTGGACATGGGGCGAACGCTTCATCATGCTGCGCCAGAGCGACGGCGTGCCGCAAAAAGTGGGCTGCGATGTGCGGGATGGCTGGGCGGCGTATGCGCGCAACGGCCATCTGTTCGTCAAGCTGTTCGGGTACCAGGCGGGCGCAGCTTATCCCGATCTGGGCTGCAACTTCGAGACGTTCACCAACGCCAACATGCTCGAAGTCGAATCCCTGGGTCCTCTACAGACAATTGAACCGGGGGGATCCATCGAGTACCGCGAAGACTGGTGTTTATTTGACGGCGTGCCGATGCCGAGCAATGATAGCGACATCGACGCTCACGTCGTAGGACGCGTTCAGGAAGCGCGCCAGTTAGCCGGACAATAAGCCGGTCGACGTGATCAAAGCGCGATAGTGAGCGGGGTGGTGAAAAATGGACATCATGCAGTCGCTGACCGTTTTGTAGAGCTATTAATACATGCCACTACCCGGTATCTACATGGTTGGAAAGCGATCTGTCGAGTCGGTTAGGTATTGCGCAGTGGGGTGGGCTAACTGCCCCACCGCATACTTTTGGCAGCATTCTTTAGGAGGACAATGATGTTGAGGAAAATTCTTCTTCTCGTGGTCATGGTTGCGCTGGTGCTGGCAGGCACGACATTGATCCTTGCGCAAGGGTCGGAAGGACCGCAGGAGAAATGGTGCAGCGGTGTGAGGATCGTCTTCTTCCCTGGAGGGCCTGAAGGCGGTGTCTTCGCAGTCAACGTCTACAATGGCGCGCGCCAGGCGGCAGCGGACCTTGGTGCCGAAGTCGATTACCTGTGGTCTGACTGGGACCCGGAGAGAATGGTCACTCAGTTCCGTGAGGCGATGGCGACCGGGCCGGACGGCATCGCTGTCATGGGACACCCCGGTGAAGATGCCTTTGAGACGGTGATTGACGAGGCGGAGGCGCAGGGGATCATCGTCACCAGCCAGAACACGACCCTGCCGCGCCTGGAGAGCAGGTATGCGGGCAAGGGCTTTGGCTACGTCGGCCAGGAGCTGTATGCTACCGGCTACGCTCTGGGTCAGGAAGCGCTCCGGCGCACCGGTCTGGGCGATGGCGACCGCGCGATGGTCTGGGGGCTGCTGTCACAGCCGACCCGCGGCCTGCGGACGCAGGGTGTCATTGACGCGCTGGAAGAGGCAGGCATGACGGTCGACTACCTCGAGATCGACTCGGCGACGAACGCCGAACCGCCGGCGGGCACGCCGACGTTCACCGGCTATGTCGCATCGCATCCCGATGTCAAGCTGGTCGTGACCGATCATGGTGGGCTGACCGCAACCCTGCAGACGTACTTGGAGGCCGCAGGCAAGGGACCGGACGACATCTATGCCATCGGCTTTGACCTGTCGCCGGCGACACTCGAAGCGATCCGCGGTGGCTGGACCGACTTGGTGATCGACCAGCAGCAGTGGCTGCAAGGTTATCTGCCAATCCTGCAAATCTGTCTAACGGAGAAATTTGCCTTCTCCGGCTTGCATATCGACACAGGTGGGGGCTTTGCTTCGCTTGACAATGTCGAGTTGCTCGCACCACTGGTAGAGCAGGTCATCCGGTAGTAAGCTCCAGGTGGAACCCAACCTGGATCTGTAAATGCGCAGGGGCGCTCAATTGGACGCCCCTGCCACGACAGAATCATGTCGTTCGCTCATTTGATCACCGGATTGTTTATCATGAATTACAGGCTCGAACTGCGGAAAATTTCCAAGTCCTTTGGTGAGGTTCAGTCCCTCCGCGACATCGATTTCCAGGTCGGACAGAACGAGGTAGTAGGACTTCTGGGCGATAACGGCGCAGGCAAGTCCACACTTATCAAGATCGTCACCGGTTATCACCAACCGGATAGGGGCGAAATCCTTTTTAATGGGAAGCGCGTTGAACACTTGACAGTTACGAAAGCACGTCAGCTCGGCGTCGAGACCGTGTATCAGGAGCGTGCACTTGCCGACCAGCAGACCCTTTGGCGCAATATCTTCATGGGGCGGGAGCTGTCACATCGTTTTGGATTCCTCGACCTAAAGACAATGAAGAGTGAGACAAATCGCCTGATGTTGGAGTCAATGGGGTTTACCTCGGCAGCGGTGAATCCAGAGTCGATCATTAAGACCTTTTCTGGCGGCGAAAAACAAGGTGTGGCGATTGTACGGGCGCTTCACTTTCGAGCAGATCTTATCATCCTGGACGAACCGACCATGGGTTTATCACTGCAAGAGACCCGCAAGCTGCTGGAGTTTGTGAGAGATATTAAGGGGGCAGGCAAATCGGCCATATTCATTGACCACAATGTGTTTCATGTGCATTCAGTTGCCGACCGGGTGGTCGTACTAGACAGGGGAACTGTGGCTGGAGAATTTCAGACAAAAGACATCACCCTGGACGATCTGATGGAGAAGATGTATCGGGTCGCCCAAACAGGTAGTCTTGAATAAATATGTGAGCACATTTCCGAGGCGCAAAGATACCAGACGGTCTCCAGTTTGCCGTAAGCCAGGTTTTTTGTGTTCTCTAGGCACGAACGAGGGAGGCTCGACATGACTTCGAGCGTTGACCAGCAGACAAAAAGACGCACAGAACAAGAACAAGACTTCAAGCATTCTCTCGCACGGTTTGCCCGCAAGAATGCGCTCCAACTTGGCATTATCAGCGTCTTTCTGCTGCTCTGGTTGCTGTTCATCGTTGGGGCACCGCGGGTATTTCTTGCCCCTGAAATCTACGCCGCTTTCATGTCTTCAATCCCGTTTTTTGGGATTATGGCACTGCCTTTAACACTGGTTATCATCGCGCGTGAGATCGACTTATCGTTCGGCTCAATCATGGCGGTTGGAATGACCGCTTTCGTGCTGGTGTTTGAACTGCTCGCGGATGGGCAAGAAGGTTCAGCGCTGGTAGGTGGAGCCCTTGTGGCGCTTGCGGCGGCGCTGGTCGTCGGTTTTCTGGTTGGTCTCATTAATGGCATCATCGTGGTCAAAATCGGCATCCCATCCCTGATTACGACTATCGGCACGCAGTTTTTCTGGAGAGGTGTGGTCCTGGTGATCACCAGTGGGCAAGGTTTCTCACTTATCAACACGAGAGGAACGGCTTTCCGCGAGGTGCTGGTGGGCAGGATTGGTGGTTACCTTCCCATTCAGATGGTCTGGATGGTGTTGATCGGCATTGCGATGTGGATATTACTCAATCGTCACCGTTTCGGCGCGCACGTTTATCTGGTCGGCGACAACGAAAACAGTGCACGGCTGATGGGGGTGAATGTTGACCGGACGCGGATGCTGGTCTTCGGCCTTATTGGTGTCGCAGCGGCGTTCGCGGGCGTCCTGGCAAGTATGGAAGTGAATTATTTCTGGCCGGCGACACTGGGCGAGGGCCACCTTATGCGGACGCTTGCAGCCGTGTTCCTGGGCGGCACATCCGTTTTTGGCGGCACAGGCACAATTGTAGGCACATTCCTGGCTTGCTTCATTGTCGGCACGATTGAAGCCGGAACGGTTTCCATCGGCCTAACTGGATACTTCACGCAGTTGATCTTCGGGTTGATTATCGTGGTGTCGGTGGCGATGCACACGCTGTTGCGCAAACGCTTGGGCTAGACCGGGGGCAGCGCTTCGATCAATGTGCGCAACACCTGGACGGCGCGGCGATATTCCGCCAGCGGCAGGTGTTCATCCGGCGTGTGATCGAGGTTGCTATCGCCGGGGCCATAAGCGACGATTGGGCAGTCCCAAACCGCGCCGACGACGTTCATATCGCTCGTGCCCGTCTTGAGTACGTAACCCGGATCATCCCCATTGGCGCGAATAACCGCCGCCAGGCTGCGCACGAGCGGACTGGCGCGGTTGCTCTGATGAGCGCGCTCCGGGCCGTAACCGCGCAGTTCCATCCCTTCCGGCGCAAGCTTCGTGATCGTCTCAAGCACTGCCTCCGGCATCCACGCGGGCGGCAAGCGAAAGCCAAGCGTCATCTCGACCGTCTCAACGAACGGATCGCCTCCCGAACGGACGCGCCGCAGCGACGGCATGATCTTGTCGAAGTAACGCGTGATGCCCGCGTTCTCCGCGTTCGCCCACGCTTTGACCGCCTGCCAGAATTCGACCGCCAGTTCGACTGCGCTCGGCTCCGGGCGCGCGGTGTGCACATTGGCGCGCTGGAGCGTGGCATCGACCAGCAGCCTGCCCTTGTAGCCGAGTGTGATACGACTCGCGCCGCTTGGCTCGCCAATGATGCACAGATCGGGCTGGTAGGTCGCGGCGATGTGACGCGCGCCCTTGCTGGTTGCGCTCTCCTCTTCGACCGCCCCGGCCACAACGACGCGCCAACCGGCGGGGATGTTGGCATCAGCAGCAGCCTCGGCAAAGGCACACAGCGAGCCTTTGGCATCAACGCTGCCGCGCCCGTAGAGCACGTCGTCCTCGACGCGCGTCGCGATGTGGCCCGGATAGGTATCGATGTGGCCGAGCAGCATCAGCGTTTTTGGCGGTGTGCCCTCAAACTGTACGCCGGCGCGCTCGCCAACAGCACTGCCCGCCGCGTCGATGTGCGCGGCGAAACCGTGCGCGGCCATCCAGGCGACGAGGGCTGAGACAGCGGCCTGTTCTTCATCGGATGGGCTGTAGATCGAAACGAGATCGGTCAAAAGCTGCGACATACTATCCTCTGGCTGTAGGCAGTGAATGACGCAGACGATCAATCACCTGCGCCGTCGTGTCAGCGGTGTTGTGAACATGTTGGGTCGCAAAACATGCCGCGCGCATCGCCCGAGCTTCGGCGGCATAACCCAGATCGTCGAACAGCATGGCTGCACTCAGGATGGCGGCGCGGGGATCGGCCTTGCCCTGCCCGGCGATGTCGGGCGCGCTGCCATGCACCGGCTCGAAGACGCCCGGACGCCGGTCGCCGACGTTGGCCGAGGGTGCGCTGCCCAGGCCGCCCGTCAATCCCGCAGCCAGATCGCTCAGGATATCGCCGAACAAATTAGTCGTCACGATCACGTCGAAGCGCTCCGGCTCCATCGCAAGGCGCATCGCCGCCGTATCGACCAGCATTTCCTCGACTGTCAGATCGGCATAATCCGCCGCGACCAAAAACGCCATCTGGCGGAACAGGCCGCACGTCTCTTTGAGGACGTTGGCCTTGTGGACAATCGTCAGCTTGCGACGGCGTTTAAGCGCCCACTCGCAAGCTGTGCGCACGATCCGCGCCGAGGCCTGCGCCGTGATGACGCGCTCGGCGATGGCGGTCGTACCGCCGTCTTCCACGCGCTCGCGCCCGCTGTACAGCCCTTCGGTGTTCTCGCGCACGACCAGCAGATCGACACGCGATCCGCCAGGGCTGACTCCGACTGCCGGGCGCAGGTTAGCGTAGAGATCGAAATGCCGCCGCAGCATCAGAATCGGGCTGCGGTAGCCCTCGACCTTGTGCATCGGCGAACTGGTCGCGCCAAAGAGGATAGCATCGCTGGCGGCGCAGGCGGCGAGCGTCTCGCCAGGGAGCGCGCTGCCGACACGTTCGAAGGTGCCGAAGCCCGCATCCGCCGTCTGGAACGCCAGCGGCAGATTGAGCGCAGCCAGAACATTGTGTGCAGCGGGGATGACTTCCTGGCCAATGCCATCGCCGGGGATGAGCGTGATCGTATGCGTCATGTCGTCTCCTACGCGCTGAACCGGCGCTGGAGCATCGGCAGCAGCCCCCCTGCGTCGAGGATCGCCTGAACGGATGGCGACAACCGGGCGAAGGCGAACCTCTGGCCGCTCACCTGAAGCGTCGCATTGTCAACATCCAACTCGATCTCGTCGCCGCTGCGTACCCGTTTGAGCAGCCCCGTGCAGATCACCGGCAGCACGCCCTGGTTGATGCAGTTACGGTAGTACAGCCCGCCGAACGACTCGGCGATGATGGCGCGCACACCGGCGTACTTGAGCGCGGTCACGCCCTGCTCGCGGCTGCTGCCACAGCCCCAGTTGCAGCCCGCGACAATGACATCGCCCGGCTGTGCCTGCCCCGCGAACGACGGATCGAGATCTTCGAGCGCGTGCGCGGCGATTTCTTCGGGCGTCTTAAGCGTGTAGGTGTATTTGCCGGGGAAGATGACGTCGGTGTTGACGTTGCCGCCGTAGACCCAGACTCGATGCTTTGACATGATGCTGCCTTTGTATGTTCGTCTCGTACGCTCAGGCCAGGAATTCGCGCGGGTCGGCGATACAGCCTGCAACAGCGCTGGCCGCGACAACGTAGGGATTCGCCAGATAGACCGGTGCATCGGCGGTGCCCATGCGCCCGCGGAAGTTACGGCTGCCGCTGCTGATAGTCGTCTCGTTTGGCGCGGGGATGCCCATGTGATTGCCCATGCACGGCCCGCAGCCAGGGGTATTGATGGCCGCGCCCGCCTCGATCAGGGTCGCCAGCACGCCGGTCTCGGCAGCACGGCGCATAACTTCGGCGCTGGCTGGGATCACGATCATGCGCGTCGCGACATGCCGCCCGCGCAAAACGTCGGCGGCAGCGGCAAGGTCTTCATAGCGCCCGTTGGTACACGTGCCGAGGAACGCCTGCTGCACCGGCTGCCCGACCGCCGCTGACAGGGGCGCGACGTTATCCGGCTGGTGCGGCAGCGCAATCTGCGCTTCGAGCGCGCTCAAATCAAGCGTGTAACGCTGATTGTAGCTGGCGTCGCTATCGGGATAGAGTGGTGTGTACTCGCGCGTGCGCCGCGCTTCAAGGTAATCGAACACGATCTGATCCGGCGGCATGTAGGCGTTCATCGCGCCGAATTCGGCCATCATGTTCGTCAGCACCGGGCGCTGATCGACCGAGAGCGAGGCCACGCCATCCCCGACGAATTCGACCGAGCGATACTCGCCGCCGCTCATGCCGAGGTCGCCGATGATGCGGAGCGCCGAATCTTTGGCGGTCACGCCGGGCTGCAAGCGACCTGTGAGCGTGATCTGCAGCGCCTCCGGGACGCGCAGCCAGAGCTGACCCGTCGCCCAGAGCGCCGCCATCTCCGTGCGCCCGACGCCCATGCCGAACGCGCCGAGCCAGCCGAAATGAGTCGTGTGGCTGTCGCTGCCTAGAATCGTCTCGGCGGGCAGGACGAGCGCTTCCTCGCTGATGACCTGGTGGCAGATGCCGCGCCCGACCTCGAACCAGCGGATGTCTTGCGCGGCTGCCCAGGCGCGAATCTCAGCGTGGTTTTGCGCATGCTGTGTGGTCGGCGCAGGCACGGCATGATCGAGCGTGAAGAGCGTGCGTTCAGGATAGCGGATGCCGGGTGCGCCGATCTGCTCGAAGATGCGGCGGATGGCAGCGGTGTTGTCGTGGCTGAACATCACATCCGGCGCCACGTCGAGGATGTCGCCCGCCCGCGCCGCCGCGATGCCCGCCGCACGCGCCAGGGCTTTCTCTGCAAAGGTGTATCCGCTCATGTTTATATTCCAGCCGCCTGTTGCAGCAAAGCATCGACTTCGTGAAGCGCCAGGGGTGCAGTATCTGCTCTGCGCTTGACTTCTTGAGTCACCGCCCGCACCGTGTCATCATCCAGAATTAAGCCTAGTTTTTGCGCGCGTTCTTTCAGGCTGTTCCACCCGGTCAGGCGGTGGCCGATGGCGATCTCGCGCGTCAGGCCGAAGTCTTCCGGTCGCAAAATCTCGTAGGTTGCCGGGTCGGCCAGCACGGCTTTGGCGTGAATACCTGCTTTGTGCATGAACGCGCTCGCGCCGGTGATGTAATTGCTGAACGGGATCGGGATACCGCAGATGTCCGCGATCAGCGCATCCAGCCTCGGCAGCAACCCGAGATCATATTTGGCAACGTAAGCGCGGTCGAGCGTGTACAGCCGCGCGATCAACCCGCCGAGCGGCGTGATGCCGTTGCGCTCGCCGATGCCTAGGATAGTCGTGTCGATATGGGTCGCCCCGGCTTCAAGGGCAGCCGCCGCGTTGGCGATAGCACAGCCACTGTCGTTGTGGCCGTGGAACTCCACGTCCAGCATGGTCAGGCGCACAAGCTGATGCACTATGTGATAGACCTGAAGCGGCTGGGCGACGCCGACCGTATCCGCCACCCCCAGGCGATTGACGATGCCCAAATCAGCAACAGCCAGATAGACCCGCAGCAGATCGCTCTCGCGGCTGCGAAACGTGTCCTCGGTGCTGAAGCGCAGGATGATGTCCGGCGCTTGCTCGCGGATGAAGGAGAGCACTTCGCTCGCCGTATCAACGATCTGACGGATCGATTTGCCGTGGCTGTGCTGGATCAACTGCGGTGACGTGCCGATGACAACATCCAACCCATGCACACCCGTATCGAGCGCGCGCAACGCATCGTCTTTGTGGCAGCGAATATGCGTCAGGATGCGCGCGTTCAGCCCGGCGCTGACGATGGTCCGAATGTCCGCCTCGCTCTGCGGGCTGGCGACCGGCGAGGTCATTTCGATCATCTCGACGCCGAACGCATCCAGCAGCCCGGCGATCTCCAGCTTCTGCGCGGTCGAAAATGACGCCGTGCTGAACTGCTCACCTTCGCGCAGGGTGCTCTCGATAATCGCGAATTGATTAAGTGGCATCGCGCAACACCTCCTCGACAATCGCGGCGGCGCGCCAGAGATCGTCTTCTTCGATGATAAGCGGTGGCAGCAGACGCAGCACCGTCGAACCAGCAGGCAGCGCGATCACGCCGCGCGCCTGGAGTTCGCGTAGCACAGGCGCGACTTTGCCGCGCAGTTCGATGCCGATCATGAGACCGCGACCGCGTACCTCACGCACGGCGTGCTCAGGCAGCCGCGCGCGGAAATGCGCCAGAAGCTGTGCTCCCAGATCGCGCGCCCGGGCGATCAGGTCGCTGTTTTCGAGCGTTTCGAGCACAGCCAGCCCGCCGGCGCAGGCCAGCGGATTGCCGCCGAAGGTGCTGCCGTGGGATGCCGGTGTCAACGCGCCTACACGCTCACCGATCAGGCACGCGCCCATCGGGATGCCGCCGCCCATACTTTTGGCGACCGTGAGCAGATCGGGCAGGATGCCATCATGCTCGTGCGCGAAGAGATAGCCCGTGCGGCCAAAGCCGGTCTGGACTTCGTCCACGATTAGGAGTGCGCCGCGTTCGCGTGCCAGCGCCTGCACGGCCTGCAAATAACCTTCCTGCGCCGGATGTACGCCGCCCTCGCCCTGCACGGGTTCGAGGATAATCGCCGCCGTCTCGTCGGTCACGGCTGCGGCCAGACGCTCGATATTGTTGTAGGGCACGAACGTCACACCCGGGATCAGCGGGTCGAACGGTTTTCGATACGTTTTCTCCCAGGTGGTGCTCAGCGCCCCCAGCGTGCGCCCATGAAAGCCGCGCATGGTCGAGACGATGCCCGTGCGCCCAGTGGCGAGCCGCGCGAATTTGATCGCGGCTTCGTTGGCTTCCGCGCCGCTGTTGCAGAGGAAGACGCGCGGCATCTGCGCGGCACGGCACAACGCCGCTTGATAACGCGCGCGCACCGGATTGTGAAACATCTCCGGACAGACCATCAGCTCGTCCATCTGCGCCCGCAAGGCTGCCAGCACCGCCGGATGCCCATGCCCCAGATTGGCGCTGCCCTGGCCCGATGCGCAGTCGATGTACGCGCGCCCCTCGGCGTCGAACAGACGCGCGCCCTGCCCACGCGCGATAGCGAGATCACGTTTGAGATACGCGCCGCTGCTGTGCGCCTCTTCCAGCGCCGCCAGATCTATGGCTTCTGTGAGCAGTGCTTCAGGCATAAGCCACCTCCAGGCTGCTCTCGCGCACGATGTGCGTGCCACCACCGGCCAGCGCCGCGTCGAGTGGCTGCTCGATGCGCGAGTCAGCCAGGATGACCTGGGCTGCGTTCGCCTGCTGCGCAGCCAGCAATTTCTTTTTCATGCGCCCGGCGGCGTAGCCTTCGTAATGGTCGATTTCTTGCAGCGAAAAACGGGTAATCAATGAGGTGGAGTCATTCACATCGCGCAGCAGGCCGGGGACGTTGCTCAAGATGATGCACGTCTCCGCGCCCAGCGCCCGCGCAATGTTCGCGGCGGCGAGGTCGCCATCGACATTGAGCATGTCGGCCTCGGCGCTCAAGGCGAGCGGCGCGACGACCGGTGTCATACCGGCGACGAGCAGCGTTTGCAGCAGCGCTTCATTGACGTTCGTGATCGAGCCGCTGTAATCGTCACGCACGATGATCTGGCGTCCATCCACCAGTGCGCGGATCGCCGTTTTGCGCTGCGCGAAGATGACCGAAGGCGTGCCCAGCCCGACTGCTTCGACGCCCTGCGCACGCAGCGCTGCCGTCAGTGTCTGATTGACGCTGGCCGCGGCCATGCGGAAGATTTCGAGCGTGCGTGCATCGGTGTAGCGGCTGACGTGCCCGCCAGGCGTCGTCAGCATCCGCGCGGGATAGCCGACCTGCTCGCCTAGACGGTTGGCGGCGTCGCTGGCCCCATGGACGACGATCCAGCGTTCGCCCTGCTGGATGCGCCGAGCGAGATTTTCGAGTACGGCCGTGTGGTCGACGCCTGCGCCGCCACCGATTTTGAGTACGCGCAAGTTCATGGGTAGATGCCTCCAAAAGTCAGGGCGGTCGTTTCTTCGAGTTCACACATCAGGTTCATGCACTGGACGGCTGTGCCCGCCGCGCCCTTGCCCAGGTTATCGATGGCGCATAGGAGCGCGGCGCGCCCGCTGGCCGGGTCATATTCCCAGCCGACGTCGGCGAAATTGGTGCCCGCGAGCAGGCGCGGTTCAGGATGGCGGTGGATACCGTTTTTTTCATGGACGATGCGGATGAACGGCTGGTCGCGCCAGGCTTCGCGGTAGGCTGCCCACAGATCGCGGTCGCTCAGCCCGGCAGGCAGCGTCACGTGTACGGCTGCCGCTGCGCCGCGCACCAGCTCGACGCTCGACAGGGCGATGCGCACATCGTAATCGCCGCAGTTCGCCAGCGCCTGGCGCACCTCGGCCTCGTGCCGGTGGCCCGTCATCTGGAAGGGGCGGACGACGCCCGCGCGCGCCGGATGATGGCTGCTCTCGGTCGGCGTTTTGCCCGCTTCGCTGCTGCCGACTTTCAGATCGGCGATCAGCGTTTGATTGGCAGGCACGAACCCGGCTTTGACCACTGCCCAACTCGCCAGCAGAGTCGCGGTCGCGTTGCAGCCGACGCCGCTGGCATAGCGTGCGCCACGCAGGGCTTCGCGCTGGAGTTCGGGCAGGCCGTAGATGAAGCGCTCCAGCCACGCGGGCGCGGCATGGTCGCCGCCATAGTAACGCGCGTAGGTCGCGGCATCGTTCAGACGAAAATCCGCACTCAGATCGACGATACGTTCCGCCAGCCCCGCATAGTGCTCGATGCGACGCTGGGCTTCGCCGTGGGGCAGCGCCAGGAACAGGACATCGCAGGACGCAAGCGCATCTTCGGTCGTGAAGCGCAGATCGAGACGGCGGGACATGACCGGGCGCAGGTGCGGGTGTGCCTGGTAGACGAATTTCCCGGCGTTGCTGTTGCTCGTCACCTGCGCGATCTCAACGGCAGGATGGTTGAGCAAGAGCCGCAGCAGCTCGCCGCCTGTGTAACCGCTCGCGCCGACGATGCTGACCCGGATCATGCCACAACCCCTGAAGACTCGACCGTGCGCAGGGTGTAGTCCACGACCTCGGCGGCGATGTCGACGCCGGTCGGCACGCTGCTGTTGCGGAATTCCATCGTGTGGTTGATCTCGTTGACCAGCAGTCCATGCTCTGGATGTTCGAGCACATCGATTGCCAGGATGCCGCCGCCGACTGCGTTAGCCGCCGTCCGGCAGAGCGCATCCAGTTCTGGCGTGACCGGACAGTTGGTGGCCTGCCCGCCGCGCGCCGTGTTGGTGATCCAGTGCTGCGAGTGGCGGTAGATCGCACAGATGGTGCGCTCGCCGACGACAAAGGCGCGGATGTCGCGTCCGGGCTTATCGACAAATGCCTGCGCGTAATAGACGTGATGGGTGTAGTTGCCGAGGGTCTGCCGGTGCTCCAGGATAGCCTCGGCGGCGGTGCGATTATCCACCCTCGCCAGCAGCCGCCCCCAGGAACCGGTCACGGGTTTGAGCACGGCGGGATAGCTGAGGTCGGCCAGCGCGTCCAAGGCTCGGTCGGTATCGAAAGCAACGCGCGCTGTGGGCTGCGGCACACCAGCGCGAGTCAGCGCCAGCGTCGTCTGGAGTTTGTCCGCGCACACAGCCGCCGTTACATAGCGGTTGATGACGTTCAATCCCCAGCTTTCGAAAATCGCCAGCGCGTACAACCCGCGCGAGGTGCTGACGCTGCGCTCGAAGATCAAGTCATAAGCCTGCCAGGGTATACGCGACGGGGCGAGCTGCTCAGGGCCAGCCGTCAGATCGATGTTGAGATCGCCGTCAGCAATCACGTCGGGCGTGATGCCGCGCGCCGCAAAGGCCGCAAACAAAAGTTTCTCTTCGGGACGAACGTGCGTGATCAGAACGGCGACGCGCATATCACTCACCCCAGTCCTCTTCGATCTCCGGCGCAAGTTCGACCCGCGCGGGTGACAGACTGACGATCTCAAGCTCCGTGCCGCAGTCCTGGCAGGGGATGATCTCGTGTTCCATCGCGTTATCGGGCAGCGTGAGTTCGGCGGCACATTCAGGGCAACTACAAGTGTTCATCGGGCAATCTCCTTGAGATAGACAACAAAAAAACCCGCCTGTCTGGGCGGGTTTCACATCTTGTGCTTGCGTGCAAGCGAGAAGTTGGAGAAACACAAAAATCCCAGACTATTCGTCGGGTTTATGCTTCTTCGCCTTCTTGACAAGCACAGTTACGCGCATGGTTCACACCTCATAAATGCATTTACGAAGTTAACCTAATTTCTGCCAGCGGTCAACCAGTAATTTCCACAACAAATTCTCGTACAAACAGTACAATCTGCATCCGGTCAATGCGTATCCCGCCGCTGCTGCGCATAGAGGGCTGCACCGATCAAGCACACATCGTCCCCCAACTGCGCCATCCGTATGAAATTGGGCGGCACGAACGCCGGGTCAAGTACACGCTCGTCAATGACCGCGCGCGCCGGGCCAAAGATCAGATCGCCCAACTGCGTCACGCTGCCGCCAATGACAACTGTCTCCGGGCTGAACAGATGAAGCAGGTTGACAAACGCCAGCCCCAGATAGCGGCCGGCGGTTTCCACGACGGCCAGCGCCAACGCATCGCCCGCCTGCGCCGCTCGCCCCACCGCCGCGCCGTCGATGACCGGCGCATTACCTAGCGAAGTCTCGCCCGGCCAGGTCGCCAGCTTATGCGCAGCCAGCCGACCGAGCGCCGTCCCAGAAGCCAGTTCCTCCAGGCGGCGCACCTGCCCTTCGTCGTCGGTGAACTGCATGTGCCCCGGTTCAGCGGCGTGCCCGCTCCAGCCAGTGAACAGCTTGCCGTCAATGATGGCGCCGCCGCCAATGCCGGTGCTGATCGTCATGTAGATCATCGGGTTCGCGCCCCGCCCCGCGCCGAGGTGGTATTCCGCCAGCGGGCCGACGTTGCCGTCGTTTTCGGCGAAGGTTGGCGCGCCGCCGAACGCCCGACTGACAATATCGGCCAGCGGCACATCCTGCCAACCCGGCAGCGCGAACGAATGCAGGATGACTCCGCGCCGCGCATCCATCGGCCCCGGTGTTGACATGCCGATCGCGCTCGGCGTCTCGCCCGCAGGCACAATCGCGCGCGCGGTCGCCAGCACCCGCTCGATGACAGCATCCGGCCCCTCTTCAGCATGAGTCCTGGTTTCAGTGCGCGCGATCTGGCGCAGCGATTCGTCGTACCACGCGGCACGCAGACGGGTGCCACCGAGATCGATAGCGAGGAGGCTCATGCGTCCTCCCGTGGCAGCGCATTGATCCACCGGTACAGGCGGGCGTCAGGTTGGCGCGGCGGCATCCCGGCCAGCGAGTCACGCAGAATGGTTTGCCCCTGTTCGACACAGACAATGCCAGAGCTGTGCCCGTCATGGAGGGCGACAAGGGCATGGCGCGCCATTTCTGCCGCCAGCCAGCGATCATAATGCGAGGGGGCGCTGCCCCGCTGCGCATGGCCCAGGCGCGAATCACGGATGCGGATACCTGTCAGACCGCGGAGAGCATCTAGCATGGCTTGTTTGTCTTGCAGACCTTCGGAATAGACCAGCAGCGCCTGCCCGCGCTGCTCGATGCCGCTCTTCAAACGCGCGGCAGCGTGTGCAATTTCATAGGGCATTTCGGGGATGAGCACCACATCTGCGCCCGCGCTGTGGGCAACTGCGAGCGCGATATAGCCAGTGTCGCCACCGAGCGTTTCGAGCGTGAAGATGCGCCCCTGGAGCGCGTGGCCAGTCGCGCGGATACCGTCGATGGTCCGATGGGCAAAATCGCAGGCGCTGAAGAAACCGAGCGTCGCTTCCGTGCCAGGCACGTCATTATCAATCGTGGTCGGAATGCCGATGCTGACGACACCGAGTTCGGCCAGCAGCGGTGGGATGTGGCGCAGTGTGCCATTGCCGCCAAAGACGACGAGCGCATCGATCTGATGACGCGCGAGCACATCAGCCAGTTTCGTTCGGCCTTCTGGCTGCGCCAGTACCGGCTCGCGGCTGCTCTGCAAATAAGTGCCGGACATGGCAGCCCAGGGCAAGAGCAGATTTTGAGTTAGCGGTTCGATCTTCTCGCCCAACAGACCAGGAAAGCCCCCCATGGCACCCAGCAATGTGTCTCCATGCCGGGCT
>JAHDWN010000004.1:94749-202336 GCA_023382675.1 Anaerolineae bacterium
CGAGATGATAGAGTGCAGCGTTGATGCCGGGCGCATCCCCCCCGCTGACGACAGCCAAAATTCTCAATGATTTTTCTTTCGTGCTCAGATTCGAGAACCCAAATAGATGTCGATTATCCCTCCGAAAGCGAAATCCGGCGAACAACTTGAACGGGTTTGTCGAGCGCGTTATACTCCTTAGACATCATCCATTCGGCTGATAAATAGTTTGTTGTGGAAAGAGCTTAATCATAGTCATCCGTTACCTAATCATTTCCCCCAAAATGCGGCCTTTTGCATCAAGCCGGTGTTGACTGCCAATGGCATAGGCTGCGCCACCCACGCTCATCACCGCCATGCGATGAAAGGAGGAACCCACCGAAACACCATCGCACCTGCTCCATTAGATTTGGAAGTTCGTTTAGAACTGCTGTTTCTTAGGAGGAAACAAGATGTCTCGCAAGTTGCTGCTCGTCGTAGTCAGCTTAGTTCTGGTATTCGGGCTGCTGCCCGTAGTGAGCACTGGCGCGCAGAATGATCTGCCCAAGATCGGCTTCCTGCCGGGAGTGGTTGATCCGTTCTATCAAGTCATGCAGCTCGGTGTCGAGGCCTCGGCGGCGGCACTGGGTGTTGAGGTTGTGACGCAGATTCCGCCCACCTGGGGTGTTGAGGTGCAAACACCGATTCTGGATGCGATGATCGCCCGCGGGGACCTCGACTACCTAATCATTGCTCCAACCGACAAAGATCAGATGATTGGTCCCTTGGAAACAGCACTCGCTGCAGGCATCAAGGTGATCACGGTTGACACGTTCCTCGGTGATGGTGACTATGTCAACGGTCCCGTCACCTTCCCAATCAGCTATATTGGATCTGATAATGTTGAGGGTGGCCGTATTTCTGCACGCGGCCTGGCCGAAGCCATCGGCGGCGAGGGCAAAGTCTATATCAACTCCACCAACCCCAACGTCAGCTCGGTCGAAGGCCGCGCCATCGGCTTCAATGAGGTGATGGCGAATGAGTACCCGGACATTGAGGTCATTGGACTGGATTTCAATCTGGATAGTATGGACACCGCTACCCAACAAACCGCTGCTGTGCTGCAACGTGAACCTGATCTGGCCGGCGTGTTCGGCACCAATGTGTTCAGCGCGCAGGGTGCTGGAACAGCGGTCGTCAATGCCGGGCTGGGTGGCGAAGTTCAGGTCGTGGCTTACGATGCAACCCAGTTTGCGATTGAAATGTTGCGCGCTGGTACGGTCAGCCTGGTGTTGGCGCAGAAGCCCTTCGACATGGGCTATCTGGCAGTACAATTTGCGGTCGCCGACGCGGCAGGCGTCACCAGTCTGCCGAAGCGCGTACAAACGGGCTTTGCTATCATCACTATTGATAACGTCGATGATCCAGAAATCGCTCGTTTTATCTATCAGGTTCCCGGTAGCTAAAAGAGCGTAGCACAATAATCGTTGAGCCGGGGATGTTGTCGTCAGCATCCCCGGACTCTTCACAACCTTAGGAGGAAGGTGGATGGCGCTTGGAAAACAGCAAGCCATAGAGGTGGGGACTACGACCAGCCAGCGGGAGCGACGAAAACAGCTTGTGCTCTTGTTAAGCCGGGTATGGGCATGGGTGTTTTTGGGTATATTGATCGTTTTCTTCATCGTGTCGGTTCCGATTGTCAGCGAGGGCAGCGTTACTTTTCTAACAGTCCGCAACTCACAGAATATCCTGGTAGCTATTACGCCTGTGCTCTTGCTTGGGCTGGGGCAGACCTTTGTCATTATTGCCGGCGGGATTGATCTGTCGGTCGGCTGGATGATGAGTCTGGCATCAGTGATTTCAGCCCTGGTCATTCGGGAAACATTCAATGTCGGGCAACCATTACTCGCGGCCGTTATTATCGGCTTCGTAGCCACGGTCGTGGGAACGGGTTTCGTCGGATTCCTTAACGGCACCATAATTGCCAGGCTGAAAGTCCCGGCTTTTATCGTTACGCTAGGTAGTTCGTTTATCGTGCGCGGGGTCGCATTTTTACTTACCGATAACACGACAGTAATTGGTTTACCGCCCGGTTTACGCGACTATGGCAACAATGCCTTAATCTACTTGATCCGCGGTGAGGGAGGTGGTGTGTACTTCCTCAACAGCCCGGACGTAACAGGTGATTTGCTGCGGAATATGGATCGTGTCCTTCCCTATCCTGTCGTTCTGACGGTGATAGTGGTCGCCATAGCGATGTTCCTGTTAAAGAAGACACAATTTGGACGACACACCTATGCCATTGGCGGTAATCTGGAAGCCGCTTTACGCGCGGGCATCCCGGTTGACCGTCACATCATTTCGCTGTACATGCTGTCGGCTGTTACAGCAGGCATCGCCGGCTTCTTATCGACCCTGCGTTTTACCGCTGGTTCGGCGGTAATCGGTGATCCCTTGTTGCTCTCGTCAATTGCGGCGGTCATCATTGGGGGCGTGAGCTTGTTTGGTGGCGCAGGGAGCGTAATGGGAACGGTCATAGGCGCCCTACTTATAGCAGTCCTGACGACCGGTCTCGTGATGTTGAACGTGCTGCCGTTCTGGCAATTTATCGTCGTTGGCGTAGTGGTCATCCTCGCCGTGTTGATAGACCAGGCCCGCGATCTGATTATCGGCCGGTTCGAGTCCGAGTAGGTAAAGGCATGATAACCACGACATCTCAAGCCGAAGCGCGGCAACAGAAACGCGAACCAGTACTTTCTATCCGTCAATTAGTCAAGCGGTTTGGCGGACTAACAGCGGTGAACAAAGTAGATATGGACGTTTATCCAGGAGAAGTTGTCGGGTTAGTTGGCGACAACGCGGCTGGGAAGTCCACGCTGATAAAGTGCGTCTCCGGCGTGTATCACCCAGAAGATGGTGAGATTTACTTCCAGGGCAGACGGGTCAACTTTGCACGTCCGATTGATGCCCGCAACGCCGGGATTGAGACCATTTACCAGGATTTGGCACTGGCCGGAAATCTGAATGTGAGCGCGAATATCTTCATGGGACGCGAGGCGAAAAAACGCCATCTGGGCGGGTTGATTCACACCCTTGACGAACGCTACATGCTGGACGAGTCGAAACAGGTTCTGGATACTCTTGAGATTCGCTTCCCCAGCTACACTGAACAGATTGAGAAACTTTCCGGCGGACAGCGGCAGGCGGTGGCAATTGCCCGCGCCGTCTACTGGCAAGCCCGACTGATGATTATGGACGAGCCGACCAATAACCTTGGCGTTGTTGAGCAGCGCAAGGTGCTGGAGTTGATCCACAAGCTGAAAGAGCAGGATGTGCCGGTTATCTTGATCAGCCATACGCTCCCGGATGTGTTCGCGGTGACGGATCGGATCGTTGTCTTGCACAGGGGCCGCAAGGTGACAGAAAAGAGTACGTCCGAGACTGACAGTCAGGAAATCGTGCAGTATATGGTCGGTGCGTTGGATGACTCCGCTGAGATAAGGACTGCCTAAAGATAGATCACGGGTTTTTCTCTTGAGTCTTGTTACGGAGATAAAGATGGCACATCCACTGGATGGCAAGGTCGTGATTATCACGGGTGCCAGCTCCGGTATTGGTGCGGCAACAGCCCGTATGATGGCTCCGCTGGGATGCAAGCTGACTCTTGCCGCGCGCTCCGAGGACAAGCTGAATGCCCTGGCCGCCAGCCTCGACGCTGAAACCCTGGTGGTTCCGGTCGATGTGACGGTTCGCGCAGACGTCGAAGCGATGGTCGAACAGACCATTCAGAAATTCGGACGTGTGGATGTCATGTTTGCCAACGCCGGGATTTATATCCCAGGGCAAATTGACAAAGGCGATCCGGATGCTTGGTCAAACCTCATGAATGTGAATATTGATGGCGTTTTGTACTGCGTTCATGCCGTCTTACCGCATATGAAACGACAAAAATCCGGCGACATCCTGGTCACGAGTTCCATCTCAGGATTTGTGGATATCGACTGGGAACCGATTTACAGCGCATCCAAACACGCCATTCAGGGATTTGTACACACGATACGACGACAGGTTTCCTCCATGGGCATTCGTGTCGGCGCGATTGCCCCTGGGGCGGTTGCCAACGAGCTATGGGGCTACAGCGACGCAGACGCGATCGAAAAAGTGTCTGTGCAAGAACATAAATTCATCAAATCAGAAGATGTTGCCAATTCGGTCATCTTCATGTTGTCGCAACCACCTTATGTAACGATTCGTGATCTAGTCATTTTGCCCCAGGATCAAGATATTTAGCCCAAAACGAGGTGTTGTATCAGACTTGCTCTCTGGCTCCGAGGTAGTAAGAATAGGAACGTATTGAATCGGGTTCAAAATGAGGATAGCGTACAAGCGCAGCTCTCTCAAACGCCGCTGATGTGATGATCGTCGCAAACCATGCGTGAGACAAGGTAGCCGCCAATCTCCCCCACGAGGAAATGGTTGAAGAACGGTTTGACAAACATATTGTTGGTCCAGCAAAAGTGATCCTGACACATGGCCTTCGACATTCTGACCTTTGGCGAAGCGCTGGTCGAAGTCATGCGCACCGGCATCGACCAGCCGCTCGACGCGCCGGGCACTTTTGAAGGCCCTTTCCCCAGCGGCGCGCCGTTCATCTTCACGGTGCAGGCCGCACGCCTGGGAGCAAGTGCCGCATGCATCGGCTGTGTGGGCGACGACGCTTTTGGCCGCTGCCATCTGAATCAGCTACGCGCTGACGGCGTGACGACCGACGTGGTGCGTGTTCTGCCGGGTTATACGACAGGCGTCGCGTTTGTCGCTTATGCCGGCGACGGCTCACGCGATTTCGTTTTCCACATGCGTCATGCAGCCTCCGGGCAGCTTTCGCCAGCGCTTCTGGAAGCGAGTTGGTTCGAAGGACTGCGCGTGCTGCACGTCTCTGGTTCGACGCTGGCGATGCACGACGACGCCCTGGCGCTGGGAAATAAAGCCTTAGAGATGGCGCTCGCTGCCGGTGCCAAGATCAGCTTTGATCTCAACGTCCGTCCGCAGTTGGTCACGTTCGAAAGCGCACGCGATCTGTATGCGCCGTTTCTGGAAGCCGCTGACGTGATCATGGCGACTATCGAAGAAGCACTGCGCTTGACCGGCGCGCCCAATTTACAGGCGGCTGCCGAGACGCTGTTGGGTAATCGCTCAGATCGTGTCATCATCATCCACAACGGTGAGCGCGGCAGCACTGTCCATACGGCGAGCGGCGTCGAATTCGTGCCGCCCTTCGCCGTTGAGGAGATCGATCCGACCGGCGCGGGTGACTGTTTTGACGCAGGTTTTCTCGTACGCTGGCTGGAAGGCGCGCCCCCCATCGAAGCGGCAAGTTTCGCCAATGCCTGCGGCGCACTTGCGGTGACGGCGCGTGGGCCGATGGCAGGAGCAAAAATGCGTTCTGAGGTCGATACCTTTATTCAGCGAGGTAAAAGATAATGGTTGACTCAGCATTGTGGTCACGCGATGTGCTCGAACGGCACAGCGTTGACATGCGCCAGTTTGTCGGTTTCCGCGCTTCCACGCTGCCGAATGGCGTCCGAATCATCGAGGCGTACAACGTCAGCGGCTTGCGCTACACCATCCTGCCGGATCGCGGCCTGGACATCTGGACGGCGGATTATCAGGGGATGCCCCTGACGTGGGTTGCGCAGGGCGCGCCGTTCCAGCCGGATTACGGTCAGCTCTGGTTGCAGCAGTTCAACGGCGGGCTGCTCGTCACCTGCGGCCTGACGCACGTCGGCCCGCCGGAGCAAGACGCCGAGACAGGCGAATACCGCGATTTGCACGGTCTTTTCACCCGCCAGCGTTCCAGCGACCCCAGCGTCACCGGCGGCTGGGAGAATGGCGATTACATTCTGCGCTTGCAGGCAGACATCGCCGAGGGCTGGCTTCACGGCTATCAACTGCGTGTGCACCGCACCTACGAATTGAGCCTGACCGCGCCGGAAATTCGTGTTAACGACACGGTATCGAACCTGGGCGATCAGCCGCTGCCGCTGATGCTGCTTTATCACTGCAACATGGGCTATCCAATTGTGCGCCAGGGCACGCGCCTGGAAGTGGCGAGTGATGTCTATTCGCGCGACGAGGAAGCCCAGAAGGGCTTTGATCGTTGGGCGGAGTATGACGCAGCCATCGCTGGCTACAAAGAGCAGGTCTACTTCCACCACGTCCGTGTGGACGGCAAAGAGAGTGAAGCAGCCCTGATCACCGGCGATCAGCTGGCATTGGGCTTCCGCTGGGATGCGGTCGCGCTGCCCTACCTGACACAGTGGAAGAATGTACGGCATGGCATGTACGTGCATGGCGTCGAACCGGGCAACTGCCTGCCTGAAGGACGCAACAGCGCCCGCCAAAACGGACGCCTGCATATGATCGAAGCAGGCGAAACGAAAGACTTCGGACAACTGACGCTGACCGTTTACGACGATGCGCAGGCAGTGTCCGCCCTGCGCGCCCGCATTGCCAATCTGAGAAGCGATGGTGAACCAGTCGTTGGCTGCAAATTACCGTGACGACTGAGCAATGGAGAGAGACAAAACCGATGACGAACACACTTACCCCAGGGCGCTGGCGCGGGCTGAAATCGACCAGCACCGCCAACAACGTCTTCACGATTCTGGCGTTTGATCAGCGGGGCAGTTACCGCAAGATGCTGCCCGAAGGCACAGCCTACGCCGATGCAGTGACGATCAAGAGTGAAGTGGTGATCGCGCTGACGCAGATGACCAGTGCCGTCCTGCTGGATAACTACTACGGGCTGTATCCTGCCCTGCATATGCGCGGCGGTGCTGGCTTGCTGATGGCGCTGGAAGAAAGCGGCTACAGCGGTGATTCCACCTATCGCGGCGTGATCTTCAACGACGCCTGGACGGTCGCCAAGATCAAGCAGATGGGCGCATCGGCGGTCAAGCTCCTGGCGTACTATCACCCACATGCGGGCGCGCTGACGGAAGAAATCGAAGGCGTCATTACCAGCGTCATCGAAGAATGCCACAAGCACGACCTGCCGCTGTTTGTCGAGCCGATGTCGTACAGCCTGGACGCCAGCGTCAAGAAGGACAGTGCTGCCTTCGCCGAGACACGCCCCGCCGTGGTGCGCGATACAGCCAAACGGTTGAGCGCGCTGGGCCCCGACGTGCTCAAGCTGGAATTCCCGATGGATGCCGCATTCAATGATGATCGTGATGGCTGGCGTTCTGCGTGCGAAGCGATCAGCGAGGCGAGCACGGTGCCCTGGGTGCTCCTGAGTGCGGGTGTCGAATACGAAACCTTCCTGGCCCAGGCACAAATCGCGTGCCAGGCAGGGGCGAGCGGCTGGCTAGCTGGGCGCGCCATCTGGAAAGAATGCGCCAAAATGTCGCAGGAAGACCGCGCGCGCTTTCTCGCCGGGGCGGCCAGCAACCGCACGAAAGAACTTGTGGATGTCGCCAACGAATCGGCGCGCCCGTGGACGGATTTCTACACGCCCATTGAGGCCAGCGAAGACTGGTTCATGGCTTACAAGGCGTAACAGTGTTAGCAGATGCGCGGCAGTTGCTCGCCGATCTGCATTGCGACGACGCGTGTCCCGCCGATGCCGGTCTTGGCAACGACCATGCCGGGATGCGCATCGACCACATGACCGATGATGGCGGCATCTTTCCCGAACGGATGCCGCCGCATTGTCTCCAGTAGCGCCTCGGCAGCCTCCGCCGGCACGATCGCGATCAACTTCCCTTCGTTAGCAACGAACAACGGATCCATGCCGAGCAGTTCGCAGGCTGCGGCGACTTCCGGCCTGACCGGCAGCGCCCGTTCGTCCAAAACCATGCCCACCTGCGCCGACTTCGCGATCTCGTTGAGCGAAGAAGCGACGCCGCCGCGCGTCGGATCGCGCAGCACGTGGATGTTACCGGTCGTCTCCAGCATAGCGGCGACGAGATGGTTGAGTGGCGCCGAATCGCTCTCGATCACGCTTTCGAATTCCAGCCCTTCGCGCACGCTCATGATCGCCATGCCGTGATCGCCGATGGTGCCGCTGATCAGGATCGCGTCACCGGGGCGCGCATTTTGCGGCGCAATATCTACGCCGTCCGGGATGAGGCCGACGCCGCTGGTGTTGATATAGACACCGTCGCCATGGCCTTTATCGACGACCTTGGTATCGCCCGTCACAATCTGAACACTCGCCTGGCGCGCCGCCGCTGCCATGCGTTCAGCCAGGCTGCCCAGCGTTGCCATCGGCAGCCCTTCCTCGACAATCATGCCCACGCTCAGGAAAAGCGGGCGCGCGCCGAGCATCGACAGGTCATTGACCGTGCCATTGATGGCGAGATCGCCAATGCAGCCGCCGGGGAAAAACAGCGGGCGCACGACGTAGGAATCGGTCGAAAACGCCAGCCGCTGCCCGCCGATGGTGAAGCGCGCGGCATCGGCCAGCGAGGCAAGCGCGTCATTCTGAAACGCGGGCAGGAAGAGATGTTCCACCAGATCCGCCGAGAGTTTGCCGCCGCCGCCGTGCCCCATCACGATCTGCGGGTAATCGCGCAGCGGCATCGGGCAGGTCCAGTTGTCGAAGTTCACGCCGTCTGTCATCAGGAAATCGTCTCCACGGCGACGAAGCGCCCATAGTTGTAGTAAGCCGCGCACGCCCCCTCGCTCGACACCATGGTCGCGCCGAGCGGTTTGCGCGGGGTGCATTCTTTGCCGAATGCCGGGCACTGATTGGGCTTGATCAAACCTTGCAGGACTTCGCCGCTGTGGCAGAGCGGTGATTCCTGGGTGTGGACATCCTCGACCGAGAAGCGCAGCGTCGCGTCGAATTCGCGATAGTGCTCATTCAACTGCCAGCCGCCCTGCGGGATCATGCCGATGCCGCGCCAGGTGCGGTCGCAGACTTCGAACACCTCGCTGATGATCTTCTGCGCTGGCAGGTTGCCTGCGCGCACGACCGCGCGCGCATACGCATTCTCGACCTCGTGCCGCCCGCTCTCAAGCTGGAGCACGGCCTTGTGGATGCCCGCCAGCACGTCGAGCGGCTCGAAGCCGGTGACGACGATCGGCACTTTGTATTTCGGCGCGAGTTCTTCGTACTGCCAGTAGCCCATGACACTGCACACATGCCCGGCAGCCAGGAACGCCTGCACCCGCGCAGACGGCGAACTCATGATCGCTTCGATGGCCGGGGGCACGAGCACGTGCGAGACGAGCATCGAGAAATTGCGCACGTTCTGCTTCTTCGCCAGGAAGACAGCCTGCGCATTCGCGGGGGCGGTCGTCTCGAAGCCGATACCGAAGAACACGACCTGCCTGTCCGGGTTTTCGCGCGCAATCTTGAGCGCATCCAGCGGCGAGTAAACGATGCGCACATCGCCGCCCTGGCTCTTAACAGCGAACAGATCGCGCGCGCTGCCGGGCACACGCAGCATGTCGCCAAACGAACAGAAAATCACGCCCGGCTGCGACGCAATGGCCAGCGCCTTGTCGATGGTTTCCAATGGCGTCACACAGACAGGACAGCCAGGGCCGTGGATCAACTCAATCTCGGGCGGCAGCAGTTGGTCGATGCCGTTGCGGATGATCGAGTGTGTTTGCCCGCCGCAGACTTCCATCATCGCCCACGGGCGCGTCGTCACACGGCGGATTTCGCCGATCAGTTTCGACACCAGGGCGTTATCGCGGAATTCAGCCAGATACTTCATGTGCTTCCCTATGCGCTACGTGTCGGATGGATCAGCCATGTGCTGTGGCGCTTCAGGATTCAGATCCTCTTCCAGTGTGCCCATTTCTTCAAAGAGTTTCAGCGTTTCCAGGGCAGACTCTTCATCCAGCCGAGTGATCGCAAACCCGACGTGTACGATGGTGTAATCGCCGATTTCCGCTTCCGGCACGTATTCCAGACAGACTTCTTTGACGATACCGCCAAAATTGACCTTGCCCATGCGCGCGCCATTGTCATCGTAGATCTCGGTGATTTTTCCAGGGATACCCAGGCACATAATCTAATCCTGTCTCTTTATCGTCGTGATTCAAGCTGTCGGCAGCCGATGATCGCCTGACCGAGCGCCAGCCCGCCATCGTTGGCGGGGACGGTCTTGTGAGTGTGTACTGAAAAGCCGCCCGACCGCAAGCGCTGTACAGTGGCATCCAGCAGATGCACATTCTGAAACACACCACCGCTGAGTGCAACCACGCTCAGGCCTGTTTCCTCTCGCAGCAGGGCGCACAACCGGGCGATCACGTCGGCGACTGCGGCATGAAAGCGCGCGGCCATGATCGCCGGCGGCGTGCACTGAAGCAGATCGTCAACCACGGCGGCGATGACCGGCACGGGATCGATGAGTCGCCCGTCGCCGTCGTTGTGGAGGGCGAAGGTGTAACCGTCTTCATCAGAAGCGTCCCCAAGCGGCGGCAGCAACCCCTCAAGCTCGATGGCGGCCTGCGCTTCATAGGTGATCGTCTGGCGCAGACCGATCAACGCCGCCACCGCATCGAACAAGCGCCCCATGCTGCTCGACGACACGGTTTTGAAGCCGGTCTCGAACTGGCGGCGCAGGACGCGCTGTTCCGTCTCGGAGCAGGCCGCCACCGGTGCGAGCGCGTCGTCCCAGGCGACACCCGCTGCCCACAGATGCGCCAGCGCCAGCCGGTAGGGTCGTTTGATCGCCGCATCGCCGCCCGGCAGCGGCACGTACTTGAGATGCGCCGCCCGCCGAAAGCCAGCGTAATCGGCGACCAGCACCTCGCCGCCCCAGATCGCACCATCCGTGCCATAGCCCGTGCCGTCAAAACAGACGCCGATGACTGGCTGCGTCCCGTCCAGTTGATGCTCGGCCATCGCCCCGGCGATGTGCGCGTGATGATGCTGCACACGCAGGAGCGGGATATCACGCGCCGCCGCATACTTCGCCGCCCAATCGGTCGTCATGTAGCCTGGATGCAGATCGCAGACAACGGCCTCCGGTTCGGCGTGGTAGAGCGAACACAGATGATCGACCGCGCGCCCGTAGGCGTCCAGCGTCTCCAGATTCTCCATGTCGCCGATATGCTGGCTCATGAAGGCGTAGTGATCCTGCGTCAGGCAGAAGGTGTTCTTGAGTTCGCCGCCCGTCGCCAGCAATGTCTTGACCTCGAACGGCAGCCGCACGGGGAATGGCGTATACCCCCGCGAGCGGCGCACCGGCAGTTCGTGCCCTTCATAGATGCGCACGACCGAGTCATCACAGCGAGCCTGGATCGGGCGGTCGTGGAACAGGAAAGCATCGACCAGCGGCGTCAGCGCGGCCAACGCAGCCTCGTTATCCTTGACGATGGGTTCATCGCTGTAGTTGCCTGAGGTCATGACCAGCGGCGTATCGTCGATCAGCAGGTAGTGAAGCGGCGTATACGGCAGCATGACGCCAACGTAGGCGTTGCCGGGCGCGACCAGAGCCGATAGAGCGCTGCCAGGGTGTTTGCGCAGCAGCAAGATAGGCCGCTCGCGGCTGGTCAGCAGTTGCGCTTCGTCGTCGCTGACGAACGCGATCTGCCGCGCCGCGTCGAGATCACGCGCCATAATCGCGAAGGGTTTGTCGACACGGCCTTTGCGTTCCCGCAGGCGCATAACCGCGTCGTCGCGGGTGGCAGCGCAAGCCAGATGAAAACCGCCCAGCCCTTTGACGGCGACGATCTTGCCGTCCGCAAGCGCCGCTTTTGCCGCAGCGATGGCGTCCGCGCCGCGCGTATCCGTGGGCGCTGCGTCGGCCTGTGTCGAACCTGCGAGCGTGTACCAAACCTGCGGGCCACAAACAGGGCACGCATTCGGCTGGGCATGGAAGCGCCGGTTGCTCGGATCGTGATATTCCGCTGCGCAGTCCGGACACATGGCGAAGCTAGCCATCGTCGTGGCTGCGCGGTCGTAGGGGAGCTGCTCGATGATCGAGAAGCGTGGCCCGCAGTTGGTGCAGTTGATGAATGGGTAGTGATAGCGCCGGTCGGACGGATCGAATAATTCGCGCAGGCAGTCGTCGCAGATGGCGAGATCAGGCGGGATGAGCGCGCTCACAACCGCCTGCGCTTCGCTTTCGACGATAATAAAGCTCATCCCGCCGGTTGCCTCCAGCGGTTCGACCGTCACCGCCTCGATGCGCGCGAGCGGCGGCGCTTGCTCAACCAGCGCCGTCTGGAACGCAGTTAGCGCGTCGGAGTCGCCCTCGATCTCGATGAAGACACCCGCGCCGTTGTTGCCAACATGCCCGCCAAGCCGGTAGCGCTGCGCCAGGCCGTAAACGAAGGGGCGGAAACCAACACCCTGCACAATCCCGCGAACGAGCAGGCGAACACGCCGCCGCTCCGCCGTTGCAGCCGGTGTGTCCACGTGATTGCCTCCCCCCCGCTCAAACGTCATGATCTCCGCTAGCTCGACTCAACCTGCGGCGTCGGCGTGTGCAGCATCTCGCGCCGCTCCGCCAGATAGTCAAGCCAATCCGTCACTCCTTGCCCGGTCTTGGCCGAGGTCTCGAAGATCGTCATCCCCGGACGGACGGCCTGCACGTTTGCGTAGGCGGCTGCGCGGTCGAATTCCACAGCCTCGGCAATGTCGATCTTAGTGATCAGCGTGACATCGGACGAGTTGAACATGGTCGGATATTTGAGCGGTTTGTCTTCGCCCTCAGTGACAGACAGCATGACCGCGCGCAGGTGCTCGCCCAGATCATAGCTGGCCGGGCAAACGAGATTGCCGACGTTCTCGATAAACAGGTACTCTAGCCCTTTAAGCTCGATCCCCCACTCCGCCAGATGCGCAGCAATCATGTCCGCTTCGAGGTGGCAGTTGCCGCCGGTTTCAATCTGATGAACGGGCGCGCCGCTGCGTGCCAGGCGTTGAGCGTCATTATCGGTCGCCAGATCGCCGACCAGCGCGGCGGCATGATGCCCAGCCTCGCGCAGGCGGCGCAGCATGACTTCCAGCAGCGCTGTTTTCCCGGCCCCAGGACTGGAGACGAGATTGGCGACATAGACCCCGGCTCCGTTAAAACGCGCGCGCAGCTGCTGTGCCAGCAGGTCGTTCTTCTCCAGCACGCCACGCCGGATCTCAAGAATACGCGGGTTGTTCATTATCAATCTCCAGCGATATGATTTCGAGTTCTCTGCCCTGGCGAATGTCGCCGGTCGGTGTGCCGCAGTGTGGGCAGCAAAACAGTTGGATGTCCTCAAGCGCCGAAACTGCGTCGCAAGCAGGGCAGTAAACAGTGACCGGCACATCCTCGATTTCCAGCCGAGAACCCTCCAGAATGGTTTCTTTGACTGCGATGTCGTAACCAAACAGGAGGGCATCCTTTTCAACACCGGACAGCCGCCCCAGCCGCAAGTAAACGACATCGACACGCTGCGCATGAGCCTGCTCTGCCGCCTGTGAGGCTATATCGACCAGGTTATACGCAATCGACAATTCGTGCATGAATGCTCACGATCTCACATGATCATCGGTATTGTTATCATAGGAGATTGAAGGCCGAATCGTTCATAATGCACATCAGACGGATGGCATGACGTTCATCACCGATTCAGCGTCCGGGTTGCTTTTGCCGTCCAGATTGTAGATCCAGGCTTCTGAATCTGATCGGCGCGCGTGTTCGCTGCCAATAGACAGACCACTCGATGAGCAGCAGCAGCAGGGCAATCAGCGCCAGCCAGCCCCAGAATTCATACTGCCCGATCTCCTCTTCTTCGCCGCCCGTGATTTCGATCTGCCCCAATGTCAAAGACGTCCGCGGGGTGATTTCGCTTTCCAGCGGGGCAAACAGATTGACAGAGAAGTAGGCGCGATCAATCGTCTGATTGAGATGCGTCAGATCGAGTGTATATAACCCTGGTTGCTCGGTATCGCCGAAGACAGGATTGGCTTGCAGCGGCATCTCCCGGCTCGTGCCATCGGGCAGCGTGATCCGAACACCTTGCGCATCCGCAGGCAGGCGCAAAGCCACAGGCTCGCCGACGACAAAGGCATTGCGATCAAACACGTCTTCCGGGCTGTACCATTCCAGCAGCGAGGTCATCAAGATCGGGAAGGTGATTTGCAGCGGCAAATCGCTCTCGTGAAGATCGAACGGCAGGATGGCGATCTGGCGTCCGTCCGCCTCGCCTGCCAGCAAAAGCGCGCCGCCTTCTGCGCTGATCAATGGCTCTGCCCAGTCCGCTTCGATCTGCCGGAAGCGCAGGATGTTCACCGCATCGAAATCGACAAACGTCATCCGCGGGTCATCGCGACGCACATGAATACCGCTGGTCTGGTCGGTGAATTCGCCTAACGTGAACACCGAGCTGCTGCTGGGAGGATTCACGATCAGCAGGTCGTTCTGCGGCAACGTGTTCGGCAGCCAGCCATCGAGAATCACCAGGTCAAAATCACCGGCGGGCAGCCCAATATCTGGACTCCCCTGGAAAATGCGCACACCGGGCAAGCTGCGCAGAACCTGTTCCAGGAAGCGGTTGCCCGTTGACATCAGGAGGACATTCCGCGTCCCCAGGCCGGGCGCAACTGCATACGCCGCATTATCCTCCGCCAGATAATCGACAAACGAGGAGCCAGTGGGAGATGTCAACGCGGCCTGAAGCGTGTCGTAATTCTCCGGTAGTGCTGAGGATACAACCGGTAGTTTGCCACGTGCAGGGATCGTGTAGCGTTCGGCACTGAAGAGCGCGCCATCGACACTGAGCGAGAAGATCGTGTCGGCGTCGGTGCTGCTGTAGTTGGTGATCTCGGCAAACAGCTCCGGGTTCTGCCCTGGCAGTCCGCGCGCAGCCAGGGCCGTGATCGCCAGGTTAGCATCCGAGCGCCCCACGGAGACAAACTCGATGTCGCCGGGAATCGGTGGGAATTCCGACGCCGCACCGATGCCACCATCGCCAATGATGAGCACGTTGAAGTTGTCTGCGCTCGCGCCGCCCGCCGCTGCCAGCGTGAGCGCCGCCGTCCAATCGGCCAGGGCATTCGACGGCTGTGCCGTATTGATGGCGTTATGCAGAACTGCCGAGTCAGCAGTATAACCGGTAAGCACTTCGGGCACGTCGGCCACACGGATCACCGTCATCTGGTCGCCCGCGTTCATCGTGTCGATGATGTCGTTGGCGATCCGCTGCGCCGCAGCAAAGCGCGATCCGCTGTCGGTATCGGTGGCATTCATACTGGCGGATGCGTCAAGCAGCAGGGCGATCTGGCCGGTGGTGACGGCGGGCACGTTGATATAAGGCCGTGCCAATGCAAAGGCCAACAACGCCAACAGCAGCAGTTGGAGCAGGAGCAGCAAATTGCGCCGCAATTTCTGCCAGGGTGTATTCGCCTCGCGGTCGCGCACGATCTGCTGCCATAGATAGGTGCTGCTGACGCTGGTTTCACGGCGGCGCAGCCTCAGCATATACAGCAGAACGATGGGAATGGCGAGCAGCCCGACAAGCAAAGCCAGCGGCGTCAAAAACGACATCGCGCCTCCTCAACCCGCATACACCCACAATCGACGGATCGATCACACGTCATAGATGGTTGTTTCAATCTCATTTGACGACACCAAAGCGACGTAAATCGTAGAGAATCACTTTCTCCCAGGGTGTGCTGGTCGGCGCAAATACATAATGGACACCACGCCGAGCGCAATCCATCCGAATGCCATCACGCCACTCGGTCATCCGGCGCATGTAGAGATCGCGCATCGCCCCATCCAGACTGACTTCCTGCCCCGCACCCGTTTCAACGTCGATCAGGCGTAGATCGCCCGCCATCGGTGGTTCGATCTCATCTGGAGACAGCACATGGACGACAGCGACTTCGCAGCCCTTGCTCAGAAAAGCAGTGATACCGTCGAGGTAGCCCTGGGGCGAGAACATATCACTGATCAGAACCACCAGGCCAGGCCGACTGGTACGCAGCGCATATCTTTTCAGCATACTGTTGAGATCGGTTGCGCCGCGCGCTTCCAGTCCGCCGACGTAGCGCATCATCGGCACCCCGAAACCACGCCCGCGCGCCGGGCCAAAGCTGCTGAGCTGATCGCCATTGATGGCGGCCATCATCAGCCGGTCATTCGTCACGAGCGAGATGTAGGCCAGCCCGGCGAATAAGCGGCGCGCATAGAGGAACTTCTGGTGCTGCGGGTCGCCACCTTCCGAAGACCAATCCATGCTGGCAGAACCATCGAGCAGGAGATACACCGCCAGATCTTCTTCGTCTTCATAAAGCTTGGTCAGCGGACGATCCGCCCGCGCATAGATATTCCAATCCACGCGGCGGAGGTCATCGCCCGGCACATAGCTGCGATAGTCGGCAAACTCAATGCTCGTACCCCGTTTGTTCGACCGGCGCTCGCCCTTGATCGCGCCTGCGCGCACCTGCGAGGCGCGCAAAATAAGCTGCTCAAGTTTGCGCTGTGTGGACTCGTCAAACAGTTGTATCGAGTCAGCCATGGCAGGGTGATCTCCCCTATCGTCTGCAGACAGCATCAATATAGCACACGACAACTTCCAGAGGTATTCGCGCGGTCATCAATGCTGTGGATCGTACTTCAGCCGCAGCGGCATGGTTCAAGATCAGGGTAAGTCAAAAGTTTGAGACTCACCCTGATGAGATCACTTTTTCCTGTTGTAGCCAATGGTGGCGTTGTTCGGCACAGTTTTATCTGGGTAAGCGGCAAAGTCTTTTTCACGCAGATCGGTACCCAGAATCGCGCCGTGTCCAACACGAAATCCTGGCGGAACGTGAGCATTCTTGCCGACGCAGGTAATGCCAAACTCTCCCATCTCGCTGATTTCACCGAGGTGTGCCCCGGCACCGATCACGGCGATCTTATCGATGATGCACCGTTCCAGCACTGCATCCGCTTCAATGTAGGCGTCGGTCAATATGACCGAGTCCCGAACGATGGCGTTTGGTCCGACCACTACACCCGGCGATAAGACAGAGTTTTCGATCGTTGCGCCTTCATGAACGACGGTGCCATTCGTCACCATGCTGTTACGCACAGTTGCCCCGGCATGAATGTGCGCAGGTGGACGTTCTTCACTCTGGGTATGAACAATCCAGGTCCTGTCATTCAAGTTCAGCGAGGGTGGTGACTTGAGCAGATCCATGTGCGCTTCCCAAAACGCTTCGACGGTTCCTACGTCGATCCAGTAACCGCCATAGGGAAACGCATAGATGGGCATCTTTTCGCGAACCATCCGCGGCAGAATATCTTTGCCGAAATCGTGGTTTGAATTCGTCAACTCGCGATCTTCGCTCAGTAACTTCTCCAGCGCCGCATAATTGAAGATGTAGACACCCATGTTCGCCAGATTGCTGGGCGGTTTCTCCGGCTTTTCGAGGAAGCCTAGAACGCGATAATCCTCATCCGTATCGACAATGCCGTAGCGATTGGCTTCATCCATAGGCACACGGATGACACAGATCGTTGCTTCTGCCTGTTTTTCGCGATGGAACTGGAGCAGGACTTCGTAGTCCATCTGGTAGATGTGATCGCCAGACAGGATCAGGACATACTCAGGACGCCCCCGGCGGATGAAGTTGAGGTTCTGCGTTACCGCATCCGCAGTGCCCATATACCAGTCGGTATCGTAGCGTCCTTTGTATGGCTGGAGCAACTGGACTCCCCCGGTGAAAGACCGATCCAGATCCCAGGGACGTCCACGGCCAATATGATCGTTGAGGCTGTGTGGACGATACTGCGTCAGTATCAGCACATCGTTTATGCCAGAATTGACACAATTGCTCAAAACAAAATCGATAATCCGATATTTCCCGGCAAACGGGACAGCAGGCTTGGCGCGCTTCGCTGTGAGCGTTGCCAAACGTGTCCCTTCCCCACCTGCCAATATCACCGCTTTTACGCGCATAGGCGTGCCCTCCCTAAGAATAAGCGCATCGTATCAATGACCATTGGTGCGCAGTTCGACGATCTTATCGTAGAGAGCGATGTATTCACTGGCACTGCGCTCCCACGAGAAATCCACCCGCATCGCCCGCTCTTGCATTCGTTTCCAGGCGGTGGGGTTATTGCGATACGTTTCAATTGCCCAGACCAACGTGTGAAAAACGGCATCGGCATCCTCGGCCTGAAAGACGAAGCCGGTGCCATTATCGGCGTCTTTATTGTCGAAGTTTGTTACGGTATCGGCCAATCCGCCTGTTTCTCGCACCAGCGGCAGTGCGCCATAGCGCATCGCAATCATCTGGCCAATGCCACACGGTTCGTAGTGACTGGGCATCAAAAACAGATCGCAGCCCGCGTAAATGCGATTGGCAATCGCGGCGTGAAAGCCAACAAACGTCTTGGCTTTCCAGTGAAAATCTGAACCGAGCTGGTAGAAATCGTCGTTATACGATTTCTCGCCTGTCCCTAAACCAACGAATTGAACGTCGTAATCTTGCATCAAACGGCGCAGTGCTGGCAGCGCCAGGTCGATACCTTTCTGCCAGACAAGCCGACTTACCATGCCGATCAGCGGCACATCTTCACGAACGACTAGGCCAGCATCGACCTGGAGACGCTGTTTGTTCGGCGCGCGCGCCTCGACAAACGTCTCGGCAGCGTAGCGCGAAGCCAACATCATATCGGCCGCAGGGTCCCATGCTGTCGTGTCGATACCATTGAGAATGCCGTAGAGATCGAGCGTGCGCGTCCGCAGAAGTTCGTGTAAGCCATACCCCTGATAGGCAAACTGAATCTCGACTGCATAACGTGGGCTGACAGTGGTGATGATGTCACTGTGGGCCAGTGCTGTCGCCAGCATATTGTTGGTCAGGCCGCGCGCGACCAACTCGGGGTGAGACCGTTCCGGCACGCCCATGTTCCAGCACCAGCCGCCGCAGTTATCCCCCTGGTAGGCGATGTTGTGAATGCTCATCATCGTGCCGATATGCACCCATGATGGCGTTTTCTGGCGCTGCTCATCAATGAGAAAGGGCGTCAACCCGGTGTGCCAGTCGTTGGCATGGACGACATCCGGCAGCCAGCCTTCTCTCTGCTCCATCTCCAACATAAAGGCGATGACCGCCTGGTTGAAGAAAATGAAGCGGGGCATGTCGAAGTTCCAGTCCCCATAGACAGCGCCCTCGTCGCCAAAAAACCAGGGCGCACGCAAAAAATAGATCGTCACGTCATGGAGCACGGTTTCAGAAATGTCTATCTGGTAAACGCCTGTGCGATGCAGGTACGGAAATGAAAACAGGGGACGAATGTCGAACTGCTGCGTATCAATGAAGCCGTAGTGCGGCATCAGAATGCGCACATCCACGCCCAATCGATATAGCGAAACGGGCAGCGAACCCATAACATCGGCAAGCCCGCCGACCTTGGCGAAGGGATCGACCTCGGCACTGGTGAACAGGATTCTCATCAGGGCGCAGCTTTCATGTTTAGAGCAAGTAGACGCATCGCATTACTCATCCGCAAACCAGCGAAAATCAATGTCGGGGAACAGATGATCCTGCTCGAAAAGCTCGTTCGCGTAGGCAGGGTCGAGTTTCCCTGTTTCCAACCCGCCCGCCAGTTTATCAAAACGCTCGTAATGCTGATTGAACCGCTGAATGGCGTATTCGCGCGCCTGGCCTGTCGTGACCTGGAACTGCCAGTCCGAACTTTGCATGAGTAATGCCTCACGTGCGGTCTGATTCAAGACGGCGCGTTCATCCTCGTCAGGCACCTGAAAGCGCGCAGCAAGCGCGGCCATGCGCGCTTCGGCCTCATGCAGCGGCTGCCACATCCAGTGATTTTCGGCATTGTCCCAGACGAAGTGCTCGCCGCCTGCGCCCCACGAGCCTTCGGGCAGACTCAAGACTTCGGTCGGCGGATGCGCCGTCAGGTAGGCGCTGACTGTCATCAAATCAATCGTTTTGTCCGTAGCGAGATAGCGCAGAACTTTTCCCAGCCACTGCACGCCTTCGAACCACCAGTGACCGAACAGTTCCGTATCATAGGTGGAAGCGACCAGACCATGACAACCGGTTTTTTGCGCATATTCACGGATAAGATCGCCGACCAGATGGACGTAGTGCTCAGCGTGTTGATCGACCTTGGAGGCAGCCCACTCCGGATGATAAACATCTTTCTGGCTGAGATCGATTTGCTTGCCGGTGACACGCCAATACTGCATGCCGCTCGTCCCGGCCTTGCGATGGAATTCACGATAATCAAAATCGCCGGGATAGCCCCAGTCGGCGCTCCACACTTGCTGCCCTGTCCGGCTGTTGCGGCCAATAACCGCTACGCCTGAATGGGTGACGGCCTGGCTGCCTGTGGCGGTATCCGCCACGTAGTAGGCTGAAAAAGTCGTCGCGGAACGCTCCGGGCTGGAAGCTGCGCTGGACATCGGCAGCACATAGCGCCGTTTGACCGTACCATAGGGGCCAATGACATCACCGCCCGCAACACCCACAGGTTGGCCGCCTGTAATGAGATGAGTCTCACTAAAAAACAGGCGTAGATTCTGTTCGGCCAGGAAATGCTCCAACCCGGGGCGGACATGTTCGGCGTCAGCATAATAAGCTGGACGGTAAGCGCATTCGGGCAACCAGAAGCTGGTGGGCGTTTTGCCGAAGAGCCGTTCATAGCTGCGAATCCCCGTCTTGATCTGCGCACGGATTGTGCTGTCCCGCGCCATCAGCGGAAGATATGGATGCGTTGCAGTGCTGGCGATGATTTCGATGTAGCCTGCATCCTGCAAGCGTCGGAATGCGCCGATAATGTCACGTTCGAACCGCTCGTTAAAAGCGGTCTTGATCATGGTATAGAGGCTTTTGTACCACTCCGCCAGATACCGCAAGTGACTATCGGCGCTTTCCGGCGACTCGAAATAGGCAATATCACTCGTCGCAGCGGCGATCCGCATATCCAGATAGTCGTCAAGATGTTGCAGAACCAGCGGATCACTGAGCTGCTCGGCGAGCACAGGTGTAAAGCCGATGTTCAATCGGAAATCTACACCTTCGTCTGTAAGGTCATATAGAACGCTGAGAAGAGGAATATAGGTCTCGACAGCCGCTTCATGGATCCACTCTTCGCCATGCGGCCAGCGCCCTGATAAGCGAACATAGGGAAGATGACTGTGCAACACCAGCGTGAATGCGCCCAGTGAGGTCAAAATCCGGCTCTCCTAAAAGTCTGCGTTTTAACAGAACTGGTTGCTATTTTAACTACTCTCTCAACCACCACGCAAACTATGGCCCTGTGGCTGTAGCTGTGGGTTTGCAGGCATAGCGGACTGGGTATCAGGCTTGCGCTGCCCGGATGCCAACCCCAACGCCAACACACCGGAGAGGCTGCCCAAAACAGCGATCATGTGGAAAGCAGTAGTCAGGCTGAAATGATCGGACACGATGCCAATGGCGACGCCGCCCAACGCGCCAGTCGCGAAGATGAAGCCAAGCGCAGCGCCCGATGCAAAGCCTTTACGCACAGGCAGCACCCGCTGAACTTCGCCGACAATGATGCCGTGCGGCGCGCCGGTCAAACCGCCAGCGACGACCACGGCGACCAGTGCAGCCACCCCGTCCAGATGTGGCAGCAGCCAGAAGACCGGCGCGCCCAGCAGCATGGGCACGACGATGAGCGAACGGCTCCCAAGTCGGTCGACCAGGCTGCTTGCAGCAACACCCGCCATCGCGCCAGCAATCCAGTAGAGGCTCGTGACTACGCCGTACTGGGTCGGCGTCCAACCTTTTTCGAGAAAGAGCACCGGCATGAAGGGCACCGCGCCGGGATGCGTCAGGCTGCGCAGTGCAATGACCAGTGCGAACAACAGGAGCGCGCGTACTTGCAGCGGTTGGCGTGTCCCCTCCCCACTTTCGCTAGGCGCATGGGTGTCCCTATGCTGCTGCTTGTTGGGTAGAGAGAGCATCATCACCAGGCAAGCTGGCACGAGCAAAACCGCCAGCATCAGCAGTGGAAGAACACTCCCGCCTTCATACATCAGGCCGTTAAAAGCAGGCCCCAACGCCACTGCAAAGCGGTCGATATGGGTTGTCGTTCGGTCGAGTAACCAGCCGGTCGTCGTCGGCCCGAGGGCAGCGCCCATATAACCTGCCAGGAAAAAGAGCGAGAGATTGCGCGCCGTTTTACCCTGACGGGCTGCCTCGCTGGCGTGCATGACCCCAATCGGGTGAAAGGCAGCACTGCCAAGCGGCGTGATCATGTAGAGGAGCAGGATCAAAACGTACTCCTTCGTCAACGCGGCGATCACGAACGTCAACAGCAGCAGCGACACCGTCCACATCACGCCGAAGACTGCCAGCCTGCGTCCGCCACTCTTATCCGCCATCCAGCCAAAAAGCGGCTGGCTCAGCCCATGAACCATCGAATACACACTGGCCGCCAGACCGATCTGAGTTTTTGAGAGCGGCATGATATACGCGCTGAGAAAAGCGAAGACCACCGGCCCCATGCTGTTGAAAATGTCGATCACAAAATGAGCCAGGGCGACAGCTTGCAAGCGGGATGCACGACGCAGCATGGCGATGCCTCGGGATTATCAGGTGGATGAGTTCCGATCATCTCCCTTTCTACCCACCCTGTCAACGACCTTTTCTGTTGGCTGAACAACAGAAAAGCGCTGTAATCCTGGTTTAACCTGCATATGATTATGTTGTATAGAAAACAAGCGCGCACATTTGTCGTTAGGGCAGGAAGCACACTCATGATTTACACACTCAGAGCGGATAGAAATGTGATCGTCCCTCATTTTCAGGAGGGAAGTGACGAAGTTCCGCACATCAAGTCCAGGACAGGCACGTTGTACGCCGTGAATAATCATCCCGCCTCTATCTTGTTTGCCGGCCTCTCGCCAGAGCAGATCGAAATCGTGGGTCGCACGATGCGCATCAGCCCGTATGCACGCCGCAATTTTGTGTTTCACGCGGGCGAGATCGCCGAGAGCCTGTACATTGTCTACGAGGGGGTGGTGAAGAACGTCTACACCAACGCACGCGGTGACGAGCAAATTCTCGGCATTTTTCAGGCGGGCGATATTTTCGGCGAACTGTTCCTGGGAAAGTACATGCATAGAATCGGAACGGCGAGCGCCGTTACCAGTGCAGTCGTCGCATCGCTGACGAGAAACGATCTTGAGCGGTTGATCGAGCAGATTCCGCGCATCGGCATCAATTTCATCCAACATCTTGCCGACGAGCAGCGCGAGACTCTGGCGCGAATGCACGCAATGCGCCAGGCCAATGCCCGCAACCGCTTGATGGGTACACTCTTGACGCTGGCACGGCGCTCATATCGCGCTTCCGATGAATGGTTTGACCTCCCACCCGGCATCACCCAGGCGGATATCGCCAACGTTGCCGGATTGAACCGGAGCACCGCCAGCCTGCTGATCAATGACCTCCGGCGCGATGGCATTCTCGGCGGAACAGGCCGTCTTCTGACCATCAACCGCAGACGGGTGGAGCATATTCTCGAAACGGAAGGACTGGAGATTCTAGAGTGAGGTTGTGGAGGTTTTGACGAATGCGGCAGAGATTTCCTATTGTCAGTCATCTCATTTTAGTGCTGAGCATAAGCTGGCTGGCCCTGGGGCACAGCACACGGGCACAGTCAACCTGTGATGATCCCTTCGAGGGACAAAGCGTCTACTTCAACACAGCTTACTGGGAGCGCACCGATTTCTGCCAGCACAGCATTGCCTATGATGAAGTGCTCTCCGGCGGGCCGCCGCCCGATGGCATCCCGCCGATTGACAATCCTCAATTCGAGAGCATCGATGTAGCAGAGACCTGGCTTCAGCCACAATCGCCCGTTCTGGCCGTCGAACTCGATAGCGAAGCACGCGCCTATCCCCTCGCGATCTTAACGTGGCACGAGATCGTCAACGATACCATTGGCAGCGTTCCGGTTGCGGTGACGTTCTGCCCCTTGTGCAACAGTGCTTTTGTCTTCGACAGGCGCGTCGGCGATGACGTTCTGCGCTTCGGCGTGTCAGGTAATTTGCGCAACAGCAATCTGATTATGTGGGATGATCAAACACAAAGTTGGTGGCAGCAGTTTACCGGCGAAGCGGTCGTCGGATCATATCTCGGCACACAGTTGACACAGTACCCGGCGATCATTACGGGCTTCGGCGCGTTCGTTGAACAATACCCAGATGGCCTAGTGCTCTCGCGGGATACCGGTTTCGGTCGCAGTTATGGCACAAATCCATATGTCAACTACGACCAGTCAACCGATCCCTTCCTGTTTGCCAGCCCGCTGGATCGCCGACTGCCGGCGACAGAGCATGTTCTCGCAGGCTTCATCGGCAGTACCGGCGTCGCCTACCCGTTTCCTGTCTTGCGCGCGGAAAAAGTAATCAACGACGTGGTCAACGACGTGCCCGTGCTCGCCCTCTGGCAGAGTGGTTCAGCCAGTGCGCTCGGCGGTGCGAGCATCGATGACTCGGAGGACATTGGCTGGGCGGCTCTTTACCGCCGCGAGATCAATGGGCAAATTCTGACGTTCACGAATGACGTCGCGGGCGTTATCCGCGACCAGGAAACCAGCACGATCTGGAATGCGTTTGGCGAGGCCATCGAGGGCGAGCTTGCGGGTGCTCAGCTTGAACGGATGATTGCCGCGCCGCACTTCTGGTTTGCCTGGGCCGCGTTCGACGTTGAGACGATCATTTATGGCAGCGACTGAGCGCAGAGGGAGTAAGCCACAAGGAAAACAAAAGGCGGGCCCCACAGCCCGCCTTTGAAGCATCGTCTGGCGCTATATCGATCTCATGCTTGCCAGTGAGGATAATGCCCCAAACCAGCGCGTTTCAACTGCGTCTCTGGTGAATACAGCCGATCGCGGATCCGAAGCACGAGATCAAAAATCATCACTGCGGCGGACATCATCAGCGTGGTCAGGATACCCACTGCCAGGATCATCGATAGTACTCCTGTCATAACACACCTTACCCGCCTAACTGTGCTTACTGTACATATGGACTCACATCGCCCCAAATCAGGCGACGCATTGTTAAGACATATTTAAGGATAATCGACTTCTCTTAAAAGTAAAGCGGGGAGCTTGCTTTTTAGCGAGGGGAGGGGGCAAGCAGTGGGAGCGCTGGGGGCACCCCCACACATGCGTGAGTCTTATTGACCGAAGAGCGGGATAACGACTTCACCCGGATTGACCAGGATCACTTGATCGACTGCAAACCAGCCCTCCATGGTGCTGCCATCGACACAGGTGGCCTCGATGTAATACCAGTTCGCCGGTCGCGTATCCTGTGAGAGAATCGGATAGAACGCATCGCCCTGCACACCACAGACGACATCGGCACCGTCTTGCGCTGCGGCGCGCATCAAGCTCCCCGTAAATCCAATGTAGACCCTGGGTGCGATGATTTCTCCCTGCACGGGCACGACAGTAACGCCGCGCAAGTCACCGCGCAGTACGACAAAACCATTGTTGACCCAGCCACGCAGCCCGCCAGCCTCGACGTACCACCACAGTTGATCGCTGCTATCCCGCAATTCGTCATCGCTGCGACCGAGCACGATCAAACGTGTACCGCCATCGACAATCGCTACAGGCGTATATTCGACGCCCGGTCCTGACCGCTTGAAAAGGTTATCCGTGTTGACGATGGCATATCCCGAAAGCGACTCGGCGAGGCCCGGAGCATTGGTCGGGCGCGGTGGGATGCCACCCGGTGGGACTGAAGGCGCAGTCGAACCGTCGGCGCTGGCGAGCAGTTCCAACAATCCTAGATCAGCCGCAATATCGAAGAGCACGCTGGCGGAGGGTAGATCGGTACAACGCCCGACGACCAGATAGAGCAGCGGTTGTGCCGCGACCGTCTCCGCCTCAGTCGTGATGCTAAGGACAATCGGGTTGGCTTCGGGCGTGGTCGTCCAGGCAACACGCTCGCCATCCGCCCAGGCAAAGCTGCTGCTGGTCGGGCGTGCGATCCGGTTCTCGTACAGAAGCGTGCCGACTCCGTCGCGCGCACGAACGACCACGACCTCCGAATCCTCAAACGCGATCTCACCACCCCGACTCGTGAAGCCTGCGCAGTCCACGCTCAACGCCAGGTCGCTCGCAGTTGCCGCCGAGGCAGTACCTGCCAGCCCAAATACAAGCAGCATGGCGACACAGACCAGAATATTGATGAATGGCCAATACGGTTTCATCGCAGCGTTCCCCCTTAAACTCAGATTTTGTAAAATAGTCACTGATACCATTTTCCTACGAAAGAGAGAGATATGCTAATGAAGGAAAAGGTTTAGTCAGAACCATCGTAGGGGGAGCGTCGAGTAGACAGCCTTGACCTGTGCTATGCTGTGGCTGTCTGTGGGGACTGCTCCCCACATCCTCACAGGCAAGGCTTCCCCTGAAACCAAGCGCTCCCTTTCCCCGGGAGCGTTTGGTTTTAGAAGATCTGACGCAGCCAATAAGCGCGGTAGGCGCGGGTTTCATCGATGAGATATTTTAGACGTTCAGGCGCATCCTGCGGTCGTGAGGGTGCTTCGTTCAGCAGCACGCGATAAGCATCGTCGGCCAGGGATACCAGTCGCATCTGTGTATTGGCGCTTAACCAGCGAAAACAAGCCAGGATCGTCCGTTCAGTTTGCTGTGTCAACGCGGCCAGATCGCTGGCTGTAACGATACCGCTTTTCTTATTGAGATCATATTTGAGCAGCCCGGCAACCTGCTCGAGCAGCTTGTGCGGCTGGTCGAAAAGTGCGGGGTTGCCAAACAACACCACAGTCTCCGGTTGCACCGTCTCCAGTGCCGATTCCCACACGAACGGATCGGGCGGGGGCGACCAGACGATCAGAGTCTGCGCCGTGCGCAGATGATGGCGATCAACCCCGGCGATGTCTGATGCGCCTTCGCGCCACACCAGAACGTCCGGTTTCTCCGCGATGATGGTTTTGAGCGCCGCCTGAGGCGCTGGATGACCGCGATAATCGACCACCTGGAACGGCGCTTGACCGCGAAGAGTGAGCGCGGTGTCGTCATCAGATGGATGTGCGTCCAGCCATTCGATCAGCGGTTCTAGCTTGCCATCGAATAAATTCAGCCGCACCGTGTAGGCGAGATCGAACCGTCCTTGCGGCACCGCGTCCAGATCGCCAAACCACCAGATGACACGGCGCTCATTTTCGTCTTCATCCACAAGCCGCAGATCAAGATGATCGCCCCGGCTGCCTAGAGTGCGGCGGCTTTTTACGCGCAGATTGCGCGTCGCCAGCGTGAGCGGCGGATTGCCATTGCCATAGGGGGCGAGCCGCGCCAGCCGCTCCGCAAAGGCGAGATCGACCTCGCCCAGAGCGATAAAAGCGTCGATAGGCAGCCGGGCTTCGATCTCCGCCGTGCCCAATTGTTCGCGGACGTTCTGCGAAATCCCGCGCCGGAAAGCAAAGATGTGTTCAGCGGGCAACCGCAGCCCGGCAGCCATCGTGTGCCCACCATAGCCGGTCAACAGTGCTTCCTGTGAGTGAATCGCTTGGACGATGTTGCAGCCCGCGACCGATCGCGCAGAGCCACTCGCGCGGTCTTCATCTTCCGAGAGCACAACGACCGGGCGATCATAATCTTCAACCAGACGGCTGGCGACGATGCCGACCACGCCGGTATGCCAATCCGCGCCGCTGACGACCAGCGCGGCATACTTGAGCAAGTCAGGCGCGGCCTGGATCTGCTGCTGTGCGGCGGCATAGACCTGGCGCGTCAGAAACCGCCGTTTCTGGTTCAGCCCTTCCAGTTCATTAACGCGCTCGGCAATCACAGCCGGATCGCTCGTTGTCAGCAGCTCGACCGCCGGGTTCGCATCGGCCAGTCTGCCCAGCGCATTCAGCCGTGGCCCTAGCTTGAAACCAATATCCTGTTCCGTCAGGTAATTCGGGTCGATTTCGGCGCGCTCGATCATCGCGCGCAGGCCGGGGCGCGCGCCATTACGAATCACGTCCAGACCTCGCTGAAGCAGATAGCGCGTGTCGTCTACCTGCACCATGACGTCGGCGACGATGCCGATTGCGACCAGATCGAGCAGATGATCACACGACCGGCTGCCATACAACGCCTCGACCAGCTTGTACGCCACGCCGACGCCGGGTAACTCGCGCAAGGGATGGCCCACCGGCAGCCGCATCGGATTGACAACTGCCGCTGCTTTCGGCAGTTCATCCGGCAGCGTGTGATGATCGGTGATTACGACATCGACGCCGCGCGCACGGGCATAAGCGACGGCTTCATGCGCCGCGATGCCTGTGTCGCAGGTGATGACCAGCCCGACGCCGCCATCCAGCAATCTCTCAAACCGGGGCAGATACACACCGTGTCCCTCGGTGAAGCGATTTGGAATGTAATGGCTGACCTGCGCACCCAGATCGCGCAAAGCGGAGACGAGCAGTGTGGTCGATGTTTGCCCATCGACGTCGAAATCACCCCAGACGAGGATGTGCTCATGTCCGGCAATCGCTTTCCGAATCCGCTCCACCGCCCGATCCATATCGTCCAGATCGTACGAAGACGCCGGTACATAAGCTGCAGGATCGAGGAATCCCTGCACCCTGGCAGTTTCAGATAAGCCAAGGCGCGCCAGGCGCTCGGCAATAATGCGCTCACCCCCGGCCAGGGCGAGTAAATCGTCAGAAATATCAACAGGAGTTGGGTCTTTCCACGTTTTCATGCGTATAGCTTAGCAGGAGATGGACCCATTGCGCACGCGAATTCCATGGGCGTGCCGGTGATGCGGGCAAATCAAGAGAAGGATCGCAGACTTTGCATCCGCTGCCCTGAAGCTTGGACGAGGACTACTGCGCGCGCGAATCGTAGTAACAGGGCACGCCTAACATCTGGGCAATGTGCAGGCCAAGCGCTTGCAGCGACGTTTGAGCTGCCGCAGGTGTGAGCAAGAACACCCCATTCTGGTAGGTCTGCAAGCCTGATTCGGCTTCCGGGCTGAGTTTGAGATCTGTCGCGCCCTGCGTGAGCACGTGCTGAAACCGCCCATCAACAAGCTGGAGGTTCATCTCGCCGTAGGGAATCGGCTGGATACCGTTCTTGCGGGGTTTCTGCACAATCTGGCTGATGTACACCGCCTGGAGATCGTCCACCTCATGGCGCCAGCGTTCATTGCCACGACGCAGGCCACGAATTGCCTTTGCTTCAGGATGGACAACCAGGCGGTCGATCTGCTTGTCAGGCAAAAGCAGGGCACGGAGCGCCAGCACAAACAGCAGCAACGCCGCCCCCAGACCAACGTAGGGCAAGAATTCCGGGCGCGGCAGCGCAATACCATTGGTCAACGTCAAGCCGGACAAGGCCAGATAGATGATTGAAAGCAGCAGATACCAGATGCCTCGCAGGAATCGAGAGCGCCCAACCTGGGCATCACGGACGGCTTCAATCTGGCCGTTGTCGCGCAAACTGACCGACCATTCATCGAGCTTGTCGGGCAAGGGTGGCAGCGCAACCGGCGCTTCTACCGCCGGGCTGACTCGTGGCGGCACAAAATAAAACGGTCGATCTACCGTTTGCGCCAATGACTCGGCTGCCTGCCGGGCGACTTCTTCCAGAAGCTGCCCATCCGGGTCCGGCCAGTGGACCAGCTCGCACCAGCGGCTGCCGCGTGGGCGGGCAAGCTCAGGCTCAAGCAAGAAGCCCAGATGCCACGACTCGTCTTCATTTGACCAGCCCAAGACGATACGCTGGATGTACTGCGTAGGCAAAATGCCAGTGTCGGGCAGTCTGCGTGTGCTGCCAAACGCCGGGATATAACGCAGCGGCTCATGGAGATTTACTTCGACCAGGGATTGTTCCAAATCAGCGCCATTAGCAAACAAACGCCAGCTCTGGGGTCGGATTTCGATGGACAGATTGCCACCTGCGGAGATGCGATTCATGCGCGGGTCTCGCCATGTAAAGGGATTCAAACATGCTCGAACAATAAGAGTCTACTCGACAGCGCATTTCATGACAATCGCTAATCCATTCGGACGGCTGGTGTCTGGCCTGTATGCCGTCTGCGCCGCAGCACCCGGTAGACAGTTGGTATCTCGAATTTCTGTTTCAAATCACGGGGAGCCATAGCCTCACATTCAAAATCATCTTCCACCAACGTATGTGTTTCACTGCTCAACAAAATCTCGCCTGGGTGTGCCATCTCCTGTAGCCACTTGCTGATTTCGATAGCTTCGCCAATAGCGGCGAACTCTCGTCGTTCAGCGCTGCCGATATTCCCCAGGATGGCGTTTCCCGTATGAATGCCAATCCCAAAATGCAATTGAAAAGGCGCATCCAACTGTTCATGCAGCGCCAGAACCGCCCGCATTGTGCGCAGCGCCGCCCTGACGGCGCGCCGTGCGTGATCAGGCTGCGGGTTCAGAGGTGTATTGAATAGGCCGGTCACAGCATCGCCAATGTACTTATCGACGACGCCTTGATAACGGTTGACAGCATCGCTCGCTGCCCCAAGATAGCGGTTGATGATTTGCATCAGCAACTCAGGTTCCAGATGTTCGCTGAACTGTGAAAAACCGCGCACGTCGGCGAAAAAAGCGGTGATCTCACGCTCCTGACCGCCGAACCCAGACAGATCGACACTGCGAATATTCTCCACCAGCGCCAGCGGCAAATACCGGCGCGCAGTCGTGAGCTGGGCTTCACGGCGCTTGGTGTCCGTCAGATCGTCCAGCACCATGGCGACACCTTGCAGCACTCCATCCGCGTCTTGCAGCGGCGACATCGTGATCTTCCAGTCGCGCTGCCCAAGCGAGGCAATCTCGACTTGCGTGACGAGTTGCTCAACCGATCGAGAGGTTTGCACACGCGCCAATTTTTCCTGGAATGTATTGTTGGGCGTGCTCAACACCTGCCAGAGATTTTTACCGCTGATCTGTGCTGCTTTAGCGCCGATCATTTGTTCCGCAGCGGTATTGATGCTGATGATGCGCGCCTGGAGATCCAGCGTGATCACGCCGCTGATGATGGACGCAAAGACATTCGCCATCAGATCGCGGATCCGTGCGATTTCGTTCAGTTGAGCACGCGCGGCATCGAAGAGCCGGGCATTTTGCAGGGCAACCGCCGCTTGATCGGCAAAGGCGCGCAGAAGATTAAGCTCGTACTCGTTGAAGACCCCGGCGAGAATGCGGTTATCGCAGTAGACGACGCCGATCACCTCATTGCCCACGTAAAGGGGCACGGCCAGAATACTGCGAAACGCACCGCGCATAATGCTATGCTGCAAATGAAACCGAGGATCGCTGCCCGCATTATCGGTCAGGATCGCCTCGCCCGTCTTGACAACCTGGTTGATGATCGTGCTGCTGAACGAGAAGTCGGAGCTATCGAGCGTCTCGCGATCAAAATCGCGCGCCACCCGCACGTCCAGTTCGCCGGAGTCGTCCTTGAGCATGACGAAGCCGCGCTCTGCGCCGGTCAATGAAATGACAGTATCGATCACGTTGTTGAGCACGTCGCTCACTGCCAGCGTCGAGGTCATCAACGCCGTGGTTTCTGCCAGCGCGCGCAACTGCCGCAGTTCGACTTGAGCGCCGGAAACCGACATCGTCAGGCCATTCAGAGTCGAGGTGATAGTGTTCATGACCGCCATCACCCCCGACGGCACATTCATGCCGTATTGGCGCAGAGCGTCTTGCTGACCACGGAGGAGCGTATGGGCCTGATCCGAGGTGTGGATAAGCTGTCGAAGTTCTTCCTGCGCCGTATGCTGAGTATCGTCTATTCGGAATGAGTCGGTCGCACCAAGATTATCGTTCACGCGTTCGTCACCTTGTAGATGCGGGTCAACTGCTGGCGACCTTTCACCTGGATGGCCGGACATTCTTCACAGCGTGATCCGGATGGAAGCTTGCCTTGTACACGATTCATGGTCTCTTCGCTGATCAAGATCTGGCCGCCGCTAGCATACTCCTCCAGGCGTTTAGCGAGGTTGATGCTGTCTCCCAGGGCCGTGAAGCTGCGGCGCTGAACACCACCGATATTGCCCATGGTCGCCACGCCGGTGTGAATGCCGATGCGATACGAAGGTTGATGATTGTCGATGCCATGCCGCGCATTTAGGGTTTGAATCGCATCTTGCAGTTGGAGGGCTGTCTCCAGGGCGCGGGCTGCATGGTCGGCCTGAGGATTAAGCTGCGTATTGTAGAGCGCCATGATCTCCTGGCCCATGTACTTGTCGATCAGCCCGCCTGCGTTATGGACAATCGTGGTGATCGTTTCCAAATACAGGTTGAGTGTGTCCATCATCTGGGCAGTTCCACGCGCGCCAAACTGCGCCAGCGGCCCCATATCGACGAACATGCAACTGACTTCTCGGCGCTCGCCGCCCAACCCCAACGATGCAATCTCGTGAATATTCTCGATCATGCCCGGAGGTAGATAACGCCGCAGCAGATCAAGCGTCTCTTCGTTCGCGCGCTGGTGGGTCAGGTCATCCAACACAACGATGACGCCGTCTTCTTCGCCTTCGTGGCTCTTGAGCGGGCCAACCTTCAAATTGAGCACGACACGGCCACGGCCATGGACTTCGGTTTCGACTTCGAATTCCTGGCTCTGGTGGTGTTCGCGCACAGACAACAGCGCATCTTCTACATCAAGGGGGAGCAGCGGCAGAACATCGCGCAGGGGTTTTCGATGCGCTGTTTTCGTAGATAGACGCAGCATTCTGGCGGCTGCCGCGTTCCAGGCAATCACAAGGTCGTTTACATCGGCTGTGACCACCCCGCTGGCAATCGAGGCAAACACGTTTTCCATCAATTCCGTCGCCTGGGTGATTTCACGCAGATTCGCCTGAACGCTCACGAACAACCGCGCATTAGCGATGGCGACCGCGATTTGATTGGCGATGGCACTTAGAAGCGTCAGCTCGCGCCCGGTAAAGACCGCCACCCGCAAACGATTGTCGGCGTAAATCACGCCTTCAGTTTTCCCCTTGAACACGAGTGGGACACAGAGCACCGAACGCAGCACATAGCGTGTAACCGTTGCGCTCCCGGCGATGCGCGGGTCGTGGGCGGCATTGTCTGTCAGCAGCGGCTTGCCGCTCGTCATCACCTGGTTGATGATCGATTGGCTCAGGCCTTCATCGTCCTCACCCGGCACGCGCGTCCGTGCCAGGTAGGTTTCGAGCTTACCCTCGTCGTTCGTGAGCAAAATGTAGCCTCGCTCTGCGCCCGTAAATTGCAGGACGGCATCCATGGCGCGTTCGAGCACGGTGTCTAGCTCGAAAGACGAATTGATGAGTGCGGACGTATGCACAAGCGCACGCAGTTGCCGCAGTTCTGCTGCATCATTGTTAAGCAGATTTCCCAACCGTCCGATTCCGCTTTCGACCGCCAGCAGCAAATTGACCAGGCCAGGCTGAAGCGACAGTCCACGTAGCTGCAGCAATTCCTGCTGGCGTTGCAGTGCGGCGGTGACTTCGCTGGCTTTGCTCCCCAGTTGAGATACCTGCTCGCGGGCTTGTTCCGGGCTTGTCATCGTCACCTCAATTCAATCTACACCGATTATACGCACATTCTGGCGTGCCGCTGGTGAGTTTGTTAAACTCCATTAATTCATTCATGCTAGAGCGACCGTGGATTTATTCTTATGCGCATCAAGCGGAACCAAAGCCGGCTTTCGTTTCGTCACCGTCGCCGGCGCGGTGGCTGCATGTCGTTAGCAGTCATCATCGGCTTGATTGCGGGAATCCTGCTCATCTCCTGGAGTTGGGTGGAAAGACGCATAACCGCGCTATCGCCACCGCCAGATGAAAGCGATCTGGTCAACGGCGCGTTGGAAGCATTTGAACGCGGCGACCTCGACAACGCGATTGTCATGGCGCGCGAAGCCCTTGTGAATAACCCCAGTCAGATTGACGCTGTCATATTGCTGTCGCGCGCGCTGATCTACCGCAGCTATCAGGACTACGACACGGAGAGCGATCGCGCGGCGGCACTCGAACTGACGACCGAACTGATTCAACGTTATCCCACAAACCCCGATCTGCGTGCGGCACACGCCTTTGCGCTCCAAGCCAACCGGCAACCGGCGGCGGCGGCGGACGCCGCCCGGCGTGTTCTGGAGGAGAATCCAGACCATGGCCTTGCGCGTGTCTCGCTGGCGCTGGCCTATGCCGTCGCCGGCAGCAATGAGTTTGCGCTACGCGAGAGTCTCCAGGCAGTGCGCGCGCATCCGAGTATGATGGATGCCCAACGCGCGCTCGCCATCAGCTACGGCGATAACGGCAATTATGAAAGCGCAGTTCACAGTGTCGAAAGCGCCATCAGCTTGAATGGTCGCATGATTCCGCTCTATTTTGAACGCGCCTTGTATGCACTCCAATTGGGCGATATCGACTCGGCCACCTACGCCTACATGCAGGTGCTGGCGCTCGACTCGGAGAATGTCAAAGCCCGCCTGCGTCTCTGCGAGTTGAGCAGCCTGCTGCGCGAGCGGGATGCGGCCATTGACTATTGCACAGCCGTGACAGAACGCGCGCCACGCTGGGCAGATGGCTGGTATCAATTGGGGCGCGAGTATTTTTTGCAGGGCAATTTTGAGGCTGCGCAGACGAATCTCCACCAGTGTTCGACGCTTCAAGTAATGCAAGAGATCCCGATAGAAGAGCGGCGCCTGGAGTGTTGGTATCTTCAAGGACAGGCAGCCGAGATCCGTGGCGATTGCCCCGCGCTGGTGGCAACGTACAACGAATTCCGCGCCATGACGGCCAACAGCGATATCGCGCAAACCTGGACGTATCCTCCGGAAGGCCCGCCTGGTTGCACAAACTCCGCCCCGGCTACGTCCAATCAAACCGGTGGTTCTTGACGTGCCGATCAAGCCTGCACATGATTGATTGCATCGTCAGCCACAGCCCTGGATAATCAAATATGCACACCCCCGAACAGCGCACTGCACTGATCGCGAACATCCGCGCCCTGCCTGAACAACTTGCAGCCGCCATCGAAGGCTGGAGCGACAGCCAGCTTGATTTTCGCCCGGCCAGCGATGAGTGGTGCGCGCGCCAGATTGTCCACCACGTCGCCGATTCGCATATGAATTCATTCATCCGTATGAAGCTGGCGTTGACCGAGGATACACCGACGATCAGACCCTACGATCAGGTGGCCTGGGCAGAAATGGTAGATACTACCCAACCGCCAGTCGAGTATTCCTTGAATCTGCTGCGTGGGCTGCATAGGCGCTGGGTGGCGCTCTGGGAAAGCCTGAGCGAGGCCGATTACCAGCGGCGTTACTTTCACCCCGAAAACAAAGCCTATACAACGCTGGATGAGCATCTGGCGACTTACAGCCAGCATGGGCTTGATCACATCGAACAGATCGCTCGCATTGCTCGCGCGCAGGGTTGGTAAGCACCAGATTTGAGCCAACCCGGTAGTTTCGCGGTATTCTTCTCTACATCATTGAGCCCAAAACTGTTGGAGAAGATGGGATGTCCGCCAGCACAGAGATGAATCTTGAAGTCTTCAGCCAGACGGCACAGGCAATCGAAGCCGAAATCCGACGAGTCATCGTTGGACAGGCAGATGTCGTGCGGGCAGTGCTCATCTGCATCATCGCCGGGCGGCACGCGCTGCTCGAAGGTGTGCCGGGATTGGGCAAAACGATGCTCATTCGCACGCTGGCGGACGCGCTCGATCTTAAGTTCGCGCGCATCCAATTCACCCCGGATCTGATGCCCGCCGATATCACAGGCACGGACATTCTGGAAGAAACCGAGGAAGGACGGCGCGCCTTCCGCTTCCAGGCCGGCCCGGTGTTTGCAAATCTGATCCTGGCCGATGAAATCAACCGCGCGACGCCCAAAACCCAATCGGCGCTTCTGGAAGCGATGCAAGAGCACACCGTCACCGTCGCCAACCGCAGTTACACACTGGAACCGCCGTTTTTTGTGCTGGCAACGCAAAACCCCATCGAGCAAGAGGGGACGTATCCACTGCCGGAAGCACAGTTGGATCGCTTCATGTTCAAGGTGAATGTCGGCTTTCCCAACGTCCGCGATATTGTGCATATTCTTGAGCGAACGACGGGCGCTGACGTAGCGAGCGCGAGCAAGGTGACGGATGGCGCGACGCTGCTCCAGATGGGGAATCTGGCGCTGAATACGCCCGTCGCGACACATCTGACGGAGTACGTCGCCCGTTTGATCGTCGCGACGCATCCGGAGAGCGAGGATTCGCCGCCGCTGGTGCGCCAGTACGTGCGCTATGGCGCGTCGCCGCGCGGAGCGCAGGCGCTCATCCTCGGCGGCAAAATCAATGCGCTCCTCGAAGGACGCTTCAACGTCTCGTTTGAAGACATCAACGCCATTGCCGCCAATGCCCTGCGCCATCGGCTTGTGCTCAACTTCGAGGCTGTCGCCGAGGGCGTCCTTGCGGATGCTATCATTCATGATGTCCTCCAGGCACTGCCCGTGAAATAGTCCGGGCTTCGCTCTGCGCTCCTGGCGGCGAGTGTGAATAACCTCCGTGTTCGCCGCCGAATTCCCCTTCTTCTGTTATCTTCATCCGTTTGTGAAAAACGTAGATGTGTTTGCATTTATAAACATTAGAGCGTAGGAGCTGGCGTCGAGAGGGTACTTCGATGATCGACGTGTTTATTTCTTATTCGCGCCGTGATATTGAGTTTGTGCGTGACCTTCACAACACGCTGATCGCGTGCGGATTGCAGGTCTGGGTCGATCTGGCCGACATTGACTACTCGACTCAGTGGTGGCAGGAAATCTGCACTGCGATTGACGGCGCATCAAATGTGGTCTTTGTCATCAGCCCGGATTCGCTGACATCAGAGTACTGCCATAAAGAGCTATCGCGCGCACGCGCGGGAAACAAACGTCTCATCACCTTGCTGCGACGTGAGGTTGACGGACGTGCGGTGAACGACGCCCTGTTCGATAAGCCCTGGGAAGCCGAAGCCCGTGAGAACTGGCGGCACGTTGACGCGACACAGTACTTGCCGATGCGCGAGACTGACGATTTCGACGCGGCGCTGGAGGCTTTGCTGCGCATCCTGAGCACGGATCACGAGCTGGTGCGCATGCACACGCGCATCGGGATGCGGGCTGGCGAATGGCAGGCAGCTCCCGACGAGAGCCTTCTGCTGCGCGGCCACGATCTGGAAGTTGTCCGGCAGTGGCTGGCAGGCAATCCGTCGCCTGCGCCAACAGAGGCTCAACGCGCGTACATCGCGGCCAGCCAGGCCTATGAGAACCAGGTTCTCGGCCAGCGGCGGACATTGACGCTGCGCCAATTTCTCGGCCTCCGTTATCTGGGTGCAGCGGTCGGATCAGGCTTCAGCATCGGTGTCGCGGTCTTCGTACTGCGTGACGACCCGCTGGGTGCGCTGGCGGCACTCCGCTTGCTCTCAGCGCTGGCATTGGGCGCGCTGTTCGGCTGTTTGCTGGGACTCGCCATTCTCATGGCGACTGAACTGAGTCTGCCGCGCCTGGGCAAGCTCAGCGCCTGGGCTGCCGGAGGATTCGTGTGTGCGCTGGCGTTTGGCCTGTATCATGCGTTGCAGCGCGGCAGCCTGCCCGACGATGTGCCGCTCTGGCTCGGCTCAGCGTTGGCGTTTACTGCCGGGTTCTGGTTGGCGGAGAGGCTGTCCAATACCGCCGTGCGAGCGTGCCTCGCGGCGGCAGGGGTGTTTGCGGCGCTCTATCTCCCACAGATTATCGCAGCCCCCGGCATCTTTCAGTTTGGGGCGCTGGCACTGCCCCTGAGCGCGGGCAGTGCAATTCTGATTGGCATCCTCACATTTCTGCCGGAGTTCAACGGCATCACACACCCGTCCATGACGGCGAAGCGTGATACCAGGGAGTAATGCGATGACCGGCATCACACGGTTCTTGATCGGAGTCGTCTTTCTCAATGTGCTGCTTGCCCTGGCGGGCATCTTCTATCTGGTGACTATCGCAGGCGTACAGCCGCAAAGCTGCGAGCCTATCTGGGAAAAGATCGAGAACCAGATGGATGGCGTGAGCTGCCGGGGTTTGGGCAACAACAGTGCCTGTTATGGCAACGCGAAACTTGAAACCCGGTTCCGACCCTTCACGGAAGAACAGCCTTTTAGCGCGCCGGGCGACGTTGCCGCGCTGGATAGGTTTGAGTCGATCTCGGCCCATCCGCTTGATTTGACACGCCGCGAGTACGGCGTCGCTGTCCTCAGCATGGAAGCCCGTGTGCCCGGCGCGATGACCGGCGATCTCGTGACGTTCATCCTGTATGGCGCTTCACACCTGGACGAAGATAGTGGCGGCCAGAGCGTCATGAGTGTAGCGCCGAGAACTGCCGTGCTGCCTGCCTTTCACTTCTACACCGGCGTCGGTTTGACTGAACAATGTCTCGATTTACCCGAGGGCGATCTGCCAAGTGGTGGTCTCCTGCTCCAGAGTCCGGATGGCCTGGCGGTCGCGTTCACCGCTAACGGGGCGCAAATCGAGATCGGCTCAACGATCCTGCTGCAAGCGCGGCGAGCACAGACCATGATGGTGACTGTGCTTGAGGGGCACGCCAGCGTTCATGTTCCCGGCTATGCCACCCAGACGGCTTACGGCTTGCAGACAATCGACATCCCGCTCGGCGGCGCCAACGGGCTGCAAGCCAATGGTGCGCCAGGTGCGCCGCGCCGCACCGCCGCACGCGATCTCGGCCAGGGCACGATTTGCCGTCTGATCACATGGTCAGGGCTGAAATCCCCCTGCACACCGGGCAACCAGATCGCCACCCCAACCAGCCCGACAGCCCCGCCGACACTGGTACCGACGCCTGTGCCAACGGCGACGGCGACGCTGCCACCTGTGCCGACTGCCGTGCCACCGATAACTACATGTGTCGTGCAGCCACCTGCCGGTTGGCTCGTCTACGTGGTACAGCCAGGCGATACCCTTTTTAGCCTCTCGCAGCGCACGGGTACAACGATGGTAATCCTGGCCACGGTCAACTGCATCGCATCGGTAGACCACATCTTCGTCGGTCAACGTCTGTACGTTCCGTATCTGCCGGTACCGATCAGCGCCTCGCCGACACCTTTTGTTCCGTCGCCGACGCCGCCACTGCCGTCAGCAACACCCATCGCGCCCACCGATACGCCGATACCGCCGATGATGCGTGTCGATTTCACCATGGCGGGCGAGGCCAGTTATGTCACCGAGTACGGGCGCTACGTCGCATATGCTGACATTTGCAAGCATGAGGCCGTGATGGTGAATTTCATCAACCAATCCTTTGGCGGAAATGGGCGTTACACGTGGAATTTTGGCGACGGCAGCACCAGCGACGAGGTCAGTGCAGCGCACTACTATGCGATGACTCCTGTTGGTGAATCGCGAATCTACACCGTCACTTTGATCGCATACAGCGACTACAGCGGCCCGGTTACATACAGTCAGCAGCTCGAAGTGATCGGAACTTCGTGCCATGGTGAGCTTCAGGCGGCACATTAAGCCCTTAGCTAGTGCGGATCCGCAGCGTCAGCGCCGCCAGCACGAGCATCAGCGCTCCGCCCACCGCAAAAGGCGTCGTCGCGCCGTATTGCTGAAAGAGAAATCCTCCCAGCAGCGGCGCGATGGCATTTGCCGCGCTGACGGCTGCTGCGCTCGCGCCCAACACACTGCCATAGCTCTGCTCGCCCTGGCGGCGCGTCATCAGACTGTTCAGGCTTGGGCGAATCATGCCAGCGCCTAGGGCAACAGGAATCAGCGCGCCGATCAACCACAGAATACCGCCTACGCCGCGCGCAGACTCGGGCGGCAGCGCCACCGGGATATTGCCGAGGAGGATCTCGGTGCTGGTAGGTGTCAGGCGCGCAATTTCATTCTCGACGATTCGCTGCACATAGAAAGGATGTGGCTGCGCCGGTGTCGTCGCCAGCAGCAGCAGGCCCACGCCAACGAGCGCAATGGCAATCTGCGCCACGCGCGCGTCGCCGAAACGACGGCTCAACTGGCCGATCAGTCGCAACTGGGCGAATACGAGAACGACGCCGACGATGACAAAGATGACCGCAACACCCTGCCCCAGGAGACCGACGCGATTGAGCGTGAACAGGCCGAGCAGACTTTCAAAACCGTAGAAAACGACCTGCTGCGCAAACATGAGGATAAGGAGCACGCCTATGTGCGAACGCTTGAGCAGCCCAGGCCACGTCAGGCGGACGGCAACCTGCTGTGCGCGCCGTTCGGACGGCAGGGTCTCGCGAAAGAGAAAGAGCGTGAGCAGAATGGACAGCAGAGAGTAACCGGCAGCAACCCAGGCGGGGGAACCCAGATCGTCAGAGAACTCCAATGCGATGGCCGCGATGGCCGGCCCCAACATGAAGCCCAGGCCAAAAGCTGCGCCGGTGATCCCCAATCCGCGCGCCCGCTCGTCGGGGCGGGTAATGTCGCTGATTGCCGCCTGCGCGGTTGCGATGTTCGCGCCGAACAAGCCATCGACCACACGCGAGAGTATCACCATCCAGAGCGAGTTCGCCAGCGCCAGCATAACAAAGCTGATGCAGGTCGTCACCTGGCTGATGAGCAGCAATGGCTTGCGTCCAAACCGGTCAGACAGCGCGCCCATGATCGGCACGCCGATGATCTGCGCCAGCGGGAAAGCTGCCGCTGCGACGCCCACTTCGAGCGGAGATGCCCCAAAAGCAATCGCATATAAATGCAGGAGCGGTAGAATGATCGTCAGGCCGAGAATGTCAACAAACGTCAGGGCGAAGATCGGCGTCACACGCTCGAATGTGAGTTGGCTTCGTGGTCGTGGGATTTCAGTAGACATCGTGGCATCCTATTGCGCGCCCGCGTGCGAGAAACATCGGCAACATAGGCCATAGATTGAAGCGTAGGCGCGGGACCGACGCAAGCGACAATTGGTAGGCGGCGTTTCACACCTGCCAGATGGATCGCCCATAATGTTGAGCTATCGCCAGGAGAAACATTCATGCCACCATTTCTTGGAAACGAACTTCTACGCGGAGAAAAAGTCTACCTGACGCCACTTCAGCGCGCCGACTGTGCCGCACTTGCCCGCTGGTCGGAGGATATGGAATTTCAGCGGATGCTGCGCCGAGGCGAGATCTTCCCCGACACCGCTGAGTCTTTTGAGCGCTGGCTCTTCTCCGGGCATGAACGTGAGGAATTTTACCGGGCAATTGTCCGCACGACCGCCGATAACACGCTGATCGGCATGTGCGAAATCAACCGCATCTTTCGCCAGGCACGCCATTGCATGTTCTGGATCGGCATCGGCGACCCGGCGTATCGCGGCCACGGATACGGCAGTGATGCCATCCGCATTTTGCTGCGCTACGCTTTCCTGGAAATGAATCTCAACCGTGTCGGTCTCGAAGTCATGAGCTATAACGAACGTGCGATTGCCGCCTACGAAAAGATCGGCTTTCAACATGAAGGCAGGCAGCGCGAGACCGTTATCCGCGATGGCGTTTACTATGACACGCTGCTGATGGGTATTCTGCGCCGCGAATGGGAAGCGCGCTACTGGCGTAGGGCAGGTACAGATACCGCCGATTGATATGTGCTACCCCGTGCCAGCCAGCTCGGCCAGCACGGGCAGGATCATTTGGGCAGCGCGCCCGCGATGACTGATGCGATTCTTCACGTCGGGCGGCAGTGCGTTGAACGTCACGTCGTAGCCATCGGGAATGAAAACCGGGTCAACACCGAAGCCATATGCGCCGTCTCCGGGCGCGTGGGCGACGTGCCCAACACATTCCCCGCGTACCTGTCGCACCGGCTCGCTGCCCGGCTGTGCGACGGCGATAACACAGACAAAGCGCGCGCCGCGCTCGGCGTCCGGAACGCCAGCGATCTCTGCCAGCAGCTTGGTGTAACGATCTTGATCGCTGGCGCCTTCGCCCGCATAGCGCGCCGTATAAACACCGGGTCGCCCACCAAGCGCATCGACTTCCAGGCCGCTGTCATCCGCCAGGGTCGTCAATCCCGAGGCACGCGCGTAGGCCTGCGCCTTGTGAACGGCATTCTCCTCAAAGGTCGCATACGGTTCATCGACCACGAGCGTGTCCAGGCCGACTGCGCGCAGGCCGACAATTTCCAGATGTAGATCGCTGAACATCTGCCCGTATTCCCGGATCTTGCCGGGATTGGTGCTGGCAATGAGTAGTCGCACGTTTCACCTTTCACGGAGACAAGCCAGGGATGACTCGCCAGAGCAGCCACAGATCCAGCGGAACCAACAGAAATGGCAGTCCAATGAGTACGTATGCAACCAGAGAGCGGTTGTCTTCACCTCCTAATCGGACGCGCCAGGCGTCCCACCCCAGTACGACAGAAAGCGCAAAGGGTATCAGGCCGGTGAACAGGTAGCGCCCCTGAAACTGCACGAATTCGGTGTTGTAGTACAGGTACTGCAAGATCGCCAGGAGGCCGGTGATCGCGAGGACAATCGACATCTGCTGGCGAACTGGCTGCGTCGTCGTGGAGGCGTCACTGCGTCGCAGTAGGTTTGCAATCCATCCAGCGGCAGACAGCAGCAGCAGCAGGCCAATGATCGCGTAGGCCCATTCCGGCAGCGGCAGTGCCATCCAGCCGAGTTGGCCGAAGAAGCTGTTGAAGGTCGTCGTCAATGCACGACGCAGATATTCACTCACGCCCACCTGGGTGATCAATGTTTCGGTGCGCAGTTGGCCGATGACGACTCGATCATGCGCAGCCAAGCCGAGAAAATCCGGGAAGCCATACACGCCAAGGTTGCGCAGCCACCAGAGCGCGGCCAGCATCAGCGCAACCACACCGAAGACGACAACCTCAGAGACGAAGTGGCCCACGGGCGTGCGCGACCGCCGCCAGCGGAGGAACAGCGCCAGCGGCACAACCCCGATCAGAAAGAGCGTGCTGGCCTTCGTCAGCAGCCCCAGCCCTACCAGCAGCCCTAGCCCGGCAGCCGGGCGCAGCCCCGCTGATTCATGGGTCTGCTGCAAGTAGCGCAAAGCAGCAACCAGCGTCAGCCCGGTGAGCGCCCACGCCAGAGCATCGTTGTTTACGGATGCGATGATGCCGAAATACTGCGGCAGAAAAGCCACCAGCGCCGCCGCCATCAGCGCAATCTGTGGACGATCAGGACGCCAGAGACGCGCCGCCACATATGCGCACACGACGTAGATCAGGCCAAAGCCCGCCGAAGCCAGGCGCAGCGCAATCAACGAGCCGTTCGTCAAGAGATATACCGGCGTCAGCAGCAGGTAGTAAAGCGGCGGCTGGTGATCTTCGTACTGCACGGATGGCAGATCGGTCAGCAGCGCGGGCCCAAAAGCTTCACCCTTCAGCCTATCGAGGTAGGCTTGATCCCAATCGCCCGGCTCGATGACCGGACAGCAGCCTTGTTGTGCGGTCTGCGCGATGTAGTTGTAGTGTGCTGGCTCGTCCGGCGCTTGCCAGGCGGGTGTGCGCATAGCGAACAGAGTCGCGAGCACGAGATAGACAACCAGGATAAGCAGCAGCGATTGAATGGGGCGCATCGAATTCAGTAGCCACGCTCGCGATCAACGACGTTCAACAAGGGGCGATTCTCCAGATAGCGCTCCAGATTCTCAATAAAGAGATCAGCCGTCTTCTGATGATAATCGACGCTGTTCCCCGCAATGTGCGGGCTGATGATCACGTTGTCGAGATTCCAGAGTGGGCTGGTATTCGGCAGCGGTTCAGTTTCAAACACGTCCAGCGCCGCGCCGGCAATCGTTTTGGCAGCCAGGGCAGAGATCAACGCTTGCTCATCCACGACTGCGCCCCGAGCCATGTTGATCAAGACGGCTGTCTTCTTCATCGCCGAGAGAATGGTTTCATCGATCAGATGTCTGGATGCCGCCGTGAGCGGGGTAATGACGACGAGAAAGTCACATTCGCTCGCCATGGATCGCAGCGCCTCTGGCGGGTAAATGCGCGCCGGAATTTCCCCTTCCGGATCGCCCGTGTCCGGCAATCGGTAGCTATCATGGTTGGCTGGATGCATAACATCGCGTTTGCTTGCCAATACCCGCATCCCTAGCGCGTTGGCGACACGCCCTAGCTCGCGGCCAATCACACCATAGCCAACAATCCCAACAGTCTTTCCACGTAGATGATCTGGCATGATCGGTTTCTGGGGCGTATTTGGCCATTCCGCTTGTGCTTTGTATTCCATCATTAGTGGCAGCTTGAACGCAAACGCCAACATCATCATCAAGCAGTATTCGGTCATGAATGTCGCGTGGATGCCACTGGTGGTGGTCACTTCAACATCTTGTGACTGCATAACCGGCTGGTTGACCGCGTGATCGACGCCTGCAGAATGCAATTGTACCCAGCGCAGGTGGGGTGCTTGCGCCGGGTCAGGAAAGTAGCGCTGTGTGTAAAGCACTTCGACATCGGCCAACGCTTTGTCCGGCACATCCGGGAAATAGCGTTCTACTTTCAGACGTGGCGAAACCGCGCGGATTTTGTCCATGATAGCGTCGGAAAAATCCATCGCGACAATGACGTTGATCTGATTGTCCGTTCCGGCCATAGATGCCGCCTCCGAATAGTTCAAACAAAAGGGTAGCCTAACGCAGAACAACATGTATCTGCAACCAGCGGCGTCCGGGGGATGTGTATGAAATTAGAAGAAAAAGCCTCCCCTCATGTTTGAAGGTAATTTGATAGTAGTTGTCGTAGTAGGGCTGTAGAAACTGTTCAAAACTCTTGTTATCGTGATATTTTTCACAAAGTATCGCAGAAGTACTTTCGGGAAAACCCAATTTCGCAAGCTATATCCCCGACTTCTGCGATATATGGGAAAAAGCAGAAAAAAGTTATGAACAGCCACCTGTTCATAACTTTGAACACTTTCGACATTTTCCCAATTGGTTTGAACAGGTATCCCAAGCACTAACACGCCTATATCCCAAGCGCCAGAATCGACGCTCAGAGTTATGAACAGCGGCTGCGCGTGCGCCGAAAGTTATGAACAGGTTTTGAACAAGTTATGAACAGACCAGGCATTCTAAACGTAATTATTCGACGGAGATGCGGATGTCGTAATCGGGCATATTCTCCAGACCGATCCAGAACGGTCGAACGAGTTCGTAATTGCACTGCCCCTGCGTGATAAAACGCAGACGAACGCTGAAAATCCGGGCAATGTCATCGCGCACCACTTCGATGACTTCATGAAAGGCGATGCAGCCTACCCCTTTGCTCCAGAGGCCGGCCAGCACATTTCCATTGCCGAAATCGTAAGCGCCGCGCTGCACCGGATGGCGACACAGGTCACTGCCGTCAGCAAGATCATAGAAGCTGGATAGCTCATTCGGAGAACGCAAGATGAAGAGGTTCCCTGCGGCATCATTGGCGGCTTCGAAGCAGACGCCGCTCATGATCGCGTTGGTGTCCTGCCAGGGAAAAGGCAGATCAGTTGGGGTAGGTAACAGTGGTTCTGGCGAGGAAGCAGGTACGGCGCTTGGTGGTGCGACGGTGACGATGGGTGCCGGTTCCATGATGGTACAGGCACTCAAGAAGATCGAAGCCAGGATTACGAGTGAACAACGACCCGCCCGCATGATATTCACTCTAAAAGTACAGGAGACGTTAATTCGCCCTTGTTGCAAAAGCATGATACCATGAAGTCACATTAGACAAGGCGCATAACGCCATCTTTATGTTCATGGGTTGTAAATGCGCATCCTCGTAATCTCTGATATTCATGCAAATCTGACAGCATTCGAAACCGTCCTTGAAGATTCTAAGGGCGATTGGGAATATGTCTGGTGTTTAGGTGACGTGGTGGGGTATGGCCCCGACCCGAACGAGTGTGTCGATCTGTTGAAGACGCTGCCGCATCTTTGCCTGGCGGGCAATCATGATTGGGCTGCCCTGGGCCGGTTGGATATTCGCACCTTCAACCCCGATGCTCGTAAGGCCGTAACCTGGACCCGCGACACGCTGACGCCGGAAAACACTGCCTACCTGGAAGCGCTGCCGACGACCTTTGTCATCGGCCAGTACACGCTGGCGCATGGCAGCCCGCGTGAGCCTGTCTGGGAGTACATTCTCGAACCCATCGTCGCATCGCTCAATTTCTCGCACTTCGAGACGCCCTATTGTCTCGTCGGGCATACACACCAACCGGTCATTTACGAACTCCTCAACGAGCAGGGCGATACCGATATGATCGCGCCGGTATACCGGCAGACACGGCCTCTGAATGGACGGCGTGTCATCGTCAATCCCGGCAGCGTCGGCCAACCACGCGATCAAAACCCGGATGCGGCCTACGCAATTCTGGATGTGGAACGCAACGTCTGGGAGCACCGGCGTGTCCCTTACGACATCGCTGCCGTGCAGAAGCGCATGGCCCAATTCGAGATGCCGGAGCGGTTGATCGCACGCCTGGCTCATGGCTGGTGACACACACCAGCAGAAGACTTGCCCTCCCGCAAATTGACAGGCGCACACGAGTTGCGCCTGTTTTCGATTGCGCTGGTATCGGTCTATAATCCTTTCGTGAAGGACTATCCAATACCTACGGTCACATGAATCTAACCCCTGAACAGCACGCTGCTATTCACACCCACGACCGCAATCTTGTCGTGGTTGCTGGCGCTGGCTCTGGCAAGACCTTCGTGCTCGTCGAGCGTTACTTAGCGCTGCTCGATGCCAACCCGGACTGGGCACTCAACCAGCTTGTCGCCATCACATTTACGCAGAAGGCAGCGCAGGAGATGCGTGACCGTGTGCGCTCGGCGCTGCTGGATCGCCTGCGTCGCGCGCATCAGCAGGACGATTCTGCGGCGATAGCGCTCTGGTCAGCGCGCGTGAGCGCCATGGACAGCGCACGGATCGACACTATCCACGCCCTTTGCGCAGCCATCTTGCGCCAGAACGCCGCCGAAGCCGGTATCGACCCGGCATTCGAAGTTCTGGACGAAATGGGCGCTCGTATCCTGCTGGAATCCGTGATCGACGATTTGTTCACTGCGCTGGCCGCCGACCAGGATCCTGTGGTCAATTTGTTCCGCGTCTACGGCGCGCGCGAGGTGCGTCAGGCCGTCGTCGCTCACATCGCCTGGCCGATTGAGATGCCGCCGGAAGGGATGCTGAACACTTGGCAGGCGGAATGGGAAAGCACAGCGGCAGCCCGCATCCAGGCACTGCTCGCTGATGCTGAATTCCTGGACGCGGCTGACTGGCAGCCGCCGGGCGGATTTCCAGAAGGCGATGATGTTCTGCTCGGCGTTTGGGGGATGTGTCATTTGCATCTTACTTCCCTGCGCAGCAGCCGTGATCTGGCCGTGCAGATTTCCGCACTGCGCGGCCTGACAAAGGCGATCAATCTCAGCGGTGGGAGCAAAAATACTTGGGGAAGCCCGGAGGGAGTCAAAGAGGCCAAGGCTCCTCTGGCGATGATGCGCCATCTAGCGATCGCTGCGCTCGATGACATCGGCGACTCGCCCGATGCCCATGACGAACAGGCGGCGCAACTGCTGCCTTTGTGGGCTTCTCTGCTTCGGCTGGCACGAAGTGCCTATGGCGATGCCAAGCGCGAGCGGAGCGCGCTCGATTTCGACGATCTCGAAACCCTGACGCGCGATCTCTTGACCGAGTATGCGCACATTCGGGATCGCTACCGACGGAGAGAGTTCAAACACCTCCTGGTCGATGAATTTCAGGATACGAGCGAGACTCAATGGCAGATCGTGCGCGCGTTGGCAGATCCGGCGTCTGCGGGCGGGTTATTCATCGTCGGCGATGCGAAACAATCGATCTACGCCTTTCGCGGCGCAGATGTCCGCGTGTTTGATCAGGCACGCGCGCAGATTGGCCGGTATGGCGGAACAGAGATTGCTCTCGCGCGTTCGTTCCGAACCCATGCGTTCCTGGTCGGCTTCTTCAACGACATTTTCAGCCATTTGCTCGTGCGCGATCCGCTCAACCTGGCAGCAGAGTATCAGGTCGAGATGGGAACGCCGATGGTGGCGTCGCGTCTGGATGCGCCGGATCGGTCTCCATGCGTCGATGTGCTCTTGATCGACAAAGGCGAGTCCGGCGGTGATGAAGCGACGACAGCGCAGGCGCGCCGCCGGGAGGCTGCGGCCATCGCCCGGCGCATTCACGAGATGGTCGCGCGCGGAACGCCGGTTTACGACCGCAAGCTCCGTGCGACGCGCCCGATGCGCTACGACGACTGCACGCTTTTGTTTCGTTCGATGACGGATGTCCCGATCTATGAGGACGTGTTCAAGAGTCTGGAGCTGCCGTTCGTGACCGTTGCGGGTCGTGGCTACTATGAACGCCAGGAAGTTTGGGACATGCTCAATCTGCTGCGGGCGCTGCACAATCCGGACGATCATCTGGCGTTGGCCGCCGCGCTGCGCTCTCCGCTATTTGCGCTGAGCGACGATACGCTGTTTGCGCTCCGGGCGCGGCGAGATGATGCCGGAAAGATACCTGCTCTCTGGGGGGCAATGACTGACCCGACTGGCGTGCCGGAAGACGAGCAAGAGCGTTTGCGTTATGTCCATGGTGTACTCACGGATCTGCGCCGGTTGGCCGGGCGCGTCACCATTGCAGAACTGATCGATGCGGCGCTCGACGCGACGCATTATCTCGCCTTGCTGACGATGCTGCCGGATGGCGCGCGGCGGCGCAGTAATATCGAAAAGTTGGTGGAAAAGGCGCGGTCGAGCGGACAGACGACGCTGGGTGAGTTCACCCGCTATTTGACGAATCTGACAGAATTGGAAGCGCGCGAAGGCGAGGCGACGCTCGACACCGAAGGGTCGGTCACGTTGATGACCGTTCATAAGAGCAAAGGTCTGGAGTTTCCGGTCGTCTTCCTGGTGGATGCCGCGCGGATCAGCAAAAGCCAGGAGAGTTCGCTCCTCCGGGATAGCACGGGGCATCTGGCGTGCAAAGTCTATGATGAAGCAGAGTCCCGGCTGGTCGAAGCATATGCCTACCGGCGTGCGCAACGATTGCGGCGCGCGCGCGAAGAGGCAGAGAGTCTCCGGTTGCTCTACGTTGCTGCCACCCGTGCTCAGGATCGTCTGATCATAAGTGGTCAAATCAAACGCACTCAACAAGGCTGGAGTACGTCGGGGTGGCTGCGCCAACTGGTCGATCTCCTCGATCTAAATGATTGGGAAGACAGCGGCACGCTCGAATGCAAGTGGGGAAAGCTGGCGGTTACATGGGTGAGTTCGCAGTCCGACGAAACCCTATCTACTGCCCCAACCTCCGAAGCGCGCACGGGCAACTGGGCTATGCCGAACGTGATGCCGCAGATGCCACCACTGATGGGGGCGATTGAGATCCCATCGGACGCACCGGCGCGCTCGCTCACCGCAACACAGATCGCCAGCCTGGGCGCATTCGCGGTCGATGTGCCACACCGGACTTTGCATCGCCAGCGCCTGCTGCGCAGCTTGATAGACGATACACCGGAACGTGTCACACGTGTGGTCAATACGCCGCAGCGGGTATCAGGCCGCCGGATCGGCGAGATCGTCCATCGCGCACTGCGTGCCTGGCGATTTCCGACGCCGCAGGATGATCTGAGCAATCTTTTGCGCGATTATGCCTGGGAAGAAGGCGTTGTCGATCCGGATGACATCCGCGAGGCCGTGACCGAGTCCCGGGTGCTCCTGGAGCAAATTCGCCGTAGCGAACTTTATGCGCGGGTCGATAGTGTGCAGCGTGCCGGGAAGCTGTATGCCGAAGTCCCGTTCGTGTTTAGCACCGACCGCCGCATAATCCATGGCAAAATCGACGCGCTCATGCAAACCGCCGATGGTGAGTGGGTAGTGATCGATTATAAGAGCAGTACGGTTCGCGGTGGCCGGAGCGCCACCAATCTCGCCGATCATGCGCGACGGTATCATCTGCAAATGGGCGTCTACGCGAGCGCGGTGCAGCGGTTGCTTGGCGGTGTGACGCCCCAGGTGTACATCTACTACATTCGTTATAATCACACAATCCGCGTCGAGACGGCTGAATGGAAAGCCGCACTCGACATGATGGAATCGATCATCGGCGATCTATTGGGTTAAACGCCATGCTGGAGAGAATTCTGGGGCCGCTGCCTGCCTGGGCACGCCGCGATCATCCAATGCTACGATATGAACTGCGCGGTGGCGGCAAAGCGAACCGGCGCTGGTTGCTTCTGCTGGGTGCTGGTGTCCTCGCTTGTCTACTGCTGGCGCTGGGCTACATTATCGCGACAGAGTTGCTCGCGCGCCCGCTTTCGCCCAACTTGACGGAGAGCATCAATCGCGTTCTCTACGCACCGTTGCTTGTGCTCCAGATCCTGCTTGGAATCACGGCATTGAGTATCTCAATCGGCGCGATTGGCGAAATCATTCGCCGCCAGCAGTGGGATACCCTCCGAGTCACCGAAGACGGAGCCGGGTTGACGCTGCGAACACGCTGGGCAGCCGTCTTCTATCGGGTCAGGCCGCTGTTAGCGATTATCGTTGGCCTGCGCTTGCTGCTCATTCTTGGCATCCTGTGGGATTTGACCGCTTTCCAGGGGCAGTACCTTGATCTGCTCATCAGTGGCATTGTGCCGCAGATGTCGATTCCAGTGCCAATCGGTCAGCCGTCGCTCGATCTCGGCGTCGTGGCCGGGATCATGCTGCTAGCCTTCATGTTGACTGCCGCGGTGCTGCTCCCGCTCACCAGCGTGGGGTTCGATGCTGCGGCCGGCTTGTTTCTCTCGACAGTCTTCAGGCAGCGCGCCTATAACGCATTGGTGCAGTTCGGCCTGCTCTTGCTGCGACTGCTGATGATAGGTGTATTGCTATTCGCCGGTTTTCGCTTCCTGAGCGGCCAATCGACGGTGCCGGACGGTCTCTCGTTCGGAGTGATGTTCCTGTTCGGCGCGCTGGGCGATTGGGGACTGTACTTCTTGCACTTGAGCAGCTTTGGCGAAGTCTGGGCGATTGTGCCCTATGGTATTTTCCTTGGTCTGGCGCTGCTGTTGTTCGCTCTCGTACAGGCTTTTCTGGCGGATCGGCTGCTGCTATGGGCGATTCGCCGGGCGCAGTCGTTGGGGTGAACGCCGCGATCTATCGGGATGCCACCGTTGAGGATGCGCCGGCTATCGCGCGCGTCAATATCGATACCTGGCGCACCACCTATCGCGGCATCATGCCGGACGCCGCGCTCGATGCTTTATCCTACGCGCACAGCCAAGCCAATTGGTGCAGAGTTCTGCAAAATCCGCAGGGCCGGTCGTTCGTCAAGGTGGCGGTCGATGAACAAAACGGGGTCGTCGGTTTCGCAGCGGCAGGCCCGGAGCGCACAGGCAAACTCGACTTTGAGGGCGAAATCTATGCGCTCTATGTGCGGCAGTCCGCGCAGCGCGCTGGACTTGGCCGTGGTCTGGTGATGGCTGCGGCCACGAAGTTGCTGTCACGTGGCTATGAGAGTATGGTGATCTGGGTGCTGCGCGATAACCAGAGCGGACGCGCGTTTTATGAGCACGTCGGCGGCCTGCAAGTCGCAGAGCGTGAAATCGCCATTGCCGAGGTCATGTTGCCGGAGATTGGCTATGGCTGGCGCGACCTGGCATCAGCGCTGCGGCAGCAGGTTGCTCATCATGATTGACATCTAGAAAGCGTTTCGCCCACAATTCCAGCAGCAGCAGCCGGAAGACGACTTCTTCGTGCTTCTCGTGGCCTTCGAAGTGTGTACGCAGCAGCCGTTCGAGCGCCCTGGCGTTAAACAGCGAGCGGATGGATGCGCTGCGGTCGAGCAGCACCTCGGCGATGCGCGGCTGCAAATCGTGATCGAACCAGTGGCGAATCGGCGTGCCGAACGGCTGCTTCGGGCGTTCGAGCGCGTAGGTCGGCAGGTACGGGCGCATGGCCTCGCGCAGGATGTACTTGTTGGAGCGCATTCGCAGATTGGGTGAGACGTGCGCGGCAAAATCGAGCAGATCTGGATCGAAGAAGGGGACGCGCGCTTCGAGCGAGTGCGCCATCGTCACCTTGTCGCAGCTCAGCAGTGCGTTTCCATGCAGCCACGTATTGATGATCAGCGCCTGGGCTGTGTTAGCCGGATCAGACTGCTCGCTCGCCTTCAGAATCTCGGCAAAAGCGCTTTCCTTGTGCCTCGCTTTTGTCCAGGTCGCGCGCAACTCGTCGCCATACAGACGCGCGCGGAGCGAATCGCTCATGACCAGGCCGTCGAAAGAGAGTGTGCGCCGGATGCCTTCGCCACCGGGCAGCAGCGCATGGCGGAGACGTGGCAAATACGTGGGCAGCGCGCCGACGTAGCGATAGCGCTTGAAGGCCGGGTAATACGCTTCCAGCGCGCCGAGCGGCGAGGCCAGCCATTCCAGGGATGCCAGCCGTGACTGCATCGCCAGCAACTGCGGAATATTGCGATGATGGGGATAGCCGCCAAACAACTCATCGCCGCCGAGGCCGGTCAGCACGACTTTGACATGCTTTGCCGTCTCTTCTGCCAGCAGCATCTGCGAGATCGCGGATGAATTGGCATTTGGTTCGTCGTGCGTATAAGCATAATGCTCCAGCCCGGCCCACCAGTCATCCGCGCTGATAACCCGTGTGTGGTGCTGCGTGCCAAAATGCGCGGCGATGCGCTCTGCCTGCTCCAGTTCATTGTCTGGCGTTTCTGCGCTGTAGCCGACTGTGTAGGTGTTGATCTGCGTCGCTGCTTCGCGGCTCATCAGAGCCAGAATCGCCGCCGAGTCGATGCCGCCACTCAGAAACAAGCCCAGCGGGACATCACTGCGCAGGTGCAGGCGCACGGACTCCGCCAACAGATCGCGCGCGGTATCGATCACCGTGGTGCTGTCCGCCACCTCGCGCCCATTGAGAGCGTGGGCGGTGCTCGCTGGATGTTCTGTTGTCTCGAAACCAGCGCCAAAGCGCCAGTATTCGACCGTTCGCGCCTCGCCATGTTCGACCACCAGCGCATGACCAGGCATCAACCGCCGCACCCCGGCAAACAGGGTCTGCTCGCCGATCATGTAGCCGAAGCTCATGTAGGTGTCGAGCGTTTCCAGATGCAGACTCGGCTGCAAGATGCCCGCGCCAACAAATGCCTTGACCTCGCTCGCGAAATAGAGCAGTCCATCACGTTCGTAGAGGTAGAGCGGCTTGATGCCGATGTGATCGACCGCCAGCAGCAGCCGTTCACTCACACTATCCCAGAGAGCAAAGGCGTACATCCCGCGCAAATGCCGGAACAGATCCAGGCCGTACTCCTCGTAGAGATGAAGCAGGGTTTCGCCGTCGCCATCCGTGTGCAGCTTGTGACCTTGCTGCATCAGATCGACGCGGAGTTCCTTGTAGTTGTAGATTTCGCCGTTGAAGACGAGGGCCAGCGAGCGATCTTCGTTGTAAAGTGGCTGGTCGCTGCCCGCGACATCGATGATGCTGAGGCGGCGCATACCCAGGGCAGCGTTCGGGGCGTCAAAAAAGCCGTCGCCATCTGGGCCGCGGTGCTGAATGGTCGCGCACATTGCGCGCACCAGGGTAGGTTCTGCCCGCTTATGTCCGGTCAGATCGACAACACCGGCAATTCCACACATAGCGACCTCACACGCTTTCGAACGAGATGCGCATCACGAATTGCTCTTGGATGCCCATGTGGCTGCGGTTGGGAAAACAGGTGTCAGCAAAACCCGCGTATATTCTTCAGCGTAAGCGGCGACAGCGCTGCGCCAGGCTTTGATATGTTCGGTCTGGCGGTGCGCTTCGAGGGCTTCTTCAGAACTGTAGATCTCAAACACAATCAGTTCTGCTGGAGATTCTTCCCGGTGATAAATCTCGAAGCGCAGATTACCCGCCTCTTTCACCGACTCATGCGCATCCAGCAGCGCGACCTGCATGAACTCATCCAACTTGTCAGGCTTGACTTTAACAAAAATCTGGAACGCGACCATAGCCATGTGAGATCTCCAAGACACGCACCTCGAAAAAAGGGGCATGTCGATTGTCGCCGACATGCCCCGGTGTGAGCGTCTAAAGGCAGACAATTGCGGGCGCGAGCTACACCCCCGGCGCTGCCATTTCTGCCCCTTCGTCTTCTTCCTCGGCCGCACTCAGCACGATTTCGTCGCTGGTCGCGTCAACCCGGACGATGCTCGCCAGCTTGAACTTGCCGGACAGAATGCCATCGCTGAGTTCGTCTTCAATCTGATTCTGGATCAGACGGCGGAGTGGGCGCGCACCGTATTCCGGATCATAGCCTTTATCCGCCAACCAGCCACGCGCCGGGTCGGTGACTTCGAGCGTGATGGCATGTTCGATCAGCCGTTCGCGTACTTTGTTCAGTTCGAGATCGACGATCTGTTTGATTTCCTCGCGGGTTAGCGAACGGAAGAACACAGTAGCATCGATACGATTGAGGAACTCTGGGCGGAATGTGCGCCGCAGTTGCTCGGTGACATGCTTCTTCATGTCTTCGTAGGCCTGCTTTTCGTCGCGCGCAGCATCCTGCGGTAAGTTAAAGCCGAGGGATGCCCCACGCTTGATCGCGTCAGCGCCGACATTGCTCGTCATCACGATGATCGCGTTGCGAAAATCGACGCGACGCCCGCGCGCATCGGTCAGTGTGCCCTCTTCCATGATTTGGAGGAGCATATTGAACATATCAGGATGCGCTTTTTCGATCTCGTCGAAAACGACGATGCTGTAGGGGCGACGCCGAATCGCTTCGGTCAACTGCCCTGCGTCTTCGTAGCCTACGTAGCCGGGCGGCGCACCGACCAGCCGAGCGACCGAATGCTGCTGCATGAACTCGCTCATGTCGAGTTGGATCAGCGCATCTTCGCTGCCGAACAGGAATTCGGCCAGCGATTTGGTCAGCTCGGTTTTCCCGACACCCGTTGGGCCGAGGAACATGAACGAGCCGATGGGACGTTTGGGATCTTTCAAACCGGCACGGGCGCGGCGAACGGCCTTGCTGATCGCCTCAATCGCTTCGTGCTGCCCGACGATGCGGCGGTGGAGCGCGCTTTCCATCTGCATCAGGCGTTCGCTTTCTTCGCCCGCCATGCGCATGACAGGAATGCCCGTCCACATCGATACCACTTCCGCGATATCTTCACCAATCAGCCGGGGCTGGCCGGTTTCCTGGTTCCAACTCGCCTTGAAACCGTTGAGGGTTTCTTCCAGGCCTTCACGCTGCATTTGCAGGCGAGAAAGTTCTTCTTCTGCATCGCTGTTCTCTTCCGGCTCAACGTCGATTTGATCGATTTCGTCGTTGATGCGGATCAGTTCTTGTTCTGTTCGCCGCACCTGCGCCGCTTCCGGACTCTTATACATGCGCAGGCGCGCAGCCGCCTCGTCGATCAGGTCAATCGCCTTATCGGGCAGGAAGCGATCCGGCACATAGCGCGCCGACAGATTCGCAGCGGTTTCGATGGCGTCGTCCGTGATTTCGACGTTGTGATGATCCTGATACGGCACTTTGATGCCTTGCAGGATTTCAATCGTCTCTTCGATGGTCGGCTCTGAAACCAGGATCTGTTGGAAACGGCGCTCCAGCGCGGCGTCGCTTTCGATGTGCTTGCGATACTCGTCCAGGGTTGTCGCGCCGATACACTGCAATTCACCGCGAGACAGCGCTGGCTTGAGAATGTTGGCCGCATCAACGCTGCTGCCCGCCGAGCCTGCGCCCACCAGCATATGGACTTCGTCGATAAACAGGATGCTGTCGGACGATTTGAGTTCTTCAATAACGCGCTTGAGGCGCTCTTCGAATTGGCCACGATACATCGTGCCCGCCACCAGCGAGCCGACATCGAGCTGCAAAACGCGCTTGTGCAGTAATGGCTTGGGCGTTTCGCCATTGACGATGCGCTGCGCCAAACCTTCGACGATGGCTGTCTTGCCAACGCCCGGTTCGCCAATGAGCGCCGGGTTGTTCTTGCGGCGGCGGCTAAGCACCTGAATCACGCGTTCGATCTCGGTCTCACGCCCGACGACAGGATCGAGTTTGCCTTCCATCGCCATCTGTGTGAGATCGGTTGCCAATTGATCCACAAGCGGGGTTTTGCCATCACCGGGTTTACGCGAGGTGCGTGCTTCCGGTGGCCGCCGTGTTTCTGGCTCGGCAGGTTCCGGTTTTTGGACCGGATTTTCCTGCAAGACGCGGCGCGTTTGACGGCGCACTTCTTCCGGGCTGATGCCAAGGCGCTTGAGGATGTCGATTGCCACACCTTCCGGCAGCCGCACCAGGCCCAGCAGCAAGTGCTCTGTGCCGATATAGTGATGCCCCATACGGCGGGCTTCATCAACGGCCAATTCCAAGACACGCTTGGTTCCGGGTGAGAGTTCCGGCGTAACCGTCGAGACGCGCGTCGTTGCCCGCGTCATGCGTTCAACCAGTTCTTCTACCCGAGGCTGATCCAGACCCAGTTCACGTAATACACGACCGGCAACACCGCCCTCTTCGCGGATTAACCCCAGGAGCAGATGTTCTGTGCCGATGTAATTGTGTTGGAAGCGTTCAGCTTCTTCCTGCGCAAGACTCAGCACACGTCGCGCTCGCTGCGTGAACCGCTCCATCTTATTTGCCACGGTTCTTGTCCTCCATCGCCAGTGAATGATTTGCTTCTGGCTAGACGCTATCCTGACGAAATGATCCGGCACATGAGATCATGCCAAATTGTACCACAACGATTTCCCAGTTCTATAACTATACCAATGTTCAGTATCTGGGATATTTTGGGTTATTTTAGTGTAGCGCTATTGCGTTACAAACAGCTATAAATTGTTCGTTAAAACGGTTGACGTTAGATTAGAAGATTGCAAGAAAATGCCTGGAAACCGCATAAGAGGAGAAGAAGCTGTAAGGCGGCGCGGTGCTGCGCGCCACCTTTTTAGTTGTCGTTCGTGGTATCCCAGTTGCGTTCCATATCCCGGTCGAGATACTCTGCGGAGTTCACTTTTTTCAGGCTCAAGCCCAACCGACGCTCTTTCACGTCGATTTTGACCACGCGCAGGGTCAGTTTGTCGCCTTCCTGAACGACTTCGCGCGGTGTGTTGACGCGACGGTCAGATAGCTCAGAGATATGCACCAGCCCTTCGATTTCCGGCACATCGACAAGTTGTACAAAAGCGCCGAACTTGGTGAGCTTGGTAACGGTACCTTGCACGAGCTGGCCGATTTCGTAATCGATGGCGATGGTATCCCATGGATCGGGGCTCTGGCGCTTCATGCTCAGGCCGATGCGCTTTTGCTCGCGGTCGATGCTAATGACTTCGACCGCAACTTCCTGGCCGACCTTAAGCACTTCGCGCGGATGCGTAATGTGCTGCCAGGTGACTTCGGTGAGATGTACCAGGCCTTCTGCCCCACCAACATCAACGAACGCGCCGAAATCTTCCAGACTGACGACGCGACCAGTGCGCACTTCGCCGACGGTCAATTCATTGACGAGCGCCTCTTTGCGCTTCTCGCGCGCCTCACGCGCCGCCATTCGCTCGGATAAGATCAAACGATTTCGACTGCGATCTACTTCCATCACTTTGACGGTGATCGCTTCGTTGACCATCTTGCCCCAGCGCTGTTCAGGGGTTTCCTCATCTTCGCCCCGGCGGCGTTCGGGGTTGAGTTGGCTCTGCGGCACAAACCCACGCACGCGACCAAAGCGTACGATCAGACCACCTTTGTTATAGCCAGCCACCCGTGTCTCGTATGGGGCTTGTGATTGGCGAAATTCTTCGGCGCGCTGCCAATCCATCTCTTCGATAGCGCGGTTGAGCGATACGACCGCATTGCCACTCGGATCGCGCGGATTGACGACAAATACCTTGATCGATTCGCCCGGTTTGAGGGCTTCAAGTGCCTGTCGCGTCATCTTTTCCAGCTCATGGCTGGTAATGATGCCCTGGACGCCCTCGCCCAGATCGACCGCAACCTGAAGCGGTGAGGTGGATGTGATGGTCGCATCGACCAGATCGCCGCGCTTGAACGGTGATTCAATGGTAATCGTCTCGGTTGTTGCAGGCGTCTCGGCGGCAGCTTCGACAGCGTTCTCGGCTTCTGGTGCTGCTGCCTCGGTCGCAGCTTCGGCAGCGCTGGCTGTCTCTGGCGCTGCTGTCTCAGCGACGGCTTCGGCAGCGTTCTCGGCTTCTGGCGCTGCGGCTTCGGCATCGATCGCTGTTGCGTCTTGTGTCGCAACCGGTGATTCTGTCACTTCGTCCATGTCTTCAAGCGCAGGAAGTTCAACCGTCTCTGCTGTGCTCGGCGTCGGGTTTTCCGCGTCCGCTGGTATCTCGGTGTTTGTCATAGCTTCTTCTGCCGGTAGCGCTGAGGATGAATGTGCCGACTCAACCGGACTTTCCATCTCTCCGGTCTTGTCCAGCCCTGAATTATCCAATTCCATGCGAAAAAGTCTCCCCTTGAGCAGGGTAATCATGAGTATGTGATTATATCGTGCCTAAAATCGCCTTGCAAAGAATGGTCATGGTCGTAATCTGACACGTACACGCCGTGAGCCGTTGCCACCATTACGACTCTGCGAGATCGATTATTTCGACAACCACGGTCTTGTGCAATTGGGAGGGCATTCGTACACTCTCCGGCGCAACGCTTGAAGCTCACAGCACGAGATTGTCATCTAGCAATCAGATCCCTATCACGTGATTCGGGCAGGAGATCAGGTAGCTCTTGAACGCCTTTCATGTACATCTGACGCGCACATTTCTCCTTCACTTCGCCCAGTCACTGGTCTTTACGACCTGGATGATCTTCCAGGCACAGATCTTGAAGCTGGATGCGCTGCAATTGGTGTTGATCGGCACGATGATGGAGATCAGCATTTTGCTGTTCGAGATCCCGACCGGCGTGGTCGCCGATGTCATCAGCCGCCGCCTGTCCGTCATCGTCGGGACGCTGTTGATGGGCGTGGGCTTTCTCGTGATGGGGCTGGCCTCATCGTTCGAGATGGCGCTGGCGTCACAGATCTTGTGGGGCATCGGCTATACCTTCACCAGCGGCGCGTACGACGCCTGGCTGGTCGATGAACTGGGGCAGGATCGGGCCGGTCATGCATTCATACGCGGCAGCCAGATCAGTCGTGTTGCCGGGTTGCTGGGCATCATTACCAGCACTGTGCTGGCGACGCTGCGCCTTGATCTGCCGTTGTTGATAGGTGGCGGAATCCATCTTGTCCATGGTCTACTCTTGATGGTCGTCATGCCGGAACATGGCTTTACGCCGACACCCAGGGAAGAACGCAGCACTTGGCGTGTTTACTTCCAAACTTTTGGGCAAGGCCTTGCCCTGATCAGAAGCCGTCCGACATTGGTCAATATCGTCGGCATCGGGCTATTCTTCGGGTTGTTTAGCGAAGCGTGGGATCGTCTCTGGCAGATTCATCTCATCGACACTATCGGTCTGCCGGCCCAGTTGCCGCCACAGACCTGGATCGGCCTGCTCTTTGCGCTGGACGCTATCTTCGGCGCGGCGGCTGTCGAAGCGTTGCACCGGCGCCTTGACACCGGGAGTGGTCGGCAGATGACAACCAGTTTGCTCGTTTTTACGGCAGCCATGGTCATCGGGTTGATCGTCTATGCGATTGCCGGAAGTCTCGCCATTGCATTGATCGCCTTTTTCGCGTTTACCATTGCGCGCAGCCTGATCGAGCCTGTGCTCGCCACCTGGACGAACCAGCAAATTGACAGCCGGGTGCGTGCCACGGTGCTGTCGATGCAGAGCCAGGTCGATGCGATCGGTCAGATTGCGGGCGGGCCTCCGCTGGGTGCAATTGGGCAGCGATCTTTGCGCCTGGCGTTCATCGCCAGCGCGCTCACCCTGTCGCCAGCTCTGGCATTGCTGGAACGTGTACGGCGCACTGCGACCGATGTCGATACCGCCGTTTCGACCTCATAAATAGGGAGGAAAACAAGGGATAGCCGATCACAGATGCAACTCATTTGCCTGGATTGCGTAATGTGTTCATAGTATTAGCCCTCGCCTGATTCTTCATTTGCTGGGAGCAACTCATTGCTCGGGAGGAAGCCATGCAGTCGCAAGTAATGGTCGAGGTGCGCGATCTTGCCAAAACGTTCAAAGGCAAGAATGGCGACGACATACAGGCCGTGAAAGGTGTCCAACTGGACATTCGTCGTGGGGAAATCTACAGCTTGCTCGGCCCGAATGGCGCAGGCAAGACGACAACGATTTCCATGATCAGTGGCTTGCTCGCACCCACGCGCGGAGATGCGCGCATCGGTGGGCATTCTATCACCCGCGAACCCTTGCAAGCCAAACAGTTGTTGGGCGTCGTGCCCCAGGAAATCGCCCTCTATCCAACTTTGAGCGCCCGTCAGAATCTGGACTTCTTTGGCAAAATGTACGGGCTGACCGGAACTGAATTGTCCCGCCGTGTTGACGAGATCGTCGATTTCATCGATTTGCGCGAGCGCCAGAACGACCGGATCGAAACGTTCTCCGGCGGCATGAAACGGCGCGTCAATATCGGTGTCGGTCTTTTGCACAAACCGCAACTGATCTATATGGACGAGCCGACCGTCGGCATTGATCCTCAGAATCGCCGCCGTGTGCTCGATACGGTGCAGCGCTTACAGCAAGAGATGGGCATGACCGTGCTCTATACATCCCATCTTATGGAAGAAGTCCAGGAAATCAGCGACCGCATTGCGATCATCGACCATGGCGAAATCATCGCGGAGGGGACGCTCGGCGAACTGATCCAGCAAATTGGCGAAGAAGATCGGCTGACGTTCAAGGTCGGCACGCAGTCTGTGCCGGACGCGCTTCTCGCGCAATTCAAGCAAGAAGTCGAAGGCGTCACCAGCGCCGTCTACGAGCGCCATGATGTCACCAACGGCGAGAGCGAAACGCTGGCGCAGGTCGATGGCATCGTCACCATCATGGCGAAGCGTGGGCGTAAAGCGCTGCCGGATCTCCTGCGTATCGCGGACGATGCCGAGCTTGACGTGCTTTCCGTCGAGGTACGCGAGCCTGATCTTGAAGGCGTGTTCCTACATCTTACCGGGCGCGCGCTGCGCGATTAGGAGGTGACTCAATGCGAAAAATACTCGCCATCACCTGGAAAGACCTCTACACGACCTTCACCGACCGCAACTTGATCCTCATCATGATTGTCACGCCGCTGGCGCTTTCGACGATTGTCGGCTCAGCCTTCAGCGGCTTCATCGGCGGCGGCGGAAACGACGTGCCTATACGCGATATTCCACTGGCCGTGGTCAATCTGGATCAGCCGGTCGAAGTCAACGGGCAATCCTTCAACTACGGACAGACATTTGTCGATCTCCTGATTCCAAGCAATCCAGACGACTCCACCTCTCTCCTGCAACTGACGGATGCATCTTTATTTAGCAAGGCTGATGCCGCGCAGTCCAGCGTCAACAGCGGTGAGAAGAGCGTTGCCATCGTTATCCCGGCGGATTTCACCCGCAGCCTCACGTACAGCCAGGATAACCCCGATATTCACGTCTCACCAATTGAAGTTTATAGCAACCCGTCAGCGCCCGTCAGCGCAGGGATCGTTCGCAGTATTGTCGAGAATATCACCAACATCTTCCTGACAGGCAACGCCACCGTCGAAGCCACCATTGAAGCGCTGATCGCCAGGGCGCAAGCCGACCCTGCATTCGGTGTTCAGTTCGGGTTGGCGTCTGCAAGCGGCAGTTTCCAGCCCGATTTCGCGCTGGCTTTCCAGCCCGACTCCGCGCCGATCACCATCGAGCAACAGACAGTTCGCGGCACCGCGCAAACATTCAATCCGCTGGTTTTCTTTGGCAGTTCTCAGGCGCTCTTCTTCATGACGTTTACTGCCATTCAAGGCGCGAACAGTATGCTTGAAGAGCGGCGCGACTGGACGCTTCAGCGCTTGATTGCATCGCCTACGCCCAGGATCACCATCTTGCTGGGGAAGCTGTTCGGTACCTGGGTGACGTGCATTTTCCAGGTGGTGCTGCTGTTCATCTTCCTCACGCTGATCGGTAGTTTGATCGCGGGCGAACCCCAATTGATCTGGGGCAGTAACTTGCTCGCAGTTCTGGCTGTGATTGTCGCGACTTCACTGGCGATGTGCGGCATCGGTGCGGTAGTGGCTGCGCTCGCACGCACGCCCGAACAGGTGAATGTCGTCGGCGGTATCGTGGCGATTGCGCTGGGTTTGTTTGGAGGCGCTTTTTTCTACGTCCAGGCGATTCCGCAGATTGCGCCGCTCAGCCGCCTGACGCCTAACTACTGGGGCACCGAGGCGTTTGCTACACTCGCCGCTGGTCAGACCGACATCGGCCTGAATCTGATCGTCCTGGCCGGCATCGGTGCTGTACTCTTTCTGGTAGGCCTGGCGATTTTCAACCGCCGCTTGAGTGTCTAGGGGGCGGTCATGCGTAAAATCATCGACATCGCGATCAACGATCTACGGATTGTCTTCCGCGAGCGCGGCATCTGGATCAATCTGCTGGTCATCCCCATCATTCTGTCGGTTGTCATCGGTCTTGCCAACGGTGCAGGAGCATCATCAGACACAGCATCCACAGGCCCTAGCATCCTCATCGATGTGATCGACGAGGACAGTAGCCCCTTGTCCGGACAGTTTCTGGATGAACTGCGCGCAGCGAATGCCAATTTCGTGCTCTGCCCGCTCGACAACAACAACGGCGATGTTTGCCAGCTCGGCGGCAACACCTTCGATGCGGCGCAGGCTGAGACGCGCCTCCGAGAACAGACTTCACTGGCGCTGCTGGAATTGCCCGCCGGTTTTAGCGCAGCACTTGAATCAGGCACCAACGTCAGCATCGTCTATCGTTCCAACGAAGAGGCGACCGCGCCGAGTTACATCTTGCAGGCGGTTCAGGCGACGGTGCAGCGCTTCGGCGCTTCTATCGTCGCCGGGCGCGTGGGCGGCCAGGTCGTGGCCGACCTGCCGGGCACAGCGCTTGGCGATGCCGAACGCGCGCAGCTTGTAGCGGACATCCGCCAACGCGCGCAAACTATCCTGAATGATCAACCCTCGGTTGTGAATGCTGTCATCGGCACTCCACAAGAGGCGGCGACAGCGAACGACGGTGGGTTCAATCAGTCCGTACCCGGCATCGCTACCATGTATGTCATGTTCGCGATTTTCCCGGCAGCCGTCGCACTCATGACCGAACGCAAACAGGGCACATTGCAGCGCCTGGTCACGCTACCGCTGACACGCGCGCAGATCCTGGGCGGCAAGATGTTAGCGCGCTTCTTGCTTGGAATGCTTCAGTATGCCATCGTCTTCGTCTTCGGCTATTTCCTGGGGGTGCGCTACGGCAGCGATCCGGTGGCGCTGGGCTTGACGATGGTGCTCTTCGCTCTGTGCATCACAGCGCTGACACTCGCGCTCTCAACCCTGCTCAAGAACGAGAATCAGGCAGGCGCGATCACCCTGCTGCTGACACTGACGCTCGCGCCGCTCGGTGGTGCATGGTGGCCGCTGGAGGTTGTGCCGGATTGGATGCGCACTATCGGTCATATTTCGCCGGTGGCCTGGGCGATGGACAGCTATTCGTCGCTGATCTTCCACGGCGGTGGATTGGCAGACGTGCTCCCCTATCTCGGCGTTCTGGCCGCGCTGACCATCGTCTTTTTCCTGTTTGGCGTCATCCGCTTCAGGATCGAATAAACAGCACACAAAGAGACTCGCCCAGCGCGGGTCTCTTTACAAGTTTTATGCGGACAAGCGGCTCCACTGCAGACATATATGCAGATTTGACAATCTCGTGAAAGGAGTTTGTAGATAATCAAGGTAGTCATAACATATAATGAACAGCATAATCGAGCATCATGCCTCGGTGGGGATGAGCTTAGAGCTGGAAAATGATGTTATGATGGACGTAAAACGCGACAACACATTATATACGCAGTGGGATCCATCGATGTCGGAAGATGCGCAACTCCTTTGGCGTATCAATAACGAATACCGCCTCCGGTTGAGCCGGGCGCAGAATAGTGTTGAACTGCTCTTACAACTTCTTCTCACGCGGGCTGATGGAAGCGTGCAAGACGCTGCAGACGTACTTTACATGACGCAGCAACATCTGCAGAATCTGGCTCAGGAACATCGCGATTGGCGCTACCGGTTCTTCTATGTTTCGTCGTCTGATCGGCGGATGGTTCAGGAAGATCGCGATGTTTTCCGTGCTCTCGCCGGTTTCAGCCGCATGCAGGCCGCACATCAGCGCGTTTTGAGCGAGATCTGGCACTTGCTCGGCGGCGTACATCGCCCGGCATCATTCTTCACCACGGTTGCCAATGGCGATCTTTGGGAAGTTGCCCATAACGCGATTGCCGATCTCTCCCAGTTCGAAGGTTACGTCCAAACTGCCAACCAGCATTGATCCACTGCCCAACGAATACGGGTGCAAACAGGCGGCTCTGAGCGGGGTCGCCTTTTTATTGCCCAGACCAGACCCACAACCATTTTCTCCACGTCGCGAATCTCAATTTGTCGGCTGCGAATGTGCAACCTCCAACGGGCCAGATGCGTACAGAGAGGTGAGACCGTCGCTAGGGGTTTGTCACTCATACTTGGATGGTAAAATCTATCTTGAAACGGTCGGACTGATGAGGAGTAGCTGGAATGGCATGGTGGGGATCGCGCAGTAACGTATCACCGCGCTTGCGCCTGGAAGTCGAAGCAATGCGTGCCACATTCGGCAACACTTTCCGCCTGGTTGTGCCCCCGGGAGCCGGTCTATTGCACTGGGTCGGCGATGTGGATATCAATCTTGCCACCTTACGTCAGCGGGCACATACCATACGCATTCTCTATCCGGCAGATTATCCGAGCCGGCCTGCCGAAGCTTACGTGGTTGATCCCAAAATCTATAGTGAGAAGCATCAGTATGAGGATGGGCAACTCTGTCTGTTCAATCCTAAAGATGGCGAACACTATGGCTGGAACCCAGGTCGCTCGACTGCTGTGACTGTTGCTGCGTGGGCTGTGCAGTGGATTTACGCATATTACACCTGGCGCGCAACCGGAGCATGGCCTGGTATCGAAGAGCGGGTTGACCCGGATACGCCCTTGCCGCCAAGACGACGGAGGTAATCCACGATGTTGGCGCGACGACTGCAACAAATTGTGCGCGGGCCTGGCGCACCCAATCTGGTGTTAGCACAACGTGTCATCGATAAGATGGCGACGGCAGCAAACCAACACTTGGAAGACGAAACCGGCGAGGCGATGGTCGGGTTTATCGTGGCTCCCTCGCTGCCTAACGGTGTGCCGACGATTTATGTGCTGGACACGATCTCGCCGGATAGCAGCGCCGTGCGCCAGTTTCACACCTTCCAGCAGGGCGATGAACGTCAGGGTGACATCTTTCAGTGGTTGTACAACAACTGGGAAGTTCAACGTGGACGCCAGCGCGGCGGGATCAACAAAGTTTTCCAGAGCAAGTGGAATGTTCCGCTCAAACACGTCGGGGACTGGCACAAACAACCGGGCTATATGATTCAGCCCAGTGGCGGCGACCTGATGACAGCGTTGGACTGTTTGGACGATGGTTTCGACTTTCTTGTCGCGCCGATTCTAACGCTGGATCATCCGACGACCATCAGTATGGCGCACGCAGTCTCCAATTTCGTACTCGTGCCGGATCAGGACGATACAGCGCTCCGCGTCGATTTCTGGTACATCGACCGGATGACGCGTTTCTTCGTGCCGATCATCCCGGCGATTTATCCCAACGATCAACTGCCGGAGTTGTTCCCTTATCCTTGGCATCTGGAACATGAAGCGCTGGCGCACGAAGAATTCGGCCTGATGCAAGATGACAGCCTGGCGCTCTCGATCACACACTGGGATGCTGATGGCGAGCTTCCACTCGAAGTGTGTGTGCTCACCATGCGGGTCGGCTCGGACAAGCTGATCATTCTCGTGACGGCGCACAATTTCCCCAAGAAGGGGATTTCCGCTCGTGTCGCGCCGGTGGTGGCGATGCGCGACGAAGACGATATGCAGGCGGTGTTTGAGAAAGCCTGGGAACGGTCGCAACCGGTCGATCTTCCCTACGATGTGAGCAAATATCCGACGTTACTGTCTTACCTCCACGCGGTAGAAGACAAACTCGGTGTGCAACGCGTGGCGCATGGAGTGGCTTTCAAGGAGTCATCGGGATCGTCGGTGGCTGAAGCTGAAGAGCCAAAGCCGGCAAAAGACATCGAAGAGGACGCGCCAGAAACGGAGGATGCGTCATGACCTGGGATCGCATAGCGGGCAAGCTGGGAAAAGATAACCTGGCGCTGCTCGCGGAGAAGCGCGTCGGTATCGTTGGCCTGGGTTCAGGCGGCAGCTTCGTTGCGCTCAGTCTGGCGATGAGCGGTGTCGGCCACTTCGTCTTGATCGATCCGGATGTGTTAGAAGCAGGCAATGTCGTTCGTCATGCTGCTGATTTGCGCGACGTGGGCAAGCCGAAAGTCACAGCCGTGGCCGAACTGATTCACCAGCGTGCGCCAAACGCTGTGGTTGAAACGCGGATTGGCCGGATTGAGGCGAATCTGGATGCTCTCGATCATCTGGATGTGCTCATCGTCGGGGTCGATGGCGAAGGACCGAAGTACGTCATCAATCAGGCGTGTCTTGCGCGCGATCTCACGGCGATTTATGCCGGGGTTTATGAACGCGGCGAAGGCGGTGATGTGTGTATTATCCAGCCCTATGTCGGGCCGTGTTATGCCTGTTGGGCGGCAGAACTGCGCGAAGGATTGGTTGATCCACGCGCCGATGTAGAACTTGATTATGGTATGATCGGTGCAGATGGAACGCTCGAAGCCGAACCGGGGCTTTGGCTAGATGTGGTGCGCGTTGCAGCCGCTCAAGCCGATATGGCGTTGAGTTATTTGCTCCGTGCCACCGATGCCAGGAAGCCCTTGCCGGGCAATACGATCATCCTGGCGAATAATATGCTGGAAATTGCAGAAGGGCATCATTTGCTGCCCTTTAGTGCCGAGTGGGTTCAGATCGAGCGCGACCCACATTGTCTGGTGTGTGGTGATGCTGTTCGGGCAGATCGCCTCCAGGAACAACAACCCGAACTTTCGCTCGACGACCTGATGCAAGAAGCAGGCATCAGCCTGGAGACACCGGAAGAGGAAGAACAATCATCATGACGGATGAACAAAACCTGGGGCAAGTGCCACCCGTGAATACAACCGAAACATCGGACGAGGACTTTTCGGAAGCTGCAGAGAATCCTCAAGCAGAGTCGGTTGTGCCCACCAGCACACCGCCTGAAGCTGCCGCGCCGGTGAGCACGCCCCAACCCCAGCCGCCGACGATGCCGGAAGATGACGGTTATGGCGATCGGCTCGAACGGCTTGGTGGTGAGCCGGCGCCGGTGATCACGCCGGAGGAATTTGCACGGTTACAGCGCCAGGGCCAGGTCAACATCGATGCACGTGGACGGGTTCGCACCACGCGCCGTAGCGATGCTGAGGCTGGTGTCTCTCTCCGCAAACGACGCGCATGGTATGCCTGATCGAGTTTGAATGACAACCTATACACCTGAGACACTTGTTGCGCGCCTGAAAAGACAGGGCGCGCTGCCTGATCCTGCCATTGAGGCGGCGTTTCGCGCCGTGCCTCGGCATGTATTCTTGCCGGATATTCCTTTGCACAGCGCCTACCAGGATGAATCTATCCCCCTGAAACACGATGAACGCGGCGGCGTGACCATCGCCTCGACCCAGCCAAGCGTTACGGCACGAATGCTGTCGCAGCTCGAACTCAAGCCCGGCCACAATGTTCTACAAGTGGGAGCAGGCAGCGGCTACACTGCCGCGCTGATTCAATCCGTCGTCGGTGCTAATGGCCGCGTGACCGCCATCGAGATTGATCGCATCACTGCCGCGCAGGCCGCCGAAAACTTGCAGCGCGTGCAAATGGGTGCTGTCAACATTGTCGAAGGCGATGGTACACACGGATACGCACCGCGCGCCCAATACGACCGTATCATCGTCAACGGGACGATCTGGGATGTGCCGGTCGCCTGGGTCAAGCAGCTCAAGCCGGATGGGATTCTGGTTGCGCCGCTCTGGCTGGATGCGCTTCAATACAGCGCGGCCTTTCGGATCGCCGCTCATGAGACGCTGCACAGTGAATCGAATAAGGCGTGTGCCTTTGTGCCTCTGCGCGGCAGCGCGCACGGCCCCAGCATGACGGTACGCATTGGCGGCTCGTCGCTCATGCTGACCGGCCAGGTCAACAGGTTGGACAGCGCCGCGCTGCACTTGCTGCTGTCGGAAACAGCGGAGATCGATTATCTTGGCGCGCCGCTGACGGGCAGAAAGAGCAAGCGCAGTTATTTGCCGTATTTCATGCTCTATCTCCCTCAGGAATTCGTATTCTGTCTCTATGATGCGCAGGGGGAACAACAACCCTATGGCATGAATCGTCGTGGGTTCGCCGCACTATCACGCGGCAGCGCGGTGTTCGTGTCTCTGGAGGGTGACCTCAAAGCCTGGGTATTCGGGGGCGCAGATGCGATCCTCGCCGTTCAGGACGCCTACGCAGCCTGGAAGGCCGCAGGGATGCCCAGCGACGAGCAGCTTCACATCCGTCTCGTGACTCGCGCTGACGGTGAAGCACCCATGCCTGAAGGTGTGCGAGTTTATCCGCGTATGACCCACGACGTCCATGCCTGGCTGGATTGAGTCTATCCGCCTGAGTCTGCCAATCGCGTTTGGACAGCGCCGATGATGTCTTCAGCTTCTGCCAGGATGCGGGTACGTCTCTCGCCGTCGATCTGCTTGCCGATCATGTAACGTTCCAGCAGTTCAAGGTCGGTCAGACCTTCTGGATTTTCCCCCAGACGCGCGCGTGCAGGCTGATCGACCTCTTTGCGGATGGCGGCGACCGCGCTCACCCGTGCGCGCCGGAGGGCGTCGCGCACGATGGCTTCGTTGAAGCGCGCCTCAATTTCTGGTGTCATTTTCAGAATCAGCCGTACAATCGTTTCTTCCAGTGCGTATTCCTCGATCAGATCGACGGTTTCGGCGGTCGGATCACTGCTCTCGCGCAGGTTGGCTTCCAGGGTGACGAAAGGCCGGCTGTGGACGGGCACGAATCGCCATTGGGTTGCACCGCGCGCCAGTTCGACCCAACAAAAGCCTTTGGGATCGCCCTCTTCACCAAAATCGATCCGTTCGAGACTGCCGCTGTAGACCACCGGGGGGACGCCAGCACGCCCATGTGTGAGATTTTGATGCTTGTGAATGTGACCGAGCGCCACGTAATCCCAGCGTGGATCAGCCACGGCGGATGGTAGTACCTGAACGTCTCGCCCCAGCATGATGCCGCGTTCACTGCCGAAAATCGCGCCGCTGATGGTGAAGTGCCCGGTGAGCAGACGCGGCAGATCGTGCGCATCTGCTTCTTCGGCCAGCGTTTCCAGAATCTGCGACAGTTCACTTTGCAGTTTGGCATCAATGTCGGCAATCGTCAGGCCGCGTGTGCGTTCATCATCGATAATGCGTGAGCGTATCGGGTACGGCGCTGTTCCGACGACGAGATCGCCACGTTTTGTTTGAATGACCCGTGTCTCATACGCATCGGCAACCCAGACATTGGGCACAGCGAGAGTATCGTAGATCTCGATGGACGACGCCTTGAGTTGATTGGGTGGCATATCGTGATTGCCGACCAGCAGGATCAGGGGAGCCAATTGCGAAAGATCGCGGACGCGATGGGCAAACTCACGCTGGTAGGTCGGGTTCGGCGCGCGGGTCTTGAAGGCGTCGCCGGCGAACATGATCAGGTCGGCATCGTGCTCAGCCGCGTAGGCAGCAATCTCGTCGAGTCGGTGCAGAAAATCACGCACGCGGCTGCTGTAGCCCGTTTCCGGGTCGAACCTGCCGTAGTTTTCCATGCCGACGTGAATATCAGCAAAATGCAACACCCGAATTGGATCGGTCATGCCACCATCACCCATTTTCTACGCAGGGGTACATCATACCACGATGCGTGATGCTAAGTTGTGAAATCTGACGGCGGAACGCCAGCAAAGGCATTGTATAATTCAGTTTGTCACGATTTTGCATGGCAACCCGTTCAGCCCGAACATCCGATGGCAAATGTGAAGCGAGTGTAGATGCCTCAGCGCCTATTTGAAACACTTATTTACTGGGTATTACTCCTGGCGACCGGCGCGGCGTTGCTTTTCAACGTGCCGGACACGGCGGTTATCCCCCAATATTCGGGGCCACTGATACTGTACGTCCTGTTGACCGCATTCGCCCTTGTCTTTGGTGCCGCGCTGGTGCAGGGTGAGTTAAGTGCCGCTCATGCCATTGGTGTCCTGGCTGGTCTGTCTCTGTCTGTAGAGGTGCAGGGAGCCATCACCTGGGCCGTCGCTCTCGGCGGCTTGATTGGCGGGGTTCTCGTCGTTTTTATTGGCGATCGGCGTTTGCCCTGGCAGCGTCCCCAAGAACGCTCTATGCGCGCGATGCTGCTGATCGTCGCCCGCGTTACGCTCAGTTTCTTCCTGACAACCCAATTCTACAAGACTTTGGGTGGCGCTTTGCCTATCCAACTCAACAGCATGGAACACGTGCTCTGGGTTGTCGGTTTCTGCGTCGTCTACACCGCCATCTATCTGATACTGTTTCTGCTGGAGATGTATGGCCGTGGCTACGGCATGAGACACGTTCTTCGCACCAACTTGCTGGAGGTGTTAACTGTCTTGGGGCTGCCGCTGCCATTGTCAGTATTGGGCGCGCATATCTACAACAACCTCTCGGTGCTGGCATTTGCCATCTGTATGTTAGGTCTGAGCCTGGCGATCATCGCGCCCTACGTCATTAGCCGGGCGCAGTTACTGCTGCGCAAACAGGTTGAGGAATTACGCTCGCTTTCGGTCATGAGCCAGGCGATTCGCGCGAATTATCAGTATGCCTCATTGATGAATATGGTGTACGTGCAGGTCTCTAACCTGCTGGATGTCGATAACTTCATGGTCGCGCTTTATGATCCGGATAAGCAGCAGCTTGAATATCCGTTGGTGATCCGCGACGGCAAGGAAGTTCAACAGCCTGCGGCTCCCCTCCCGGTCAATTCCCCGATTAAACGCGTTCTCGAAACGCACTTGCCTTTACTGCTATCACGAGATGCAGGGAAAGAGGGGTGGGTTCGCGGCTTGTCTGTGCCTGAAGGCGATTATTCCTGGTTGGGCGTGCCTCTCCAGGCCGGAGGCAGTCTTTTCGGCGCGATGGTGGTCACTTCACCGGGAAAGCGGCGGGTATTCACGTCAGACGATTTGCGCTTACTGAATATCGTCGCGGCCAGCACCGGTGTGGCGCTTGAAAACAGCTTCCTTTATGAGCAGCAAAAGAAACGCGCTCACAAACTGACCCAACTCAACGCAATGTTGGCCCAATTGACCGAGAGCCTCTCTCCCGATGCTGTGCTCGAAACCATTGTCAATGAGGCGACGACTCTGGCGAATGCGGATGCGGCTGCGGTCATGCTGGTCACGAATGGTGATGACGCGTTGAATCTGGCGCGCGGTCGGGGCTTGAGTGACACGTTCAAAGCGCGGCTCCCCAAGCCGCTCATTTTCGAACAGGAATCGTCGTTAACTCAATCGACACTGCTGGTTGTATCTGACGTGCGCGATGACGTGCGCGCCGCTGCCATACGGGAGTCTGTGCTGGCAGAAGGGCTGCTGGCCTGGATCGAACTGCCTTTCTTAGTCGGCGGCAGCCGGATGGGCGCGTTGACGCTGTATTATCGGCAGTCTCAGAAATTCATCGATGAAGATGTCGAAGTGCTGCGCGCTTTTGCGACGCAAGCTTCACAGGCCATTCAGAACGCTTACACATTCCGTCGCGCGGATGAAGCGTTGTCCCGGCGCGTGGGCCAGATGTTGGCCCTGGCGACCATCAGTCACGAACTCACGGCCACGCTCGATTTACGCACTATTTGCGGCCTGGTGTTGGAATTTGCGCTGAACGCGACCTTCACTCATGTCGGCACCATCATGCTGAAAGATGATTACGGTGAACTCGAAATCATCTCGCAATATGGTTATCCACTCGAAACCGTTTCGCGCCACGATCTCGTTCAGCAACAGGTCACGGTGTATGCCCTCCGCAGCGGCGAACCCGTCCTTATCTCGGACATTGCCAATCGTTCAGACATGACGCCTGCGGTGCATGGGCTGCGCTCGCAGATGGCGGTGCCCATCGTCAGACGGGGCGCAGTGCTGGGTGTGATCACGCTGGAGAGCGAAGAGGTCAATTTCTTCACCGAAGAAGACACCCAGTTTGTGCAGCAGTTGGCAGATCAGGCGGTCATCGCTATCGACAATACGCAGCTTTTCCAGCGCATGAAAGAGGCGCGTGATCGCGTTCAGCTCATCCTGGACAATATGAGCGAACCCCTGCTGCTGATTGATCGCTCAGGTGCGATCGCGCTGGCAAATCCGCGAGTGGACAAGCTCGGATTCCATCCAGATTTCCTTTTGGGGCAATCGGTAGAGTCGTTGCTGGCGCATGAGGACTTTCGTCTGCACTCACGCCTGGGATTTGAGTCCCCGAGCGATGTGCGTACTTTGCTGACAGGGTTAGGCAAGCCTATCGCGGGACAAGAATATCAGCCATTTGCCTATGAACTCGATAGCAAAGCGCAGACTGTCTATTTGCAGCGGAACATCATCCCGGTTGCTAATGAGCAGGGCAATATCATCGCCTTGATGATCGTTCTTTATGACGAAACCGAAGCGCATGAGCTGGCGCAAGCGCGGGAAGATCTTGTACGCATGATCGTCCATGACTTGCGCAGCCCACTCACGGCTGTAACCACCAGCCTCAAGCTGATGAATGAAGTCATCCCTGCCGAAAGTGAATTCAAAGAGGTCATCGACTCGGCCAGCACCGCCGGGCGACGGGCTATCCGAAAACTGCTTGATCGAGTCGACTCTTTGTTGGACGTTGCGCGTCTTGAAAGCGGGCAGATCAATCTGGATACGCGCTCTGCAGAGCTGGCAACCATCGTCGATACAGTGTGCGCCGAGTTAAGCCCACTGGCGCACGAGCTGGATGTCAAAATGGAGATCGATATTCCAGATACCCTGCCGATGCTGCAAGTGGATGCCGATAAGACGGAACGTGTCTTTCTCAACCTGCTCGACAATGCGCTCAAGTTCAGCCCTGAAGACAGTGCCGTCACCATCCGCGCCCATGCGCCGGGAACGGCAGGGGCCACGGATGGCTATGTGCGGGTTGATGTCATCGATCTTGGTCCGGGCGTGCCGGAAGAGTACAAGCTCACTTTGTTCAATCGGTTTGTTCAGGTGCGCGGGCGCGAAGGGCGGCGGCGTGGTTCAGGCCTGGGGCTGACGTTTTGCCGGCTGGTGGTTGAAGCGCACGGCGGACGCATCTGGATTGAAGACAACAGTGCTGGCGGCACTATTTTCAGCTTCACGCTGCCGGTTGCTGCTGCTGCGCCGCCGGCCAATGGCATTGTCGCCTAGATGCTCATTTGACGGAGACCCGTTACTGCATAAGATCAATTTAGGTCACGACAGGCTGATCACTTCTCATAGAGGGAGTCTGAGATTATGAGCGGGTCTGACATTAAGGTTGATACTGAGCATTACTCCGCCCATTATGATGCGCAACGCTTGCTGCTGTTTGTACGCTATCAAGGAGCGCTCACGCCAGCAATTTCTATTCAGTTCTACCAGTGGCTCATCGGCGCGATCAAGGACAATCCACATTTACTCACGGAAGCGCGCGGCTCAATCTATGATTTTCGTGCTGTGACCGAGCTTGCCAACACCAACATGAGTTCAACCCAGCGGCAAAGCCAGCAGGTCAATCAGCAGGTCGATTTACAGAATCACCCTGTGGCTTTAATTGCCAAGGATTCGGTGCAGCAGGCGCTGCTGACGGCCACAATGCGCATTTCGCCGCAGCAGGATCGGAAAAAAGTCGTGCGCAGTGAGGCGGAAGCTCTCGCTTTTATCGACGCCTTCCATGAGCAGCAAGAACATCAACCCTAGCGATTATCAATCCACATCAAGCCATCACTACCATTAACAAGACCCGGCTTTTGCGCTATGATTCGCCGGGTTTGTTGCCCTCTTTTGCCGGAGTCTTTGCATCATGCAGAATAATTCCCGACGGATCAGCCTCATTCTGGGTGGCTTCATGGCGGTTGTTTTGATCGCTGGGTCGATCTTGCCCTTGTTTGGAAATACATCTAGTTCGACGACCCAGACCGTTGATCCGACCGCCGTTCCTTCAGCGACCTTCCCGCCGCCGGTCACCGATTTCAGCGGCATTAGTTTCGATCAGCTCTATCTCCACCCGTCCGGGTTATACACTATCGCTCAACCGACAGGCTGGACGATTCTCAATCCGGTGACACAAAGCGATGTTGCTCAGGTCGGTATGAACAACGGCGAAAATCTCTCCGTAATCGATGCCTATATCCAGAAGCCGCTGACGCCGGTCGCCGATGCGCAGGCGATCAGTGATACGCTCACGCGTGATGTGCTGGCGCAAACCTGGACACGTTACAACCGTTGGGAAGAAACCAATCGCCGCATTGAAGACAATCGCCTCCTGATCGATTTTTCCATCGTGTTCAATCGCCAGGACTATGTTGCGCGCCAGGTGTCGTGGGCAGATAACGAGTACATCTATTCGGTGCGGGTCGTGGTGCCTTCTAACGGCATTGACCTGCTGCGCTTCTTGCTGGACACTCTGCCTGCCACACTCAAGCCCGTCCCAGGCATGGACAGTGCGCCATTTAGCTGGCAGGCATATTACGATCCGTTTGCCAATCATATCCTGCGCCATCCTCAGACTTGGTTATCGCAGGACGTTGCGCCCGGTCGCACGGCCAGCATCATCGGCGCTCAGGGTGAAACCTTGCGGGTCGAATACAGCGATCTGAGCGGTGCGCTGGATGAGACTGCGGCCAGCAGCTATGTCACGTCCGTTGTGCCGAACGCGACGATTCTGAGCGTTGCGCCAATTACGAGAGGGGATGCAAGCGGCTTTTCTGTGGCCTATGCGGCGACCAACGTCGATGGCGAGCCTTTCAGCGGCGATGCGCTGCTGCTCAGTGCGGGCGACGGCAAATTGCACACGGCCAATCTGCGCTTCCCCGGCAGCCAGATTGACCTGAACGCGCTGCCCGCTGCGCCGGAAGCCGCGCCTGAGGTGACACCCTCGGAAGCAACCCCAGAGGCAGCAGTGACCGATCCGAATGCGATCTATCGTGACTACGCCACCATTATGGAGACGTTTAACGTCATCGCTCCGATCCCGCTGTCTGCGGACAATCTGCCACCGACGCTGACGCCACTGCCGACGCTGCCGCCGACGGCAACGCCAACCGCGACCAACACACCTGAACCGACAGCGACCAGCACCAGCACGAACACGCCTGAACCAACGGCGACCAGCACTGATACGCCTGTGCCGACGGCGACGAACACCAACACGCCCGTGCCAACGGCGACAAATACCGCTGTTCCGCCGACGGCAACCAGCACCAACACGTCAGTGCCCCCCACCGCCACCGAATTGCCTGCTACGGCGACGCCCAACAGCTAAGCGCTCTCACCCGGAATATGGAGAAGCTGTAAACATGCAGCTTTTCCATAGCCCCGCTACCCAACCTCGATACGTCGTCCCACACGACTCGCGCGTCTGTTAGAATGATAGAGACGAACAGCGAGGCGACTCTGGAGTAAGACGCATGACGGTCGATCTTTTGGAAGGGCTGAATCCACAGCAGCGTGCCGCTGTAAGCGCGGGGGATGGCCCTGTGCTGGTGCTGGCCGGGCCGGGAAGCGGTAAAACGCGGGTGCTGACTCACCGTATCGCTTACCTGTGCCAGGAGCAGCGCATCTATCCCGACCAGATCGTCGCTGTCACCTTCACCAACAAAGCCGCCGGCGAAATGCGCGAACGCTCAGAACGATTGCTTGGCGGCAAGCTCGATGGCTTGCAGATCGGCACGTTTCATGCTATCTGCGCGCGCATCCTGCGCCGCGAGGCCGATCACACGCCGTATGGACGCGAATATGCCATCTATGACACCGACGATCAGATCAGCGTCATGAAGCAGGTGCTCGCTGAACTCAACGTCGATGTCAAGAAATTCTCACCCGGGCGCGTGCTGAATGCCATTTCAGGCGCGAAGAACGAATTGATTGCACCGGAGTATTACGCGCCGGTCGATTATTTCGGCGAGATTGTCCACCGCGCCTATCCACTCTACCAGAGCACGCTCGTCAACAACAATGCGATGGATTTCGACGATCTGCTTATGCAGACCGTGGTTCTGCTGCGTGAAAACGACGAGGTCTGCGCAAAATACCAGCGGCGCTTCCAACACGTACTCGTTGACGAATTCCAGGACACCAACCAGGCACAGTATCAGCTTGTGCGGCTGTTCAGCGCGCCCCAAGAGAACGTCTTCGTCGTTGGCGATGAAGACCAGGGTATCTACGCCTTTCGCGGCGCGGACTATCGGAATGTCATGCAGTTTCGCCACGATTACCCACAGGCGCAGGTCATTCTGCTGGAGCAAAACTACCGCTCGACCCAGATCGTGCTCGACGCCGCGCGTGCCGTTATCGATAAGAACCAGCATCGCACGCCGAAAGCGCTCTTCACCGACCGCCAGGGCGGTGCGCAGATTTCACTCTACGAAGCCTATAACGAAGGCGAAGAGGCGACTTATGTCGCCGAGAAGATTCGCGAGCTTTTGCGCCGCGAAGGCTACGCCTGGAAAGACTTCGCCGTCATGTATCGCACCAATGCGCAGTCGCGCGCGCTCGAAGATGCGATGGTGGCGACACACATTCCCTATCGCCTCGTTGGTGGCGTCGGCTTCTACAAGCGCCAGGAGATTCGCGATCTGCTCGCGTACCTGCGGCTGATCCATAACCCGAACGATACTGTCAGCTTCCGGCGCATCGTCAACGTACCGGGCCGTGGCATCGGTAAGAAGTCCATCGAGACATTTCACGCCTGGGCCGGTCAATTGGGTGAAGGCTACGGCGTCGCCCTGGGGCAGATCATGCAGGGCATCGCCAGTCCACTGACCGGTAGAGCCGTTCACAGCCTGGTCGATTTCGGACACATGCTATCTGATTGGCGCGAAATCGCCACACAGGGCGATCTGGTTCCGCTCTTTGATGCTATCGTCAACAACACGGGCTATATCGCCTATCTGAGCGAGATCAGCGACCGGGACGAGCAGGTCACGGAGCGCATCGAGAACATCCAGGAACTGCGCAACATCATCTCAGAGAAAAAAGACCTGGCCCTGGGGGACTTTCTTGAGGAAGTGTCGTTGGTTGCCGAGGTCGATACCCTGGCGGATGAGCAAGATTCCGTCACCTTGCTCACACTGCATTCGGCGAAGGGGTTGGAATATCCGGTCGTGTTCATGACCGGCCTGGAAGATGGTTTGCTGCCGCATTCTCGTTCGCTCAACGAAGCCGATGCCATGGCCGAAGAGCGCCGCTTGATGTACGTCGGCCTGACACGCGCCAAAGATCGCATTTATCTGACCTATGTGTTCCGGCGCATGATGTACGGCGAGAGCATTCCCAGTGTGCCATCACGCTTCCTCGGCGACATTCCCGCCGATCTGACCGAGGGCGTATCGGTCAAAATCAGCGATATGCGTGATCGCAGTGCCTATCAGCGCATGACCACGTGGGATAGCGCCAGCAGTTGGAGTACCAGCGGATCGTCACCCAAGATCATCCCGTTTCCCGGCAGCCAGGCGCAGTCACCCACCTCACCTTATCGCGTTGGGCAGCGTGTGCAGCACGCCACCTTCGGCGAAGGCGTCATCCAGCATGTCGAACGGGTTGCGGGTGACATCGAGGTCGTTGTCAGCTTCACTAAAGTGGGTGTCAAACGTCTCTCGACTGCCTTCGCCAATCTCAAGCTGCTGGATTGAGTTGCTCCAACCGCAAGCTGATTCCGTTCGCCGCGGTCGGTGTGTGCAGCTATAATCGACTGCACAAGAAAACTGCTCATTTTATGGAAGCCACCATGTCGCAAAATCTGCGTCCATCCCCGCGCCATAAACCCGTTTCGCTGTTTGTTACCTGCATCATCGACATGATCTATCCCGGAACCGGCGTTTCCGTCGTCGAGATTCTGGAACATCTCGGTGTGGAAGTTCGCTTCCCGATGGCGCAGATCTGCTGCGGCCAGCCTGCCTTCAACGCCGGGTTCCAGGAGGATGCGCGGACAGTGGCGAAGCAGTTCCTCACCGCTTTCGCCGATGCCGAAGTCATCGTCACGCCGTCCGGGAGTTGCGCCTCAATGGTGCGGCATTATTACCCCGATTTGTTCAAAGGCGAGCCGGAATGGTACGACCGCGCGGCCTGGGCTGCCGACATCACCTGGGAATTCACCGAGTTTCTGGTCGATGGGTTGGGCGTTACCGATCTGGGCGCGAAGCTGCCGCCAACAAAAGTTGCCTTGCATCATGCCTGCCATGGCTATCGTTTGCTCGACCTGCGCGATCAGGCGGCAACGTTGGCAGCGAACGTCGAAGGTGTCACGATCAATGCGCTCGACGGGGCGGATCAATGCTGCGGTTTCGGCGGGTTGTTCGCGGTCAAAATGCCGGAGATCAGCAGCGCCATGTTGGGTGAGAAAGTCAAACGCATCGAGACTGCCGACGCCGATATCATCCTGACGGGCGACGCCAGTTGCCTGACACAGATGAACGGCGGCCTGAGTCGCGGCGGCAGCCAGAAGCGGGTAATGCACATTGCTGACTTCCTGGCGCGTGGATTACGTCAAGATTGAGTGTCGAACCAAACGCCGTTCATGTTGTAGAGTCATCGGGTTTCCCACAAACATCAGGAGTATCGAACGACCATGGGTGAAAAATACGATCAGCTTGTTGCGCATCTGAGCGAGATCGAGGATCTCGACCGCGCCGGCAGCATTCTCGGCTGGGATCAGCAGGTGAACATGCCGCCTGGCGGTGCCATGGCGCGGGCGCGCCAATTATCGACTCTGGCGAAGCTTTCGCACGAGATGTTCACCGACGACAAGACAGCGAAGCTGCTTGACGACGCTGAACGCGAAACTGATGGGATGCCTTACGACAGCAATGAGGCCAGCCTGATCCGTGTCGTCAAGGAAGACTATGCAGAGCGCACACGGCTGCCCGCTGCTTATGTGGCGGAGTTCACGCGCGTGACTGCCGAAGCCCACGAAGTTTGGGTTCACGCCCGCGCCAACAACGACTTCGCTCATTTTCGCCCAACACTCGAACGAATCGTCGATCTGGTGATCCAGGCGGCAGAATATCTGGGCTACAAAGATCATCCATACGATGCGTTGATCAACCGCTTTGAACGTGGCATGACGACGGCGCGCGTTAAAGAGATTTTCGACGGCCACAAACCGCGCCTTGTCAGCCTGATCAGCGCCGTCACCGAGCACGCTGAGCGCGTGAGCGACGCGGTGCTGCATCAGGACTACAATGCGGATCAACAACGCGCATTCGGCCTGGATATGGTCAAGCGCTTTGGCTATGACATGCAGCGCGGACAGCAATCGGTCTCCGTACACCCCTTCTGCACGACTTTCTCGCGCGATGATGTGCGCATCACGACCCGCTTCGACAGCAAATGGCTCAACCCTGCGCTGTTTGGCATGATGCACGAAGCCGGTCACGCCATGTACGAGCAGGGTGTCGGCGCGTTTCTGGAAGGGACGCCGCTCGCTGGTGGCACGTCGCTTGGCGTCCATGAGAGCCAGTCGCGCATGTGGGAGAATATCGTCGGGCGCAGCCGGGGCTTCTGGATGTGGGCCTTCCCGTTCCTCAAGCAATACTTCCCGACGCAGCTTGAAGGTGTCGATGCCGAGTCGTTCTACAAGGCGATCAACAAGGTCGAGCGCTCATTCATCCGTGTCGAGGCGGACGAGGCGACCTACAATCTGCACATCATGGTGCGCTTCGAGCTGGAGACCGGCGTCGTCAGCGGCAAGATCGAGGTCGCCGACCTGGCGCGGGAATGGAATGACCGCTTCGAATCGTACCTGGGCGTCGTCCCGCCGAGTGATGCGCTGGGTGTGCTCCAGGATGTCCACTGGTCGTCTGGTTTGATGGGCTACTTCCCCACCTATGCGCTCGGCAATCTGCTTTCGGTGCAGTATTACAATCGCGCCCTGAAGGATCACCCGTCCATCCCCGACGAGATCGCGCAGGGCAAGTTCGACACGCTGCTCCACTGGCTGAACGAGAACATCCATCAATATGGGCGTAAGTTCACCAGCGACGAACTGACACGGCGCGTCACCGGCGAAAGCATTCAGTCGAATGACTTCATCGCCTACCTGGAGGGCAAGTTCGGCGATATCTACGGGTTATAAACGGCACGTAAAACACGCAAAACCGCACGGACAAACTCCGTGCGGTTTTTTGTTTGTGCATGATGGCGGGCAGCGGCGGTCTACTGCACGTCTTGCCACGCGGTGTGGATCTCAGCTTCACCGTGCTTGATGGCACGTAAGAGCGCATCCTGATCGACCGGCAGCGAATAAATACGCACGCCGGTGGCGTTGTAGATCGCATTGCAGATCGCCGGTGTCGTGTTGATCGACGGGATCTCGCCAACCCCCTTCGCGCCATAAGGGCCTTCAGCGGAGCGATCTTCGACCAGACGGGAGACGATCTCCGGCGCGTGCTTGATACTCGGCATCTTGTAACGCGAGAGCAGCGTCGTCCACGGTACGCCATTCTCGATGATGAACGCCTCGGTCAGGCAGTTGCCGAGCGCCATGACGATACCGCCCTCGATCTGGCCTTGCAGCATCAGCGGATTGATCGCGCGGCCAATGTCCGTGCTGCTCATCACCTTGTGCACGTGTACCTCGCCGGTGTCCAGATCCACTTCTACCAGTGCGGCCTGTGTCGCATAGCTGAAGGCGAAATGCATGTCGCCGCCGCTGCCCAATGGTTGAGTCGGCGGTGCCCAGTATTCGTGACGCGCGCGTGGTTGCAGCCCCTGGGCTTTCATCCAGCTCACGACGGTGCCCAATTCGACGCTGCTGCCGTTATAGCGCAGCAGGCCTTCTTCATAGCGGATCTGTTCGGGCGGCACGTCCAGCATTTCCGCCGCGGATCGCGTGATCGCTTCACGGAGGGCGCTCGCGGCGATGCGCGCCGCGTTGCCCGTCATGAACGTCTGCCGCGAGGCGGTCGTCGGCCCGCCGTTAGGAGTCAGGTCAGTATCACAGAGCAGCGCCCGCACGCGCTCGTAGGGGATGTGCATTTCTTCCGCCGTGCACTGCGCGACCACGTGCGCGATGCCCTGCCCCATGTCAGCGGCGGCGGATCGCACTTCGACCGAGCCATCTTCGTAGGCTTCGACCTCTGCCTCGGATTTATCCGGCGCGCCGCCGCCCAGTCCGGTGTTCTTGTAGGAGCAGGCCATGCCCCAAGCATAAGCTTTGTGCCCCTCCCGCCACGTCCATTGAAAGCCGTTGCCATTGTGCTGCGCCAGCATGTCGCGCTTCACGTCGCTGATGGTCTCGATCAGCCCGACCGACTCGCGCAGGAGCTGCCCCGTCGCCGTCGTGACACCGACCTTTTGGGCATTGATCAGGCGGAACTCTAGCGGATCAATGCCGAGCGCTTCGGCCAGGATGTCCATGTTTTGCTCGACGGCGAACGCTGACTGCGTGACACCGAAGCCGCGAAAAGCGCCGGACGGCACATTGTTCGTATACATGACGTAGCAGTCGATCTTGGCGTTTGGCACGTTGTACGGGCCGGTGGCGTGGGTGGTCGCCCGCGTCATCACCTTGTCGGACAGCGACGCATATGCGCCGCCATCGCCATAAAGCTCGGCCTGCACTGCCGTCAGCCGTCCATCGCGTTTCGCGCCCGTCTTGATGCGGATGATCGTCGCGTGCCGTTTCGGATGGAAGATCAGGGACTCCTGGCGTGTATACAACATCTTGACCGGGCGCTGCGTCACGGTCGCCAGCAGCGCGACGTGAATCTGGCCGGCAATGTCTTCTTTGCCGCCAAAGCCGCCGCCGATGAGCGTGCCGATCACGCGGATGCGCTCCTCCGACATTTCCATCGCCAGCGCGATCTGGTTGCGATCCTGGTACGGGATCTGCGAGCCAACGTAGACAGTCAGCTTGTCGTGGCCGGGATAGCCCTCTGGCACGCCGATGGCGCATTCCGGTTCGAGGAAGGCGTGTTCGGTCGTCGGGGTGTGATACTCGCGCTCGACGATAAAGTCAGCCTCAGCGAAACCCTGGTCGATGTCGCCGTGGCGCACCTTGATGTGCTTAAGCAGGTTCCCGGTGGGGTGCTGCGGATGTAAGACTGGCGCATCCGCGCGATGGGCCGAGATCGGATCAGGCACTACGGGCAGCGGCTCGTAATCGACTTCGATCAATGCCAGCGCAGCGGCGGCGATTTCTGCCGTATCCGCTGCCACGAGGGCGACCGCATCGCCGACATAGCGCACCACGTCGCTACACAGCACCGGCCAGTCGCGATAAACCAGGCCGTGCAGGTTTTCGCCTGGCACGTCCGTATGAGTCAACACCGCCTGGACGCCGGGCAGCGCTTTTGCCCTGTCCGTTCGAATGGCGAGGACACGGGCATGAGGATGTGGCGAGCGCAGCGTCCGTGCAGACAACATGCCCGGAAACACGTAATCGTCGGTGTACTTGGCTTCGCCCCGCACCTTGGCGACGACTTCCTGCGGCGGCACGGAGTGGCTGATCACGTCCATCGGCTCGTCAACCTCTGGATCTTTCACCGGCAGCGGCGGCAGTCCACGCCGTTCACGCGCTGCCGATTTGATCGCCTGGATCACGCTCGTGTAGCCTGTGCAGCGGCAGAATGTGTCTTTGAGTGCGTGCTTGATGTCATCATCGGTCGGGTCTGCATGGTCTTCGAGCAGCGCCGCCGAGGTCATGATCAAACCGGGCGTGCAGAAGCCGCACTGCACTGCGCCGTGGGCGATGAAGTTGCTCTGCAATGGATGCAGATCCTGCCCGTGCGCCAGGCCTTCGATGCTCGTGATCGTCTTGCCCTGCGCCTTCCAGACCGGGTAAATGCACGAATCCACCGGCAGGCCATCCACGAGGACGGTGCAAATGCCGCATTCCGCTTCTTCGCAGCCGATCTTCGTTCCCGTCAGCCCCAAATCAAGCCGTAAGAATTGTGCCAGCGTGCGTGACTCCGGCACATCCCGCGTGATCGCTTCGCCGTTGACGACGACCTGAAGTTCTGCCATTGCTCATCCCCCCTTCGCGCGCGTGACCGCCGCGCTCAGCGTCCGCTCTAGCAGGACGCCGATCATCTCCTTGCGATATTCTGCTGTCGCTCGATATTTGCTCGTCCGTGGATGCAGGGCTTCCATGGCGATCAGGATGACCTGTTGGATCGTCTCCGCAGTCGCAGGCTTCCCGGCGAGCGCCTGCTCGATCTCGGTTGCCCGCTCAGGCGTCGGCCCGGTCGGGGCGATGCACACGCGCGCCGAATCGTAGTGAGTCAATGTGTCATCCAGGCGCACCCAGACGGCGCAGCCCAGAATCGGCAGCGCGACACCCTGTGGGCGCATGATGCGGCTGAATGCGGTCGCTTCCCGCGCGCCGGTTGCTCGCAGCCGGAACTGGATGAGCAGATCGCGTGTCGAATCCACCAGTGATTTTCCTGGCCCAAGATACAGATCGCCAATCGGCAGCCAGCGCCGCTCGCCAGCCTGTATCACTTCCGCTTCGGCAGCCAACGCCACCAGCGAGACGGTGCCGTCTCCGGCGGGCAGGGCATGAGCCACGTTGCCGCCGAGTGTCGCGACGTTGCGCACCTGCGGGCCACCGACCACACCGCAGCTTTCGACCAGACAGCGGGCATGTGCCTGCAACTCCGCGGAGCGCACAATTTGCGTATGCGTCACGCCTGCGCCGATGTAGATGCGATCTTCCTGGCGATAGATAGCGCTCATCTCCGGGATCGCTGTGATGTCGATCAGCGCTTCATGCGCCGGATGCTGCCCCGCGCGCATGTCAACGAGCAGATCCGTGCCTCCAGCGATGATGCGCGCCTGCCCGCCATAATCGGTCAGAAGTTTGAGCGCTTCATCGATTGTCTTGGGCGTGTGATAATGGTTCCAGAGTGTGCTCATGGATAATCCAACAATGTTTTTCGCGAAAAATTACGTTCAATCGACCCGCATCAGGGCGATTCTAGCTCTGCGCCGGCCATCATCGCGCCGATTTGCCGGAGAGTGGCTTGCTCACGCGGAACGACGCCGACGATTCGCCCCTCATACATGACGGCGATCCGGTCGGAAAGCGCCATGATCTCGTCCAGGTCTTCGGAAATAAGTAAGATGGCCGTCCCTTTCTGTCGCTCGTCCAGCAGTCGGTGGTGAATGTACTCACTTGCGCCAATATCGACGCCGCGCGTCGGCTGTGCCGCGATCAGCACCTGCGGTTTGCGCGAAAGCTCGCGCGCCAGCACCAGCTTCTGTATGTTACCACCGGAAAGGCTTTTGATCGGCGTTTCCGTGCCCGGCGTCTTGATTTCATACTGGCGAATGGCTTCACGACAGGCGCTGTCAATCGCGCGCAAATTCAACAAGAACCCCGCTGAGATAAACGGCTTGCGGCCATGATCTTGCAAGACGAAGTTCTCGGCGACGGTGAATTCTTTGATGACGCCGTCTTCCATCCGCTCTTCCGGGATGTAAGACACGCCCAGAAGCTGAAGTTCGCTCGGTGACTTCGCGGTGACATCTTTGCCATCAACCATGATCTGACCCGATTTGACAGGCCGCAGCCCGGCGATGACCTGTGCCAGCTCCGTTTGTCCGTTGCCGGATACGCCCGCCACGCCGACGATCTCGCCGCCATAAACCGCCAGCGACACCTCTTTCAAGCCCAACTCGCCCCGGTTGCTTAACGCGCTGACGCTGTTCAATTGCAGCCGTTCGCCGCCGCGCTTGGTCGCCTGATGTTGATATTCGAGCACCACCGGGCGACCCACCATCATTTCCGCGAGCAGGGACTTGGTGGCGGTCGAAGTCGGGATCGTATCGACGCGCCGCCCATCACGCAGCACCGTGATCCGGTGGCTGATCTTGAGCACTTCGTGCAGCTTATGCGAAATGAAGATGATCGCGCGCCCGTCCTCGGTCATTTGCCCCAGGACGCGGAAGAGATCATCCACTTCTTGCGGTGTCAGCACAGCGGTCGGCTCGTCAAGAATGAGCAGCGCAGCGCCCTTGTATAACGCGCGCAGAATTTCGACGCGCTGCTGTTCGCCAACCGCAAGCTGCCAGATGGGGATATTCGGATCGACCTTCAGGTTGTACCGCTCGGAGAGCGCGCCCAGCTTCTTCGCTACCACGTCAAGATCCAGCCGCCAGCCGCGCGACGATTTCAGGCCCAGGGCGACATTTTCGGCCACCGTCAGTGATGGCACGAGCATGAAATGCTGATGCACCATGCCGATGCCGCGCTGAATGGCCGCGTGCGGCGTCCTGATCGACGACTCGACGCCGTCAATCAAAACCGATCCCTCATCCGCATGGTAAAGGCCATAAAGAATCTTCATCAGGGTGCTTTTGCCCGCGCCGTTTTCACCTAACAGCGCGTGAATTTCACCCGCCCGCACGTCGAAATCGACGTGATCGACGGCCAGCACGCCCGGAAACTGTTTGACGATTCCGCGCATCTGTAACTGGTCGATTCGCTGATGCTCGACGAGCGCTGATGCCGTCATAAATAACCCTCTCCAGATAATTTGAGGTTGGGGCGGGAGATTTGTTTACCCGCCCCAGAGTCTTCCACGTTAGTTTCCGGCCTGTCCCATCACCATCTGCAAACCGCCGTTTGCCAGGGTGATGGTGTACGCCTCGCCGCCCAGGGTACCGCCCTGGATCTTCTCGATCATGTCTTTCAGGATGACATCCCAGCGATAGACCTGGAACATCACGCCTGCGCCCTCGGCCAGGTCAGCCTGGCTGGCCTGCGTGCCGAACCACAGCAGACCGTTATCTTTGGCGACCGCGATCGCGCCCGTGACCATCTGCGCCGAGCCGGTCAGGATGTCCGCGCCGTTGGAGACGAACGTGTTGGCTGCCTCTGTCGCGAGCGTGACATCGCTGAACGACCCGATGTAGTTGACCAGCACCTGAACGTCGGGGTTCACGGCCTGCGCGCCAGCCACGAAGCCGTCAACGTAGAGCTTGGCATCGCCGACTTCAATCGGGCCAACCACGCCGATGATGCCCGATTCGCTCATGTAAGCAGCCATCGCACCGTTGAGGAAGCCACCCTGATCCGACGCTGCTGTGTAGGCAAACACATTATTCAGCCCGAAGGTATTGACATCCGTGCCCCAGGCAAAAGACGTTTCCGGGAATTCCGGCGCGAGTTCTTCGATGATCGAACCGTACTGCGAGCCATGGGCGATGATCAGGTCGTATTCGCCCGATGACGCCCACTCCCGCAGCGCGACTGCCGCGTCGTCAACTACGAAAGTGCCTTCCTGGAAGACAAAGTCAAATCCATCGCCCATCTCTGACTTGAGCAGAGTCAAGGCATCGAACATGCTCTGGCTGAAGGCAAGATCGTTGGTTGCGCTGGGAGCGACGGCAGCGACGCGGAAAACGTCGTCCTGTGCTCTGGCGATGGGCAGTGCGCTCAGCACCAGCATTGCCACGACGACCAACAGTAAGGTGAGATTACGCTTGTTCATAGAGCCTCCTACATGCAAAGTAAATCATTCTCCCCGATCAAACGGCTTGGTCAGCGCAGTTGGCTTTTCCGTTTGCTTAGAGGCGAATACCAGAGCAATGATGGTGATGACATACGGAGCCATCACCGCGAACTCGGACGGCACATCGATGCCAATCGCGCTGATCTGCAATTGAAGCGCGTTGACGAAGCTGAAGAGCAACGCCCCGGACATGACGCCCACCGGACGCCAGCGCCCGAAATAGACCAGCGCAATCGCGATAAAGCCAAGGCCCGAGGTGAGATTTTGCTGGAAGACGTTGAGCAGGGCAATCGAGAGCGACGCGCCCGCCAACCCAGCCATCATGGCCCCGAAGATGACAGTCATGTAACGCACGCGCGCCACGTTGATGCCCATTGCGTCTGCCGCTTCCGGAGTCTGCCCGACCGCCCGGATCATCAAACCGAGTGGCGTTCGCCGCAGCACGTAGGCCGAAATCGGGACGAGGGCGAAGGCTACGTAGACGAGCAAATTGTGCTGGAAAAAGATTTGGCCAATGCCCAGAAACTCGATGTCGGACAGCACAGGAATATGCAGTGGCGGGAAACCGGAGACGGAACGCGGCGTCCCAACCAATGTTTTGAACAGCAACTCGCTCATGCCCAGGCCGAACAGGTAAACACCGATGCCGCTGATGCCTTGCTCGGCCTTCAGGGTGACGTTGACGAACGCGATCGCCACACCCATCACGAGGCCGACCACCAGCGCCGCGATCACGCCCAGGAGCAGGCTGCCCGTATTGAGGACGACATAATGCGCGAAGAACGCGCCCATGAGCATGACGCCTTCGACGCCCAGGTTCAACATGCCGCTGCGTTGGCCGAACATCTCGCCGATCCCGGCGAACAAATAGGGCGTTGACAGCCGCAGACAGGTTGCAAAAACGCTCGGTGCCAGAATGTTCTCGATCATACTTGTTGCTCCGCTACCACCGCATTCTCGACGGCAACTTCTGTTCGTGAGGTGGATTGCTGCAGACGCCGCCGTCCTCGCCACTTGATCAAGATCTGGCTGCTGACGACGAACACGACGACAATGCCGTTGATAGCGGTGATCAATGAGGCGGGCACACCCAGGTCGCGCTGCATATTCTGTGCGCCAACCAACAGGCCGCCGAATAGGATGGATGCGGGGATCGCGCCGATTGGATTGAGGCCGCCAAACAGCGCCGCGACGATACCGTTGAATCCGGCGTTCGCGGTGAAGCCGCCGGGCGAGCCATCGGTTTGCAGACGATATTGCAGGCCAAGCACCTGGACAACGCCAGCCAATCCGGCACAGCCGCCCGCCAGGAACATCGACAAAATCATCTGCCGCCGGACGCTGATGCCTGCATAGCGTGACGCCCGCTCGTTGTAGCCCACAGCACGGATGCGGTAGCCAATCGGCGTTCGCCAGAGCAGAACATAAATCGCAGCAGCCAGCAAGATTGCGATCACCAGACCATAGTGCAGGCGCGTGCGGTCGAACAAGGCGGTGCCATCCGGCAGGCCGATCACCAGGCGCGGGAGTTGGGCCTCAGCGACGATACGCGCTGTTTTGGGAATGTGATTCAAGCCTTGTTCGGATGGATCGAGCAGGGGCCCGTTCAACAGGAAGTTCATCATCTGAACGGCAACTTGATTGAGCATGATGGTGCTCAGGATCTCATTGACGTTGAACTGGGCTTTGAGAAACCCGGCCAGGCCGCCATACAGCGCGCCCGCCAGGAAACCCGCCACCAGGCTGGCGATGATGATCAGCCACCCCGGCGAACCAGCCAGCGCCAGTGTGGCTGTCGTCCCCGCCAGCGCTCCGGCAATCATCTGCCCTTCACCGCCGATGTTGATGACATTGGCGCGAAAAGCGACGCAGATGCCAATCGCCACAAACAGCACTGGAATAGATTTAACGAGGGTTTCTGCGAATGCGTTTTGAGTGCCGAATGCGCCTTCTATCAATGCTGAATACGCCTGCCCAACATCAGCATTAAGCGCGATTAACAGCACTGACGCCACAGCCAGCGCGGCGACCAGGGAAAGGAGCGGCAACAAGCCATCGATCAAGCGGTCGATGAAAGCACGAAGATTCGAAGAAGGCATTTAATCCTGGTCCCGATCAATAAAGTAACCATTCTAGCGATGAATTTACCTCCCAACTCCGTAAAAACACAAAATCTTACGGGTTGGAATTTGTTCAATTTAACAAAAGACCCCCGCCGTCTGTGGAGCTAGCGCGCTTTTTTGTGACGGCGGGGGTCTTATTGCATATGACAGGAGCGAAACTCCCGTCCTATACGAATAGGCTTAGTTCTTACGATGAACGGGTTTCTTCCCGGCGAGTTTTTTCTCCAAACGCGCTTTTTCCAGCGTTTCGATCAGGTCGTCCAGCGCCGAGTTGAACAGGTTACGATACCCCTCGATGACCTCCTCAACAGCCTTCTCGCCGTGTTCTTTCACGCCGTCCGGCAGGAGCGCGTTGAAGGCGCGGCTGACTTCGGTGAAAGCTTTGCGCTGATGGTCCACGAACATGTCGAATGCAGTTTCGACCTTTTCCTCGACGACCTCGACCCCCTCGGTCACTTCTTCGACCGGATTGGCTACCTTGCGTGCCATATTTCCTCCCTAAAAGGGTTAATCTTCCACCAGATTACACTCACCCTAACATGGCATTAATCGTCATGGCAGTCGTGAGTGTCATCACTTTTTGTGATAAAGATCACAATCGCGATTATGTCCACGGCACGCGGCGCGCGCAGTTGACCAATTCGGCTGCTGACCGTGTGTGGGGCAGCAATTTGAGCAAAGAGCCTTTGCTCAAAATCAAGCGCCCGGTCGTGAGCATGAGCAGCGGCGATGTACGACCGCTCAAGACCTCCATCCAGGCGGCGTAGTCCCCAGCGATGATGAAATCACCCTGCTGCCTGGCTTCCTGGGGGTCAATCGCGCGTGCATCGCGGCATTCGCCCCGGTGCAGGTTCATGTAGACGGACACAGGCTGCGGAAAATCATGGGCGGGCGCGGCATTCATGGTGAAGACCAACGATCCCGCCGTCCAATTCGCGCCCGCCCGCCGGTATTCGTCGCTGTGATTGATTGCTTCCCGGAACGCCTTCGCCCAGGGTTCCGAAAAGAGCTTGTAGGCGGTCTTTTGTGGCACGCTACCGTTGGGCGATTTGCTGGCTGCAAGCGAAGCGCCAGCCAGCCCTGGATTGGGTTTTTCTGCCGCCGCCACTACTTCCGGTTCCGCAACGACACTGTCGTCGGCTGCCGGTTTATCTGCCGGTGCTATGGGCGCTGCCAGACTCTCATCATCTTTTTTCTCCGGGGTGACAACTGCCTCTGCCGGCGGGGCAGCGCTCTCAAGGCGGGATTCACTCACCGCCTGCGGGATCGGCAGCTGCGCTACCTGCGTGGCCGGACGCAAAACTTCGGCATCGGGCAGGCCTGATGCGCGTCGCAGCCGGGCATACGCCTCGCGCAGATCATTCTCCAGCGTGTCCGGGTCAGGGACTATGGCCTGGTCAGTGACGACGGTCATCGTGATCAGGCGGTTGTAACTGACAATCACACAGGCAATCCCCATCGTCGGATTGAGCGGGAAGTAGCCATAGACGTGCTTGAGTTCGTGCCCCAGCAGGTAAACCGGCACGGGGGGCGCAGCCACATTGGTACACCAGGTGTGCGCGAGGATTGAAAACGCGAGTGGCGCAATGCCCCATACGGAAGGCTGGATCGGCGCTGGCAGCAAGGAGGGCAACGTCAGGATCATGTCCATTGACAGTGAGAGCGAGGATTCTTTCATCGCCTTGCTGAATCTGGTCGTCGCTTTGAGGCGTTCCACCGGGTCAGCGACACCGAACGGAACGTCAATGGGGAGGACCGAGATCCGGTTGCCATAATTGCCGACTTCTTCTTCGGCACGCACGTTGAACGGCACGAGTAAGCGCAGGAACTCCTGGTCATTCATGTTGCGGCGGCGGCAGTAGCTTTCTACGGCGTCCGTCAAGACCGACAGCATGACGTCATTGACCGACGCGCCGACTTTATGGCGAAGGCTATGAACCTCATCGAGTGGGAATTCACCCCAGATGAGCATTTGCTGGCCGCTGTTGACGCCGTTGATGGGCAGCCTGCGGATCGGCTTGAGATTGTTGTTGATCAAGTGCGCCACGCCGAGCAGCATCTTCAAGCGCTGATTCGAGTCGCGCAGATTGAAAGCGACACGCGTGATGTCCTTGCCCAGCTTGTCCAGCATGTTGAAACGATGGAAGATGTCTCGCTGGAAGGAGTCAAAGGTCAGACGCGCTGGATCGGGCAAACGCGGCGCGGCGAAGGTCGGTTTCTCGGGCGGCGTTTTTACATCGGATTCGAGATCCATCAGCATAGTGAACAGTTCCACGGCGGCCAGGCCATCGACCATACAGTGATGCACCTTGAAGAAAATCGCCGTGCGATCTTCAAGACCTTCGATCACGTAGATTTCCCAGAGCGGCTTGGAGCGATCCAGCGTACTCGACAGCAGTTCGCCAACCTTGATCCGCAGGTGTTCCTCGGTGGCAGTCGGCAGGATGGCACGCTTGACGTGATTGCGCAGGTAGAACGATGGATCGTCGATCCAGGTGGGCTGCCCCAGGTGCAGCGGCGCTTGCACGATTCTCTGAAAATACCGTGGGGCCAGATGCAGCCTGGAATCAATCAACTGAACGAATTCCTGGAAATCGATGTGCCCCTCGTAAATCGTCAATGCACCGATATTCATCGGCGTTTCAGGCCGCTCGACGTAATAGAAAGCACTATCCACCGGGCCTAGAATATTTGCATAGCCGGACATAATTACCCCCCTTGTGCAGCAGCGTTCTCCAATGCCTTGAGTGCCGCGACTTCGCCGCTGCGAATAATCATCTTTTGGATTTCGGGTCGGAAAGAAAATTCAGGCGCAAGAAAAAACTCCGTATCTTCTGGATCAGGATGAATCCAGATGAAGTGTTTGTCCGGGTACTCGTGTTCGTAAATATCGCGCCAGACTTCGATGCGTTCATTGAGCATCACGTGCAGCGCCTGCTTGAAGATCGTCAGCCAGCCCATGTCGCGAATGCTCTGGCCATCGTTGCGATACAGCGGTTGGTACGTATGCGAAATGACGATGCGATCCGCCAGCGCCAGGCCGAGATCGACGGAGAGGGTTTGTTTGACTTCGCCATCGATATAGTACTTGCCCCGGATGCTGACCGGCTCGAACATCCCCGGCAGGCTCACCGAAGCACGCACCGCTTGATGCACCGGAACGTCGGTGAAGAAATAGTTGTTGGCATCCTCGAATGCGTACCGGGCATTGAACACGGCGCGCTGATGGCTGTCCAGGCTGGTTGCGGTTACGTACAGGTCGATCTCGGCAGCGCGAAAATCGTTCGATGGCATCATCGACTTGAAGATATTCTCGATGGCATCTGCGCTGAAGAAGCCGGGCGCGTAACGCTGGCTCATGATCCACCGGTCGAGGGCTTCGGCAACCAGATCTTGTCGCCACAGTAGCGGCAGAGAAGCGAAGAAGCGCAGCGCCTCAATACCCGTGTAGGCGCTTTGCCGGGCGACATTGCATGTATCCAGCCGAAACAGAAGACTGGAATCGAACGACTTCGCGATCGTGTCTAAGCGCGGCACGTAGATTTCGCGCTCGTGTACCGCCGTGATCAAATCGTCAACGGTCGTGCCCATGGCGACGAGCGCCGCCACCATCGCTCCCGCGCTACTCCCGACCATCGCAGTGACATCGTTCACCCCTAGCGCTTTGAGAACGCCCAGGTGAAAATAAAACGCCTTCGTCGCTCCTCCGCTGAGGACGAGCGCCGTTCCAGGTTTCTTATGCACTTGCGGGATTTCGCGTCGCATAAGATTGCCTTCGATCTCACATCTTGTCTGATCTCATTATTTTCGATGTGACTACCGGTAGGTGATGAACATCTGTCACCGATATTGCAGACAATTGACACGACCTGCCCGAAACATTGTCAGTCATAATCGTTATCAAGAGCAATGGGGGGGAATATTGTATGTCAGTTATTGGTTTACCAGACCTGGATCACGAAGCCACGCTCGATCCGCAAATTCAACCTCTGCCGGAAGGTGTAGATGTAACGAAGCCTCCGCGCTCAATATTTCTTACTGGTGCAACTGGGTTTGTGGCTGCCTACGTTCTCGCTGATTTGATTGACAGAACACAGGCGACGATCTATGCGCTCGTCCGTGCCAGCAACGAAGCCGCAGGTATGGAGCGCATCCGCAAAAATCTTGAGCACTATCGCCTGAGGTGTCCGGAGATGGCGACGCGGATCAAGCCAGTCGCCGGTGATCTCAAGCAGCCGCTGTTCGGTCTGCCGCAGGCAGAATTCAATCACCTGGCCGAAGAGATCGACGTGATCTTTCACGTCGGCAGCAAGTTGAGTTACATTGCGCCCTATCACTTCTTGAAAGATGCAAATGTCGGTGGCACGCAGGAAACGCTGCGGCTCGCCACCACCTGTCGCCCGAAGCCCTATCATTTCGTCTCCTCGCTCGGTATCCTCCTGAACTACAAGAAGCTGGAAGGCGGTCACGAAGAAGACGAACTCGACGCGGAAAAATGCCCGGAGGTCGGCTATTTCCAGACCAAGTATGTCGCGGAACGCGTCGTGCGGATTGCACGCGCGCGTGGCATCCCGGTCACGATTCATCGCATCGGCTTGATCGTCGGTGATAGCGAACGTGGCTATTCCAACACAGATGACTTTGTCGCCCGCATTCTGATTGGCTGTATCCAGGCGGGCTATGGGCCGGACATCCGCAATGCCATGGACATGACGCCGGTGGACTTCATCGCGCGCGCGATTGTCTATCTCGCCTTTCAACCAGCCTCATTGGGTCACGTCTTTCATCTGCTTAATCCTGCGCCGATCACCTGGGGTGGTATTATCGACATCGTCAACGAGGCGGGCTACCGCGTTGAGAAGCTTCCATTTCATCACTGGATTCAGACGATTGAAGAACACGCCGATCCAGACGAGAACCCGCTGCACCCACTGCTGCCGTTCTTCCACATTTCGTTCGCCGGGCGGATGCTTGGCATCAACGAAAATGCCTACCACGCGCTTGGCACTGCCGATACGCAGGCCGCCCTCGCTGGTTCCGGCATTCACTGCCCCCCGGTCGATGAGGCCTTGATCAACACTTTTCTCATGCGCTTCGTCGATGCTGGTCGCCTGCATCCTGCACCGCAATGGGCGACAAGTGCGCCATGAAACAAAAGCTGCTCTGGTTCGTCTGGTTTATCCTGGCAGCGGTAGCGGTTTTCGTCTTGCGCCGCCGCATCATCGCTCTGTGGTTGAAAGTGCCGCCGCCGCGCAATCGCGTTCGCATCGAGCGCGGCGTGCAGATCGTGACTCCCGATGGCATCCGTCTGGCGAGCGATCACTTTGCCCCGATCACCCAGCGCGCCTGTCCGACGATTCTGATTCGCTGTCCTTATGGCCGCAACTGGCGGCATGGCATCTTCGGGCTGCGCGTGGAGTTTGTGGCGCAGCGACTCGCCGAGCGTGGCTATCATGTCATCACCCAGGACGTGCGCGGGCGTTTCGACTCCGATGGCGAATTTGAACCCTATGTCAATGAGCGCAACGATGGCCTGGCGACCATCGAATGGCTCAGGCAGCAACCCTGGTTCAATGGCAAATTGGGTATGTGGGGGCCGAGCTATCTGGGCATTGTCCAGTGGGCGATTGCCGATGTGCCGGAGATGCGCGCGCTCTTTCCGATGATCACCAGTTCATCGCTCTACGACATTGTTTTCCCCGACGGCGCATTCGACCTGGGGCTGATCCTGCGCTGGATCACGCTGTTGGAGTTGGGCGAGAAAAAACGTTATCGCTCGCTGGCGTTTGGATTGTTCTTGCTGCTGGAGATGGAATGGCGTGTGCGCCGTGCGCTTATGACCCTGCCAGTCATTGAGGCGCAGACCCGTCTGGGTGGCGCGAACGTGCCCTACTACGACCGCTGGCTCCAGGAGACCGATCCCAATTCGCCGCTCTGGCGCGAACGCCTCGGCGGTATTGATCACGCGCAGGTACAGAGCAAGATTCATCTCGTCGGTGGCTGGTACGACCTCTTTTTGCGCGGGTTGCTCAATGACTACGCAGCCATGAAAGCTACAGGCAACCAGCCCTACCTGACCATCGGCCCGTGGTATCACTTCAGCAACGTCTTCTTGATGTGGAACACCTTGCCCCTGGCCGTCGAATGGTTCGATGCTCAGCTGGGCAAGTACACGAACCGGCTGCGAGAACAACCTGTGCGTCTGTTCGTCATGGGCGCTGATGAATGGCGCGATTATCCCGATTACCCGCCGCCTGCGCAGCCGATGTCGTTTTATCTGACGCACGATGGCAGCCTCAGCCAGACCCTGTCCGACACGGCTGCCGATAACTTCGTCTATGACCCTGCTCGGCCTACCCCAGCGCTCGGCGGTAATCAGTTTTCGCTGCGAGCAGGCCCGGTCGATAACCGGCGGTTGGAGACACGATCCGACGTACTGGTCTACGCGTCGCCGGCCTTGGAAACCCCGCTGGAGATGATCGGCGCGATCAGATTGCAGCTCTACGCGCAGTCATCCATGCCGTATGGCGATCTCTATGCGCGCTTGTGCGACGCCTATCCTGATGGGCACCTGGTCAACATCTGTGACGGATTGACACGCTTCAGGCCAGCAGTAAGCGGCGGCAGCGATGCCGTTCTCTGTGTCGAGATCGACATGTGGGCGACAGCCTATCGTGTCCAGCCAGGGCACCGCCTGCATCTGATCATCAGCGGTGGCGCGCATCCACGTTGGTGCAGACACACCGGCAGCGAGAACCCGCTGTTCGACACCGACATCCGGCAGACACAGCATACGATTTTCCACGATCACGAACGGCCGTCGATGCTGGTGCTGCCGGTGATTGAGTCGTAAAGCTCAGCGCTGACCGTAAACGTTCTGGTAACGGTCGAACAGCTTGTCGATCTCGCCCTGCGGGATCGGGATCGGTGTGCCTATCTGCATGGCTGTCCAGACGATGGCCGCGTTGTCCTCGGTCATGATCGCAGCCTTGATCGCGTTCTCGGCGTTTTTGCCCAGGGCGAAGACGCCGTGATTCTGCAACAGGCATGATGGGCTGCGGTGCCCGGTCAGCGTCTCGACCACGATCTGCCCGATCTCCTCACCGCCGATCAGGCGGAAGCCTCCACACGGAATTTCACCGCCGAATTCGTCACCCATTGCGGTCGTCACGCATGGGATCCCCTTGCCCAGCACGGCGAAGGCTGTGGCATAGCGCGAATGGGTATGGACGACGCCATTGACCTCCGGCATGTGCCGATAGATGTAGCAGTGTGATGCCGTATCTGACGACGGCGAGTAATCACCTTCGATCAGTTTGCCGTCGATGTCCACGACAACCATGTTTTCAGGCGTCAGATCGTCGAACTTGATGCCGCTGGGCTTGATGACGACCAGATTGGTGTCTGGATCACGCGCACTCAGGTTGCCGCTCGTCCACGCGACCAGATGATTGCGCGGAAGCTCGGCGTGTAACTGGCAGACTGTTTCACGCAGTTCAGGAAGTAACATACACAACCTCGGATTTCATGCGCGGGCTTCGCGTTTGATTTGTTTCAGACGCTTCATAACGTCATTTGCGCCACGTCCGAAATAATCGTACAACGTTTTGTAGTCCGCATACAGACGATCGTAAACTTTCTGATTGGCAGCAATTGGCGTCACAACTTCGTCTTTGAGTTTGCCCATCTTGTCCGCCGCTGTCTGGATGTTGGGATAGACACCCGCTGCGACCGCTGCGTGCATGGCGCTGCCCAGCGCCGGCGCTTGCGCAGACCCGGCCAGCTTGAAGGAGCGCCCGGTAACATCCGAGTAGATCTGGCGCAGCAGGGCGTTCTTTTCGGGCAGGCCACCGGCGGCGACCAGCTCATTGACTGCCACGCCGCGATCCTCGAAGGCTTCGATGATCACGCGCGTGCCGAATGCTGTTGCTTCGATCAGCGCGCGATAGATGTCAGGGGCGCGCGTCGCCAGCGTCATACCGACCATCATGCCTGTCAAATCCGCATCGACCAGCGTTGAACGATTGCCGTTCCACCAATCCAGCGCGATCAGGCCATGTTCGCCGACGACTTGCTTAGCTGCCTCGCGTTCGAGGTATTCATGCAAACCGAGTCCGGCTGCCTGCGCCGCCGCGTGATATTCGGGCGGCACGGCATGATCGACAAACCACGCGAAAATATCGCCGACGCCGCTTTGCCCGGCTTCATAACCATAGAGGCCGGGGATGATGCCGCCCTTGACCACGCCGCACATGCCATCCACGTTCTGGACCTGCGTGCCGGACATGATGTGGCAGGTCGATGTGCCCATAATCATGACCATGACGCCCGGATCGGTCGCTTTGACTGCCGGGGCAGCCACGTGCGCATCGACATTGGCGACAGCGACAGCGATGCCGGGTCGCAGCCCGACTTTGGCGGCTATCTCCGGCGTGAGTTCGCCCGCCTTGTCGCCGAGTTGAGCAAACTCCGTCGTGCCGATTTTAGTCTCGACCACATCAGCAAAATCGGGGTCGAGCGCGGCGAAATAAGCCTTACTGGGGAATTGGCCGTCCTGCACCAGGGCCTTGTAACCGGCGGTGCAGGTGTTGCGCGTTTCGACGCCCGTCATCTGCCAGATGATCCAGTCTGCCGATTCGACAAACTGATCCATCTCGCGGTAGACATTCGGCGCTTCCTGGAGGATTTGCAGCAGCTTGCTGAAGAACCACTCGGACGAGATTTTACCGCCATAACGCATCAGCCAGGTTTCGCCCATGCGCCGCGCCGTCTCGTTGATGAGATCGGCTTGCGGCTGGCTGGCGTGATGCTTCCACAGCTTGACGTAAGCATGAGGTTCATCCCGAAATTCCGGCAAGAAGCATAATGGCGTGCCATCGCGCTTGACGGGTAGCGGCGAACTCGCCGTGAAGTCGATGCCGATGCCGACAATATCCTTTGGATCGATGCCGCTCTTACGGACTGCGGCGGGGATCGTGTTCACCAGCGTATCCAGATAATCCTGGGGATGTTGCAGTGCCCAATCAGGCGGCAACTTGCGGCCACTGTCGGGCAGCACATCGTCGATCACGCCATGGGGATAATCGTAGACAGCCGAGGCGATCTCGCGCCCATCCCGCGTGTCAATCAATACTGCTCGCCCAGAGAGCGTTCCAAAATCAATGCCAATTGCGTACATAAGTGCATTACTCCTTGCGCCACGATGAAACGACGCAGACAAACATCATTTCAGCAAACAAGGGCGACGGTTATTCGCCCGTCGCCCCTAGTTTGGCGCATTTCTTCTGATTTTGCACGGCCATTCGCCGTCAGTTGAGCAACCGTGCTCCTAGAGCGTATTATCGCGCATCAGTTTGGCGAGCTTCGCCTTGAGTTCTGCCCGTTTGCGTTCATAGACCTTGCGCGTGATCTTGCCTTCCTGGTGTTGGCGATCCAGATCCGCGATTTGCTCGATCAGCGTTTGCGACTCTGCGGTGGCGATGATGATCGGCGCGCGTGCCTGTAGCTTCCGGTCACGCCAGAAGAGGAAGCCAGCCAGCCCAATTGCCAGAACGCCGACAACGATCAGGATATACGACAGCAAATTATCGCTGGTCACTGGTGTGCCTGTCTGGCTTGACGTTGTGGCAATGGGTGTGCCGGAAATGTTGAAAGTGAGTGTGCTATTGGCAGGTGTTGTCAATTCTGCTGCATAGCTCAGCATGGTGGAATTGCCAACCTGGCGCAGACCCTGCTCGACCAGGGACTCGCCTGTGACGGTCAAACCCTCTGTCGCCACCAGCACCTCATAATGACCCGCAAGCGCATAGGGGATGGTCTGCGCGATGCGCGCTTCTGCCGTCGGATATGGCATTCCAAAGGCCACGTGCATGAGATGCGCTTCGCCCGGCAGTACAGGCTGTGTGTCGTAAACCTCTGCCCCATCTGCTGAGAGCACGTAATCGGAGTTCGTGAAATTCTGGTAGATGGCCCCAGTGGGCACGGATACAGTTACTGATCTGGGGCCGCTGTCAGTTGTGTCAACAAAAGCGCGATCTGACGTGTTCGTATAACTGATCACCTGAACCAGTTGCAGCTCGCCTTCAATCACAATGATCTGATTGAGCAGACCGTCAATCTGAATTGCACTGGCATCCGCGCCGGTTTCGTAGATCGTGATCGGTAACGTCAGTTCGGCTGCGCCGGCCTCGACGCTGGCAAAATCGCTCATGTAACGAATGCCCTGATACTCCGCTGTCAGCACATACTGACGATCCGGACGCAGCGGCACGTCCTCAAACTGGTAGCTGCCATCCGTATTCGCCGTTGTCTCAAAGACATCGCTCTCAAACTGCTCGGTGACCGAGAATAACCGGATCAGTTGCCCCTCCGGTATCGAAGCTCCAGCCGTGCCGTTGCTCAACTGACCGATGACGACACCTGTTGCCGTTGGTTCTTCAGTCGTTTGCACTTGCGCAGGCTGAGGTTCTTCCGTTGTCTGCACCTGCGCAGTCGCCCCGGGCTCCGCTGTCAGCTGCGCCTGGGCGACCTGAGGTGGTTCGGAGGATGACAGCAAATAGACGTAATTCGCCACTGACCAGCGCTGCATGTCGTTTAGCTCATCGGCCCAGGGCGGCATGAGCGCCGCCAGATTACCTTCCGTGACGATGCGGAAATAATCTTCAGGTGTTTGGCCCTCGATGGTCGCAGGATCGGTGAAATCGACGATGCTGGGAATTTGGCCGCTCAGGACAAATTCACCATCACCGCGTCCGGTCGCGCCGTGACAGCGCGTGCATTTTTCAGCGTAGATCTGTGCGCCTAATGCGAGATCAGGTGCTTGCTGCGGTGCGACCAACGGCGTCGAGGTCGCGCGCGGCGGCAGTGTCGCGACGACACGCGGTTCACCTGCCAATCCCTGACACGCTGCTGCCAGGATGATGATCAGGAACGAAAAAAGCAGAGTCAATGTATGCTTGTGGTTAACGCGCCGAAATGAAGCCATTATCTCCCCCCATGGCAGCGTTGTCAGAACGATGTTGGCAATGATACCAAGCTAAACCCGTTTCAAGCAGATAAACAGCTTTCATTCAACACCAATAATCTGTGAAGGATGTCACCACAGATTTGACGCGATATGTTACAAAATGAAGGAGATGTCAGGTTTGGAGAGATCTGCATTGAGACTAGTGCCTCGTTTTAACCGGTTAAGCACGAGCTTGATGTTTGTCTTCTTGATCGTGCTGCTGATACCGCTGCTGGCGACAGCTTTATATGGTCAAATGTTCGCGCGAGATGTGCTGTCGCGCAATGCTGTGGAACGCTCACTCAGCCAGCTTTCACTTCAGGCAGAGAGTATCGTCAGCTCATTAAGGCAGGCGCAAGGCGATGCACTCTATCTGTCGTCCTTGCGCAGTTTGAGCAACTTGAATCAGCAGACCGAGCCGGACGAGACGGAACGCTGGCGCATGGAGACGGCGCGCGATTTCCTCGTCTTTCTGTCGTCCCGACCGATGTATCGCGCTCTGCGCTATCTGGACGAAACCGGCATGGAGGTTGTCGCTGCACAGTCCGATGGCCGTACCGCCAGTATTGTCGAAACGCTGCACAACCGCAGCAGCACCGATTATTTTCACTACACCATACAAATATTGCCGGGTGGTGTTTACGTGTCTTCTTTCGGGTATGACGATACGGGCGTAGAAAAAGCCCCGCTGCTGACCTACGCGATGCGCGCCAACGATGGCGGTGTCGTCGTGATTGACCTCCATGCCGGCTGGCTATTACGCAATCTCCCGGTCAGCTCTGGAACCGATCAGTGGGCGATTATGGATCAAAACCAGGATTATCTGGTCTACCCGGATTCATTCGACCCCAGCCAGATCGCGGAAGATCTGTCGTTCATGCTCACGAGCGAGTCGGGCACCCATGAAACCGTCGACACGGTTTACGTTTATACGACCATCCATCCGACAGTCAATCTGCCAGACTATGCCTGGGTCATGTATCGCATCACGCCCAAGGCGGTGCTCTACGCCGAACTGACCCAATTCTACGTGGCTGCGGGTGGGTTTGCACTGGTCGGCATCATCGTCGCCATTGTCCTCGCCTACTTCATGAGCCACCGTTTGACGAAACCGCTGGCACATCTTGAAGAAATGGCAACGGCTTTTGGACGTGATGGCATCCTGCCCGAACTCCCGGAAAAGCTGCCCCGTGACGAAATTGGCTCGCTGACACGCACATTTTGCGATATGGCGCACGAATTAGAGCGCCAACGCCGCCAGGAACATCGTTTGATCGAGCAGTTGATCAATGCGCAGGAAGAGGAGCGCAAACTCATCGCCTACGACCTGCACGATGGTCTGATTCAGCAGATGGTCGGTGCGCGCCTGTATCTGACCAACTGCCGCGAATCCTGCCCGATCGATGCGTTCAATATTCAGAATGGCATTCAGCGGGGTTGTGATGCCTTGACCGAGGCGATTGTCGAAGGCCGCCGCATCATTGAAGGGCTGCGCCCCGCTGTGCTGGATGATCTGGGCTTGATCGCGGCAATTGAGGAAGTGGCAAACACACATGCACAGTTGGCAGGCTGGGAACTCCACATGGAGCTTCAGCACCTGCCTAACGAGCCGGAGAAGTCGGTATCGGTAACGCTTTTCCGCATCCTCCAGGAAGCGCTCAATAATGCGCTCAAACATGCCCATGCTCGAACCATGAATATTCATCTGCACAATGGCAACGGCATCGGCATCCGCATTAAAGACGATGGTGCTGGCTTTGATCCAGCGACAATCACCAACGAAGGCCGTGGACTGGGCATGAAGACCATGCAAGAACGAGCAGCGCTTCTCGGTGGCATTTGCGAGATTGTCAGCCGTCCGGGACACGGAACGCTGATCAACGTCTGGGTGCCGGAAACCGTCACTCAACGGGGAGTCAGAACGCCAAATGTCACATGGGTACTCGAATAAGCGCAGAGAGGGTGCGCAATGGAGAATGAGACGCAACAACATGTCCGTGTGGTGATTGTGGATGATCACGGGATCGTGCGCCAGGGGTTGCGGGCATTACTCACCCGTCCGGGCATCCAGGTGGTGGGTGAAGCAGATAGTGGCACGAGCGCCATTGCACTGGCGCTTAAAGAGCAGCCCGACGTGATGCTGCTCGACATCCGCATGAAAGATATGGATGGCTTACAGGCGCTTCCACAAATCAAAGCCGCCTCGCCCCGCACCAGCATTATCATGCTCACAACCTACGCCAATCCGGGCTATCTGGCACGGGCGATCAGCGGTGGCGCTGCTGGCTATCTTTCGAAAGAGACAGACCCGGATCAGATTGTGCGCGCGGTGCTGGCCGCTGCGGCGGGCGATGATCTGATCGACCGCACTCTACTGACGGCGGCGCTCGCAGCCGCGGTAGATCACAGCACACCCACCCCTGAGCCGACCGAGCTGGAGATCGAGCCGCTGTCTGAGCGAGAACGCGAAGTCTTGCGCCTGATCGTGGAAGGCTTTGCCAACCATGCGATTGCCGAAACACTCAACATCAGCTTGCCGACGGTTAAAACCCATGTCCAGCACATCCTGCAGAAGTTGCACGTATCCGACCGGACTCAGGCGGCTTTGCTTGCGCTTCGGCATGGCCTCGTGGACACGGAATGATGGGAGTACAAGTAAGATGCGCAAGTGAAGAATTAAGGCGATTCATCCCGCAGAATGATTTGTGTTCATCCCCGCGGACGATGGCTAAATCGCTTTACAGTGCAAAAATGAAAACTGAATCTCTCCTTTGACGTATCAACTGCTTCTCCAAGCAGAATTTGATCGAAAAAGTGACCGTTTTGAATGATCGTATCTGAAAGGCAGCATATCAAGATGAGACAAAGCAAAATCCTGCTGCTGCTCATATCTGGTGTCATGCTTCTGGCATGTGGTATCGGGTTGCTGGCGTTCGGCGAAACCACGATTGTTTTCGCCCAGGCTGGCGAAAGCGATTATATCGGTGTGCGCGAATGTTCCTCATGCCATCGAACGATGGTGCGCGAACATGCCGAGACTGCTCATGGCCTGGCGCTTCAGGATGTTGAGCGCGACAAAGACCCCATCCTGGCAGACTTTGATGAGGGCGAGGCTGTTCGCACGGTAACTTTCCCCGGCGAAGATGAGCCCCGTGCGTTCACCGATGATGATATCGTCTATGTGATTGGGTCAGGCAAGCGCGTCCAGCGCTACTTGTACGAGGTCGAGCGCCGCGTATACATGGTGCTCCCCGCCGAGTGGAATGTCGAAACAGGCGAATGGCAGCCGTTAAGTCTGGCAGGAAATTGGCCGGACCCGGCCTATGACTGGGCGCAAAATTGCGCCTATTGCCACGTCACCAATTTTGATGCCGAGCGTGGTCGCTGGGATGACGATGGCGTCCAATGTGAAGCCTGTCACGGCCCTGGCAGCGTACACGCCGAACTCGCCGGCGATGTCCGGGGCGATCCGACGGATGAAGACCTGGCCACCGTGCGTGCGGCGATCAATCCGGGTATTGATCCGCAAATCTGTGGTCAGTGCCATTCCCGTGGCACGAACGCGGATGGGCTTCCCTATCCTGCCGGATATGTGCCAGGTGCAGAACTCCCTGAGTTCATCACCCTCTTCTCACCCAACGACGCGGCGCATTGGTATCCCATGGGACACGCCAGCGGCGCGAATATGCAATACAACGAATGGTCGAATACCAGTCACGCGACCTCGCTATCAAACCTGCTGGCTAACGCAAATGCAGATGAAGTCGATAGTTCGTGCCTGACGTGTCATAGTGGCGATTATGCCTATACGCAGAGTCTGATCGCGGCTGTTCGTGCCGGTGAACGCACCGGGGCTGCGCCCGCATCCCTGACGCCGGATACGGCGCAGTATGGGGTCGGCTGTACAAGTTGCCACAATCCGCATTCGGATGCGGGGCTGCCGGCGAATCTGGTGCAAGAGACATATCCCCTCTGCACAAGCTGCCACAGCACCGAGAATTACACAGGCGAAGGCGTTCACCATCCTGTGAGAGAAATGTTCGAAGGTATTCAGGTGCTGCCCCAGGTGAGCAGCCGCCCCAGCGATCATTTCCTGAATATGGAGGGGCCGACCTGTCAAACCTGCCATCTTCCGGTTGTGCCGGTCGAGACCTATTTCACACGCGCTAGCCATGCGTTCAAACCGGTGTTGCCTGCGGAAACAGCCGATTTTGCAGGCCTGGTGGACTCGTGCTCCGGCTGTCATGAAGACGCGGTCTCGCCGGAGTTGATCCAGAAGCTTATCGATGATGTTCAGACGGACGCGCGCACACGCATTGATGCAGCGCGCGCCGCTGTGAATGCAGGCACGCCTCCCTGGGTGATTGAGGCGCTCGATTTTGTCGAAGGCGACGGCAGCCTCGGCATTCACAACTATGCTTATGCCGATGCCCTGCTCGATGCCGTCTTCGCCGAGCTGGACTTGTTCCCGGCGACGGGTGAATAAAGGAGTGACGAAGATGACAAACATGCATCGACGCCTGATCGTCTTCTTCACGGGGATAGGGATCACGCTATTAGTAGCCGGACTGGTGCCGCTGATTGCCTTCGCACAAGAGGAGACGCCGGTCGCGCCTACACCATCGATGGAGGAGATTCCTGAGTTCGCGCCAACGGAGCCATTCTACGATCTGGAGAACGTGCCCCCCGTTGAGCCAACCGGCGACAATAGCTACTGTGTGATGTGCCACAATCGGCCACTTCAAACTGTTACACTGCACGATGGGCGCATCCTCAATCTCTACGTCAGCCCGGAGATCATCGCCAATTCAGTTCACGGCACGAACAGCCCGGGCGGGCCGTTGGGCTGTATCGATTGTCATACGGCAGAGAGCTTCCCGCACAGTGGCCCCACACCTACTGATCAGCGAGAGTACACCTTCAAGTCGGTCACATTCTGCCTCAACTGCCATACTGACCAGGTGGAAGCGCTTCAGCACGGGCTGCATGAACAGGCGATTGCACGCGGGAATGATGCTGCGGCCGTCTGCACGGATTGCCATGGCTCGCATGACATCCGGCCTGTTGCCCAGTTCCCTGAATTGGTCGCTGGCGTTTGCGGTGATTGCCATGCGACGACCCTGGGGGAATGGCGATCAAGTAAGCACGTCGATATTGGCCCGCTCGATTGCGCAACTTGCCATTCGCCGCATACACAGGAGATGCGCGGCGGCTTGACGGTCAATGAGCTGTGCGTCAATTGTCACAAGGAAGTTTCGGACATCTTCGCGCACACGCAGCATCTCAACGGAGAAGAGCCGGTCAACTGCTCCGAATGTCATATGTTCGTGCCGCAGGAATTGACAGGAGTTCTCACTGAGGCTGTGGATGTCAGCACTGCCGCCGTACCTGTTTCCACGGGGCATGCCTTCACTGTCCAGACTGTAGCCTGCAATTCCTGTCATGAAGAACTGCTGGTATCCGGCGAATGGGAGCGCTTGCGCACGCAGCCGCCAGTAGCTGAAGTCACCAGTGTTCCATCCGAAACCGAAACGACCGAAGCCGAGGCTCAACCAGTGTCGAATGTCCAGTTCCTGCAAGGTCTAATTCTGGGTGCCGGCTTTGGCATTACAGCGGCAGCAGTCTTTGTAGCGCGGGGCAACCGTCGCATCAGAGGCAGCTCGGAAGATGAGTCGAAATAGGGGGGAAGTTTATGGCTGAAAACCAACGTTCTCCGGGGCAGTATGAAGCGGCTAAAGTGCCGGAACATGTTCACCTGCTCTCGCGACGAGAATTCATGACTTTGCTTATCGGGGGCGGTGCGTCGGTCGTCCTTGCGGCGACCCTCGCCCAACCGCTCGATACCTTTGCCCGTCAACTCGCAGATACCCGCCCGGCTGGTCATGAAGGCGACTCGGACTTTCACTGGGTGATGGTCATCGACCTGAGCCGCTGTATCGGCTGCGAGTACTGTGTCTGGGCGTGCCAGGCGACCAACGACACCAAGGACGATATGCGCTGGAACATCCATATCGTCGATCAGACACCGCTCGGCCAAACCTTCCACGTGACGCGCCCGTGTTTACACTGCGGTCACGCGCCATGCGTCGAAGTCTGCCCAGTTGCGGCGACCTATCACCGTCCAGATGGCTTGGTGGTCATGGACTACAACAAATGTATCGGCTGCCGCTATTGTCAGACGGCGTGCCCTTACGGCGCGCGCAGCTTCAACTGGTTCGAACGCAGCGATGAAAATCCGCAGGTGCCGGAGTGGGGCACGCCGGAAGTGCCGAGGCGTCCGCGAGGTGTGGTCGAGAAATGCACCTTCTGTATTCACCGGATCGACGCTGGTCTGGCAAATGGACTGATGCCAGGTGTGGATGAAGACGCGACACCGGCGTGCGTCAATGTATGTCCGGTCAATGCACGCTTCTTCGGCAACATCAAGGACCCGGATAGCACTGTCTCCCGTATCATCAACCACAGCCCGACGATCCGTCTGCGCGAGGATCTGGGCACAGAACCGAACGTTTACTATATTCCGCCGGAGGGGTTGGTCTGATGACAGATACGAGCCACACCACAACGGCAAAATTCAGACCGCTGGGCCTAAGAAACAGTTCGTGGGCGCTTAGAGTCTGGATCGGTTTTCTGGTGATCGCCCTCGTCATTGGCGTGATCAGCGCTGTTCAGGTGCTCACGAATGGCCTCGGCGTCACCAATCTGACGGATGAACTCCCCTGGGGGCTGTGGATTACCCTTGATCTCTCATCCATCGCTCTGGGTGCAGGCGCGTTCACGCTGTCTGCGGCAGTTTATCTGTTCGGCCTGAAGCGTTACGAAGCGATTGCACGCGCTGCGGTGTTCGTTGGTCTGCTGGGCTATTCGTCGGCCATGCTGGCGCTCTTCATGGACATCGGGCGTTATGATCGCTTCTATCATCCGCTCATCTACTGGAACGTGCACTCGGTGCTCTGGGAAATCACGATGTGTGTCATGCTTTACACCACCGTGTTACTGATGGAACTGATTCCCATCGTCGTTGAGAGCACACCGCTCAAGAACATCGGCGTCCTGCATACCTTTGCACATCTGCTGCACCGGCTGATGCCCTTTGTCGCGCTTCTCGGTATGGGGCTTTCGCTGCTGCACCAGTCATCACTTGGCGCGACCTATGGCATTCTGACGGCACGCCCGGTCTGGTATTCACCGTCTGCGCCCGTGCTCTTCATTCTGTCTGCCGTCGCTGCTGGCCCGGCGTTGACGCTGCTGGTTACGATCCTTGCAGGCAGACTGCTGAACAAGGAGCTTGTGCCGGAAAACGTGCTCTCAGGCGTTGCCAAGCTGGTCGGCTTTGCCTGCCTGGCTTATCTATACCTCAAGCTGTGGAGTTGGGCAGCCACCAACTATTACAGCCAGGTACCGGAGCAACGCTTCGGCGCGGAGATCCTGTCGCAAAACACGCCTTACAACTTCACATTCTGGTTCGGCGAGGTTCTGTTTGGGGCGCTCGTACCGGCCATCTTCATGCTCTGGCGCAGAACACGCACCAATCGCTACACTCTCGTGCTTGGTTCGATGATGATCATTGCCGGGTTGGTGATCAACCGTTGGAACATGACCCTATCCGGCTTCGTCATTCCGCTCGATTGGTCGCCGGGCGTGAGAGAAATCTTCCCGGTGAATCAGTATTTGCCTTCACTGGTCGAATGGGGGGTTGCGATAGGCATCATCGCCTATAGCTGGCTGGCATTCACGCTC
>JAHDWN010000005.1:0-55396 GCA_023382675.1 Anaerolineae bacterium
ATGACGGCGTTTTTATTTGACCCATGTTCATGCCTTGACAGGAGTATATGAATGACAAGAACCAAACCCGCCAGACAAAAAACGAACATACCTTCGAGTACGTCCCGCCGCCGCTCGATGAGATCAGCGAGTATGCGCGGCAAGTCTGTGAAAGGCTTGAACTTACCGACCGCGCGCACCTGACGACAACGCGCAGGGAATTCGCGAGTTTCATGGACACTGTTGCCACCATCACAGCCAAGCATCTGACGAAGACAAGATGGAAACGCATAAGCATGAAAGGAAGCCCTCATGTACCCCAGAAAGTCTAAGCAGACCAAGAAGGCGATGCAGCGCACGATTGCATTGTGCTATGTCCGCCAGTCATTTACGCGCGACGCGAATGACCGAGACAGCCCCGAAAGGCAGCGCGCGAATATCATGGCGGTTTGCGAAAAGAATGGATGGGTTCCGGAGATTTACGAAGACGCAGAGAAGCACAAATCTGGAACCAAGGAGCACAACCGGCCTGGATGGTTAGCGCTTAAAGCTCGCCTGGGAGACCCAGACATTGCTGCGCTTGTCGCCAATGACCTGGCTCGACTGCATCGAAAAGGCTGGCGAGTGGGCGATCTTATCGAGTATCTGGATCAACGCGGGGTAACGCTTGTTCTGGCCGCCCCAGGGCGCGAGATAGACCTGTCAACGCCGATGGGACGGCTCTTCGTCCAATTCACGGCCATTCTGGACGAATGGTACGCAGCCGACATCTCGCAGAGAGCAAAGGATAATGTCGCCCACCGGAAAGCCAAAGGGTACAGCATTGGGATGCCGCCGTTTGGTTCCATTCGTGGCGAAGATGGGTATCTGAAGCCCGCTCAGGATGGCGCGTGGCTGTTTCCCGACGGGACTTGGGTAACGGGTACACCGGATGCACCGCCTGAGCAAGATGCGGTCTTCAAGAGCTACCACTCAGCTGCGGAGCGCATCTTGCGCCTCTACAGCACCGGCAAGTACGGGCTGGACAGAATTGCCTACCGGATGAACAAGGAGAACTGGGCATTTCGCGACCGCACGAACACGCCGCGCGCCTTGAACTCTGATGATGTACGCCGGGTCATCAGCAATTGGGCGGAGTATGGAGGTATCGTATTCGAGAAAGGTACCAAGTGGCGCCCTGCCTACGAAACGCTCAAGCTGGATGAACTGCCATTTCGCTCAGATCGGGCTGTCTTCCCTATCGAACTTCTACGCGCCGTCGCCGAAGTGCGCATGGAGCGCACGAGGAAACCATCCGATCATGGCAAGAACCATGAGGCGCGCTTCTATCCCCTTGCAGGCGTACTCTACTGCGCACACTGTGAGAAAATAGCGGAGAGTCAGGATGACCGCCGACTGCGCAGCCTGTTGAGTGGACAGTTTGCGAACGGCATTCTCCGCTATCGCCACAAGCCGGGCGTCAAATGTGGTATCCACAATCGCTCCGTGCCTATAGAGGAGCTAGAGCAGGATTTCTTGCGCCTGATGAAACTGCTCACAGTGAAGCCAGAGGTCGAACACCTCTTGCTTGAGATAGCTATCCAGGCGGATAACGGTCGGCAGGGACACGAACAGCGGGACTTTGAGCAGGAGAAGACCGAAGCGCTTGCCCTCTGCTACCGCCGCATAGACGCAGTGGTAACTCTGTTCAAGGAGGGCACCATCGACAAGGCGGAATACCTGCGCCTGCGCGAACAGAACGAGCGCGAAATTGCACACTGGGAGTCGCGCACTTCCGATACTGAGAAACTGGGCCTGGAGTTTGCTCTTTGTATCGAGGCGGTCGATAAGATTCACCGGCTGTGGACGATCTCCAGCGACGAGGATCGGCAGGGATTGGTACGCAACTTATTCTCGTCGGTGACCTACGACCTGGATCGCCGCCGCATCACCGACTTCCGGCTCAAGCCCTGGGCCGGGCGGTTTTTGACGGTTCGTGCTGGCCTCCATGAGCTGGAAGAAGCGGCGAAAGACAAAGAAAACGCGCCTCAACAAGACCGTCAAGGCGCGTGTACGGAGTTGCTCCATACGGGACTCGAACCCGTGTTTTGGCCTTGAGAGGGCCACGTCCTGGACCGCTAGACGAATGGAGCGAAGTTGAGATAGTTATAGCAGCAGGCGCAGCGCCGGTCAAGGTAAAACACCTGCCTGCGCGCCCAGAGGGTTTCAAAGCCCCAATACGGTACATCCTCAAAACCCCAATTGCGGACGCAGTAAGAGCAATTATAGCACGTCTCCACGCCACGTCGCCAGACAAGAAACAGCCCCCCAACTATAGAGAACGCGATCAACGCATCCGAGAGCTATACGCAAGCGGCATGACCCAAGCCGCCATAGGTGCGATGTTCGGCATTTCCGGGCGTCGGGTGAGCTACATCGTGCATGGAATAAAGACGAGAAAATAGGAGACTGCTATGGACACCCAAATTGATATGGAAACTGTCTACCGCCATGAACGGCAGCGATGGATGAAAGAGGAAGCCCCACGACGATCATTCCGCGACATTCTCACAGGCAGTGTACCCTACTGGATTGTGTTAGTTGCGCTGGTTTTGTACGGACTATCCGCCCCCCACACCGCAGGCGTGTTTGACAAACTCACGCCCGGATGGGGCTTTATCGCCCCTATCGGCGTTGAATTTGGTTTACTGTATGCTGCATTCCGAAGGCGGCTTGCACAGGCGGAACAGGAACACTTACATTGGACGCTATGGGCATTGGAAATCCTGCTATTTCTTACCGCTATGCTGGTCAACGGTGCAGGCTCATTCAGTTCAGTGATTGCAGCAATAGAGCTAGATACCCTATCGTTTGCCGCCATCATTGAGGGTTTTGGGAACTTACCCGCTACAAGCCAAGCGGCGCTGATTATGGCGGTGCTATCGGCATTCATCATCCCCATCGGCGCGTTAGTTGCAGGCGACGGACTGGCGGCACTGGCACTTGAGCGACGCAGCGGCATAGACTTTCGTGAAAACCGCTGGCAGGAAGTAGAGTTCACCGTGATCTATCGGGCAGTCTTTGTCCGCTATTTGCAGCATGGACTACCGGAACGCGACGCCCGGCAGCGGGCATTTGCTGAGGTTCGAGGATACTTGGGTAGAGGTAGTTCGTCCGGTGTCCGCCTGTTGTCCGCTGGTAGCGGACAGACCGGACAGAGCGAACAGGGAGCGAACGGACACAGCCCGAACGGGAAAAATGGTGCAGTAAAACAAGGTATCCGAGCATACTTAGACGAACATCCCGGCTTAGACCAGCAATCCATCAATGAGGTGTTATCCGCGCTCAAAACAGCAGGCGTACACGGCGGACGGACATCCGTAGGCGAGGTATTGGCAGAACGGAAAGAGCGTGTAACGAGCGGGCAAGCGTAGCCACCAGAAGCGTTTTACATCCGTAGGGTGAGGATGATATAGTGAAATTCTCACCCTATGATGGAACGTGACCGCCCTACCCCCGATGAAATCCTTTCACTCAAGAACAGTATTGTTTCGCAGTTTCAGCAGTTGCCCCCAGAACATCAAGCCACATTGGGCTTAGTCCTAACCAAAGGCATTCTACAAGGTGAGATGGGCGCGTGGTTTCGTGAAGCACTGCAACTTACGGATACCGCGCCCTCACTCGCTTTAGGCTTTGGTCTAACAGAACAAGAGCGGCTTTTTATCCGGGTTTCGCATCAGCGTTTCCTCACATTTCTTACAGCGACAGATACCAGCATCCATGACGCGCAGCTATCAACCAATAGCTATGGGGAATTTCTGTTTGTCACCATGAGCAGACCGGGGACAGAGGAGCGGGAGCAATACACATTCTTTGGTTTAGGGTATCACGAACCGCGTGACCGCTGGATTACGGATGAGTGGTTTTGGTATCAAGCACGTCCGTATTCAGAACGGCAAGAGCAATTGGAGCGCGAACAGGTATTGCGGTTAATTGCGGAGCGACAAGCCGATATTAGCCGGGACGTTGCCTTGCACAAGCGGTCACGGCGAGGCGTGATCTTTGAGGAACTTGCCGACATGGGCGACGATGATAGCGTACTAGCGGATTTTGAAGACGGCGCATTTGATGATCTTGAATGACGCGCAACGTTTTATATATGAGCAAGGAAGGTATACCACTCCAACATGATATGTTTTCAGGGGAACTTGTGGATACCCGAAGCAACGCACAGAAAAAGAAAGACCGAGCGCGAGCCATTCCGCAGCAGACGCAGATGTTTAAGACCCCTGAGATGGTGCAAATCGGCAGACAGACCAACGCAGCACGCCGAGCGTGGTTAAACCAATCCGCCGCTCCACCGCTGGTACTTGAAACGATTGAAACCCGTACACCGGAGGAGATTGAGCGCGACCTACAGCGGGAAATCGAAGCGCAAACCTATCACCTGTTTAGCGATCATCCAGAGTTCTATGAACAATTGCCGGACACCGAGCCTACAAACGGAGACGAGGACGAGATAGGGGATACCCCTGTAACTGGCGACATTTACGAGCGGAAACCGGAAACCTCAAAAATGGCTCTTTATCTTGACCTTGTACGGCTCAGTGAGGAAAACGCCGAAACGATCTGGATTGCGCCGCCGTATGAAACCGCATACATGACCCAAATCGCCGCGACGGTACTTGAGGCGCAGGCAATCGGACTTACACAGCCGGAGATTACAGCAGCGTTACAGATAGGACAACATCGGGGCAATACTCGAAAAATACTGTATCAGGCATCGCAGCCGTAGGATAGCCGAACCTCGACGTGGAATTACTGGTAGTCCGGGAGTTCGTCAGCTTCGCATTCAAAATCACAGCAGGGGCATGAAAGTATTATTGGCGGGTTACCGCTTTTCGCTGCCTTTGGTGTACCGTACTTCCACCGACGCATCGCAAGCAAATCACACGAAACGCAGAGGGGGCAGATGGTAGCCGTTTCAGTAGGACTATCTTCATTTGCATCCTCGCGCCAGTTCCACGACCTCCAATCATCACTTTCACCCGATGCTGGTTTTCGTTCCTTGCTCATACTTTTTCTCACGTAAAGATACAAAGGAGAGTATAGCTTGAGCCGACATTGAATGAAACCCATGTACGTGCGTGTCCTACGGGCGTGGCGTTTGACGCCGCACTTGCGCGGTTGTGCGACCTGTCAGGCGGTAGCGGGTTCACCAAACTCTAGCGGGAGACCCGAACTCGATAGTGCCTCATCTTTAAGCATACTTGTGAGCAGACCCTTGATTGCTTTCTTTACGGCTGCCTGACGATCTGGCATTTCAGTTTCATAAGTTACATGAACGATGATAGTTGGATATGGGGCGACGCTTTCAAAAACGATTTGCCGCGTTACTCGTTTTTCCCACGCCTCAAAGGTGTCTAGCAGCCCTAAACTGGTGGGCGCGACCTGTACGCCAAATTGACCCGGTTTGAGAATAGGAACATTGTGACCGACAGCAGCAAAGAACTCTTTTACTTGTTGTATAGCCATAGATAGACCCTCGTTTTGAAGGGAATTTTAGCGGTCTAAAAAGTGTTGGGCAAGCGAGGTAAATTGTTTCGTCATCCAGAATACTATATTGAATAATTACCCTGTACAAAACCGCATGTTTGTTCTATCATTCCAGGCATGAGTGGAAAGAAAACAGACTTGGTTGAAACCCCTGACGTTGATGATAAGACCGCACTGCTCTTGTGGGTACGCGCAGGCGGTAGATGCTCTTTCCCCGGATGTAACGATTATCTTCTCCGCGACAGCCTAACTACCCGCGATATTAAGCACGGTCATATTGCCCACATCGTTGCGAGAAGCAAAAACTTCACACGCGGCGACCACGATTTGCCTCTCGCAGAGCGTAGCAAGATTGATAATTTGATTTTGGTTTGTCAAAAGCATCATAAACTCATTGATGATGACACGGAAGGAGAGTTCACAGTAGAACTCCTCCGTGCATACAAACAGCAGCATGAAGAACACATTTTTGAACTAACGAATTGCAGCCCTGATAAGCGAAGCAAGGTGATACGGGTTATCGCCCGGATCAGTGGTGAAAACGTTAGCGCCTCATACTCGCAAATCTGTGACGCTTTACTTGACCAGGGTAGATTTCCCCGTGAGAGAGAAACTGTTGATATTGATTTGAGCCAACACCCGGACGGTGACACGGAAGCCTTTATGCAGTACGGGACGGAGTTGATAGCCTCGAAAGTCCGCCCTGTCTACGAGCGGTTAGTTGTTCAAGGTAACGTGGAACACGTCTCAGTATTTGCCATCGGTTCGATACCGCTCTTGGTATATTTGGGGACGCAATTGAGTAACAAAGTCCCTACGGACTTGTATCAGCGCCACCGTGATAGGCAGGACTGGACATGGAAGCCCGAACCGGGAAACGCGCAGTATGATATGAAACTTCTGAGGGAAGGCACAGACGCCTCTCAGGTTGCCCTAGTTCTGTCTTTGAGCGGGCGGTTGACACTCGAACAACTACCACAAAATGATGATGCTTTTATCTATGAGATAACCTTAAAAGGGCAAAAACCCAATCCCGAATATCTGAGGACGAAAAGCGACCTTGAAAGTTTTAGGAGCATTTATCAGCAGTTCCTAGCCCATGTTCGAGATCAACATCCATCAGCCGAGACTATTCATCTCTTTCCAGCCATTCCCGCGCCTGTAGCAGTAGTGTGCGGACGGGAGTTATTGCATAAGATACCACCGAGCCTGCAAGTGTATGACAGAAGCAGACAGAGTGGTGGATTTCGTCATGTATTGGAGGTTCACTAAATGAGCGCAAATCAGTATTTACGAGACGTTCTAGCCAGCCAAACATTTCAGGATGATGACCCTGAGTTGAAGGCGCTTCGAGATAAGCGCGATGAAGTGGAAAAAATTCTGCGTAAAGCGTTTCCCGGCGTAGCGATCCGATACGCAGGCTCTCACGCAAAAGGCACGATGATATGTGCGAGCTATGACCTTGACTTGACGTGCTATTTTGACCATGACGACACACAGGCGGGGGATAGTCTTGAAGAAATCTACAATACTGTAAAGGCAGAATTGGAGAAGCATTATTCGGTGAACCCGAAAACTTCCGCTCTGCGATTGGAAGAGGGTGAACAGGATAAACAGTACACGCACGTAGATGTAGTGCCAGGTCGCTTTATTGATGGTGACGACGGCGATGTTTTTCTCTATCAAAATAGGAATGAGAAGAACCGCCTAAAAACTAATCTTGATGTGCATATCGAGACGATACGAGACAGTGGACTAACGGACGCTATTCGACTGGTCAAATATTGGCGGGAACGACAGGGCTTCAAGTTAAAAACCTTTGTGCTTGAGCTACTGGTAGTGAATGTTTTGGCGTCCCACAAATCCAAAGGACTTGAGGAACAGCTTACGCTCTTTTGGGAGTGCCTACGGGACAGTTTCGATAGTATAGCCATCGAAGACCCGGCTAATCCTGATGGGAATGATCTTATGCCCGTGTTGACCGATGCTAAGGTACGGCTACAAACAGCCGCCGAAGCGACACTTCAAACCATAGAATATTCCGGTTGGGAGCAGGTTTTTGGTAATGTGGACGATCAACCAAGTGAACCGGAAAAAGCTGCTGCACTAATCAGCTTTCCGCAGGTTAGAACAGGCGGCGCTAAACCCTGGTCTAACTAACATGCCAGAGACGCAGCGCGACGCAAAGTTTGAGGAGATTAGACAGCTACTTCAACAGCATTATCCCACGCTTCATCTTACTTGTGAGAGCCGTCAATGGCTCATAAAAGGCAGTTTTCCAGTACGAGCAAACGGAGTAGAGATAGATCACTATCTGATCGCTATACTCATTCCGCAAGGCTTTCCCCGAAATGCGCCCCTTGTAAAAGAACTTGGCGGACGGATACAAGAACATCCCGACTGGCATGTTTATCAGGAAGGTTTTCTTTGCCTCTTTTCACCGCTAGAGCGATGGAAGCATTTACCAGAAACCGCCACCATAATCACGTATCTGGACGGCGCTCTGAACGATTACTTGTTCAGCCAGACCTATCACGAAAAACATGGAAAGTGGCCGCTTGGGGAACGAGGACATGGCGCGAGAGGAATTAGGGAATATCTGATAGAAGAGTTGGGTACTGATGATCTATCAGTAATGCGGCGATTTCTGGAATATCTAGGCAAAAAGAAAATACGGGGACAGTGGAGATGTTATTGCGGAAGCGGGAAGCAAATTCGCTTCTGCCACCTCGCCAAGATTAGCGACTTACACAATAAGATAACGCTTGCTGAGGCGCGGTATGCGTTACAGGTTCTTGATCGTGCGATGCAACGAAAATTGGTTGAATAACTCGATTACATCCTGACTGATGGGGCTTCCGGCAGCGGCTCTATCAGCACTTCGTCATCATTCTGAGGATTGTTGACCAGCGGCAAAACTTGGTAGGCTTTCATATTCGCCGGATCGTAGGGTTTTAGAAGTGACAAGAGCGCACTAATTGGCGTTGTGAGCGTTGCCCATTGTTCTTCTATCTCACGCGGTAAAATGACGGGCATTCGGGCATGGATTGGTTTCATTACCTCATTCGGCTCACACGTCAGGATTGAATAGGTCTTTAGTTCTTTTCCTTCTGCATCTTTCCAGTTATCCCAAATGCCAGCGAAGGAAAACACCGGACGAGATTTTAGCCGGATAAAAAACGGTGTTTTTGTGCCGTCCGGGTTCTTGCGCCACTCATAGAAGCCCATCGAAGGAACGAGGCAGCGCCGCTTATAAAACGCATCCCGAAAGACCGGACTTTGTTGCACGTTTTCCACACGGGCGTTAATCGTTGAGAACTTCACGCGCGGCTCTTTCGACCAGTGAGGAACAAGCCCCCACTTCATCAGTTCAGCGTGATACGGTGAGTTTTTCAGGATGACCGGAAGGAAGCTGCCCGGCGTAGCGTTGTACGTTGCATGGAAACCAGACGGCGGAGTTAGCCCGTAAGTTCTGAAATCCGAATTGACGGCGTAGCGGCCACACATACAGGCGTATTGTACACTACTGTGGCAACCAATCTCTATTTGTTCGAGAGGGAAACAGAACTATAATTTCTAATTAGAGAGACATGCTTAATGTGAATTGCGTAGAGTTTGTTCCCATTTGCTGTTCATCAATTCGTATTACCCACCAAAAGCTGTAGAGTTTTATCGGTTTACCTTAGCAAGAGCTAGGCAAAACCCACAATTGGTTTATCCACCATCACTTACTGGCAGAGGTTCTGATGCCCCGGATTTTTGACAACATTGAGCAAGACCTTCTCACAGCCCTCCAAGAAACTATAGATGTTGCATTTCGCGCTGATTTTTGCGTCGGCTACTTTAACTTGCGTGGTTGGCGAGGGATTACACCATACATTGAAAAACTTGAAGGCGGCAACGGGCGAAACTGCCGCGTACTGGTCGGAATGCAGCGCCTCCCCCAAGAGGAAGTGCGCGAACTCATGCGCCAATTCAAGGACAACCAAACCATTGATAATCAGACGGCGCTCAGACTGAAGAAGCGATTGGCGGAAGAATTTCGCCAGCAATTGACAGTCGGTATTCCCACAAACGCCGATGAAGCCGGATTGCGACAACTTGCCGCTCAAATCCGCGCGGGTAAAGTTGTGGTCAAGCTCTTTCTCCGCTCTCTACACGCCAAACTCTACTTGCTCCATCGTAATGACCGCATCAATCCTATCGTTGGCTATCTGGGCAGCAGTAACCTAACGTTGGCAGGACTACGGGATAACTACGAACTGAACGTTGATGTCCTTGATGGAGATGCCTGCAAAAAATTAGGACAGTGGTTTGAAGACCGCTGGACAGACCGCTGGTGCATTGATATTTCGGAAGAACTGGTCAACATTATCGAACAAAGTTGGGCGCGGGAAGACCTTATTCCTCCCTACCACATTTACGTCAAAATGGCGTATCACCTGTCGCATGAAGCCCGTGACGGTCTATCAAAATTTCGCATCCCACCTGATTTCGGGCAAAAACTATTCGACTTTCAGGCGGCAGCCGTCAAAATTGCAGCCCATCATCTCAACAAGCGCGGCGGTGTCCTGATTGGAGACGTGGTAGGGTTGGGCAAAACCCTGATGGCAACCGCGCTCGCACGTATTTTTGAAGATGATTTTGGTCTTGATACCCTCATCATTTGCCCAAAGAACCTTGTCCCAATGTGGGAGGATTACCGAGAACAGTATCGCCTTCGCGCCCGGATATTGCCCATTAGCCTAGTCCATCGAGAGTTGCCTAACATGCGGCGACACCGATTGGTCATCATTGACGAGAGCCATAACTTACGCAACCGTGAAGGGCAGCGTTATCGGGCGATACAGGAATATGTTTATGCCAACGAAAGCATGTGCATTTTGCTTTCGGCGACACCGTATAACAAGACCTACCTTGACCTGTCAAACCAACTTCGATTGTTCGTAACGCCTGACGAGGACATCGGCATTCGCCCAGAACAGCTATTGCGTGAGATGGGTGAAACAGAGTTCATACGCCAGCACCAAGCGCCACTTCGTTCCCTAGCGGCTTTCGAGTATAGCCCATATGCAGACGACTGGCGGGAATTGATGCGGCTGTATATGGTGCGCCGCACCCGCAGCTTTATCCAAGATAACTACGCCGAGACCGACCCTGAAAACGGGCGCAGATACCTGACATTTGAGGATGGCTCACGATCTTACTTTCCGATACGCATTCCCCGGACAGTGAAGTTTTCGATTGACGAGACCAACCCTCATGACCAGTACGCCAGTCTATTTGCCCCAGATGTTGTAGATACTATCAATCATCTCAATTTGCCGCGTTATGGTCTGGGGAATTACATTTCCAGCACAGCACGAGACAGAGCGACGGACACAGAGATCAAGCAGCTTGACGATCTTTCCCGCGCTGGAAAACGGCTGATGGGTTTTTCGCGGACAAATCTGTTCAAACGACTGGAAAGCAGTGGGCAGGCATTCATTCAGTCTGTCGAGCGACATATCCTACGCAACCTCATTTACCTCCACGCCATTGATAACAAGCTGGATTTGCCCATTGGGACGCAGGATGTCGGCGCATTAGATAGTCGCACCAGCGACCTTGATCCAGACAGTCCGCTCAGTTTCTTGGCTGATGACGATCAGAATAACGAGGCGATACCAGTAATAAATGCAGTACGCTCGGCAGCCGACTTTGAGAAACTGGCAGCCACCGTTTACGGCAGTTATACCCGTCAATACCGCCGACGCTTCAAGTGGTTACGCGCCGAACTTTTCACCAAGCGCCTCGCCAAAGAACTGCGAGAAGACGCCCAGGCGCTCCTACAAGTGTTGAATTCTTGCGGTCAGTGGGAAATTGCACAGGACGCCAAGCTGAATGCGCTGGTAGACCTTTTGACGGTACAACACCCGAACGAGAAAGTGCTAGTGTTTACCCAATTTGCCGATACCGTGAGTTACTTGGAGCAGCAGCTTCAGCGACACGGCATCCAACATTTAGCCGGGGTGACAGGCAATTCGGATAATCCGACAGCCCTAGCACATCACTTCAGTCCGGTAAGCAACGATAAGCGGCATATAGTTGCCTCGAAAGATGAACTTCGCGTCCTTATCGCTACTGATGTGCTTTCCGAAGGTCAAAACCTCCAAGACTGTCACATCATTGTCAATTACGACCTTCCCTGGGCAATTATCCGTCTCATCCAGCGGGCGGGACGTGTTGATCGTATCGGGCAGCAAGCCACCGACATCTTGTGCTACACATTCCTACCTGCTGACGGTGTAGAGCGAATTATTCGTCTTCGCGCCCGTGTTCGCCAGCGGTTGCAGGAAAACGCTGAGGTGGTTGGCACAGATGAGGCGTTCTTTGAGGACGACCAAAATCAGGCGGCAATCCTCAACCTCTACAACGAAAAGGCGGGCATTCTGGACGGCGAGGAAGATAGTGAGGTTGACCTTGCCTCTTATGCGTACCAGATTTGGAAGAATGCAATTACGCTTGACCCTCGCCTAGCAAAAACCATTCCGCAACTGCCTTCGGTAGTCTTCAGTACCCGTCCGCACATTCCCTATCCCGGCGCACCAGAGGGCGTGCTGGTCTACATGCGGACGGCAGAGGGAAACGACGCGCTCGCGTGGATTGACCGCAACGGCGAGAGCGTCACTGAATCGCAATTTGCCATATTAAAAGCGGCAGAATGCTACCCGGATATGCCTGCTCTCCCCCGTGATGAACACCATCATGAATTGGTACAAGCCGGACTGGTACAGATTATGAGGGATGAACGCTCAGTAGGGGGACAGCTTGGGCGTCCAAGCGGAGCGCGTTTCCGCACGTATGAACGGCTTCAACGATTTACGACACAGCTTAAAGGAACATTATTTGAAGCCAGTTACGAAGAGAAGGGACTATTCCAAGCTGTAGATGAGATTTATCGCTTCCCTTTGCGCCAGTCGGCGGTAGACGCGCTTAACCGCCATCTCCGCAGCGGCATCAACGACGAGGAGCTTGCAGAGTTAGTGATGAACCTGCGAGCCGATGGTCGCTTGTGTGTAGTCGAAGAAGAAGAGCAAACGCAAGAACCTCGCATCATTTGTTCGTTGGGACTTTCAGCAACAGGACGAGAATAAATGGCTTTTTACCTCGCGGTGATCCGCCGATACATCCAGGCGTTTGATTTCCAGACTTTGTTTAACTACTTAGGTTGGGACAATCATCAAGGACAGCTAGTAATTCCGCTCGACGGTCAGCAGATAGCTTTGTCTGCGGTTGCCGAGAAGCGTGGCATGGTTGTCTATCGCTGCAACACGTTATTGGACTATTCGCGGCGTACTAAAGTCGAGCGGCAGGTTGCCAAATCCACGTTCGAGCATCTGATTGTCTACACCGATGGTCAGAGAGAGCAAATTTGGCAGTGGGTACGACGTGAGGTAGGCAAGCCGCTTGCCAACCGTGAGCGCCGTTTCTACCGAGGACAGACGGGCGAAAATATTGCCCAAGCTCTCACCAAAATAGCGTTCAGTTTTGATGAAGAAGAGGCGCTGACGTTGGTTGATGTGACCAGCCGTATGCGGGCTACTTTCGATCTAGAGCCTGTGACACGGCGCTTCTATGACCGCTTCCAACGCCAACACGACGCATTTCTTGCCTTCATTGAGGGCATCCCGGATGAGGATTTGCAGCAGTGGTATGCGTCGGTGATGCTTAATCGCCTGATGTTTATCTACTTCGTACAGAAAAAGGGCTTCCTAGACGGAGACGTGGATTACCTTCGCAATCATTTGGAACAGGTTGAGGGTAACTTCTATCGAGATTTTCTCTGCCCCCTGTTTTTCGACGGCTTCGCATCGAAAGAACACCCACAAGAAATTCGACGGTTGCTCGGCGATGTGCCATACCTCAACGGTGGGTTGTTCATGCGACATCAAATCGAAGAACTGTACGGCGAAGCAATCCAGATCGAGAATATTGCCTTTGAAAAGCTCTTTGACTTTTTTGATGACTACCGTTGGCATTTGGACGAGCGTCCGCTGCGAAACGACAACGAAATCAACCCTGATGTATTGGGCTATATCTTCGAGAAGTACATCAATCAGAAGCAGATGGGCGCGTACTACACCAAAGAGGATATTACCGACTATATCAGCAAGAATACGGTCATTCCTTTCTTATTCGACGAGGCGAGCAAAGCGGTAAAAATTGCATTTGAGGGTGAGCATACGCTTTGGGATTTGCTAACCGAGAACCCTGACCGCTACATCTATCCGGCGGTGCAGCGCGGCGTAGAATACGATCTGCCGGAGAATATTGCTATCGGACTGGATGACGTAAGCCAGCGCGGGGCTTGGAACACACCTGCTCCATCTGACTATGCCTTGCCCGCTGAAATTTGGCGTGAAGTGGTTGATCGCCGGAAACGCTACGCCGAGATTAGTGACAAATTGGCAAGGAGCGAAGTCCGGCATATCAACGATTTAATTACCCTCAACCTTGACATTCGGCAGTTCGCGCAGGATGTGATTGACTACACCGACAGCGCCGATGTCGTGCGTGCTTTCTGGAAAGCGATCAACCGTGTAACAGTCCTTGACCCAACTTGCGGCAGCGGCGCGTTTCTCTTCGCGGCATTGAACATCCTTGAGCCGTTGTATGAAGCCTGTCTGGAACGTATGGAAGGCTTTGTCGCTGAATTGGAGCGGAGCGGCGGCTACCCACAGAGTTACAATGACTTCCGCGAGGTGCTGGCGCGTATTGACCAGCACCCCAACCGCCGTTACTTTATCCTCAAGAGTATTATCGTCAACAACCTATTTGGCGTGGACATCATGGAGGAAGCTGTTGAAATCTGCAAGTTGCGACTGTTCCTCAAGTTGGTGGCTCAGGTGGACGACAAGAGCAAAATTGAACCACTGCCAGATATAGATTTCAATATTCGAGCCGGAAATACGCTGGTCGGTTTTGCGACGCGCGATCAAATACAGGGAAATCTTTTTGCTCAGGCTGTACTACCGCAGATTGAAGTGTTAACTGGGACGCTCAATACGTTTCGTAAGGAGCAACTTGCAGGCAATGTCAGCCCGGAAACAATGACTGAGTTGAAGTCACACATTCAACAGAAAATAAACGAGATTGTAGATGTACTAGATAAAGCACTTGCCCCTATACACGGCTTCGGTACAGATCAGGTTGCGCGCTTCCGCGACACCCACAAACCATTTCACTGGTTTGCCGAGTTCTACGGCGTGTTGAATAGTGGGGGCTTTGATGTGATTATCGGTAATCCACCGTATGCGACCCTTAACTCAGTTAAGGAATACTCCGTAATTGGTTATAAGACAACTACTACTCGCAATCTTTATCCGTTGGTTTTAGAAAGATGCCTTCCATTAGCTGTCACTGAAGGCAGATCGGGATATATTGTTCCAGTCTCTTCTATTTCGACAGATGGTTACAGCACCTTGCAGGAAATAGTATTCCAATATTGTCTACATGCTAGTTCATTCGATGACAGACCAGCACGGCTATTTGAGGGTTTAGAACACATACAGCTCACAATTTGGCTAATCCAAAATCGTCCAAATACTGAAGGCAAGTATCATACTACAGAGTGTTTTAGGTGGAGTTCTGTCGAGCGAGAGCATCTGTTTTCAAGGCTTGAATATCAAGAAGTCGAGACAACTCGTATTGAGAATACTCTACCGAAAATTAGCAGCCATTATGAGCAGTCATTGTTGGAAAGGGTATTCTCAGATCAGGCTATTATCGGACACCAAATGGTGAAACGCGGGAAATACAGCGTTTATTACTCAAGAAAAGTGCATAACTTTTTGCAGGCATTAGATTTTGTGCCGGAGGTTTATGATGGTGACGATAAACTTCGCGCCCCTTCTGAACTTAAAGAACTTCGATTTTCTGAAGCGTTCCAATCTGACGTGATTTTCTGTCTGTTGAATTCCACATTGTTTAGATGGTTCATAAATGTATTCTCAGATTGCCGTCACGTAAATAAGCGAGAGGTCGAGGGCTTCCCAATAAATCTTCAGAAAGCAAGCAGTGAAGAAGGCTGGCAGCACCTTGCGGAAGTATTGTCTGACAACCTAAAGTCAACCTCTGAGTTCAGGACGATGAGATTTTCACATGACACATTGCGTATCCAGTGTATTATTCCAAAACTCTCCAAGCCTATCATTGATGATATTGACTACTTGCTAGCTCGACACTACGGCTTTACGGACGAAGAACTGGACTTCATCATCAACTACGACATTAAATATCGTTTGGGCGATGATCTGGATGGCGATGAGGGAGATGGGGAATGAGCGGGTACTAAAACAAATCGTCAATCTAGCCCGCATGTTTGTGCGAATTTTCCATACTGTTGATTGCGTCACATGGGTACTGTAGTATGAGGTTATGGCATCGCCCGAACGTCCCGAACAAAATAGCTCTCCCTCCCCAACTAAGGATGAACTTGAAAGGACACTGGCGGACATAGACCGCCAGTTGGAATTAGCGGACGAGAATGAAAATACCATTGAACGCTTCTACAAATGCGATCAACTTTTGGAACAGCGAGACGAGCTACAGGCTGAAATTGATCTAGCTACTTCCCCACCTGAAACCCCCTAACTCGTCGCACAATCTCCAAAAAGCGGCGTCTCACCAGCCTCACAGAAAAATTGTCAGAGGGCAATAACTGGAAATTCAAGGCAAGCGGCACAGAGAGGAAAAGCCGTATAGTCTACAAAAGAGGCTTATTTACTATCGGCTTATTTGTCGTGGATGACAATGTAACTGATGACTGCACCCGCAGCCAGGACGCCGAGCAAGAGAACAAGTAGCGAACCGTTCATATATCCATCACCCCCTTTTCATGATTTGATACCCGCAGAAATACAGTCCTACAAAAATGGCTATCCCGACACCCGCAATAGCTAAATTCTCAGGGCGATCAGAAATAATCTGACCGACCACGAGCGCTGCTAATACGAGGTTTCCTAGCTCCATCAGCTTTTCCGCAATTCGCCCGCGTTCGTCTGAACTTAGCTTCCGTATCATGTGAGAACATCATAGCATATCGGCACAACCGAACAGCCATCCCATTTCTATTTCGTCCGGCGAATATTTGGGTTGCCTGTACTCTGCTACACTGTGAACATGAAGGCGCAGGAGCGGCAAGGGATGGAGCTTGACCGAGAGACATTACAGATATTCGCCGATCAGTTCATTCACCGATGGGACAGATACCCAATCCAGAACGGAGACGGCAGCTATACGGGCGTGAAATGGGAAGCCCTGACCCTTGCCCACGTCGAGAAGCATATTAGGGGAAACATCACACTTGGCGCGTATGCGCTGGACGCGGACAGCCGCGCCCGCTGGATATGCCTTGACGCCGATGACCCCCAAGAGTGGGACGGCATCAAAAACCTTGCCGTAAAACTTAGCAATCAGCGCGTGCCTGCCTATCTTGAACCATCGCGGCGAGGCGGTCATTTATGGCTATTCCTCACTCCCCTTTCAGGACGCGACGCCCGGCGATTTGGGAAGCAACTTCTAAAAGAACACAACCTTGAAACCGTTGAACTCTATCCAAAACAAGACGAACTGCGAACGGGTCCCGGTTCACTGGTACGGTTGCCACTTGGGATACATCGCAAAGACGGCAGGCGGTATCATTTCATCACGACCACCGGAGAGCCACTAGCGCCCACTATACGGGCGCAGATAGCGGTACTTGCCAACCCTGCCCGTGTCCCGCAGCCGTTTGTCAAAGACGTTCTCAAACGCGCCCCAAAAGCCAAGCGGCACTCCCCTACTCCCCACTTTGAGAAACGCAGTCAAGTTATCGGGGACACACCTGCCGAGAAGATCAAAAACGCAATCAGTGTTTATGATTTTGTGAGCAACTACGTTCAGCTTGATCGAGGCGGGCGCGGGTTATGCCCGTTTCACGATGACCATGTTGAGAGTTTCAGCATTGACCAGGAACGGAACTATTGGCATTGTTTCGCCGGATGCGAAGGTCAGACGGTCATAGACTTCTGGATGAAATGGAACAAGGTTGACTTCAAGCAAGCAGTCAAAGAGCTTGCCGGGATGCTACTCCCCCCTCTCCCCTAACGGCTGCAACGCTTTTGTTCGCCGCCATACACAATTTCCACAACCTCCACAATTTCCTTGTTGACTTGTCACGAGCAGTATGTCATAGGTGATATATGAAGCCTTTTGTTTCCGCCCGTGAGTTTGGTCGAGTTGTCAAACGTGATACCAAGACGGTTATTGCATGGATTGAGCGCGGATGGATACCCGGAGCGCGGCGCGTGGGCAATCGTTACGAAATTCCGGCAACTGAAATTATGGCGTATAAAAACAGCCCGCAGTATCCCCCTGCAAAATGGCAAAAATAGTATCCTTTTCTATCTACAAGGGTGGAACTGGCAAAACGACCAGCGCAGTTAACACGGCAGCAGCACTCGCCGAAATGGGTAAACGGGTGTTACTGGTTGACCTTGACCAGCAGGCGCAAACCACGCGGTATTTAGGGCTAGACCCGGATACAATGCCGATGAACCTTGCCCAAGTATTCATTCAGGGTGTACCGATCAATCTTACAGTCAAAAAGACCGATTTTGGGTTTGATCTCGTTCCCGCAAGCGATCTGCTTTCTGCTGTCGAGGCGATGCTTGAAAGCGGCAAAGACGAAGGATTATTACGCGAAAAATTGGACGCAATCGAGGCGGACTATGATTTTGTGTTGCTGGACACTCCCCCAGGTAAAGACAAACTGACATTTAACGCGATTGTAGCAGCCCGTCAGATCATCGTTCCAGTATCAGCCGAACGTATGGCGGTTGACGGTCTAGCCGACCTTATCAAACATTTGCATACCGTGTTGTGGCCTAAATACGAGCTAGATCAGGACATACGGATACTCTTTACCAAATACGATGCGACCACTTCCCTCTCGCCGGGCATCGTGAAAAGCGCCCGGAAAATTTACCGGGAGAACGTCTTGCCGATGCTAATACATTCTGCCGTCGCATTCCCCCGTTCGTATGAAGCCAGGAAACCAATGATCCATTTTGCGCCGTCACATCAAGGTACGCAAGCGTACCGCGAGTTGGCAGCGTGGCTTGCCCAATGAAAAAGGTAGATACATCTGTTTTTGTCAGTGAGCAAAAAGCCAGCCGGATTAAGCCGGAAGAAATAGATATGGCGGACTTACCCCCTATTCCGAAGCCAGTTCCACACGATAACAAAAGCCAGGAACAGGAAAAAGCCGAACGCATTTCCGAACGAACGGAATTCCGAACGGAAAACCGTTCGGATCAGCGCCCCTCATTTTTTCCTCTCAAGCGACGCACCACCCGTTATAGTTTCGAGTTTTACGAAGATCAAATCTACAAATTGAAGGAACTCAAGCATCGGGCAGAGATGAGCGGAGAAAAGGTAACACTGTCTGACATTGCCAGAGAAGCCCTTGACGAATACCTCAAAGAAAAAGACCCCTAAACACCGAACGGAATTCCGAACGGAAATTCGTTCGGAAGATCGAACGAACGGAATTCCGAACGCTGAATAGCGCGTCTTGACAATCCATTTTCGATGTGTGCAAGATGTAAAGTAGGCAATAAAAAAGCCCCGGCTAGGGCTTTTTCAACTCGCGCGAAGATCGTACCTTTACAATTCCTATCATTTCACTCCCGGTAATCCCTGTCAACCGGACAAACAGAGGGCGTAGTTTTTCGTGCCATTGATAATCCGTCCTCACTTTGCCGCCGAGCGGAGAAGGGGGGACGCTTTTGAAAAAAGCGTCTAGGGGGGATGAGGAAAACAAAGCCTTGAAGAACAGGGGAGTAGATGGAGAGAAAGACTGAAGGCAAAGAGGGAATAGGCTGTACTGAACATACAGTAGGAAAATCCGGCGAACTGCATCACACCATATCGCTCTAAATCATCCAGGAATGTTTTTTCTGCTGCATGGTCAGTATCCGATAAAAAAGCGTCAGTAACGTCCTGTGTTTAAGTATCGAACTATGATGGTATTCGAGAGTACAAAAGCTGAACGAGTACAATAAATTCTATTCATAAATCTACTCGTTAAACTACTCGCTAGGAGCGAGTATCTTTACGTGGGAAAAACCCCTAATAAATCCGCCGCAATACAATGTGTTTCTCCTCATACCCCTCACTTGTCCAGGCTCGGATTATCCCGTTAAAACGGGACATCCTCACACTGGACGGCGGAGGGGCAATCGTCGAACCACCGCACCCGTCGCGTCCTTTTTCGGTGTCGCTACGCTCGCCAAAAATGCCGCGACTGCCCCCGTTGCCGCCGCTTTGTTTTATTCGTGCCTTCGGCACTTCATCTAAGGAAGCGGCGGGCGCGGGCGTCTGACGGGATAAACCCGCCATCCGCTCCGCTCAACAGTGGCAGTCGCGCCACCGGCGCGACGGGTGCGCGGCGGATCGCTAGGCGTGTAGGCTGAGGCGCACGCAGCCAGGTGCGATGTACAGATTGTGAGCTTCCGCAGTCTGTGGCTGTGCTATAGAAGCGCGACTAATTCCTGCCAGTTCCGCTCACTTCATCGTTCGTATTTTAGCGTTTGCCTTTTTCACGCCTGTCAAGGACGGTGCAAGTCGCTCCGCCTTTGACTGCATTCTCAAAGGTAGCGGAGCGATCCTTGACAGGCTAAAGCGCAAACGCTCACGTCTTTAGGTAGCTCAGTGAGCGGAACTCACTGAGCAATGCTCCACAGAAAGGGGGTGATACCGATGGTGAAGAAAACCTACACGTCAGAGCAGAAAGCGCAGTGGGTAGCTTGGTATATAGAGGAAATTCAGAGAACCAAGAAGCTCCTAGATCGAATAGAGAAATTCTATCGAAATCTACTCACCGTACTACCAGCGAAGAAGTAATTCGCTGCTTTGGAAAGGGGTGAAAACCGTATGCAGGTTCTACAAACCTTGCTTGGTGGTTTGGCGTTTGTAGTAGCGTTTTACTACTTTACCAAACCAAAAGGTCGCCCGAAACACTGTAAGTTTTGCGGACGACCAATTGAATAACAAGTTTCGCGGGGTTAGGGCTAATCACTCTAGCCCCGCGATTGTATTTACGCACTCTCATTATATCACCTGAGTGCAAGAGAGGAGTTTTATGATAATCCGACTTCATGAGCAGAAAAATGTGATAGCCTCGCCGAAGGATGTGTACGCAATCTTACGAGCGGTTCTTTCGGCAGAGGATGAGGTTGACCGAGATAAGGAACACTTTTGGGTCTTCCAGCTTGATACACGGCTTCGCATTAAGGTACTAGAGTTGGTTACACTCGGTATACTCAACGCGAGTTTAGTCCATCCTCGTGAGGTGTTCACGAGAGCCATTACAAACCGCGCTCATGCAATTTTGATAGCCCATAATCATCCAAGCGGTCAAATCAATCCATCTGGTGAGGATTTAGATTTGACACAGCAATTGGTTAAGGCTGGAAAAATTCTGGGCATTGAGCTAGTAGATCACATCATCATTGGTGAAAGTGATTACCTGAGCATGAAGCAAAGCGGTTTGCTCTAGGCTTGAAGGGCTGTGGGCTGGCAACGGTCTACAGCCCTTTTTTTGTTCGCCCTCGTTGCAGTGGGGAAGGCAACGCGACGCGCCTTTACCCGACTTCAAATGTGGGCGCGTCGCGTCTAATCCACGAGGGGAGCGGTTCATTTCGAGGATGTTCAAATTGCATATAGGCATCCAGAACCAATGCCTCAAACCGCTCATGTCGTTCTCGGCGGTGTAAAATCGCCGTTGCTCTATCGTTGAATGTATTAGGGAATGAGGCTTGATCGAGAACATTTCCCCATGTAGAAGCAGCATAGAGATCATACATGGTGATATTGTCAGTTGGTTTCGGTTCTTGGGTAGCTCCACGCCAACGGGTTTTTAATACGGCCAGTTCAAGGGCAATATCTGAGGGTTTCATCTCTTCGCCACGTCCAAGCCACTGACCATAGAGAATATCAGCAAAACTTTGCGCCGTTCTGCGGTACTTTTCCGTTGCGTCACGATACTCCTTATGCCAGTAAGGATGATCGGGTGCATGTATTGGTTTTTCCCATCCTGCAATGTGGTGGAAGTCATTTTCTACCATAGCTTGGGGAATAACCCCAAACATTGTATCATTTACGATCAATTGACTTAGAGGAGTGACGGCGTGGGTGAATTTATCTTGGGGAAGGATGAACGGGGGAATATCGTTGCGCTACCACCGGATGCGCGGAAGCAAGGTACGCACATGCTTGGCATTCAGGGGACAGGAAAAACCACATTGCTGCTTCGTATGGCGCTAGAGGATATTGCAGCCAATGAGGGCGTATGCGTGATTACCCCGCACGGTGATCTTATCCAAGACCTGTTAGCCCGAATTCCCAAGCAACGCAGCCAAGATATTATCGTGTGGGATCCGTCCGATATGGCGCGTCCTTTTGGCTTCAACATTTTTGCCTGCGACAATCCGGCTGATGACGCACTAGTGAGCAGAATAGCCAACGATGTAGTTGTCAAGACGTTTGAACTTTTATGGGGAGATAGTTGGGGCGCGCAGATGGATGAGGTGATGCGCGTCGTAAGCGCAACAATAACCCGCTGTCAGGGGATGCCAGAGGCAGAGCGCCCCACCCTAACAGATTTTTCGCGGTTCATACGGATGAAAGTATTTCGGCAGCGGTATCTTGACTACCTTTGGAGCAATTACCCGGTTCAGGCTGCCGGGCAACTGGATTGGTGGGATGACCTTGAGGCGGTTAGCGACCATGAACGCCGTGAGAGGGTACGTTCAACACTCAATAAGGCTAATCGCTTCTCAGAACAGCCGATGTTACGAAATATCTTCGGACAGCCGACGAGCAGTTTTAATTTGCGGCGTGTAATGGATGAGGGGAAAATATTGCTGGTTGATCTGACCAAAGCTCGGCTTGGTATTGACGACAGCCGGATATTGGGAGCGGTGCTGGTTGGTCAATTCTATCTTGCGGCGCTCTCACGGGAAGATATTCCACAGGAAACTCGTCGCCCGTTTCACCTAATCGTTGATGAGTTTCAAAACTTTGCCAGCACCGCGTTTTTTGAATTATTTGAAGAGGCGAGAAAGTACGCGATTGATTTGGTAATCGCACACCAGAATTTGACGCAGCTTACAGAAAAAATGCGCGAAAGGGCGCTAAGTGCAGGGTGCAAGGTTGTATTTCGGGTTAACGGGAGTGATGCAGACCGCCTAAAAAAAGAATTTCGTGTTACCGACGCTGACCGTCGGATAAAAGGGGAGCATGTCCGCCGTGATATAAGCATTGATCCCTGGCGTGACCTGAAGCGAGGAAGCCATAAGAACCCACGAGTGCGCGAGTTGGTACGGGAGCTTGAACCGAGCTTCGTGTATTACCCAAGATTTGCTGACGCCCCAGGAGAGATCACGAAAAAGATCGAGGACGAGATCACTCAATATCTCTATGATCGAATGATGGGCTATACCCCCTCGCTTGATCGTCTTATACTCAAGCCAAAGGTTACAGTGACCGAGTATCCCGGTCACTATGAGTATCCATCCCTCTATTTTGGTGAGTTTAATCAATTCAAATCCATTCTGGATTGCAGCACTGAAGTGTGCAGGCTTGCGGTAGAGTTGCCAAAGGATAAGGCGTTCGAGTATGTAGAAGATAACTTGGAATTGTACGTGTCACGTTCTGCTGACCTACTAGGGGACATTCCACCTTACTATCGTTTGAGGGAATATTCTGTATGGGTGGACATGGGATTTCCTTACGATGATGTCCCAAACCCCAATTGGTATGAGGCCAAGTACGGAAAAACTCAAAATTGGTCATCAGAAGAACTCAATGCTGTTTACGCTAGATTGCTCCAAAAAGTCGAGGCGCTGAAAAAGCCTCTAAAGCACGACCTGACAGTATGGCTGAACTTTTTACAGGATGAGCTTCGGAAATTAGAAGGGCATATTAGGAAAGTAGATCAACACGGGCATGGAGACAATTCGAGGCGGCTGGTTTTCGGTAGACTAGAGTTTGCTAATAACAGCAGCTTCACGCCCGTAGGATATTGGGCTGTTGAGCGTGATGAAAAAACAGGACTAATCGTGCGAGAACGGAGTTCTCTATTTCATGTTTATGCTCCGCGCAGAAAGGTACAAGTATATGGTGGCTTTTCTTGGGAAGGCTATCGGCGTGCGTTGAGCGGTGCAGTTACGAAATGGCAACGGGCAGTCGCTTCTGCTTCACGGCTAACGCTTCGGAAAATTCAGAATTTGCGCCGTAAGGAAGTGGAAGAGTGGTACAAAAACGCGCAGGCTTCTTGGAAACCGCCCCGAACTGAAACGCACTCGGAAGAGTTGGATGCTCATGATCGAGCGAAAAATGCGTTTTGGAATAACAGAATAGAATGGATACAAGAGCTTGGCGATTTATTAGCCGATGAACCTGTCTATGCGCCAACAGGACAGACCGAGCCAATTTTCCAAACTGTTACTGAGGCGCAGGAAGAGTATCAAAACGCGCTTACTGGTCAAGAGAAATTCCACGCTTGGGTTGTTTTTACAGGTGACGAAGAGACCGGATTGCGGCAGCACAAGGGAGTTGCGCTAGATGACGCGCAGCCGCCGCCTAAGGGTTGGGAAGCGCCCGTAGATGCAATTCGTCACCATTCCCGAATGCACTACGGGCGAGAGAGGGATCAAGTTGAACGGTTGATTACTAATCGGTGGCATCTTGGACAGAGAGACAAGTTGGTACAGAAAGATGCTGAGGAGCTACCACCTGAACGATAAGGGTATGCTATAGTCTGAACCATGAGTAAGCCAACGCACCCCCGATTTACCGCCCGCGATGGACAAATCCTTGAGGCAATTTTTGCCTATGATGGTGTGTTGGCTGACTACCAGATACAGCGCCTCTTTTTTGGTGCTGTAAAGCGCACCGCAGAAATCCGCTTGCAAAAACTCGTTGAGATGGGATACATCACCCGTCCAGACCGCCAGCATCGGGCGCAATTGCCGGGCTATACAGTCTATTGGCTGACCAAGCCAGGAGCGGAGTATATAGCAAGTTTACAGGGACAATCCCTTGCCGATCTTCATTGGCGCAAACCGGAAGCCCGCTGGTCTTTGGTTCAGCATGATATTGCCGTCAACGACTTTCGGATTGCCGTAACCCAAGCAGCCGCCGCCCATTCAGAGCTACAATTGACCGAATGGATACCGAGCAGCATATTTTGGGCGGATCACGACACGATTGAATACGATATTAAGCAGGATGGTAAAGCAAGAAAGGAGCGGCGGGGAGTGCGTCCCGACAGCTATTTCGTAGTTGTCCAGCCCGGTTATCCACCCTCACGGTTCTTGCTAGAGTTAGATCGTGCAACGGAGCATCATCCACGCTTTGCCCGCGAGAAGTTACACGCCGGGATCGCTTATATCAAATCGCCCGCCTACAGGCAACGGTTCGGGTATAACGCCGGACGCTGGTTAGTCGTGACCACAAGCGACATGCGACGCGGGAACATGCAGGAACTTGCCGAGCGCGAACTTGGAAAGGCAGCGGCAGCATTTTATTACACCACTAAGAACCTCACGGAACAATACAATCCTTTGATTGAGCCAATCTGGTTCAAGGGCGCAGAAGAGACGCCTACAGCACTGTTTGAGAGCTACACCAGAAACCCCCAGGACGGACACTAGACTGCCCAATTTGGCGTTTTTCGTTGCGTTACGACTGAAGCATCATTCATCACATTTCCAGCCCTCAGACGGCTTTACAGTGGTTCATGACCCTATGATATGCTTGTTTGTATCCCGCGCAGCGGCACAAGCTCAAGTACCTATACGGCAAGAGGGAAAAGGTGTTCTCCATCCTGCTAGAGAACAGCCAGGTCATACAGCTTAAAGTGTGTTGCAGGACACCAGTTAAGGGATCATGACCCGGTTTTGTGTCAATTCGCGCGGGGGAATGATGACCCGACAATACAAATATTCGCCGGAGTTTCTTAATTTTTGGAACAACACACGTTTAATCAAGAACAATACTCAACTCTTTCGCCAGTCGGCGTAATTCGGCTTCATGGCGCTTGTACTCATACTCTCTAGCAGTCTTGATACCCGCTCCCACCAATTCTTGAACGCGGTCAAGGTTCGGTTTTTCGGCGTGAGTTTCACCAATAAGCCGACTTCGGATGATTTGGACGCCGCGCAAGGGAAGTGTTTTTCCCTCAGCTTTTCCCCGTTCAAACTCCTGTTGCGCGGCATCAAGCCGTGTATCCGCTTGTGGAAGGTGGAGTAATCCGCGTCCGTGTCCCATCGCTTCCAAGAGCAGTGATAATTCCTGTGCAGGCGCGATTTTCCCACCGTCTATGAGGTCAAGGCTCAGGGCTTCAGCTTGCTCAAACTGTACCGGATTTGAGAGATATGCGGGGACAAGGAGCGATACCCGCACACCCGGCACATGCGGCGGTAAATCCCCAATAGTGGCAAGGTACTTATCAACCCATACAGCAGCATCGGCAGAACGCCACGCAACAAAATAGGCATTGGCACGGAGCGAATACGCCCGCGCTTCCTCGCGGGTATGACCGATTTTTTGTGCCAGCCGCACCGCAAGCCGGAAATCGTCCATTGTGCGATCTACAATCTCGCTTTTGGGTATCACGTCATTCATGGAGCGCATTCGGTCATTGAGTGACCTCAAAAGAAGCGCCTGTAGGTCTTTTACCCGCCGCTTGTCTTGTCGCGTATTGCTTTGTTCAATGAGCAACCGTTCTTCAATGTACCCAACCCACCGCGCCAGTAGGTCAAGCGCAAGCAGTGGGTCGCCGCGATCTCGCAAGGTGTAGGCGATACGAAGTTGATAGTAGGCTTCATCGAGAAAATGTGAGGAAGTGACCGCAAGCGGCCAGCTATGTTCAAGGTATGCCTGTTGCGCTTCAAGAGGGTCACGGTTTGCCATTTCTGCAAGAGCAGTTGGATCGAAATGGAAGAATGCCGCGATTTGTCCTAGCTCCCATGCCTCAGGCGTAATTTTCCCGCTTTTGTAGTCGCTCACCGTTTGGGGTGTCCGGTGCAGGGTTCGGGCAAGTTGACTTGCCGCACCGCGTCCCATGTCATCGAGACGGCGCGTGAGCCATTCACTAAAAAGCATTGGAACGGTCATTCCACAAAAATACCCAATATACGCCGAGCGAATGTTTTTGCCGCTATTCCCTTTGTATCATGCGAGTAAGAATAAGCGATTACGGCAATTATACCGATGAACCAGACGAAGCAGCGTATCGAGTACGTTCCCCCGAAAGCAGCAGCCATCCGAGCATTTGCACGGCAGGTATGTGAGACACTTGCTGACCGCATGAACGACCCCTGCTACCTTGACCCGGATGTGATACGAGGATTAGCAACCTTTCTGGAAATTGGCGCACGAGCGAAGGCACGACACCTCAATAATCAGCAATTGGTTGACAGAGCAGAAAAATGAGGCTACCCTTTGGGAGATTAACGCGGACGACGAGGTGCTACGAACACCCCGCCGCCCTAAGTCGAAGCACTAATCTACCTAGCGCAACGACCTCCGGCAACTGTACTACGTCGGTTGGCCTTGTGCTATATCGAACATTCTAGTCAGTTACGGAGTGTGTACCGTGTCCCCTCACAAATCTTCCCCACCCCAACGTACCGTTGCCCTGTGTTATGTCCGCCAATCGCTCACGCGCAAAATTACCGATGAAACCGCCGACGACCTGCCGGACAATACCCAAGACGACAGTAATGTAAAACTCGATATGGACAGCCCGGAGCGGCAGCGCAGCAACATTGAGCGCGTGTGTTCGGCGAAGGGATGGACACCGGAATGGTATCAGGACGCCGAAGGTCACAAATCGGGAACAAAAGAGCATAACCGCCCCGGCTGGCTGGCATTGCAGGAGCGTCTTGGCGACCCGGATGTAGTTGCGGTAGTCGCCAACGACCTTGCCCGCTTGCATCGCAAAGGCTGGCGTGTTGGTCGCCTCATTGACATGCTTGAAGAACACGGCACGTATTTGGTACTTGCCGCACCCGGACGGGAACTTGATCTATCTAGACCCCAAGACCGCATAGCCATTCAGATCATTGCTATGATTGACGAATGGTACGCCGCCGATGTCGCGCTCAGGCAGCGTGACAGTATTCAATATCGGAAGTTGCGTGGCATTTCGGTAGGCATTCCCCCGTTTGGTACAGCCCGCGATGAAGAAGGCTATCTAGTCCCAAGTTCACGCGGCGCATGGCTTATGCCCGATGGGAACTTTAAGCCCGGACGAGTGGGGGATGAACCGCCCCACCCTGACGCAATTTGGCGCGGCTATTTTGACTGTGCGGAACGGATGCTTGTCCTGTTTGCCACAGGAAAATACGGCAGACGGCAAATTTCCCTGATGATGAACGAGGAAGGATGGGCGTTTCGCAACCGCAAAAACAAGCCCCGTCCGATAAACGGGGATGATGTACGGCGGGTAACTGCCAACTGGCGCGAATACGCGGGACTGGTTCTTGGCGGACACGCGCAGAACAAAAACCCGCTCAGGCTTGACAATCCGCTTGACGTGTTGACCGACACGGGGCGGAATGTGTTTCCGCTAGAGTTACTTCGTGACGTTGCCGCCGTTCAACTGGAACGGAGTTTCATAAAAAATCGGGTTAGCCCCAAAGCACACGCCCACGACTACGCGCTTTCCGGCGTTCTGTACTGCGCCCACTGCGCTCAGGATGCGCGAGAGAAAAGCAATCCGCTGCTGAGAGCGACCATCGCCGGACACAGAGGAAGCGGGGGCATTTTCCGCTATCGCCACAAAGAAGGACATCCGTGCCGCGCTCACAATCGTTCAGTGTTGCGTGAGGAGATCGAAGCGGATTTTTCGCGCTTGGTACATCTGCTTACTGTGGACAAACACCAATATCGCCTCATGCTTGAGCTAACACGCCTCTCGCAACAAAGTGAATGGCTTGGTATAGATGAGGTTGACTACGAAGAAGAGAAGCGCGTTGCGATTGCCAAGTGCCATAGGCGTATCGAAAATGCAAAGGCGCTCTGCCTTGCCGGAGACTTAAGTTCTGACGAGTACCTACGTATTAAAGACCAGAACGAGCGGGAGATTGCCCATTGGGAAGCCCGCACCAGCGGCATGAAGCAAGCCGCACTGGAATATGCGCTGTGTCTTGAGACGATTGAAAAACTGGTCAAGTTTTGGGAGATTGCAACAGATGAAGATAAGCAGGGAATGGTAGGGTTACTGTTTGAGTACATCGAGTACGATCTTGACGCCAAGCGCATCACCGACTTTCGGCTGAAGCCCTGGGCGGACAAGTTCGTAATTTTACGAGCGGCGTTGTACGAGACGGAAACAATAAACCCGCCTCAATTGTATGAGACGGGTTCGCTTGGGGACAGGGACGAAACTGCTTTGGAACCCCTGTACCGTGCTGCGCGCCCAGAGGGATTCGAACCCCCGACCGACGGTTCCGAAGACCGTTGCTCTATCCACTGAGCTATGGGCGCGGATCACGAGCTTATCTTAGCGATTCATGCGCCGCTGCACAAGCTGCAAATTGTGCCGCGTCGTGAACAGCGCCACGTGATCGCCGAGCGCGCGTTGGAGGGCTTCGCAGCGTTCCAGGAGTTCACGCGCCTGGTCATAGCGCTGCTCATCCATCCACAGCAGCGCCTGATTGTTATAGACGCGCGCCAGGCTGTATTGATCCCCAGACTGCTCCAGCAAAGCGACCGCCTGCGTGTAATAGGCATTGGCCTGTTCTCGCACGCCCTGCGCCTGGACAGCGCGGGCAAGCTGCCCATACACCTTGCCGATGCCGGATCGATCATCACCGAGGAATGGCAGCGCCGCCAGCGCCGCCTGCTGGCAATCCGCCGGGCGCTTGAGTTGCAGCCAGGCTTCGCCCTCCATCAAATAGCGTCTGGCCGAAGGTTCGGCGCGCGCGAGCAGCCTCAGCGTATCTTCAGAATTACCCTGATCCAACAGAATCTGAGCATGTTCCAACAGCGCGCGAGCCGCCAGGGCTGAGACGTTCCATCGTTCCGCTTGCCCCTGCGCGCGTTCGAGCAGCGACAGCGCCAGTTCATACTGGCCGCGCAGCCGGCAGGTGACGCTCAACTCGATCTGCGCTTCCGCCTGCACAATAAATCCTTCGCGGCCGCCCGCCATGCCGCTCAGATGCATCGCCTGGCGCAGCGCTGCCTCGCTCTCGTCCCAGATGCTCAACCAGCGCGCACAGACACCGCGCCCGATCCAGAATGCCGCGATCTGATTATTCGCCGCCAGCGCATCGCGCAAGAGTTCAAGCCAGAGCGCCCAGTGATTGCGCCGGACACCCGCGCGCCACGAGACGGCGATCCAGGCCTGCCGCCGCTGTTCTGTCAGATCGAGCCAGCGCGCGATGAGCAAATGCTCCGCGAGTTCCTGCGCCGCCGCGTCCCCAGCGGTCACAGGCGCGTCCAGCTCTGTGATCAACCCGTCCACGTGCGGGCGCGCTTCGCCATCGGCTTGATAGTCGCGGATGATCCAGGCATAGGCGAAATCGATCAGGTAACACACGTCGGGCTGCTTGATCGCGACGATGTGCTTCAGCAGCAATTCGTCAACGAAAGGCGCATCCACCCGACTGCCCCACAGCGCACGCAGCCGCGCCAACGCCATCCCCTCCGGCGGCGTCAGCGCCATGATGTGCCACAGCCCGCGTGCCTCCGCCGACAAGCGCGCCGTTGTCTGTTGATAGAGCGACCGCGTACTCACCTGATTCAACGTTTCATCGACCATATGCCCGTACCCGTGAATCATCAAATTCAAGGAAAGCGGGTTGCCATGGCTGGCATTGGCGAGCGCCTCCAGTTCAACAGAACTGACTGCCGGGTCCCCCTGCAACTGCTGCCACCAATAGGCAGCCAGTGCCTGCGTATCATCCCAGGCCAGCGGCTCAAGGGTGAGCGCCGCCGTCACCGTTGGCAGCAGCACATACTGATCGGCAATCAGGATGACGTGCGCCGCTTCCAGATCGCGCAGCAGCCTGTCGAGCGCCGCCATATCGCCGAGCAGATCGTCGATACCGTCGATAACCACGACCAACCGCGCGGCCAGCAAATGCTCGCGCAAATCGAAGTCGAGCACGCCGCGCACCGCCGCGTGTTCACGCAGCCGCAACTCGACCGCCGCGACTGTCGCCGGGGTATCCAGCCAGATCACGTCGTCCACGCGGTCGTCTGCGATCAACTGCTCGACCAGCGCGCGCACGAACTGCGTTTTGCCCACGCCCAGGCTGCCGCTCACGAGCAGCTTTTGCGGGCCGCTGTTGCACCAGTCCAGAGCCAGATTCAACTGCGCATCCCGCCCGAAGAGCCGGGGGCTGGTCTGCCCGGGCAAGGTGGCGACTAAGCGCCGATGGCGCGCTTTACGGCGCGCGCGCCACTCGGCTTTGGTGAGCCTGACGGTCAGACGGTCAATTGCTGCGCGTTGGTAGCGGCGGAAGGTGCGCTCCTCAATATTGAGCGGCACGCACAGATGCGGTGCATCCAGTTCAAGATCAGCGCGGACGTAGCGATAATACAGCAGCGCCCAATGCTTGAGCGCCATGTGATCCAACTGTCCGACGCGCTCAAGATCGTGCAGCGCCCCCGCGCGATCGGTGTCGTCGCGCAAAGCAGGCACATTCAGCAAGCGACAGTAGGCATTCAACCGGCGGCGGATCAGGCGCGTGAGCACACGCGCGACCGCAATCTCACGCAGCGCAGCGCCTCGCGGCGCATCGCGATCTTCGATCTGCCGTTCGACCAGATACAGATGATCGAGCGGGTTCGTCTGGTCGCGCTGGCGCTCGCCAAACGTCATCCTTTTGAGTGAGGCATGCACCGCATCGGGGCTGATGTATGGCTGCATCTCACCAGGTGCCGTCAGGAAATGTGGACACGCCGGCGTGCTGGCCGATACGCTTGTACATCTGGAAGCCGGTGTACGGATGGCCGAGAATGCCATCGTGGATCGCCCACGAGCGCCCACGAATCGTGCGCCAGGCGTCAGGTTGGCGGAAGGGTTTCGCCGGGTCGAGGCGCATGTGCAGCTCACCGCCGGGCTGGAACTCCTGGTGGATGCGCTGCATCTCCCGGAAACCGCGCACGTAATTGAACCCGTAGCGTTCAAATACAATCGCGTTGTGATAGGCCAGCGGCTCGATCAGGAACATGTCGTGGCCCATGTTGGCGATGAACTGCTCGAACACCGGGACGCTCTGGCGAAAGACGCGCAGCCCGGAACGCACCTGCCCCGGTGCCAGCCCGGCTTGCATCGCTCGCTCTTCGGCGTGGAGGTTGCGCGCAATCGTCCCCAGTTGGGTGTCGTTGCCGTCTTCGTCGCGGTCGATATTGAAGCGCGGCGCTTCCGGATCGTTGACGACCACCAGCAGCACCAGCAGTTGGAAGTTGAACGTATCAACCATGTTGAAATACAGCATCGGGTCGCGTTCGCCCGGCTGCCGCCAGACGCTGACTTCCAGCGCGCGACTGCCGGATGGGCAGCGGAAGCGCACCACCGATTTGCCACCCACCGTCAGCGATTCCCGGTCGATTCCGTAGTTATCGAAGACCCAATCCGGGATCAGCGTGCGGTAGATGGCGACCTTTTCGGCCTCGTCCAGCTTGTTGATCGAGAAGATCGACGACGGAAAGATAGGATCTGGATTCAACGGTAGCGCTCCTTCATCGCCTGACGCATTTCACGCTCGCTGTCGCGCTTGGCGATGTCCTGGCGCTTGTCGTAGAGCCGCTTGCCCTTCGCCAGCGCGATCTCGACTTTCGCCCGCCCATTCTTGAGATACATCTCGGTTGGCACAACGGTGAAGCCTTTCTGGCGCACGCGGGTGATGATCTCCGCGATCTCGCGCTTATTGAGCAGCAGCTTGCGCGGGCGCACCGGATCGACGTAGCCATACGTGCCGGATCGGTCGTAGGGCGTGATGTGGACGTTCATCAGCCACAGCTCGCCAGATTGCTCCTGGACAAATCCATCTTGTAGGTTGACCTTGTGATCGCGGATCGACTTGATCTCCGAGCCGGTCAGGACGAGTCCCGCCTCGAACCGTTTATCCAGATGGTAGTCGTGCGCAGCCTTGCGATTGCGCGTGATGATTTTCTTGCCTTCGCTCATGGCAGTGTTGCTTTCCTTGAACCTGCTCCAGGCAATGCACCGGAAGCCGTTTTTCCTCCACACAAGATAGATTCAGAGCACTGTGATTGAATGTATCCTCTCCCCTTAATCCCCTCCCCAGCGCAATGGGGAGGGGACGAACCGCAGGTTTAGGGGTGGGGATGAAAGCACAATGCACGTGATTTGCTTTGAACGTGCAATAGGCTCTTCGCAGCCGCTTCTATCCGCCTCGCCCAGAGCTGCTGTCCAGCTTCGAGGCGAGATAGCGCAGCGCCTCCCCCATCTCGACATCGCGCCCGTTGGCATCCGGAATCATTTCGATGTCTGGCGTCAGCCCGTCACCTTCCAGGGCGCGCTGATCCGGCGTCAGCCACTCGGCGGCGGTCACGTGCAGCGACGATTGATCTGACAGCGGATAGATCTGCTGGATCGTGCCCTTGCCGTAAGTCTTTTGCCCGATCAGAATGCCGCGCGCGTAATCCTGAATCGCCCCGGCCAGGAGTTCCGCGCCGCTGGCCGTGCCACCATTGACGATGACCGCCAGCGGATAGCCGAGGGCCACGCCGCCCGCCGTGCCGTCAAAGCCTTCGATGTCGGTGCGGGTGCGCTCGAACGCGATTGCGCCGGAATCGACGAACTCGTCCGCCACTGCGACCGACTCGGCCAGCAGCCCGCCGGAGTTATCGCGCAGATCCAGCACCAGCCCGCTAATTTCGCTCGTCTTCAGATCGGCGAGCGCCGTGCGCAGCTCTTCCGGCGTGCGGCTGGTGAAACGCAGCACGTGGACGTAGCCGACGCGCGTATCTTCTTCGAGCACCCGCCAGATGACAGACGGCACGTTGATCACGTCGAAGTCGATAAACGTCGTGATCTCGTCATCCGCGCGCTTGCGAAACGTGATCTCGACCCCGTTGCCCGGCTTGACTTCGCCGCGCAGCATCTGGTCGATCTGATCCTGCTGCATCGACAGATCGACCGGCGTGCCATTCACCGCCAGCAGCACGTCGCCCGTTTCTATCCCGGCGCGCGTGGCCGGACTGTCGTCAAACGGAAACATGGTGATCTCACCAGCCTCATTCCGGTGCAGTTGGACACCGATGCCGCCATACGCACCGGCGAGCACGTCGCTTTCGCTGCGCGCCACCGGCGGATCGACCAGGAAGGTGTAGCGATCCGCCAGCGTCATCAGCATTCCGCGGATCGCCGCCGCCTGCCGCTGGGCAAAATCAGGCTGCTCGCGCAGGTAATGCTCATCGATCAGTCGCTGAACTTCGAATAATACGGGATAATCCTGAGATTCGACGTTTGCCTGAGCGATGACGCGCGACGGCCCACCGATCACGTCTCGCGTCAGGAAACCCGCCGCAAAGACCAGTGCGATACCCAGGCCGATCACTACCCCGATCAATATGGATCGCCCAATTTCCTGGCGTGGAATGGAAGTGTTTTGTTTTTTCGAGTGGATCATGGGTTTAAGATCACTAGAACGTTGATTTAACAGCACCTATTGTACAACGCGAATATGATAACGAGACAGTCGTCCATGATAAACTTCGACCTCGACCCCTCGCTGTTCACGCATAATCCGCCGCTGGTCCTGGCGGTCGATGACGACCCGAACACAGCGAACATGCTGGAAACGATCTTCAAGCGCGTCGGCTTCCAGGTCGTCAAGGTGTCCAACGGCAACGCGGCCCTCGCCCAGGCGCAGGCACTGCTGCCCGATCTGATCCTGCTCGACTACATGATGCCCGGCATGAATGGCTTCGAAGTCCTCAGCGCCCTGCGCGCCGAAGACTCGACCAAGCGCATCCCGACCATCATCGTCACCGCCCAGGCGCGCCAACCGGAAGACCTCGAACGCGGCCTGAAGCTCGGCGCAGACGATTATCTGTACAAGCCATTCAACCCGCAGGAATTGATCGCGCGGGCGCAGAGCAAGATCAAAGCGCGCAAGCTGGAAGAAGATCTCGAACGGCGGACGCGCGAGCTGGAGGCGCTGCTGGGCGTCAGCGAGCAGTTCAACCAGACGATTCTGATGGATGAGCTGCTCGACCTGATCCCGAACCTGGCGCTCGACCTGATCCCTGCCGTAGCGGGTGTCATCTATCTCTTCGACGAAAGCGGCAACGTCAGCGGCGCACGGGTGCAGGCGCGGGAAAAGCTGAGCAACCCGGATGCGCTCGCCAACCCGACCTTCGCAAGTAGAGCGCTGCGGTGGCTGGAACAGCCCATCGCGCGCACGTGGTCGGCAAACGACACGCCGCTGCCGCAGTTCGAAAGCGGGATGATCGCCCCTCTGCGCGAAGGCAAGAACACCCTCGGCCTGCTGATGCTGGTCGCACAGACACCGTTTGACGATCACCGTCTGCGCCTATTCGATGGCATCGCGCGGCAGGCGGCGCTGGCGCTGCGCAATGCCGAGCTGTACGACATCAAAGCGCGCTATGCGACCGAGTTGGAAATGCGCGTGGAAGAACGCACCCGCGAACTGCAATCCACCCAGCAGCTGCTCGTCCGCCAGGAGAAGCTGGCCTCGCTCGGCCATCTCGCCGCCAGCATCGCCCACGAAATCAACAATCCGCTCATGCCGATCCGCAATCTGCTGGATGATCTGGTCGAAGAGCTGACGGACAGCCAGGTCGAAATCGACACCAAGGCGATCTCGATCATCCAGGACAGCCTGGAGCGCATCCGCAAGATCGTGCGCCAACTGCTCGATTTCACCGGCAGGCGCACCGAAGGCCCAGACCTGCACTTCGTCGAGATCGGCCCGATCATCGAGGGCATCATCGATCTCAACCGCAAGCTGCTCGAACAGAGCAAGATCAAGATTGAAACTGACCTGCCCAAGCTCGACGCGGTCTATGGCAGCAAAGATCAACTCGAACAGGTCTTCATGAACCTGACGATCAACGCGCAGGCGGCCATGCCCAAAGGCGGCACACTCCGCATCTGCACACGCCAGGATGGCGACGAGATCGTGATCGAGTTCGAAGACACCGGCATCGGCATCGCGCTGGAGCACATCGACCGCATTTTCGATCCGTTCTTTTCGACCAAGCCGGAGGGCACCGGCCTGGGGCTGTTCGTCAGCTACGGCATCATCGGCAGCCACAACGGCAGCATCACCGCCGAGAGCAAGGTTGGCGCAGGTACGCGCTTCATCATCCGCCTGCCCATCCACCGCAATGCCGCTCAGCCGCTGCCGGAGGAAGACTAGCACGCGACCCCGGAAGCAACACAGGAGAAGGATTGCAACCCTTCTCCTGCTGACATTCTGGTCGATTGCGCACGGTCGTCAAACCGCCAACCCGCTTATCCTTTCACTGCCCCCATCGTGAAACCCTGAACCAGCCGATTGAGAAACAGGTTGTAAATCAATCCAACCGGGATAGCGATGATGACAGCAGCAGCCAACAGAGATTGCCAGAAAAAGACATCGCCGCGAACCAGCTCAGTCGGAATGCCGACGCTAATCGTACGCTGCGCCGAGCTTGAGATAAAAGTCATTGCATAAATGAATTCGTGCAGTGTCAGGGTGAAGGTGAATACGATCACGCTGATAACACCGGGAAGCGACAAGGGCATGATCACCCGCAGAAATGCACCAATCCGGTGTTGTCCGTCCACTAAAGCCGCCTCTTCCAGCTCGCGCGGGATGGCCTTGAAAAAACCCATCAACAGCCAGGTACAGAATGGTACCGTGATGGTTGGATAGGTGATGATGAGCGAGAGCAGGTTGTTACGCAATCCAAGCGCCACAATGATTCGAAACATCGGAATGAATAACAGGGTCGGCGGCACCAGGTAGACGAGGAAGATCAAGATTCCGGCACGTTCTCCCCAGCGGCCAGTCAAGCGCGCCAGTGCATAGGCAGCCGGAACCGCGAGAGTCAACGTAATGATCACGACAGCGATTCCGACAAGCAGAGAATTCTGTATGAAGAGGAGATAGGGCGTATCGTTAAAAAGGAGCTCCACGTGCTCTAGTGTAGGGGAAAGGTTATAGAAGAACGGATTGTTCGCTTTTCGGTAGAGATCGGCGCTGTCTTTGAACGCCATGATCGCCATACACAGAAATGGAGAGGCGGCAAAGAAAACGAAAAAGCTGATCGCCGCCCACAGGCCGATACGTCTGTTGGATGACGGTGCAGTCTGCATTAGTTGACCTCCGTGCGTCGCGCAATCCTGAGCATGACCACTGCAACCGCCAACAGCAGCGGAAACAAGAACATCGCAATGGCTGCACCTTGGCCCAGGTCTCCCCCTTGTATGCCCACGAAGAATGACCAGGTTGGCAGGATCTGCGTGTAATAAACCGGGCCACCACGTGTCAGGATGAAGACAACCGTCATATCACCAAAGGTGAAGATCGTACTGAAAAGCAACGAAATGATCATGATCGGCAGAATCATCGGCAGCTTGACACGGAACAGCGTGCGGAAGAAGCGCGAACCATCCACTTCAGCCTGATCCAGAATGTCCTGCGGGATCGAGGTGAGCCCCGCCATCAAAATTACAGCTGCCAAAGGGGTCATACGCCAAACCTGGACGAGGATGACGGCAAATTGAGCCAGCTCAGGTTTACCAAGCCAGACGATATTCTTGGCTGGTCCGAGTAGCGTTCCAGGACCAAGCAGGCCGAAGACTTCACGCAAGACCCAGTCAATCGGACTGAAGGCCGAGTCAAAGAACCACAACCAGCCAATGGTTCCCAGCGCCACGGGCGTCGCCCATGGAAGTATCAGGAGAAAGCGAACAAACCATTTGCCGCGAAACTGTTGCGTCAGGATAACTGCCAGGATGTTCGCCATGATAATGATGCCGATTTGCGAAATAATGGTGAACTTGAAGGAGTTAGCCAGCGCATATTGGAAGCCATCTACGGTTGCCACATCACTGAAGTTTTCGGTCCCAACGAAGTCCAGAGACGTGTCGCCAACGGTCACGTCCGAGACACTAAATAGAATGGCGATCAGAAACGGTAGGCCGACCAACAGCACGATGTAAAGCACGGCCGGCAGTAAGAACATCACGCCTACCGCGCGTTCGTTATCCCACAAATTTCGCGGAAACCAACTGCGTGTAGTGGTATTCGACTGAGGGACAGAAGCGCTGGTCATGATTTCCCACCATCCCAGCGTAAACCGGACTCTTTATCGAACCGTTTGATGGCGAGATTGCGCACGGCAAACTCGTAGGAACTACCGACCTCGACCGGGTCATCGACCGAGATGGGCAATTTCGCCAGTGTCAGACTGGTCTCCGGAAAGCCATCGACGAACCCATAGAGCAGCCGATCGGAACCGAGGTATTCCACGCGCTTCACGTGGAAAGTGAATTTGATTGAATCGCTGCCGTCGACACGGGTCGCTGGCAGGAAGTGTTCGGGACGAAAGCCGAGTTCGTAATGGTCAGTGGGTAGAAGGTTCATGCTCGGTGACCCCAAGAACGTCGCCACAAACGTATTGTCGGGGTCATCATAGATGGCTTGCGGGGTTCCAATCTGCTGGACCTTACCGGATTCCATCACGACGATCCTGTCGCCAAGGCCCATGGCCTCAACCTGGTCGTGTGTCACAAAGATGGTCGTAATCCCCAGGCGTCGTTGAAATTCTTTGAGTTCGTCACGGGCCGCGGCTCGCAGTTTTGCATCCAGGTTAGACAGCGGCTCGTCGAGCAGCAGAACCATCGGTTCAGTCACCAGGGCGCGGGCAATTGCCACGCGCTGCCGCTCGCCGCCTGACAGCTGGCGTGGCTTACGACTAAGCAGATGGCCGATGGATACCATGGCGGCTGCCTGGTGAACCTTTTCATCGCGCTCGACCTTGCTCAGTTCCTGGCGTTTTGCCTTCAGCGGAAAGGCAATATTCTGGTAAACGCTCATGTGGGGATACAAGGCGTAACTTTGAAAGACCATCGCGATCTGCCGCATCCTCGGCGGCAGTCCATTCATGTTGCGATCCCCAATCCAGATTTCCCCGTGCGACGGCTGCTCAAGACCCGCAACGAGGCGCATCAACGTCGTTTTGCCGCATCCAGATGGTCCGAGGATGACCAGGAATTCCCCAGTCGAAATCTGCAACGAAACGCCATCGACTGCGCGAACATCGCCGAATTGTTTCGCTACATCCTTAATCTCTACAACGCTCATCACTCTTCTCTAATCTCCGCAGTCCCACGAGAAGCCTTCGATGATGAAGAATGCGAGGCCAATCTACCGCGGGTTTCCTGCCGGCTTCATGTGCAAGAAGGGGTATACCTGCGTATACCCCTGGCAAGACTGTCAATGCATGAACTTATTCGCCGCCGCCCACCAGGCCTCGGGCGCGCCATTCAGCGAATATCTCTTCGACGCGTGCAGCCGCTTGCGCCACCGATTCCTCTGCCGTCATTTCACCCAGGGCGACACGGCCAAACATGCTGGAGATAATGAACTCGTTATAGACTTGGCCGATAGCGGGGTTGGCAACACCGGGATAACCCAATTGAACGCCCCATTCCGCGGCGCCTTCAAGCACCTTGAGTTTATCGGGTGGCATCGAGCCGAAGGGGTCGTTTGCGAGCCAGCCTTCGAGATCGGGCGCGGTCGGTGGGTAACACGGGAAATTGTACAATTCACTGTTGTAGACGACATCATTGAAGTTGTCGAGGTGATCGAGAATGAATTGTTTGGCAGCCTCAAGCTCCGCACCCTGAACATGCAGAGGAATTACATAGATTGACCATACGTGGGAGGATGCGAACGCTCCTGCCGGGCCCGCAAGTGCCGGTGAGAAGCCGATATCGTTTGCCGATTCTTCGTCGATTTTCTGCTGGCTGCGGTAGGCCGAGATTGAATTGAGAATGTAGGAAAGATCACCAGCGATCAAGCCCTGGTTGTTGCTGGCGGCATTCCAGGCGAAGACCTCGTCCGTCATGGCGCTGGCGTACAGCTCGGCCATGTAGTTGACAGCTTCAATCGTCTCAGGCGAATTCAGAACCACATTCTCGTTTTCATCCTGAACTGAAGCGCCGTAGGACCACATGATAGCGCGGTTTGCCATCTCACTGTCGAGCTCCGGTGACAGCCCAATGCCCAAGGGAACGCCAAATTGCTCCTTGATCTTTGTGCCTCCGTCAAGCAGTTCCGCGTAGGTTGAAGGCCCATTGGGATACCCGACTGCTGTCCACAGGCTGATGATGTAATCGCCAGGGTCAGGCACGTAAGTGTGTGTGAAACCATACCACCTGTCCAAAACTGGCAAATACGAAGTCGCACTACAGGTGGGCAAAGGTTCGCCGTACTTCTCTTGAGCCGCCATATTAATGTCGGTCAGATCATGCAGGCCTTCGACGTAGGCAACCGGCGACAGGATGAATTCGACAATGCTATGCCCTTCACCAGCATCAATCTCCGCAGCCAGGGTGGCGGGCAGTTCAGCGAGATTGATGTGATCCACCGAGACGCTAACGTTATTCTGGGTTCCCCAGTCGGCAGCATAGGCGTCGAACCATTCATCGTAACGGGGAACAAAATGGCTCCATTGAAGAATGGAGAGATTCACGTCATCTTGCGCGAGTACAGTGGGGACAATCGTGATGCTCAGGCAAAAAAGCGCAAGAACAAGTGCTTGGAAAGCTGACTTCGCGGACATAAAGAATATCCTTTCATGCTTGCATGATCGGTAACTCATCAATATGAACCATGAAGGGCTTGGAAATTGGCTGCGGTGGCCGCTCTATATAGAACCGGGTGAAATCAGTGCGTCCTGCCCCCAGACGACGCGCTCTTTGCCTAACTCCTCCTTCAAGAAGCGCCCGATTAACCGATGCGATTTATGAGTCTTCGTACGATGAAGCGTTCGACCTCCTTCTACTGATTGGGCTGCATCTGCCATCCGTTTCGATCTGACCAACCGTCAAATATGCCGTCGCTTTCGTGGTAGGAAGGTCGATCCGGCTGCCGCAGGTAGATTGCGAACCCTTTGATCACAGGGGAATTGTTCAGGCATGCCTGATGATCAAAGCAACAAATCTGAGCGTATTCATTGCTCCGGCTTCAAGGTGGTGCACTAGTCTGTATATAAGCATTTTCAAAAGAACCTTTAGTCAATTCCGGCTAGCAGTTGCCCGCAGATGTCTTTCAGAAATGTTTGTTACTCCGCGCGCAGGCGGGCCTGGAAGGCCTCGGCGTCGAAGATGCCGCTCAGATAGCCGCGCACGTCGGTCATGCTCGCGGTGAGCAGGCGGTATTCGGTGCCGGGGTCATCACAACTGACGAGCCGGAACCCGAGCGCCTGCGCCCCAAATTGAAGCACATCGCCCTCGCCGCTCAGCGTCTCCAACGCCCGTTCGAGCGTCGCGCGCAGCAGCACGCCCGGCTGCTCGCTGCACAGACGCACGACCAGCGTTTCGCCGCGGCTGGTGCTCTCGATGCTGACGGCGGAGGTCTCGCCAAAGGCGGATTGGAACGCACCTTGCAGCGGCGCAAGTGCGGTCGCCTGCGCCGACTCATCGATTTCCTGCGTCGGCACTTGATTCTGCGCCCCGGCCATGATCGCCGTCGCCGTCAGCGCCAGATCGCTCTCGCCTTGCCCCGTCGTCCCCGCGGACACCGTCGCCGTCAGCGCAAGATCGCCGCCGCCCTGCCCCATCGACTCCGCCGATGCCGTCGCACCCATGACGATGGCGGTCGCGGTTTCAAAGACACCCAACTCGGCGACAGGGGTCGGCTCAGAACCGGGCGCGAGTGCGCTCTGGCTAAGGAGCAGCGCGCCGACAATCGCGCAGAGGAAGAGCAGCGCCAGCGCCGCCATGCGCAGCCAATCCGGCGCGCCGCCGCGTGGCTCCTCGGTCACGTCGCTGTAGGCCACGTCACGCTCAAACTCCGGCATCGGCTCCAATTCGGGCAGCGCTTCCGGCACATCCGGGATGGTGCGGATCGGTTGGAGTTCCATATCGACCAGCGGATTGCCCGCGCCCCGGCTGGCTTCTTCCAATTGCTCCTGCAGGTCGCGCGCGCCGGGATACTGCGGATCGAGCGACAGGACGGTCTGCAATGCCGCGTGCGCATCGTCAATATCCGTGACCGCGTGCGCATACAGCCACCAGGCATCCGGGTTGTTTGGATATTCCGCGAGCAAAGGTCGCAGAAGGTCAACGGCTTCCGCGTGCTGATCGGCCTCGATCAGGGTGTAGATTTGCGACAGAAGAGAATTGATCGTGCTGCTGCTCATTTCGCCTCCGCGGGTGCGGTCAGCCGTTGTCACTATGTTCGGAGTGTACACCAAGCAGTGAATTCATAGCAAATAAGATTTGCGCGCGAACGGCCACAACCGGAAATAAAAAAGACTCGTATCACGACGAGTCTTGTGCGCTGGAGAGGAGTCGAACCTCCACCCCATTACTGGGACATGGCCCTCAACCATGCGCGTCTGCCATTCCGCCACCAGCGCAATCTTGCTCGGATTGTATCGATGCAGCCTGGGGCTGTCAATGCTGAGTCGCGCGATCAGCCAGAGCCGGCAGCGCCCACTCCTCTGTTTCAAACCTAGCACATGGCCGTAACAGTTTCGATACACGTCCGCGCTACCATGCGCAATATCGTCCAGTTCGCGGGCGCACCGCGTATCTGTAGAACTTCCCCCACCTTGCCACATAGAAATGGCGTGCGGCGTCCACGAAATATCGAGCGTAATGAGAAGGAGAAGACCATGCCATTTACGGACCACAGTGACCTGTTTGGCGCGGTGCATGAGGAGGGCATCAACCGGGTTGTCCGCCACGTCATGCGCCAACGACCGTCGCTCTTCAATTATGCGACGACCATTTTTCATCAGCGTCCAGAATTGTTTTGCCAGAAGATCGACGTAGCGGATACGGTGACCGAAGCTGGCAACCCGATCTTCACCGAGATGGAGCCGCTGCCGATTTTCGGCACGCCCGTGCCAATGGGGTTGAACTTCTGCTTCCAATTGACCGACTTCCAGATCGATTTCCACCCCAGCAACCAGTTCACCCTGCCACCGGAGTTGGGTCGTTCGCTGCCAGCGCAGCGGCTGGCGATCCGCATTAAAGCCTGCGCCGGGCTGGACTGCCCGCCCAAGGACATCATCGACCGGCTCGTGCCCGTGCTTGAACAGCTCAACGTCGCACAACAGAAGCTGATCATCGGCAAGGTGGACGAAACCTCCAAAGACCGGCAAACTTCGACCGGCAGACTGGCGTCCGGCACGTCGGATGCGCCGCTGTCGATCATGAGCCGGTCGGGCATGAGTCTGGCTGCATCGACCGGCATGGTCGCTGTGCCGCCGCGCGACGGTCCGGTGATCGTGCTGCCGACGCGCGAACTGATGTGCTTCTGCCTGGAAGTCTACGCCGTCGCCCACGTCGAATGGGGCACAGTCGCCGGTTCGAAGCAGCAGTGGCTCAAGCCGCGCGTGGACGGCATCGAGATTGTCGATCTCCAACCGACGCCGATGGAGAACGCGATCGAATGCTTCGTCATGACGACGCTGCGCCTCGGCATCCTGCCACAGCTGATCGTGCCGATGGAGAAGATGATCCTCGACATCACGGCGATGCTCCAGGAGCAGGGTCTGAACGTCGGCCAGCAAATCAACCTGCAACCGGCGGCAGTCCCCGGCGATGTGCCGAACAACCCGGCCATCGAACAAGATCAGATCAAAGCCTTCATCAACCTGGTCATCACGTAAAGGAGGTGCAGCATGGCACATTTGACAGTTGCGGTGTCTGAAGGCACCATCCAGAAAGCATTCGACGTGCTGGTCAAGAACATCGCCTGGGAGAAGCAAGATTCGACCGATTTCGGCGCGTTCACCGCAGGCTACCACATCAAGGGCCATCTCGAAGGCGGCGATGTCGATCTGCGCAATGACGGCACGATCCGCATTAAAGAACTTGACATCAAGTGGGACAAGCTGGAAGTCTCGCTCGGCATCGATATCCCGGAGATCTGCGTCGGCGGCGGCTGCATCCCCATGCCCTGGCCGATCCCGGATATTTGCCTGCCGCGCGTCTGCATCTTCAGCGCTGATCCGGACATCTCGATCTCGCCGGATTTCGCGGCGTTCGTGGCGCAGGAAGTCAGCTTCACCGGCAGCATCGAAGCGCGTTATTACAATGCGTCGCTGCCTGTGCCGCCCGGCTTCAACCCGTGCCAACTGCTCCAGGACGTGCTGATCGATAACAGCATCATTCAGCCGTTCCCACCCACCAACCAGTGGCACATCTTCATCAACCCGCAGACCATCGACGTTGACCTGTTCGATTTCGCGGACATCGTCGGCGATCTGATCGAGGATGCGCTGACCGCCGCGATCACGGCACTGATCCCCGGCGGCTGGGTGCGCGATCTGATCCTGGCGATCATCGGCGGCATCGCAGATCTGATCCGCTTCATCCTCGACATCCCGGACGAGATCGACGAATGGCTGAGCGACCTGTTCAATGTCAGCTTCGGCCTGCTCGATTTCCTGGGGACGCTGGTGCTGGATTTCTTCGGCAACTGTGTGCCGATTGCCCGCATCGACGATCCGTTCGAGATTATGCCGGAGAAGGTGAGCAACAGCGTGCTGCTGAGCGGCGCGCCGGTGACGCTGGTGCCGGTGAAGGTGCCGATCCCCTCGTTGACCGTCAACGTCAACGATGTCGAAATGGTCGCTACAGCGGACGTAGGAGGCTAACATGACCAGGCAAAAAGTCGTCCTCAATCGCGCGATCTTCAGCGCGCGCCCACTCGATAGCAGCGCACTGACGGTGCTCTCTACCCTGATCCACCGCTTCCCGGAGCCGGGCGATTATGAAGTCTTCATCCGCCGCGGCGGGCAGCTCGTGCAGCGCGCGCCGGTGCGCGTCGTCAAGGAAGACGCCACTTACCAGATCAACGTCGATATGGCGGCGCTGGATGAGGCGGGCGGCGGCGAATGCTGCTGCAACGATGACAGCGCGTACGTACTCAACGCGGGTGGCGTGATGACCTTTCATGCCACACGTGGCACCGGAGCCTACAACGTCTCCGTCACGCAGTTGGGCGAACGCGAGAAGCACACCCTGCTCGACAGCCGTGAAGTCGTCCCGGCAGGCGATTGGTTCGCGGCCACGCTCGTACGTCCCGGCCTGTACAAGGTCAGCGCCGGTGACGCCAGCGCCGAGATCCGCGTTGGCATGCCGAAAGCCGGGGCAGGCTATCGCACCGACGAGGCCAACCTGGTCGAGCTGAGCAAGACGGTTTTCCGCACGAAATCGGCGCGGATGCTGTCCGGGCAGACGGTCGTCTTCCAGATGAGCGTGCCCGCCCGCGTCCGCGTCGAACTGGTCGAGCCGGACAAGGCGACGCTGCCGGGCGAAAAGCGCGGCACATTTACCCTGCGCAACCCGCGCGCGGAGGTCAAGCCATCCAGGCCACAGGCCACGTCGAAGACGGAAGCCAAGAAGCCGCCCCGCGGTGGGCCGCAGAAGCGCACGAAGTAGCAGTCATTGGTATCATGGCACTGTACGGGCGAGATATATCTCGCCCGTATAAAGATACATCTCGCCCGTACCTGCGCCCCTCACCACAGGCCCGGCACGAGCCGACTCTTCACGCGCTGCGAATACTCGGCATAGCCCGTGAGTTCGGCTTGCAGCGTCCGATCTTCCAGCGACGTGCGCACAGCCAGCACGACCGCCGTCACCAGCGCAGGGATGAGCGCCCAGAGCGAGCCGAGCATCAACGGCGTCGCCAGATGCGTGACCATGCCGCCCGCGTAGCCTGGATGGCGGATCAGCGCGTAGGGACCTGTGTCGACCACGGTATGATTGCGCTCGGTCTGGATGCGGACGGTGCCGGAGAAGAAGCGGTTGCTCAGGAACGCCCAGATGCTCAGGCACAAGCCAGCCGCGAACAGCACGACGCCGATCCACTCCACGGTGGACGACACCTCCGGCGACCAGTTGTTGCGGTGATCCAGCCCGGCGATGACGATCAGCGCCAGCGGGCCAAGCAAGCCGACGATCAGCATCAGCCACTTGTCCCACGGCTTCGCGTCCTCCGCCTCGAGCGAGTGCCCGCGCTCATAGAGCAGATCCGGCTGCGTGAAGTAGGCGATCAGGCGACTGCCCAACCCGGAGATGATGTAGAGCGCGTAGTAGAGCCAGGCCATCGGCCAATCCCACGTCCCGGCGCTGAGGAACAGGATGAGCGGTAGCAGCAAGACGGCGACGAGAAAGCCGACCAGGGCGCGCAGCGGGAACGGCTTGCGTTCAGGTTCTGGCATGGAGGGTACATTCTGCGGTTTGGAGTCGATCATGGCGACCTCCTGTGATGATGCATGTACCTTTCAAATCAAACACAACGCGCGGGCAATCGATCCCGCGCTTGAGTCCATTCTACGCCCCGTCTCTCCCACACAATCCCCCGCAAACTGGGGCTTCGCGGATGCTACGGAGATGCAGGCGGATGACGCTATAATGGGGGTATCAAGGTGCAGTGAGGAGTCCAGCGGATGGCGGTGCAGTTGAACATCGACTATGAGCAGTTGGTCGAACTGGTTGAGCAGCTTTCCGACGAACAGCAGCAAGCTTTGATCGCGCGGCTGCTGACACAGCGCGCACGCCAGCGTCCCTTGACCGTTGACGAGAAGATCCGGCTACTGGACGCCGCGAAGCTACACAACCCGGTGAATGAGCAGCCGTCGCCCCGCCGTGAAGACTGGTACGGTGACGATGGGCGGTAAAGCATTCGTCGATACCAACGTGCTCCTCCGAGCTTTGCTGACCGACATGGATTCGCATTCCGCATCCGATGCCCTGCTCAAGCGAATGTTGCATGAAGAAGCGGAACTCTGGATCAACGGACAGGTGATCCGCGAATTCATTGTGCAGGCAACGCACCCAAAGACGTTGAAGACGCCGCTGACAATGGCGCAGGTCATCGACGAAATCAACAAAATCAAGCCGATCTTCCAGATGGCTGACGAAACGCAAGCCGTGCGCGACAAGTTACTCGATCTGCTCGCGGAACATCCTACCCAGGGCAAACACGTCCACGACGTGAACATCGTTGCGACGATGCTCACGAATGGTATAGAAGTCTTGCTGACGATCAATACGGACGATTTCAAGAACTTCGCAAACCAAATCGAGCTGATTTCACCACAGCCCGAGGCGTGATCCCTCGCATTCTTGTGTTGATGTCCCAGCCAGACAGTAGATCCACAGGTGGCGCGTTTGCACACGATCCCCGCCCACGCTAAGATTTGCGTCATGCTTCACCCGGAGCCGACGTGATGCCGCCGACCGATGCGCCCGACATCCACTATGACGTCTTCATCAGCTACGCGCGTGCTGAAATCTAATAAGACACTGCTGGAATGTCTGAAGATCGCCTTCGCCACAATCACCCGTTGAATGCCACGTGCCATGAATTCCCTACCTCGGCGTAAATCCCCGCATTTACAAGGCTACGACTACAGTCAATCGGGCGCGTATTTTGTGACCATCTGCACACATCGCCGTGAACACCTCTTTGGCGCTGTCGTCGACCAACATATGCATTTGTCCACGATGGGATCGCTTGCCGAAGTGCTCTGGTACACCATCCCCGATCATCATCCACATGTCGAACTCGACGCGTTTGTCGTCATGCCCAACCACGTCCACGGCATCATCGTTGTAGGGACGCCGCGTGCGGCGTCCGGCGATGAGAATGGTGGGCGATCGGCGGACAGGGCACGCCCCTCGGACAGGGCACGCCCTGTCCCTACAGAAACCCTCGGTATCATCGTTGGGGCCTACAAATCTGCCGTCACGCGCGCGATCAATCAGACGATGGGACTGTCCGCGCCAATCGTCTGGCAAAGTCGCTATCACGATCACATCATCCGCAGCGAACCCGACCTGAACCGCGTCCGTGAATATGTGATCAACAATCCGGCGCGTTGGCATGAGGATACATTTTATTTGGCGTAGGATTCGATTCAGGTATCCGTGCGGAACCTGGGGACGGACGCCAAAAATGGCGTCCCTACGACTGCACCGTGAACTACGTACTCTGAAGCGTGAACCCCAAAACTGAGCACCGAGCACTGAGCACCTCACTCCCCGCCACTACACGCCCGCGCATTCCTGCGCTAAAATCACCCCCCATTCATCTGCCGTCATGAAAGGCTCGTTATGCGCATCGTCGTCGACGCGATGGGCACCGATAACTGCCCCGCCCCGGATGTCGAGGGCGCGCTGCTGGCCGCGCGCGACTTTGGCGACCCGGTCATCCTGGTCGGCGACGAGACGCTGATCAGGAAGGAACTGGCGAAGCACGCCACGGCTGGCCTGCCGGTCGAGATCGTCCACGCGCCGGAAGCGGTGACGATGGACGACAAGCCCGCCACAGTCGGCAAGGCCAAGCCCAACTCGTCGATGCACGTCGGCATGAACCTGGTCAAGAACGGCCAGGCAGACGCCTTCGTCTCGATGGGCAACACCGGCGCGGCGCTGAGCATCGCCCTGCTCAATACGCTCCGACGCATCCCCGGTGTCAAGCGCCCCGCCCTGACCGGCATCCTGCCCTTCGGCAACAACGGGCAAACTGTGCTGCTCGACGTGGGGGCGAACGCCGACTGCCGCCCGGATTGGCTGGCGCAGTTCGCGCTCATGGGCTCGCTCTACACCCGCCTGACGCTCAAAATCGATAAGCCGCGCGTGGCGCTGCTTAGCAATGGCGAGGAGGAGAGCAAGGGCACGGACATGCTGCGCGAGGCGCTGGAGCTGATCCGACCGCTGCCGATCCACTTCACCGGCAGCATCGAGCCGAAGGACGTGCTCAAGGGTGGCGCGGATGTCGTCATCAGCGATGGCTTCGTCGGTAACATCTTCATCAAGACACTGGAAGCGGGCACGAGCACGCTCACGGAGGTCATCCGCGAGGAACTCATGGCGACGACGCTGAGCAAGATCGGCGCGGCGCTGGCACGCCCGGCTTTCCGCCGCGTGCGCAAGCGCATCGACCCGTTCGAGATCGGCGGCGCGCCACTCCTGGGCATCAACGGTGTTGTCATAATCGGTCACGGTCGCTCGAACGCGAACGCCATTCGCAACGGCGTGCGGCAGGCGCGTGCGGCTGTCAGCGGCGGTGTCATCGACGCCATCCGCGACGGGCTGGCGCGCAGCAGCGTAGAGGCCGAAGACTGAACGCAGACCGTGGCAATCCGGCTGCGCTTTGCGTAGGATGGAATGATTTGCGCGACGTTCTCGTCAAGTTGCAGCGAGTCTGCAATCTGTCGAGGGCACAAGACCTACCGCATGAGTAGGGGGTATGAGGAAACATGGAACTACTGCGTAATGGCCGCCCGCGTGTGGTGATAACTGGCATGGGATCGGTATCCGCGCTCGGCCCTGTCAAAGATCTCTGGGATTCGCTCAAGAACGGGCGCTCCGGCATCCGCCGCATTGAGACAATCCCGATTGAGCACGTGCCGGTGCAGATCGGCGGCGAGGTGCGCGGCTTCGACCCGGTGGACTACGAGATCGACCGCAAAGAAGCGCGGCGCATGGGGCGCGCCTGCCAGTTCGCCATCGCCGCGGCCAAGATGGCGCTGGCCGACGCGGGGCTGACCATCGCCGATGTCGAGGCCCAGGGCGAGCGCGTCGGCACGGTCATCGGTTCGTCGCTCGGCTCGCAGGAACTCTCCGAGCAGACGACGACCAAATACCGCACTGAAGGCCGCAAGCCGAATCCGCTGGGGCTGGTCAATTCACTGCCGAACATGCCCGGCCACTACGTCAGCAAAGTCCTGCGCACGCTGGGGCCGCTGCTCGCGCCCTCGACGGCCTGCGCCACCGGCACACAGGCGGTCGGCGAGGCCAGCGAGCTGATCAAGAATGGCCGCTCAGATATGGTCGTCACCGGTGGCGTCGAGGCCGTGCTCCAGGACTACGCCATCGCCGGCTTCGAGGCGATGGACACGCTCGCGACCGGCTACAACGACAATCCAGCCGCTGCCAGCCGCCCGTTCGATAAGAACCGCAACGGCTTCGTCTTCGCGGAAGGCTGTGGCATCGTCATCGTTGAAAGTCTCGCCCACGCGCTCAAACGCGGCGCGCGCATCTACGCCGAAGTCCTCGGCCATGCCTCGTCGTCGGATGCCTACCACATCGCCGCACTCGATCCGAATGCGGGCGGCGCGACCCGTGCCATGCGCTGGGCGCTCGACAATGCGCATCTCAACCCGGACGACATCGGCTACATCAACGCCCACGGCACGTCGACGCAGCCAAACGACGCCATGGAAACGCTAGCGATCAAGAAGGTCTTCGGCGAAGAAGCCTACAACCTGATGATCAGCTCGACCAAGAGCATGATCGGCCACGCGCTTGGCGCGGCGGGCACGCTGGAGATCATCGCCAGCGTTATGACACTCGTCGAGCAGATCGTCCACCCGACGATCAACTACGAGACGCCCGACCCCGAGTGCGACCTCGACTACGTGCCGAACGTCGCCCGCCAGGTCGAGAATCTCAAGTATGTACTTTCGAACAGCTTCGGCCTGGGCGGTCAGAACGCCAGCATCGTGCTCGGTAAGATCTAGCCCCGCCCTGCTTCAGCAACACGCAGCGCAGCGGACGCCACCACGGCGTCCGTTGTGATTCTGCGCGCATCACTTGCGCAATTTTCAAGGCAGGGTTAGAAAGGTTGTGTAGATCGGCGCTTCCCCTGCGCCAACGTTCCACTGTCTACACTGCTTGTAAACTAAAGCCATGGCGGGATCGCCGGCTGCTGAACAGCGCGCGCTCCGGCTGCGGCTTGCGCCAGTTCTGATGGGAGTTACGACTTGCGAATCGCTTTTATCCATCCGCCGTTCGAGACGATGCCTACCATCTCCGAGCAGCGCTCGACCGCCTCCTTGATGGTGTGGACGACCCAGATCGCGCGGCGGCTGGCGTCTGAACACACCGTCGTCATCTATTCGCCGGGCGATGCGACTCATCAGGGCACGATCCACGACCAGGGCATCGAATACCGCTATATCGACTGGCACGCGCACACGCGCGAACGGCGCTTCGTCAACGCCCTTATCAACCTGGAGTATCTCGCCAATTACCCGCGCCGCAAGCGCCCGATCTTCGCCACACGCTGGTACTTCCCACGCTACATCGATCAGATCGCGCGCGAACTCAGCACCGAGACGTGGGACGTGATCCACGTCACGCATATCCCGCAGTATGCGCCGGTGATCAAGCGTCACAACCCCGGCGCAAAAATCGCGATGGAAATCCAGGCACTCTGGCTCTCGCAGTTCGATCCGGCGCTCGTGCGCCAGTCTCTGGATGCCACCGACCTGATACTCACGTGCGCCGATTTCGTCACCAACGCATTGATCGAAGCGCTGCCGGAGTATGCCAGTCGCGCCCGCACCCTCTACAGCGGCATTGACAGCGAGCGCTTCCTGCTGGCACATACCGAGCGCACGCCCGCACCCGCCGATCAGCCGGAAATCCTGTTTGTCGGGCGCATCTCACCGGAAAAAGGCGTCCACGTCCTGATCGAAGCCTTCACCCAGGTGGCAGAACGCTACCCGCAGGCCACGCTCAACATCGTCGGCGGCACGAACGCCATTGGCTACCACTTCCTGATCCCGATGGAAGATGACCCCATCGTCCGCGATCTGGCGCGTTTCTATCACCCGCTCACCAAGCGCGACCGCTATCTGGCGCAGCTCCAGGCGCTGATCCCGCCGCATCTGCGCGAGCGGGTGCATTTTCGCGGAAGCATCGCCAACCAGCAGGTGCGCGACTACCTGCAACGGGCGACGGTCTTCGCCTTCCCGTCTGTCTGGCAGGAGCCGTTCGGCATATCGCTGATCGAGGGCATGGCGAGCGGCGCGCCGGTCGTCGCCACGCGCGGCGGCGGCCCGCTGGAGATCATCGACGACGGCACAAGCGGCCTGCTGGTCGAGCGCAATGATCCGGGTGCGCTGGCGCAGGCGCTGCTCCACCTGATCGAGCATCCGTCGCTGGCTGGGCAGCTTGGCCGGGCGGCACAGGCACGCATCGAGCACCTGTTCACCTGGGATCAGTGCGCCGATCAGCTCATGGATTACTACATGACACTGCTGGCCGAGCCAGCACACACACAAATGTGAGAGACTGCACCGAACCGCCGAGGCTGGTCTATAATCAGATCGGTATCGTCCGCACACCCGGAGCCGGAGAGGCGCAACCTTGGCAGCAGAGTCGCTTGCATTCATTCGCGAACTTTTGGATAGCGGAGACCTCAAGCGCGCCGAAGTTCAGATCGCGAAGCTCATGCGCGGCGACCTTGACCCCGCCGCGCAAGCGCAGGCGCACGTGCTGCGCGCGCGGGCGCGGCTGCTGGGTGCGCGCCCGGAGGATGCGCTCGACGACCTGGAAACGGCAAGCAGCCTGAACGACCATCCGGCTCATGCGGTCGAGATCGCTGTGCTATCGGCGGATGCGTGGTTCGCGCGCTTCGAACTCGCCAGCGTCGGTTTTGCCGACCGTGCGCACGCCCTGCGCGCCTACGATATGTACAGCGCGATCATCCACGATTACCCGGACGACGAGCATCTGGGCTGGGTCTACTACCAGATGGGGCGCATCTGCCTGACCGACGGGCGCACCGACGAGGCGATTGAGTGCTTTCGCTCGGCGCTGATGTCGCCCAGCCCGCTGCCCGCCCTGACAGCGTTCTGTTTCGAGCGGCTCGGCTTCACGCATTACTACGAACTGCGCAATCCGCGCCGCGCCCGCGCCTTCCTGGAGAAAGCGATCTTCACCTACCCAGCCAGCGCCGACCCGGTCTGGCTGGCGCGCGTTCACACCCTGCGCAGCCGCATCCTGCGCGAAATGGGCGACGTGCGCGCGGCACTCGCGGCGGCGGAGCAGGCCATCGCCATCGCCCACGAGTCGGACGAGTCGCGGCTGGCCCTGGCCGACGCCTTCCTGACGGCGGGCGAGATGACGGCACAGATCGGCGGGCGTGACCGCGATGTCGTCACCTACTTGCAGCAGTTCTTCCAGACCGCGCGCAAGCCGCTCGGCATCGATGTCACCTGGTCGCGCGCCTACGAGATGTTGGGCAACGCGCATTTCAACCTGGGGCAGCACGGTGCGGCGGGCGCGGCCTACGAGCACGCGCTGCAATACAACCCATATCACCCCTGGGAGATCGGCCTGCACTACCAGATCGCACGCAGTTATTATCAGGCGGAGGCCTACGACAAGGCTATCGGCGCGGTCGATACGCTCCTGCAGGCGGCGCAGAAGGATCACCAGACGATCAGCGATTACCGCATCTTCGACATCCTGGGCAGCGCGCACTTCGCGCTCAAGCATTACCGCGCCGCCGCCGAAGCCTACGATGCGGCGCTCAAGCTCGCGCCGTCCAGCGCGCCCGATCTCGACAAGATCAAGCGCTATCACCAGTTCGCGCTGGAGTTGCGGGGCTAGGCCTCTTTGCGGTTCAAATAGGTGTCTTGTATGAGCAGCGAACTCGTTTTCACGATACTTCCATTCGATCCGTGGGTTACACCAGGCAATGAGGTACGTTTGCCCATCGATTTGGATGATTTTGCACGTCAGCTTCAAGCCAAATGGCCTGGCTCAGAGATCAAAATTCATAGAAGTGAGGAAGGGCGTATCGCAAGGTTGTATGTACCGACCAGAACACAGGGGAAATGGAATATTGCAGGGTTTGAGGAAGATTACAGCCAGCTTTACGTGAGCGGCTGGCCTAAATCTACAGCCAAGGAAATTATTCTTTGGTATCGCCACTATGTTCCAATATGCTATCGACTGTTTCTTGTTACTCCTGAGAACGATCATGCAGTTGAGCTAACCGAAAACATCACGCTAGATGACATAGAAGAAATGTATCCCTATCCAGTTTCCGACGAGTAATTCTGCCAACCAGCAAGTTCGAGGACAACGTCTTGATGAAAGTGAGAGTGATCGGCGGCGGGCTGGCGGGCACCGAAGCCGCGTGGCAGTTGGCTGAGCGCGGCTGCGAAGTCACGCTCTACGAGATGCGCCCGCAGCGGCAAACCGGCGCGCACGTGACCGACCGGCTGGCCGAGCTGGTATGCAGCAATTCGTTCGGCAGCAAACTGCCCGACCGCGCCTCTGGCCTGCTCAAAGCCGAATGCCAGCGGTTAGGCTGCCTGCTGCTCGACATCGCCGACGCGACGGCGCTGCCCGCGGGCGGCGCGCTGGCAGTGGATCGTGAAGCCTTCGCCCAGCGCGTGACCGAGGCCATCGAAGGCCACGCCAACATCACGCTCGTGCGCGAGGAGATGCCGCGCATCCCCGACACGCCGGCGATCATCGCTTCCGGTCCGCTGACTTCGGATGCGCTGGCGGCGGCGATCGCGGCGCTCAGCGGGCACGAGTATCTCTACTTCTACGACGCCATCGCCCCGATTGTCACGCTCGACAGCATCAACCTGGACATCGCCTTCCGCGCCAGCCGCTACGAACGCGGCGACGAAGATGAGGGCGACTACATCAACTGCCCGCTGAACAAGGCCGAGTACGAGGCGTTTGTCGATGCGCTGCTGGCCGCCGAGACAATCACGCTCAAAGACTTCGAGCGCGAAGACCCGCACTTCTTCGCCGGCTGCCTGCCGGTCGAGCAGATCGCCGCGCGCGGGCGCGACTCGCTCGCCTTCGGCCCGATGCGCCCGATTGGCCTGCGCGACCCACGAACGGGCAGGCGCCCCTGGGCGGTCGTCCAGCTCCGGCGCGATAACCTCGTCGGCACGCTCTACAACCTAGTCGGCTTCCAGACCAATCTCAAATGGGGTGATCAAAAGCGCGTGCTGCAAATGATCCCTGGCCTGGAGCAGGGCGAATTCGTCCGCTACGGCATGATGCACCGCAACACCTTCATCAACTCCCCCAGCCTGCTGCGCCCGACGTTGCAGTGGCGCGCACGTGACGATCTGTTCTTCGCCGGGCAGATCACGGGCGTCGAGGGCTACATGGGCAACGTGGCGACCGGCCTGCTGGCGGGCATCAACCTGGCGCGGCAGCTTGCGGGCGAGCCACCGCTCACCCTGCCGCCGACGACGATGCTCGGCGCGCTGGTACATTACGTCACTCATGCCGAGGCCAAGCACTTCCAGCCGATGAAGGCCAACTTCGGCATCCTGCCGCCGCTAGAACCGCACGTCCGCGACAAGCGCCAGCGCTACGCTGCCTATGTCGCGCGGGCGTTGGCCGACCTGGATGCGGTGCTGGCAGGCGCGCACCTCGTACCACAGTCGCCAGCAGACGATGATAGTGAACACTAGGTCACACCTGGGCGATCCACGGACATGTAGCAGCATGACATTCGAACCACACATGCTCAGGAGGATTTCCGCATGATCGACTCCACCCTGACCGCCCAGCGCTACTACGCCGCGCCCGGCGTCATGACCGATCCAGGCGACTACGCCGCCCAGCTCGAGCCGCTGCCGCGCGACCTACCCGCTCTCGTGCGCGTCGTCCAGGGGTTGATGCTGCACATCTTCTGGGCGGAGCGCTACGGCTGCAAGCTCGACGAAGCCCGCCAGAGCGAGGTCAACCTGCGCACCGTGCCGCAGAAGCTCAAGCGCATTTTCGAACTGGATGATCAACCGCTGACGGTCGCGCGCCCGCTCGAAC
>JAHDWN010000005.1:55406-200439 GCA_023382675.1 Anaerolineae bacterium
GGCAACTGCCGCGATTTCACGGTCATGCTGTGCGCGCTGCTCCAGCATCAGGGCATCCCGACGCGGGCGCGCTGCGGTTTCGGCACCTACTTCATGCCCGGCCACTACGAGGATCACTGGGTCTGTGAATATTGGAATGCCGAGCAGGGGCGCTGGGTGATGGTCGATGCGCAGCTCGACGACTTCCAGCAGATCGCCCTCGGCATCCGCTTCGACACGCTCGACCTGCCGCCCGGCCAATTCGTCACCGGCGGGCAGGCCTGGCAGATGATCCGGCGCGGCGAGGCCAACCCGGACGACTTCGGCATCTTCGAGTGGCACGGCGTGGCCTTCATCCGCGGCGACCTGGTGCGCGATTTCATGGCGCTCAATAAGATCGAAATCCTGCCCTGGGATGAGTGGGGGCTGATCGCGCACAACGACGCGGACGCCGCCAGCCACGACGTCGAACTAATCGACCGGATGGCCGCGCTCACGCTGGGCGGCGATGACGTGTTCGGCGAGCTTCGGGCGCTCTATGAGGCTGAAGACCGGCTGCATCCCGCGCTGAATTGGCAGCCGTAGCCAACAGCGCCGCTCGGTCATCTAGAGATCGGGCGGCGCTGCATGTCTGGTGATCACTGGCCGTGGGCGGCGTCGTGAATCGCCGGCACCGCATCCAGCCTGCCGATGGCCGCGGCTGCGTCGCCGTCGATCTGAATCGCGACGGTCGCTGTCTGCCCCGCTTCCAGCACATCCTCAAGCCAGCGCTGCACATTCTTCAGGTCAAATGCGTCGTCAATGCGCAACATGATTGTCGAACCATCATGGATGGGCTTCATCGGACTATCCCCCTCTGTATACGTCTCTTCCATTGCATTTAGCCTATGAGAATCGCGCTCGAATAGCCTGTAACCAAGGTTTATTCTTGAGATTATTTCGTCTCACCCCGGCGATTTTGGCGTTGTGGGCCGATCCTGCACTACAATGCATAGACGCATATGTCCGCAAACGACGATTGGTCTACATACTCATGCCAACTCCAGCCGCACGTTTGAACAACCTGCCTGCCTACCCGTTCGCCGTCCTCGGCCAGCGCATCATCGAGATGGCGCGCCAGGGGACGGATGTCATCCGGCTCGACATCGGCAGCCCGGACATGCCGCCGCCGCCTGCCGTCATCGACGCGCTCGATGCGAATGCCCACCGCGACGACGTCCACGGTTACGCGGGCTACAAGGGCACGCCGCGCTTCCGGCAGGCCGTCGCGGGGTATTACAGGCGGCGCTTTGGCGTCGAACTCCACCCCGACCGCGAGGTGCTGCCGCTGCTGGGCAGCAAAGAGGGCATCGTCAACCTGGCGCTGGCCTACCTCGACCACGGCGACATCGCTCTCGTGCCGACCATTAGCTATCCCGCCTACTCGATGGGCACACTCATGGCGGGCGCGGAGATCTACTGGCTGCCGGTCAACGCAGCGGGCGGCTACCTGCCGGATCTGGAGTCGATCCCCGCTGACGTGCTGCGTCGCGCTAAACTGCTCTGGCTCAACTACCCGAACAACCCGACCGGTGCGACCGTTGACCTCGACGTTTACCACCGCGCCGTCGATTTCTGCGCGCAGCACGACATCCTGCTGGCGTCGGATAACCCCTACGTCGATGTGACGTTCGATGGCTATGTCGCGCCGAGCGCCCTGCAAGCGGAGGGCGCGCGCACGTGTACGGTCGAGTTCATGTCGCTGTCGAAATCACACAACATGGCGGGCTGGCGGCTCGGCGCGGCGGTCGGCAATGGCGAGGCGCTCAACAGCCTGCTCCAGGTCAAGAGCAACTTCGACAGTGGTCATTTTCAGGCAGTCTACGAGGCGGGCAGCGTCGCGCTCGACGACACGCCGCGCGACTGGATCGACGCGCGCAACGACATCTACCGCCTGCGCCGCGACCGCATCATGACCGTGCTGCCGCAGATTGGCCTGGAGGCGGCCTGCCCGAAAGGTTCGCTCTACATCTGGGCGCGTGTGACCGATGGCCAGGGCGGCGCGAACTACTGCGCCCGCGCCCTCGATGGCGCGCACGTCTCACTCGCGCCGGGCAACATCTACGGGCCGGATGGCGATGATTACGTGCGTATCAGCCTCGGCATGGGTGACGCGCGCATCGACGAAGCGCTGGAACGGCTCAAGGCGTGGTGGGCGGAGACTGGCGGATAAGATAATAGCGATCTGGATCTGCTTTTGGTCGCCGACGGGTTGACCCGTCGGCGCCGAGTCTTCACATTTTCTCGCTAGAAATCACTGCTCTTTGCCATGCCCGCAGGCACAGTTGATGACCGGCAATTCGTTCTCCCGCACCAACTCATACGTGCGCGGCATCGGCACGACGAACGGACACGAGTCGGAAATACCGCAGCGAGCGCAGCCCGCGCCGGAACTCATGGCGAAGACCTCGCGCAGCTTGCCTTTGCGCACCCAGTAGGCGATCATGCCTTCGAGGATGCCCGGCTCAAGCTGGAGGCGCTGCGCCATCTCCGCCAGCGACACCGGGCCGGATGCCGCCGCAAATCCATCGAGCACCGCGCGCAGTTGTGTCGCCATGACTCAGCCTCCCAATCCCAGCAAGCGGCCACCCTGGAAAATCAGCACGGCGACTGCCCAGGCGACGACCAGCGCATAGACCACCTGGTAGAGCGCCCAGCGCGTGCCGAATTCCTGGCGCATGGCCGCGACCGTCGTCATACATGGGGTGTAGAGCAGCACAAACGACGTGAACGCCAGCGCCGACAGCGGCGTGAACAGGCGCGCGAGCGAGGCTTCCAGCGCGGTCGTGTCGTCTGCCGCGCCGGTATCGAGCAAGGTCACTTCCGGCACGCCAAGACCGGGGATGAGATTGAGCGTGCGCGGCACGATGTTGATCGTCTCCTGCACTGTCAAGACAGCGGTCTCCACCAACGACGTTCCGATCTCGCCAAGATCATCGAGCAGCGATGGCGCGTCGGCTTCGGCTGCCGTCGCCCCTGCTTGCAGACTCTCCCCGATCATGATCTGGTTCATGGTGCTGACGACGACCTCTTTGGCGACGACACCGCTGACGAGCGCGCCGGTCGCCTGCCAGTTGCCGAAGCCTGCCGGGGCGAAAATGGGCGCTACGGCCTGGCTGAGCGCGCCGAAAGCGCTTTGCTCCGGGGCGACGTCGTCAAAGGCGCTCTGACCATCGACCGGCAGCGCCAGCAGCAGCCAGATCACGACCGAGGTCGCCAGGATGATCGTCCCGGCCTCGCGGATGAAACTGCCAGTGCGGTTGCTCATCTGCCGCCAGATGTCACGCAGGCGCGGCGCGCGGTACGGCGGCAGTTCCATGACGAACGGCTGCGGCGGCTGATCGCGATAGACGCCGCGCTTGAGCACGAAGCCCGTCACCAACGCCACGACGATGCCGAGGATGTACATGGCGAAGATCAGATTGCCCGCCTGCGCGCCGAAGATGGCCGAGCCGACGACGACGTAGACCGGCAGCCGCGCGCCACAGCTCATGAAGGTGACGAGAAAGCCGGTGACTTTGCGATCGATTTCGTGTTCGAGCGTGCGCGTGGCATAGACGGCGGGCACGTTGCAGCCAAAACCGACCAGCATCGGCAGGAAGCTCTTGCCGTGCAGGCCAACCACCCGCATCGCCCGATCCATGACGAAAGCCGCACGCGCCATGTAGCCGGAGTCTTCCAGCACGCCGATGGCAAAATACAGCGCCATCAAGACCGGCACGAACACGAGCACGCCGCCGACGCCCGCAAGCACGCCGCCAACCAGCAGCGATTCCACCCAGGTGCCGCTCAGACCGGTCACACTGAGCAGCGCAGCCACCCAGCGCCCGAAGATGCCGTTGACGACGCCGTCCATCCAATCGACCAGCGGCGCGCTGACGTTGGCCGTCAACTGGAACACGCCCCACATCATCAGCAGGAAGATCGGCAGACCGAGCAGCCGGTGCGTCAGCACGTGATCGAGCCGCTCGCTGGCGGTGCGCCCGACAATCGAGCGTGTCAGCACGCCGTCAGACAGGCGCATGATGAACTGGTACCGCCCATCGGTCAACAGCGTCTCGGCGTCCTCGCCGGTGGCCGCTTCGATGCGCGCCATCGCCGCCTGTGCCGCCGCGACCAGCGCGCCGCCGCCGTTCTGCGCGACCTGATCCATCACCTGGAGATCGCCTTCGAGCAGCTTGATCGCCATCCAGCGCGGGCGCGCGAAACCGGCGTTACCTACGGCTTGTTCGAGCGCGGGCAGCTCTGCCTCGACGGCCTCGTCATAGGGGATATGCACCGATCCGGCGAAATCGCGGCGAACAATGCTGCGGATGGCTTCCTTGAGCGACTCGATGCCGATGCCAGAGTTACCGACCACCTCGACCACGGGGATACCGCCCAGCCGCGCCGAAAGCAGGCGCACGTCGATGTGCATGCCGCGCTGGCGGGCCAGGTCGAGCATATTGAGCGCCAGCACGAGCGGGATGTCGAGTTCCATCAACTGCGTGACGAGATACAGATTGCGTTCGAGGTTGGCGGCATCGACAACAACGACGACCGCGCCCGGTTTTTCCAGCAGGATGAAATCGCGCGAGATGATCTCTTCAATCGAGTAGGCGGTCAGGCTGTAGGTGCCGGGCAGATCGACGACGATGATGTCGTCGCCGCCGATGCGCAGGCTGCCCTCTTTCTTCTCGACCGTCTTGCCCGGCCAGTTGCCGACATGCTGGTGCGAGCCGGTCAGCGCGTTGAAGAGTGTGCTTTTGCCGACGTTGGGATTGCCAGCCAGGGCAATCGTCAGCGCATGTGCGACCACGGAACTAGGCGACCTCAATCTCGATCAGCCGCGCTTCGGATTTGCGCAGCGACAGTTGGTAGCCGAGCACGTTGTAAGCCACCGGGTCGCCAAGGGGAGCGACCTTGATCATGCTGATCGTGACACCGCGTCCCAGGCCCATATCCATCAGACGACGCCGCAGCGCACCGCTGCCGCCGACGCGGCGGATCACGGCGGATTGTCCGGCAGTGAGGAGATCGAGGGTCATGAAACGCACTCCTGAGTATGTACGTGTTGCCGCCTTGACTTTACACTGCAAGTTTACCGGCTAGAAGAGTCGATTTTGAGTGCAGATTAACACACCGTCACACGACGAACCTCACTTTAGTTCACGTGTAAATCTGATCAGACATCGAGTGCGCAAGCGCGAAGAAGCATATTACCAATGGTTAATTTTTCAGTTCCGCCAGCGCCGAATCGAATGAAACCAGCACTCATTTGATTGCTCTATAATCACCGTATGTACGGGCGGGATATAGCCGACCGGCGGATGGTCAACCATCCGGCTAGAGCTGCGTCCCGTAAACGGGACTACCTAAGCGTGATCGTGGCTGAATAGCCCGGTTCACCGGGCGCACTCTTAGCCAGGGACTTGAGTCCCTGGCGCGGCGGCCTTGGCCGGAGGCGCACCCTGTCGTTTGCCGGGGCTTGTGATAGGATTGATGCATCTGAAACCGACTGTATTGCGATGGGATTTGGCAGCCGCGCTGTATGCACGAAAACAACCTCACTACCCCACTGCCTGAACGCGCATTCCTGGTCGGAATCGCCGAGAAAGGCAGCCACCCGCTACTCAGCATCGAAGAATCCCTGCAAGAACTGGCGCTGCTGGCGCGCACGGCAGGCATGGACGTGGTCGGCCAGACCTACCAGAACGTCAGCCGCATCGACCCGGCAACGCTGATCGGCAAGGGCAAGGTGGAAGAAGTCCAGGAGATGCTGGTCGCTTCCGACGCGCAGGCGGTGGTCTTCGACGAGGAACTCAACCCGCGCCACCAGCGCGAACTCGAACAACGCTTCGGCGAGGGCATCAAAGTGCTGGATCGCTCGGCGGTGATCCTGGATATTTTCGCGCAGCACGCCAGCACGCGTGAAGGCGCGCTCCAGGTCGAACTGGCCCAGTACGAGTACCGCCTGCCACGCCTGACCCGTGCCTGGACACACCTGTCGCGCCAGACCGGCGGCGGCGGCGGGCGCAGTGGCACAGGTGGCGTCGGCTTGCGCGGCCCCGGCGAGACGCAGCTCGAAGTTGACCGCCGCGACATCATCCGCCGCATCAGCAAGCTCAAGGACGAACTTGAGCACGTGCGCGAGCATCGCGCCCAGCACCGCCGCCAGCGTGAGCGTGCCGGGATTCCGCTGGTGGCGCTCGTCGGCTATACCAACGCGGGCAAATCATCGCTGCTGCACGCCATCTCCGGCGCAGATGTTTATATCGCCGACCAGCTTTTCGCCACGCTCGACCCGACGACGCGCCGAATAAGCCTGCCCTCCGGGCGGCAGACGCTGCTGACCGATACCGTCGGCTTCATCCAGAAGCTGCCGACGACACTGGTCGCTGCTTTCCGCGCCACGCTCGAAGAGATCGCCGAGGCCGACCTGATCCTGAACGTCGTCGATGTGACACATCCCAACGTCGAACAGCACATCGAGACGGTCGAAGACACGCTCGCCGAAATCGAGGTGCCGCCGATCCCGCGCGTCCTCGTCTGGAACAAGATCGATCTGCTGGATGACGCGGCGAGGCTGGCCGCGCTGCAAGAGTCGCAATCCACCAACACCCATGCGGCACAGGTCGCCGTCTCTGCGCGCACTCATGAAGGCCTGCCGGATCTGCTGGCGGCGATTGAGCGCATCCTGAGCGAGACACAGCACTCGGTGCGCTTGCTGCTGCCCTACGAACGTGGCGATCTGGTGGCGCTGCTGCACGAGCAGGCAACAGTCGAGCACCAGGAGCACGGCGCGGATGGTGTCATCCTTGTCGCGCGGATTCCGCCGTGGCTCGTCGCCCGTTTTGAGCCGTTCCAGTTGGCGTAGCCTGTCATCGAATTCAAGACCCAGGGCAATTGTAGGAAATAGGATTCACGGGTTATAAGGGGTGTCTGTAGTAGGGGCGCATCATGATGCGCCCCTACACCGCGAGGATTTTGATGCGATTGTCCTGATTCAAGACCTTTTTCGCTTTACGCGAGAAACTGGCGCACAATACGATCATTCCCCTTTGTCAACGGCCCGGAGATGACCTATGTTCCGCTGGATCGACCGCTCACCGCTGCTCGCGCGCCTGTTCGAACGCATCACCGCCACACTCGCACGGCAGACCGGCCTGCTCGCCGTGATCGGGCTGCTGCTCATCATCGTTAGCTTCGTCATCCACCTGATCAGCCTGGCGCTGCCACACCCGGCGCTCGACCTGGCCTGGTCGATCACGCATCACCTGGGTATCATCATCGCCATCATCGGTATTCTGCTCGTCGAGCCACTGGGCCGCTGACACGCCCGGCACAAACATCACTATGGCTGATCACCCCACCATCGAGATTCGCACCGTCCATACCATGGACGAACTTAACACCATCAGCCGGATCGAGATGGATGTCTGGGGGATGCCCGCGGAAGAAGCTGCGCCCGGCAACATCATGAAAGCGATCATCATCAATGGTGGCATCGCCCACGGCGCGTTCGACGGCGCGCGCATGATCGGCATGTCGCTCGCCTTCCCCGGCGTGCGCGCGGGCAGGCGCTACCTGTGGTCGCACATGGCGGGCGTGCTCAAAGCGTACCAGCGCCAGGGCATCGGCCTGAACATCAAGCTGGCGCAGCGTGAGTGGGCGCTGGCACAGAGCTACGACGAAATGCGCTGGACGTTCGACCCGATCCAGCGCGGCAACGCCCGCTTCAATCTGCACCTGCTCGGCTGCTACACGCACACCTACTACGAGAATCACTACGGGCAGATGAACGACTCGATCAATGTGCCCGCGCCAACCGACCGCCTGGAAGCCGTCTGGCGGCTGAAAGACGCGCGCGTCAAGGCACTGGCCGCGGGCGGCGCGCCGAAGCCATACGGCGGTGACATTGCGGACGAGGCGCTGATCCTGCGCATGGGCGACGCCAGCACCCCGCTCACGGCCTCAGATGTCTTTGCAGCCTTGCAAGACGATCCGCTCTTCATCGAAATCCCGGCGGGCGGGCTGAGTTCGCTGCCACGCGATCAGGTGCTCAACTGGCGGCTGGCGCTGCGGGCAGCCCTGCAGCGCGCCTTTGCCCAGGGCTACCGCGCCGTCGATCTGGTCGAACGCGATGGGCGCGCCTTCTACCTGCTGCGCCCGCAAGATCGCTATTTCCTCTACGTGCTGGAATGCGCGGATCACTCGCTCTACACCGGCATCGCCGCCGACATCCGCAAGCGGCTGGCGCAGCACAACGCCGGGCGCGGCGCGGCCTACACCTCCACGCGGCGGCCGCTCCGGCTGCTGGCGGCCTGGCAGTTCACGAGCCGGGGCGCGGCGCTCAAGGCAGAGGCGGCCTTCAAAGGGCAATCACGCGCGCAAAAGCTGGCCGTGATCGAGTCTAGCGCACCCTTCCGCGAAGGCACACGCGTCGAAACGGCCACGTGAGCAATAATCCAGGCTACAATAGCAGATGATGACGGAATGAGGAGGCGACGCATGAGCCGCCAATCAATCGTGTTGGAACTGCCCGACGAGCTTTACGACCGTGTCCGTGAAATTGCAGCGGCACACCAGATCGATATTGAATCGGTCCTTCTGGATAGTATCGCCTTGATGTTTGGCGAACTCGAGGGCAAGGCCATTGAGCCGGGTAATCTGAACACATACACGGACGAGCAATTGTGGGCGCTTGTCCATCGCCATCTGGCCTATCCCCAGGATGCACGTCTGCGCGAACTGAGCCTTCGCGCTCAGGAGGGCGCGCTCGGTGAGAACGAACGAGAAGAAATGACGCGGCTGGTGGCTCAGGTGGATCGCTATGTGCTCCTGCGCTCACAGGCTTTGCTTCTGCTCAAACAACGCGGATATGATGTCGAACAACGTCTCCGTCTGGGCGCGTAATGGCGCAAATCGATGATGCCCTGCGCAAACTTGTCACCGAACGCGCTGCCGGATTGTGCGAATACTGCCAGGCTGCGCAGTTGATCGTCGTCTACATGGAAATCGATCACATTATTCCACGCTCACAGGGCGGAAGCTCGGAGCCCGATAATCTCTGTTTCAGTTGTCGGGGCTGCAATGGTTATAAGCAAGACTACGTAAGCGGCATCGATGCTCAAACCAACACCGAGCATCCACTGTTCAACCCACGTACCCAGGCCTGGAACGACCATTTCGAATGGGCAGACGACGGTATTCTGCTCAAAGCAAAGACTGCCGTCGGACGTGTCACCATCGAACGTCTACGTATGAACAGAGATGATGTGTTATCGGCTCGAAATCTGTGGGTTCAGGCGGGTTGGCATCCACCAATTCGCGGAAGATTCCCAACGAGATAAGAATTCACGGCGCTCGCCGGTCTTCAGCCGTCGGCGATCCTTCACTTTAATTCTCTACCAGCACCAGCGGCAGCGCGCCGAGCTGTTCCAACAGCGATGCCTCATCCTGGCGCGTCAGCCATTCCTCGATGCGCCCGTCGCGGATGCGCACAACCGTCTCGCCCTCCCAGCGCAGCTTGCGTCCGACCGGCACGATCACACCTTTCTTGCCGATCACCCCGCCCGGATGCGACGCCTCGGCCACCCAGCGGATGGTAACGCGGTCGTCCTTGACGATGCAGTTTGTCCAGGTGTAGCGGAGGTCGTAGTAGCAGCAAAACGTGATCGTCAGCGCGCGCTTGAAGCCCTCGGCGTCGCAGGACGTTCCAGGCAGCGGCGTGCGGTTGATAAAATCCGGCGCTAGAAAGCCATCGAGGGGCACGAGATCGTGCGCGTTCAAGACATGTGTGAAGAAGTCTGCCAGCAGTTTTCGATTGCGTTCGGCGACGCACATAAGCGATCTCCCATCGGCAACATGGTGCCGTATAGAGACATTATGCAACGAAATGCTGTTCGTTCTACATTATGAAAAACGTTTATGTGTAGATTGGGATGGCTGTTGATGTATCGGTGACCGGCACATCGGTGGACGCGCCGTTGCGCGTCGCTACGGAATGGGCAACCCGGCGGGCTGCCCACTCACTTCACCGGATTTCGCGGCGGAACAGTGGTCAGTGGCTCTTCTCAGTCGCGCCCGCAGTCACAGGCAGCTTTTCCAATCCGCGCAGGAACAGACTCTTGCGGTAGCGCAGACTGTCCGGCGCGACCGCCAGATGGATGTCCGGCAGCCGCTGCACGAGCGCACGCATGGCGATCTCGCCTTCCAACCGCGCCAGCGGTGCGCCGACGCAGTAGTGGATCCCCTGTCCGAAGGCGACATGCGGGTTCGGATCGCGCGTGATGTCCAGCGTGTCGGGATTCTCGAAGCGGCGCTCATCGCGGTTGGCCGAGCCAAGCACCGCCATCACCAGCGCACCTTTCGGCAGCGGCTCACCGCCCAACTCGCAATCTTCGACCGCCACGTAGCGATCCGTCGCGATCTCAATCGGGCTGTAGTAGCGCAGGAGCTCTTCGACCGCCGTGCGCGTCAATTCGGGCTGATCGTGCAAAAGCTGCATCTGCTCCGGGTTTTCGATCAGCGCCAGCGTGCCGTTCGTGATCAGGTTGACGGTCGTCTCGTGCCCGGCGATCAAGAGCAGCAACCCCATCGCCAGCAGCTCGTCTTCGTCCAGGCGTTCGCCCTCAGCCTCGGCCTCGACCAGCGCCGTCAGCAGATCATCCTTGGGATTGCGGCGGCGATCACGATAGAGGTCACGCAGGTAAATGGCGAAGCGCATGATCGGCAGCACCATGCTCAGGTTGCCGTTGTTGGTGTCCACCGAGATGATCTTCTCGCTCAGGCTGCGAAATCTTGCCCGGTCTTTCTCCGGCACGCCGAGCATCTCGGCAATGACGGTCATCGGGATCGGCAGCGCGTAGTCTTCGAGCAGGTCGAAGGTACCGCTGGCCTCGGCGCGGTCGAGCAGCTCGTCCGCCAGCGTTTCGATGCGCGTCCGCATACTCTCGACCATGCGCGGGGTGAAGGCCTTGTGTACCAGATTGCGCAGCCGCGTGTGATCCGGCTGGTCAACGTAGAGCATGTTGCTGCCCATAGCGCGGAACATGCGCGGCAGCCAGGGGATGTTCGTGCGCGAGCGCAGCCCGGCGTTCTCCGGCTGTTTGACAAAGCGGCGGTTATCTTTGACCAGCGTCATCACGTCGTCGTAGCGCGTCACCAGGTACAACTGCTGTTTGCTGGGCAGCATCACCGGGCAAACAGGGGCTGCATCGCGTAGTTCACGGTAGACCGCGTGCGAGTTCGCCCTGAAAGCGCCGCTGCTAAGATCAAACCTGCGAAATTCAGTCATCACCAGATCCTGTATCCCTCTAACCGGCATTTGCGAAAGTTATCACAATCAAACTCCTATTATGCACACGCGCATGCAATCTGAATATACATATCTCGTGAGTATTGCATGAGCGCGGTGGCTGTAATGTCAGACACATTCGCTCGAACTGTATCGACACAATTGCTTGCACGTCCCCGCACGGCTTGTTAATCTCTGCCAAATCTAGCCACCTCAGGAGGAAAATATGCGCCTTCGTCTGGGTCTACTGTTCGTTTTACTCGCCATTGTGCTGCCGACAGCCGCATTCGCCCAGGATGCGCTGCCCGATCTCGGTGGCCGCACAGTGACCGTCGCGGTTGAGAATGCCTACCCGCCCTTCAACATGATTGATGAGACCTCCGGCGAAGGTGTCGGTTGGGATTACGACACGATCAACGAAATCTGCGCGCGCCTCAACTGCACGCCGGAATACATTCAGACATCCTGGGACAGTATGCTGCTATCGGTCGCCAATGGTGAGTTCGACATTGCCGCCGACGGCATCACCATCACCGAGGAACGCGCTCAGAGCGTCGACTTCTCGATCGGCTATGTCGCTGTCAGCCAGGTACTGCTGACCAAGATCGGCGAAGCACGTTTCGACACGGTCGCCGAGTTCGTCGCCAACCCCGATCTCGTCATCGGCACGCAGATCGGCACGACCAACTACAACACCGCCACCCAACTTGTGGATGAGAGCCGTATCCAGGCCTTCGATCAATTCGGCGTGGCTGTCCAGGCGCTGATCAATGGCGACGTGGACGCGGTTATCATCGACAGCACCGCCGGTCAGGGCTACGTCGGCGAGAACGCCGATCAGGTCGTCGCGATGAACGAGAGCATCCAGTCGGATGAACTCGGCTTCGCCTTCCCCAAGGGCAGCGATCTGGTTGAGCCTTGGAACGCCGCCCTGCAGAGCATGATGGCGGACGATACGCTGACGCTGATCAATGCCAGGTGGTTCGCGCCGGTGCTGCCCGATCTCGGTGGCCGCACAGTGACCGTCGCGGTTGAGAACGCCTACCCGCCCTTCAACATGATTGATGAGACCTCCGGCGAAGGTGTCGGTTGGGACTACGACACGATCAACGAAATCTGCGCGCGCCTCAACTGCACGCCGGAATACGTCCAGACATCCTGGGACAGCATGCTGCTCTCGGTCGCCAACGGTGAGTTCGACGTCGCGGCTGACGGCATCACCATCACCGAGGAACGCGCTCAAAGCGTCGACTTCTCGATGGGCTACATCTCGGTCGATCAGGTGCTGCTGACCAAGATCGGTGAAGATCGCTTCTCGACCGTGCAGGAATTCGTTGACAATCCCGAACTCGTCATCGGCACGCAGATCGGCACGACCAACTACAACACCGCCACCCAACTTGTGGATGAGAGCCGTATCCAGGCCTTCGATCAATTCGGCGTGGCTGTCCAGGCGCTGATCAATGGCGACGTGGACGCGGTTATCATCGACAGCACCGCCGGTCAGGGCTACGTCGGCGAGAACGCCGATCAGGTCGTCGCGATGAACGAGAGCATCCAGTCGGATCTGCTTGGCTTCGCCTTCCCCAAGGGCAGTGACCTGGTAGCAGGATTCAACGCCGCGCTCCAGTCGATGATCCAGGACGGCACACTCGAAAAAATCAACGGCACGTGGTTCGCGCCGGCAGGCATGTAACTGCGAGAAAGTAGCTTGAAGAGGGCATGGTATTGACCGTGCCCTCTCTTTTTTCTAGTCTCAGTGAATCACGAAAGTCGTGCCCTGGCCCTCATCCCCCGGCCCCTTCTCCCGACCGCTGCGCTGGGAGAAGGGGAACAAAGTCCCTCGCCCAGGCGCGCAGCGCCGTTCGGGAGAGGGATGTAGGGTGAGGGCAACTGCAAATTTGCGATTCGCTGAATCTCTTGTACGCAATATAGACCAGACGGTTAGCAGCATGGCAACGACGACGGCCGACCAAACGATTGACGAGCGATCAACGCCTTTTGGGCGTCAGGCGTTTCCACGCTTTCTGTTTTCGGTGCCCTGGTGGCTGCTGCTCGTCTTGCTGGCCGGCATCGCGCTGATCGGCCTGGTGCGCTCGGACGAAGATTACTCACGCACGTTCAATTACGTTCGCGACGGCATCGGCGTCACGCTGCTGGTGACGGGTGTCGCCTACCCGATTGCGCTCGTGATCGGGCTGCTCGTTGGCGCAATTCGCGCTTACCCACCCAAACCTGGCAGCGGAACACTCGGCTTCGTCATCAGCCTCCTGCGGCTCGCCGTCTACCAGCTCGCCACGCTTTACGTCAGCGTCGTTCGCGGCCTGCCGATGATCGTGAACCTGCTGATCGTCGGCTTCGTCATCGTCCCGGCGGCGCGTGAATTTCTGAGCACCAACCTGGGCATCGCGATTCCCCAGCGCATCTTCCTGGAAACAGGCATCGTCGCGCTGGCGGTTGCTTACGGTGCGTTCCTCTCCGAGACGTTCCGCGCGGGCATCCAGTCGATTGAGAAGGGTCAGCTCGAAGCCGCGCGCTCGCTCGGCATGACCTTCCGGCAAGTGATGATGCTGATCGTGCTGCCGCAGGCCGTGCGCCGCATCCTTCCCCCGCTCGGCAACGACTTCATCGCCATGATCAAAGACTCGTCGCTGGTGGCCTTCCTCGCCGTTCAGGACGTGACCTATCTCGCCCGGCAGTGGGCCAGCAACCAGTTCCAATTCGTCGAAGCCTATTTCATCCTGGCGATGATCTACCTGACGCTGACCATCACCGGCTCGCTGCTGGTGCGCTGGATCGAAAGCTGGCTCGCCATCCCGGAACGCTAGCGCCGATGATCCCGCGCGCCATCCGACTGCTCGAAGAACTGACGATCAACGCGCTGCCCGCTCTGCACACCATCATCTATGACGGCTGGATTCTGCGCTTCGCTGGCGGCTACACCCGGCGCGCCAATTCGGTGAGTGCGCTCTATGCCGGCGACCTATCGCCCGAAGCCAAGATTGCGGGCTGTGAGACGGCCTATGCGCGCAGCGGGCTGCCGACCATCTTCAAGCTGACACCCACCCCGATGCACCAGGAGATTGACGCGCTGCTGGATGCGCGTGGCTATGCCAACGAGAGCGGCGCGAGCGTTCAGGTGCTTGAGCTTGACAACGACCAGCTGCCGCAGCCGCCCGGGCAGGCCGTCCTCGAAACGACACTCAGGAATGAATGGCTGGCGGCGTATTTCCGGCTCAATCAGGTGGCGGCGCACAACCAGACGCTGCTGGCGCAGATGCTGCGCATGATCCAACCGGCGCTCTGCCAGGCAGCGGTCTATGAGGGCGATGCGGTGGCGGCAGTTGCGCTCGGCGTGCTGGAAACTGGACACCTGGGAATCTATGATGTCGTCACCGATCCCCAACAGCGCGGGCGTGGCTTCGCGCGGGCGCTGATGCTGCACCTGCTCCACTGGGGCAAAGCGCAGGGCGCGCACACGGCCTATCTCCAGGTCGTCGAGGCAAACACCCCGGCGATCAGGCTCTACGCCGGGCTGGGCTTCACGCCGCGCTACGCCTATTGGTATCGCGCGCGGCGGTGATTCTCACGCTGCGAATCGCACGGACGCGGCACGCCTCGTCCTACGGCAATTGCACCCAATAAATATCCGGCGCGAACATGGTGTGGACGTATAAACGATTATCCGGCGTGATCGTCAGTCCGGCCAGCGGCGCGGATAGCTCGGTGAAGAGCACCACCTCGACCTCGGAGTTGCCGCAGCCGCCCTGCTCGATACACGCTTGCGGATCGACCCGCCCGATCACCCCGCGCGTGCCCAGCGCATAGGCGAAATAGAGCTGCCCGTCCGCGTCGAGCGCCAAACCGGTGACGTTCTGCACCCCGCTTACAATCGTACCCCCCGCCTCGCTGACCGGCGTCTCGGCATCCGCCGTCTCGCGCGGATACCACTCGATAGCGCGGCGCGTGCTGCCGTTGTTGCCGACGTAGATCAGATCGCCAGCGACGACTATGCCAGTCGGGTTGGCGAGGTTATCGACGACGGTGCGCAAATCGCCCTCGCGCGTGACAGCGACCAGCGTATTGCCGAGCAGATTGGTGATCAGAAACGCATCGTCGCTGACGGGGGCGATGCCCCATGGCCCTTCGAGGCCGCCCGCAATCGTCTGCGTGTTCCCCGGCCTGACGCGCACAAGCTGGTTCATCTGGAAATCCGGTGCCCAGAGCACGGCGCGTTCGTCTTCGCCCATTTCCGCGTAGATCATATGCGCGTTGCGGATGCCGCCCGCATAGGTGATCGTGCGCCCGGTCTCGGCTTCGATCTGGTAGATGGTGAAATCGCCGGAACAGGCCGTGTAGAGCAGCCCCTCCAGGAAGGTGATCCCGTTCGGGCGCTGGACGTTGCCCGTCAGCACGGTCAGATCGGACTGCGTGCTCGGCTGCGCTTGCGCGCGCTGTGGCCGCGCGGTCGCGGTCGGGGATGGCGCGACGGTGGGTGTCTTGCTCGGCGCGGGTGTCGGCGTGGCGTCATCCTGCGCGAAAGCAACGGCAGACAGCATCAGGCTCGCAGACAGCGCGAGCATCACGAACAAACCACGAAAGCTCAGGTTCATAGAAGCACTACTCAAGGTACAGACACAATTGCCAGCGTATCTTATCCCGTTTTGACGCGGCGGGGCGTTTTATCACCAAACTTTCAGGTGAGATAACGCCGGCCACGTGCTCGAAGCATCGGGCTGACCACATCTACGTCACCAGGGCAATTGCATCAAATCTCGCCGAATTGTCACAACAGACCAAGACAGGCCTGTAACGGCGCCCAACGGGGCTGCCACCCAGGGCAAACGCATCAAAATCCTCGATGGGTTCTTAATGGTTCATAGTGTATCGCAAAGGGTGATTTCTTCGTAGGGGCGCATCATGATGCGCCCCTACAGACACCCAGAGACCCTTTATAACCCGTGGTTCCTGTTTCATGCGATTGCCCTGGGCTGCCACCGTGCCGGACACGCCGCTGCGGGTCCCTACAACATCGTTGTGACATTTTATGAGCCAGTAAATGATTTTGATACGTTTGCTCTGAAATATTCCTACGAATTTTGTTAGGGCTGTTGCAAAGTCGCCCGCCAGTGGCTCGAAGCCGCTGGCTACCGAGGCAAAGCCTGCTGAAAGCAGGCTGCCAGAGCGTATGTGTTTGACCAGCCACCTTCCAGGTGGCTTCCCGTGTGCCAGCCCGACCGTTCGACGGTCGGGCGCTGCGCTTGAAAGCCCTTCTCCACGTAACCGAAGGTCGCCGAAGGCTGGGAGAAGGATTGAGAATGTGGGTTTCACAGCGCAATCCTGACTTTGCAACAGCCCTACGAATTTTGTTGATTTTCTTGAGATTCGCTACACTTCATTACGAAGTATTCCACAGGCACCCCACTGTTCGAGGAGTAAATCATGCGTTCGCGTCTCTTGGCACTTGGTTTCGTGTTCCTTGTCTGCCTGGTGCTGTCCATCTCGATGGTCAGTGCCCAGGACCCCAGCGTGCTCCGCATCCTAAGCTATCCAGATATTCGTACGGCAGACCCCCACGTTGCCTATGAAACGGAAACGTGGCCGACAGCCGCCCTTTTCTATATCGGGCTTGTCCGCTGGTCGGACGACAACACCGAAATCGTTCCGGCGTTGGCAGACGAGTACTCGATCAGCGATGACGGGCTGGTCTACACCTTCCACCTGCGCGATGGGGTGAAATTCTCCAACGGACGCGACATCACGCCTGAAGATGTGAAATACTCCTTCGAGCGTATGTTCCGCCCGGAAACAACGTCGCCCACCGCCTACATGTTTGAAGCGATCAGTGGCGCGGCCGCATTCGTCGATGGCAGCGCAGATTCGATTAGTGGCATCCAGGTCGTGGACGACCGCACAGTCACCTTCACACTCGATTTCCCGGTGTGGTCGCTGATCCAGCGCTTTGCCCTGCCGCCTGGTTTCATCGTGCCGCCGGAAGCAGACGAGGTTGCCGCCGCCGCGGGCACGACCATCGCCCAGATGCCATTAGGGGCAGGCCCATTCGCCCTCGAAAGCTGGCAGTCAGGCGTCATGATCACCGGCTCGCGCAATCCTTACTACTACCTGCCGGATCGTCCGATTTTCGACCGCTTCGAATTGGAACTTGGCCTCGAACCTTCCGTTGGCATCCTGCGCATGGAAGCCGGTGAAGCCGATATCGCGCTCGATTTCGTGCCGAACTCGGAATATCCGCGTATCAGCACCGATCCCGTGCTCTCTGAACAACTGCTGCCGACGGCGGGTTTCCCGAACGTCGATTACATGATCTTCAACACCAACATCGAACCGTTTAACAATGTCGATGTGCGCCACGCGATGAATCTGGCGATTGATCATCAGCGGCTCGTTCAGATCCTCAATGGCCGCGCGGTGCCTTCGGAAGGCCCCATTCCGCCGTCGGTTTTGGGCAACAATCCCGATCTGCCGCCGCTCCCTTATGATCCGGATGCCGCACGTGCATTGCTGGCCAGCGCGGGTTACGCCGATGGCTTCACAGCCGAACTGCTGACCAACAATGACCCGACCAACCTGTCGGTTGCGCAGGCATTGACAGCAGATTACGCTGCAATTGGAATCACCATCAATTTGACCTCGGTCGATAATTCGGTTTTCCTCGATACCGTGATCAACCAACCCGATTCCCTGCAACTGGTGCTGACCAACTGGTATCTAGACTACCCTGATCCGTCGAACATCTGGGAACCGCTTCTGGCCTGTGGTGGCTCTTATAACTGGGGTGGATACTGCAACGAAGACCTGGAAGCCCAGTTTGCGGAAGCCAACGCCAACCCGCCGGGCGATGCGCGTTGGGCGGCCTTCAACGCCTTTGAGGCGTCGATTGCGGCGGATTATCCGTGGGCATTCCTCGTCCATCAGATCAACTACTACTTCACCAGCACGCGCGTGAATATACCCACCGATCCGGCCATTCTGCTGCGCTGGGATGCTGCGTCCTTGAAGTAAGCCTGTTTGCCTGCGAGGGATGCGGCTGGCCCGCATCCCTCGACGCCATCTCTCTCGGCGCATTGTTAGGTCAACACCGATGATCGCGTATATCTTCAAACGACTCCTCGGAGCGATTGTGGTGATCTGGGGCGTCGCGACGATTAGTTTTGTCCTCGTGTTTCTGATGCCGAGTGACGCCGCCCGTATGTATGCCGGCCCCCGTGCCCCTGAAGAAGTCGTCGAGCGCATCCGTGAGGAGTGGGGACTCAACGATCCGCTGCCTGTCCAGTATGTCCGCTATCTGGGGCGAGCGCTCCAGGGGGATCTGGGCAATTCGACACGTGACAACCGCCCGGTGATCCGGGCCGTCGCCGAACGCATCCCGGCAACCGCACAACTGGCGCTCGCAGGGCTGCTGGTCGAACTCGCCATCGGCGTCCCGTTGGGGTTGATTGCGGCGCTGCGCCCCGGCACCTGGATCGATCAGTTCGCCACCATTTTCAGCTTGCTCGGCGTGTCGATACCGCAGTTTGCCGTCGGCCTGGTGGCGCTGTACCTGTTCGGCTTCGTCATCCCGATCTTTCCCCTGGGCGGCTCCGGCACCATCGCCCACCTGATTCTGCCGGCATTCATCCTCGGCATCGGCGGCGCTGCCTTCTATGCGCGTGTCCTGCGCAGCAGTGTGCTGGAAGTCACCAATGAGGATTACATCCGCACAGCGCACGCCAAGGGTCTGTCGTCCCGGCGCGTTCTGTCGCACCACATCGTGCGCAATGCCTTGCTGCCCATCGTCACGCTGATGGGTTTGGATCTGGCGCTGCTGCTGGGTGGCGTCGTCGTCATCGAAGCCGTATTCGGCTGGCCGGGGGTCGGTCTCCAGGCGTGGACGGCGATTCGCAACCAGGATACGCCCATGATCATGGGCACCGTGATCTTTGCGGCCATCGCCGTCGTCCTCTTTAACCTGATCAGCGATTTCCTTTACGTTGCCCTTGATCCGCGTGTGCGCCTGACCTAGCCAGGTTGTGAACCGATGCAAAAGCTGAAACGTAGCCAACGTCGTGGTTTCTGGTACATCCTTTCGCACATGCCGCGCGCGTGGATCGGTGCATCGTTGGTCGCACTGGTGTTGTTTGCGACGATCTTCGCGCCGTTGATCACCCCGGTCGATCCGCTCACACAGTACCGCGACGGCTTATCGCCCACGGGTACGCCGCTGCCACCGGATGCGCGCTTTCTGCTGGGCACCGATTACCTGGGGCGCGATATGCTCAGCCGCACCCTCTATGGTGGGCGGGTCTCGCTGCTGATCAGCTTTATCGCCAACAGCACCGCGGCAGTCATCGGCGTGCTCACCGGCCTGATCGCCGGCTACTATTCGGGCATCATCGATACCCTGCTCATGCGGTTTACCGATATGATCCTGGCGTTCCCGGCGGTGCTGCTGGCGTTAGGCATCGGGGCGGTGCTGCGTCCCAGTATCCCCGTCGTCATCGGCATCCTCACGTTCATTACCTGGGCACCGCTGGCACGCCTGACCCGCAGCCAGGTGCTGAGCGTCCGCGAGCGCACGTTCGTCGAAAGCGCCCGCTGCATTGGCGCGAGTGACCTGCGCATCCTTTTTTTCCACATCCTGCCGCAGATCATCTCGATTGCGGTCGTCTGGGCCACGGTCAACCTGGCTAGCGTGGTCCTGATTGAATCCTCGCTCAGCTTTCTCGGTGTGGGCGTGCCGCTGCCGACGCCGAGTTGGGGCAATATGATCTTTGAGGGGCAAACGCGCTACCGCATCGCCCCGTGGATGATCGTGGTGCCGTCGTTCGCTATTCTGATCACGACCTTTGGATTCAACCTGTTGGGCGATGCTTTGCGTGACGCTCTCGATCCACGCACTTCGCAGCGCCTGTAACCGGGCTGAACCTGGACTGAGAGCAACTGTTATGACCTATTCCATTCAGGAACTGACCATCCCCTTCAAGGGCTACCACACCTGGGTGCGCATCGTCGGTGATGGCGAAGAACCGGGCAAACTCCCCCTGCTCTGCCTGCATGGCGGCCCCGGCGCAACGCACGATTATCTGGAGTCGCTGGATGCCATGGCCGCGACCGGGCGGCGCGTCATCTACTACGATCAGCTTGGCTGTGGGCGTTCCGAGATCCCGGAAAGCCGTCCCGACATGTGGACGGTTCAACTCTATGTCGAGGAAGTCGATGTTGTGCGCCGCGCGCTTGGCCTGGATCGTATCCATCTGCTCGGCCAGTCGTGGGGCGGCATGTTAGCCATGGAATACATGCTGACACAGCCGCAGGGCGTCGCCAGCCTGACCATCGCCAGTTCGCCCGCCAGCATGATCCAGTGGGTGCAGGAAGCCAACCGCCTCCGCGAAGAACTGCCGCCGGACGTGCAGGCAACCCTGCTCAAACATGAGGCGGCTGGCACAACCAGCGATCCCGAATACATCGCCGCCATGCAGGTCTTCTATGACCGGCATGTCATGCGCCTGCTGCCCTACCCGGATTACGTCAAGCGTTCGTTCGATTATCTGGCTGAGGGTGGCGAGGTCTATAACACCATGAACGGCCCCAGCGAATTTCACGTCATTGGCACACTTAAGGGCTGGGACATTCGCCACCGGCTGCCGGAGATCAACGCGCCCACGCTGGTCACGTCTGGCCGCTACGATGAAGCGACGCCGCTGATCGCCGAGACGGTCAAGAACGGTATCCCCGGCGCGCGCTGGGTCATCTTTGAAAACAGTTCGCATTCCTCGCACGTCGAGGAAGCGGAACGGTATATGCAGGTGCTGTCTGACTTCATTCGCCAGCACGAGGGATGAGCGCCGGAGGCATTTCCAGAACGACATGGTTGAATGTGTCCCCTCCCCTCAATCCCCTCCCCATCGCGATGGGGAGGGGACGAACCGCAGGTTCAGGGGTGGGGATAAAGACGACTCAAGCCATTTACACTGCGGCTGCCCCAGGGCGAACGCAAGCACAATTCCGTTGTTCGATCACCATTGATGAGGAGTTCTCATGGCAACCTATTCCCTGACCAAGGATCAGAAGGCTTTCGCGCTCGATGCATCGCTGCCCCCGGTGCTCACCATCGAACCGGGTGACACCGTCACGTTTGAGACGGGCGATGTCGCCTACGAACGGCTGTCGCTCGGCGAGACCGTCGAGGCGATTGGTCTGGAAAATTTCAACGCCGTAACCGGGCCGGTCTTCGTCAAGGGCGCGCAGCCGGGCGACGCGCTCAGAATCGAGATTCTGGATGTGCAGGTACGCCGTGCCTGGTCGGTCTGGCTGCCGGATTTTGGCGGGCTGGGCAAATTCACGAAAACCGTGCAGGTGCGCGAGATCCCCATGCGCGATGGCCGCGCCTACATCACTGATACGCTCAGCGTGCCGGTGCGCCCCATGATCGGCTGCATCGCCGTCGCTCCGGCAGAAGGCAAGGGTTCGACCTATATGCCCGCCTACCCATACGGCGGCAATATGGACTTGCGCGAGATGGAAGCGGGCGCGACGCTCTATCTGCCGGTGCAGGTGGCGGGCGGCCTATTGTCACTCGGCGATCTGCACGCCGCTATGGGCATCGCCGAACCGACCTGGGTCAGCCTGGAAGCCGCCGGGCAGGTGACACTGCGCGCTCACGTTGAGAAGGGCATGGGCATCACGATGCCGCGCCTGCGCATCGGTACCAGCACCTACTGCCTGGGCATGGGCGAGACGCTGGAAAAAGCCCATCAGGCGGCGCTGGACGACGCATTTGCCTTGCTCAAGAGCCAACACAACATGAGCGATTTCGACGCGTACGCCTATGCCAGCGCCTGTGTCGATATGCGTCTGGGCGGCCCGGCCACGGGTATCGTCATGGCGGTCGTGCCCGATCCATCATAGGCACAGGTGGCGCCGCAGCGCCCGCCGATACAGAAAGCAAAGCGCCGTTTCACGGCGACATGATTCGCAATTTCGTTCGCCGACGGGTCAACCCGTCGGCTGGACAAAATCAAGCATACTGAAGATGCTTCTCTTGGTCGTTCCTGGTGTCAGATCTAGCACCTCAGTGTGCTGGATGACCTCTAGCCGTGCTCAGGGGTCGGCGCGATGTGCCGACGAAAGCAGCAGAGCTGCGCCCGCGCAGATTGATCGTCGGCGACGAAAACAATCCAGCCCGGCTACCGCCTACGCCGCACGTTCTATCAGTTGTCGCCACATGATTCGTTTGCACCCACCGTCTACAAAATGCGTTACCTTACGAGAGCATCGTAGTCGATCCATCTTGCCGGTGCTCGCCTGTTGACGCATTAGAACTTGCGTGCTACAACTTCATCGACCGCACACGGAGTCAACCCCAATGGCCGACCGCATCCTGACACTGCGCGAATTGAACCGGACAACACTCACCCGCCAGATGCTGCTGGCGCGGGAAACCCTGAGCGTCGAGGCGGCGGTCGCGCGGTTGGTCGGGATGCAGGCACAGCTTGCCAGCGCGCCGTTCGTCGGCCTGTGGACACGCCTGGCTGATTTCCGGCGTGACGACCTGGCGCGCGCCATCGAACAGCGCACGATCATCAAAGCCACGCTGATGCGCGCCACACTCCACCTGTTCGCCGCCGAGGACTATCTGCGCCTGCGCCAGACGATCCAGCCCGCGCTGGAGGCCGCCTTCGCGGGCATCGCCAAACAGCGCGGCGGCCTGCCGGAAATCCCCAAAATCCTCACCTTCGCCAGGGACTACATCACTGAGCAGCCGCGCTCGTTCGCCGACATCAGCGCCCACTTCGCCGACCTCATGTCCGACGACGACATCGGCACGATCCGCTATGCGATCCGCACGCACCTGCCGCTGATCCAGGTGCCGGTCGCCAAGGGCTGGTGCTATCCGGGCAACCCGGAGTTCACACTGGCGGAAACGTGGCTCGGCCAAACCCCGGCGGAGACGGATCAGTTTCCCGAATTGATCTTGCGCTATCTGGCGGCGTTCGGCCCGGCGTCGATCACCGACATGCAGAAATGGTCGGGCATGGTCAAGCTCAAGGACAGGATCGAAGCGCTGCGCCCACAGCTGGCCGTCTACCGCGACGAAGGCAAGCGCGAACTCTTCGACCTGCCGGATCTGCCGGTGCTCGACGGCGACACACCTGCGCCCATCCGCTTCCTGCCGGAGTACGACAATCTGCTGCTCGCCCATGACAAGCGCACGCGCGTCGTGGCGGATGCCTATCGCAAGGGGGTCTATCTGCCCGGCTTGCGCGTGGCGGCAACCTTCCTGGTCGATGGCTTTGTGCGCGGCGCGTGGAAGATCGAGAAGGCCAAAGGCACGGTCACGCTCGTGCTCGATCCGTTCGAACCACTAGCAAAGTCCGATCTTCAGGCGCTGACCGATGAAGGCGAACGACTCGTCCGCTTCGTCGAGGCCGATGCCAAGGCGTATGCCGTGCGCGTCGAAGGGTGAAATCCCGTCCTCACGAAAAATCACGGGGCGACCGTAGGGGTTTGATGCATCAAACCCCTACTCCGGTCGTGACGCCCCAACCGCCCCGTTCGTCCCACCGCCCGCAGGCAGTTCGACGTAGAAGGTCGTGCCTGTGCCGGGCGTGCTCTCCAGCCAGATCGTGCCCTTGTGATTCTCGACAATCGTCTTGACCAGGCTCAGGCCCAGGCCGCTGCCGCTGACGTGCTCTGTCCCAGCCTGATTGACGCGGAAGAAGCGGTCGAAAACGCGCGGCTGGGCCTCGACCGGAATGCCGACGCCGGAATCCTCGATGGCGAAGCGAACACTGCCCTTGCTGGCTTTCGCCATGAAGCGGACGCGCCCGCCTACGGGGGTGAACTTGAAGGCGTTCTCGACCAGGTTGACCAGCGCGCGTTTGAGCTGGTCGGTGTCACAGGCGATCAGCGGCAGATTGGGCGCGATGTCGAGGTCGAAGGCGATCTTGCCCTCGTCGATGAAATGGCGCAGTTCGTCTACCGTCTCATCCATCAGTCGCGACGCCTCGATCGTCTCGATTTTGAGGTTGCCGCTGCGCGCGCGTTCGAGGTCGAGGATGCCGCGAATGATCCGATTCATGCGCATTAACTGCCGCTCGATCACGTCAAGCGTGCGCGCTGTCTCTGAGCCGTCCGCCGCTTCCAGATCATCCCGCAGCAGGTCGAGGTTGACCATCGCCGCTTGCAGTGGGTTCTTGAGATCATGGCTGGTCATGCGCATCATCTCGCTCTTGATCCGGTCAAGCTCCTTGAGATGGGTGATGTCGTTGAGGATGGCGACCCAGCCATCGGTATCCTCGTGGCGGAGCGCGGTGACGTAACACAGATAGACTGTGTCTTCGACATCCAGCTCGAACTTGTAGTCCTTGCGGCGGTGTAATGTATCCACAATCGACTTGGTGTTAGCGTCCAGGGGTAGCTGCGGCTGGCCCAGAAACAGGCGGTAGATCAGCCGGGGCTGATTACTGCCGCTGTCGTGCTCGCGGCTCATCAGTTCCTGGGCGACAGGGTTGGCGAAGATGACGCTCAGCTTGCGGTTGACGGCGATGACCGGGTTTTGCGTACTTTTAAGCACCGTCTCCAACTGACTACGCGAAAATTCTAGCTCCTCAGCCAATTGGCGCTGTTCGGCGAACGAATGGCTGTTAGCGATGGCGACCGCTGCCTGCGCGCCCAGAAGTTCGAGCAAGTGGACGTCGTCTTTGTCGAACCAGCGCCCATCGCGGGCGGCGATCACCATCAGCGCGCCGATGGCAGCCTGCCCGTAGGTCAGCGGCGCGGCAATGACCGAGCCGAACGTCTCGCGCGCCACCGGCAGATCCGGCGCGCCGCCCCAATCGCGGCGGTAATCCTCCAGGTGCATCGCCTGGCGCGCCTGCGCCACTGTGCCGATCACCCCCTGCCCTAACGCCAGCCGCCGGTGCAGATATTCTTCCGGCAGGTTGTGTACGGTCGTCAGCTCAAGCTGGCCTTCGTCATAGAGCCAGATGCCGACCGCCTCCGCCCGCAGCCACTGCGCCGCCTGCGTCGCGATCTGTTCGAGCACGGTGTCGAGCGCGATCTGGCTGGTCATCGCCAGCGATACCCGGTGGATCGTCTCGACCTGCGACATGCGCTCTGCCAGCGGATTGAGAATCTCCAGCTTGAGGATGGCGAAGCTGGTCACGAGCGCCGCCACCGAACTGACGATGGTCGAAAGCGCGTAGGGGCGCAGATCCGGGTTCAGGAAGCTAATGCTCTGGCCGATGATGAACAGGCTGACGCCGGTGACGATTTCCTGCGCGCGGATCTTGTGGCGATGCCGCCAGATCAGGTAGAGTGTCGCGCCGTCGAACAACAGATAGAAGACCAGCAGCAGCGGCTGCTCCTGGAAATTGAACAGCAGCTCGCTTTCCGCCGGCAAATCGACCTCAGCGCCAAGGCTGATCACCGCGCGGTAGACCAGGATGACGGCCAGCGAAGCGAACGCCAGCATCCGAAACGACCGGCTCTGCGCGCGTGCAAGCGCCGCCGTAAGGGCAAAAACAGCCACGCTCGCCCCGCTGAAGCCAAGCTCCATCATGATCAACGCCGGGCGGCGCATCCAGGAGTCGGCATTCAGCAGCGCAAACATCTGCGTCATCAGCGCGCCGGCATTCCAGAGCATGACCATGATCAAAAAGACAGCGAAATACTGGTGCTGCTCCTTGCGTACGTCGTGCCAGAGCACGATCAACAGCAGCCCGGCGGCCAGCGCCAGCGTGATGCCGTTGATGAGGATGGCAAGGGTATCAAACATCGTTCAGGCTCTTGGCTGTTGGATATTGGCAGTTAGCTTTGGGCCCCATGCTCATAACCGATGCCCTTGTGTGCGCATTTAAAGTCTAGGAACGATCAACCAGCGGCCAAATCCGAACAATGAACACCTGTAGCAAACTCATCAGACCATTGGAATCAGTCTTGAACCGCTAGCCCGCAAGGGACTCCAAGATCGTTTGAATATCACAGAAGGGTCCAATCGGTTCGTCTCAGACGAATCCAATATAGCCCATTCTTCTCATTATCTTGACGTAATTCAAAGTCAGCCGGATAGTCTGCAAACAACTTAAGTAGGCTCTTGTACCTCTTGTTTGGCTGCCCAATTTGTTTGGGGTCAAGTTTTCCGAAAATTTCAAAAAGGTGCTGGCATACACGGCTGAAGTTCACCCAATCCTCATCACGCTCCTCAATATAGGCACTCGCTTCTTCGAGGATACTATCCAAATCGTGATCATATTCTTCGTCATCTTCTATCCAGATAAGCCCCTGCGATAATAAACCTGCAAAGACGGCATCATCGTCTGTATCCAGGTTATATGGATTCACTATATGGGCCATGCTTCGCTCCCAATGGAACCACATTCAATAGAATAACGGCTGCATTGATCGTTCTATCATCGGATCGAGGCAGTTTGATGCAATCACTACCAACAAACGCCCCATCAATCCTGCTTCTCGAAGCGGTAGCCGACGCGATGCTCGGTGAGGATGTACTCCGGGTTGGCGGCGTCGCGCTCGATCTTGCGGCGAAGCTGGCTGATGTAGACACGCGGATAGTAGATGTCATCCAGGTACTCGCGCCCCCAGACCTGCTCCAGCAAATCCGTTTGCTGCACGACGCGCCCGGCGTTTTCCATCAGCACCGCCAACAGCTTGAACTCCGTCGGCGTCAGATGAACTTTACGCCCTTCGACGTAAACGTGACGCCGATGGAGATCGACGCTCAGATAGCCGTCATCGTAGCGCTGCGGCATGTCGCCCTGCACAATCTGCGTGCGCCGCAGCAGCGCCCGGACGCGCGCCGCGAACTCGTTCAGGCGAATCGGTTTGATCAGGTACTCGTCCGCGCCCGCGCTCAAACCCTCGATCACGTCCTCTTCGGAGATCGCCTGCGCCGAGAGCATCATCACCGGCGTATCGGCGACCTCGCGCACGCGGCGGCAAACGGTCAGGCCGTCGATGCCGTCGGGCATAACAATGTCGAGGATCATCAAGTCCGGTCGCTGCTCATGGAAGGTGAGCAGCGCCTCACGGCCATTTTCGCAGAGGAAAACCTCGTAGCCGTCTCGTGTGAGCTTGCGACCCAAGGCCTCGCGGATCGCCTGCTCGTCATCGACAATCATGATTTTTGCGCTCATAAGTCCGCACCATACATTCTCATATCATTCGCAATCAAGCATAAACGCAGCCAACCGCCGTTAGCTCAAGTCCACTCATCACTCATTGCCCATCACGCATCACTCATCCCACATCACTTCCCCCAGCTTAACTTATTATGCGTCACATTCCCCAGCCAGACATTGGTGATCTCGTCCCAGTGGGACGGATTGCCTTTTTGATAGCAAAGGTGTTAATTTAGGCGCATTCGCGCAGATACTCGCCTTCACACTGAGGAGGCATTATGCCAACAGCAGCCCGCGAGACACTCCCATGGCGAGCGCGTGTCCCCCAAATTGCCCACGGTATCCGCAGACGTGTGCTTGAACACACCATCGCCCAGAACGGCGGCTACTTGAGCCAGGCGTGCTCGTCCGCCGAAGTCCTGGCGCTCCTTTATGGCCATCTGATGAAGCTCGGCCCCAGCCAGGGCCCGCCCACCCCGCCGCCCTTTCCTGGCGTGCCCGGCGGCGCGCACGAGCACTTCAACGGCGGCGTCTACAACGGGCCGAAAGCGCCAGACCTGGATCGCTTCATCCTGTCGCCCGCCCATTACGCCCTGGCGCTCTACGCCGCGCTGATCGAGGTCGGTCGGCTTGCGCCGGAGGGGCTGGCGCATTTCAACCAGGATGGCAGCTCGGTCGAGATGATCGGCGCGGAGCACTCGCCCGGCATTGAAGTCAGCGGCGGCTCATTCGGGCAGGCGCTGGCGCAGGCCGCCGGGATCGCTGCCGCCCGCAAATTGCGCGGCGATACCGGCCTCGTCTGGGTCTTCATGTCCGACGGCGAGTTCCAGGAGGGTCAGAGCTGGGAGACGCTGATGACGAGCGCCTTCCACAAGCTGGACAACCTGCGCGTGATCGTGGACGTGAACGGCCAGCAGGTCGATGGGCGTATGGCCGAGACGATGAATATCGAGCCGTTCGCGCAGAAGATCGATGCGTTTGGCTGGCAGGTCTGCCCGGTCGATGGGCACGACATCGAGGCGCTGGCCGCCGCCGCGCACAGCCCGACCGACAGGCCACTGCTCGTGCTGGCCTACACCTGCCCCTATCAGGGCATCGACATCATGCAGGAACGCGGCGCGAAGCTCCACTACATCCGCTTCAAAGACGAGGCAGAGCGGCAGCAGTATCGTGAAGTCCTGGCGGCAATGCAGGCGGGCGAGGAGGCCTGAATCATGGAAGTTCTGTCACGTGTCCACGAAAAAAACCTCGTCCGCTGGGCGGAAAAGCGCCCGGAAGTCGTCGTCATGTCCGGCGATCTGACCGGCTCGACCGAGATCCAACTGTTCAAAGACACCTACCCGGATCGCTTCTTCTCGATGGGGTTGACCGAGCAGACGATGATGAGCTGGGCGGCGGGCATGGCGCGCGAAGGTTTCACGCCGTTCGTACATACCTTTGCCGTCTTCATGTACCGGCGCGCGCTCGATCAGATCGCGATCTCGATTGCCTACCCCAATCTGCCGGTGCGCATGTTCGGCTTCCTGCCGGGCGTGACCACGCCGGGCGGCGTTACCCATCAGGCCATCGACGACGTAGCCGTGCTGCGCGGCATCCCGAACCTGACGATTTTGGAGACGGGCGACGCAACCGACGTCGAAAGCGTGCTCGATGTGACGCTAGACATCCCAGGCCCGATCTACATCCGCATGATCCGTGGCGAGATCCCGCGCCTGTTCGCCGCCGACGAATCGATGCGCCTGGGCAAGGCGCGCGTCCTCAGCCAGGGCGACGACATCGCGCTGCTCTCGACCGGCATCTGCACGGAAGAAGCCATGCGCGCGACCCAGGCGCTGCGCGCGCGCGGCGTCTCGATCCAGCATTTGCACATCTCGACGCTCAAGCCGTTCGATGATCCGCAGGTGGCGGAGGCCATCGCCGGGGCACGTTACGGCGTGATCACGATGGAGAACCACACCATCATCGGCGGGCTGGCCAGCGCGACCGCCGAAGTCATCGCCCGTCACGGCCTGGGCAAGAAGTTGATCCCGATTGGCCTGCGCGACACCTTCATCCACGGCGCGAGCCGTCCCTACCTGATGCGCGAATACGGCCTGGACGCGGCAGCGCTGGTGCGCACGGTCGAGGATCTCACACGCACGGCCCTGCAGATCGGCGAGGATGACCTGGCGGTTGTGCGCCTGAACCCGATCCACAGCGCGGCCAAGACCGAAGCGCTGTAGGGGGTACCTGGTACTCAGTGCTCGGTTGTGGGGTTCACGGTTCACAGTGCGGAGACAAGATGTTCTGAGTTCTGGGTTCAGAAAGATAGGAAGCAAGAGAACACCTTATCTGTATCATTGAGAAATCTGGCGCAATTGTAGGGGCAAGCCGGTGGCTTGCCCTCGGCGACCCGTCGGCGGCGAATTTGAATTGTTTTCTTCATTGCACAAAGAGAGATTGCCATAATGTCCCCTTATTTCATCGGCATCGACGTCAGCACCACCAGCAGCAAAGCCCTGGCGATTGACGAGCAAGGCAGCATCGTCAACGGTGACGCCTTCCCGCACGATCTGTCAACACCGCGCCCGCTGTGGGCGGAGCAAGACCCGGAGCAGTGGTGGAGCGCCACCGTCGCCAGCCTGCGCAGCCTGCTCGAAAAAATCCCGGCAGACGCCGTGAAAGCCATCGGCCTGACCGGGCAGATGCTCGGCCTGACGCCGCTCGACAAAGATAACCGCGTCCTCCGCCCCGCCATCCTCTGGAACGACCTGCGCAGCGGCGCGCAGTGCGACGCCATCACCGAGGCCTTCGGCGCGCAGCGGCTCTACGAGCACATCGGCTCGATGCTGCTGCCGGGCATGACGCTGCCCAAGATCGTCTGGATGCGCGAACACGAGCCAGAGCTCTACGACCAGATCGCGCGTGTCATGCTGCCCAAGGATTACGTCCGCTTCCGCTTGAGCGGCGCGCACATGACCGACGTGTCGGATGGCTCTGGCTTCGGCCTGCTCGATGTCGGCGCACGGCGCTGGTCGGATGACATGCTGGCGCTGACGGGTATCCCGCGCGCCTGGCTGCCGGAACTGTGTGAATCGCCGGAGGTCTGCGCGCCCGTCAGCGCGGAGGCCGCCGCGCTCACGGGCCTGAAAGCCGGGACGCCGATCGTCGGCGGCGCGGGGGATCAACCGGCGCAGGCAGTCGGCAGTGGCATTGTCGCCAACGGGCAGACGAGCCTGACCGTCGGCACGTCCGGCGTGCTCTTTACGTCGGCGGATCGCTATTTGCCGGATGAAGATGGGCGGCTGCACACCTTCTGCCATGCCATCCCGGATCGCTGGTGTTACCTGGGCGTGATGCAGAGCGCCGCCGGCAGCCTGCGCTGGCTGCACGACGAGATGCTGCCCGGCCAATCGTATGACGCGCTCAACGAGATGGTCGCCAGCGTGCCGCGCGGCGCGAACGGCCTGCTGTTCGCCCCGTATCTCAGCGGCGAGCGCCACCCCTACCCCGACCCGTTGGCGCGCGGCGCGTTCGTCGGCTTCACGCTGCGCCATGGACGCGCGCAGATGGTGCGTGCCACCATGGAAGGCGTCGCCTTCGGCATGCGCGATCTGGTCGAGATCGCGCGCGACAAGGACATCCACCCGCCCTCGGCGGCGGTCAGCGGCGGCGCGGCCAACAGCCCGATCTGGCGGCAGATCATGACCGACATCATGAACTTCCCGCTCTACACGGTCAATACGACGGCGGGCGGCGCATTCGGCGCGGCGATCCTGGCCGGGGTTGGCGCGGGCGCATGGCCAGACGTGCCGAGCGCTTGCGGCGCGCTGATTCACCAGGTCGATACCACCGCGCCAGACGCCGACGGCGTCGCAGCCTACGAGCGCATTTATGCCGCCTTTCGCGAGTTATATCCGGCGCTGCGCGGCCTGTTCGCGACGCTCTCAACCCTGGACGAAGATTGACGGCAACGCTCGGGCGACGGTTCACCAGCCTATACCCACCTATAGCCCAACGGGAGGATGTCGTTCGCGTTCAGATCGTGCATAATTAATGGTGGAGACTCAAAATCCTAAGAGAGGCGCGCTATGACATCCTTCATTCGAACTCCCCGCCTCGTCATGATACTGGCGCTGGTGCTGGTGGCGTTACTCGCCGCTGGCTGCAACCTGAGCGGCGGAGATGTGACGAGCGAAACCATCGACACAACGCCCAGTCTGGCGTTCACGCTGCCGCCGACGCGGACACCGCAATCGACCAGCGGCGTGCCGACGCCGTTGCCGGGCGTGACCGTGCCTGCCGGGCAGCCAACGGTCATCGGCTCCGTGCCGACCTCCGTACGGCCACCTGTGGTACAACTTCCGCCCAGCCCGACGCCGCTGCCGATCAGCATCGTCATCCTGTCGCCGGTGCCGGGCAACGTCATCGCTGGCAACGTCCAGGTGATCGGCGCGGCGGTGCATCCGAACTTCCTGCAATATCAGGTCGAGTTTGGCCCTGACCCGAACCCCGGCAACCTGTGGTTCCCGGCGACCGCCGCCGTGCAAACGCCGGTCGTCAACGGCTTGCTCGGCATCTGGAACACGACCAACATCAACGACGGCACCTATCAGGTGCGCCTGCGCGTTTACCTGCGCGACGGCACGACGCTGACGACCGTCGTCAACAACATCCGCGTGCAGAACCGCATCCCGACGCCGCAGCCCTCGCCGACACCGAACATCCCGCGCCCCATCGCCGCGTTCACGCTCGACCGCGTGAGCGGGCAGGTGCCGCTGACAGTGCGCTTCACTAACCAATCCAGCGGCCAGATCACAGGCTACCAGTGGAACTTCGGCGACAGCTCATCGAGCACCGAGATCAACCCGGTACACACCTTCAACGCGCCCGGTCTTTACACCGTGACGCTGACTGTGGCCGGCCCCGGTGGGTCATCCAATGTCTCGCAGCAGATCAACGTGCAAGCGCCGAACGCGCCGAATGCGGGGTTCACGGCCAATCCAACCACGGGCAACATGCCGCTGACAGTGCAGTTCACGAACACGTCAACCGGCGCGATCAATACTTACGCCTGGAACTTCAGTGATGGCGGCACGAGCGACCAGCCGAATCCGGTACACACCTTCGTGGCGGCGGGCACCTACAACGTCTTCCTGACGGTGACTGGCCCTGGCGGTTCGTCAACAGTGACGCTCCCGATCACGGTCATCAACCCGGCACAGCCAACCAACACGCCGGTGCCGCCATCACTCACGCCGATCCCGGCGACGAACACGCCCGAAAACACGGCGACGCGGATTGTCGTCGTTCCGACCAACACGCCGGAGCCACCGACTCTGACTCCGGAACCGCCAACGCTGACACCGACGGAAATCCCACCGACACAGACGCCGATCCCCGCCCCGGTGCCCGCGTTCAGTTATGCGACTGATCCGAACAATCCGCTGACGATCAACTTCACCAACGCCTCGACGGGCGACATCAGCGGTTACGAATGGGATTTTGGTGACGGCGCAACCAGCACCGAGGCCAACCCGACACACACCTATACCGGCGGCGGCGCATATTCCGTCCGGTTGGTCGTCTTTGGCCCAGGCGGCAGCGCCGAACTGACGCAGCCCGTGTTCGTCGCTCAGCCGGTCTCGGCCTACTTCACCTGGGCGGCTGACCCGAACAACCCGATGGCGATCAACTTCACCAACCAGTCATCCGGCGACATCGATAGCTACGGCTGGGACTTCGGCGATGGCACGACCAGCAACGAGGCCAGCCCGCAGCACGTCTATGGCGGCAGCGGCAGCTACACCGTCAGCCTGTCGGTGAGCGGGCCTGGCGGAGCGACCAACTACGTCGACACTGTCACGGTCGCCACGCCGGTGAACGCGTCCTTCAGCTTCGCCGCCGATCCGAACAACCCGCTGGCGATCAACTTCACCAACGGTTCGACCGGCGACATCGACACCTACCTGTGGGATTTCGGCGATGGCGCGTCCAGCACTGAGATCAACCCGCAGCATATCTTTGCCAGCGGCGGCAGCTACACCGTCACACTGAACATCAGCGGCCCCGGCGGCACCGATATCTACAGCGAGACAATTGGTGTCGCCACGCCGGTGAGCGCGTCGTTCACTTACGCCGCTGATCCAAACAATCCGCTGGCCTACCAGTTCACGAACACCTCGACCGGCAGCATCGACAGCTACAGTTGGGACTTTGGCGACGGCGCGACCAGCACCGACGCGAATCCTGCCCACGCCTTCGCCGCCGCTGCCGATTACGAAGTCCGGCTGACGGTGTCTGGCGCGGGCGGCAGCGACACCTACAGCGAGGTCATCAGCGTGCAGCCCCCGGCGGTCGCGCCGACGGCCTCCTTCACCTGGGCAGCCGATCTAGGCAACCCGCTGGCGATCAACTTCACCAACGGCTCGACCGGCGACTACGACACCATCGCCTGGGACTTTGGCGATGGCGCGACCAGCAGCGAGGCTAACCCACAGCACGTTTACGGCGCGGGCGGCAGCTACACCGTGTCGCTGACCGTGACCAACTCCGGCAACGGCTTGTCCGGCAACTACAGCGAGACGATCAACGTCCAGCAGCCCGCCGTGCCGCCGGATGCGTTCTTCACCTGGGCAGCCGACCTGGGCAACCCGCTGGCGATCAATTTCACCAACGCCTCGACCGGCGACATCACCAGCTATGGCTGGGACTTTGGCGACGGCACAAGCAGTACCGAGATCAGCCCGCAGCACGTTTACGGCGCGGGTGGCAGCTACACAGTCAGTCTGTCAGTGAGCGGCCCTGGCGGCGACGACAACTACGTCGAGACGATCAACGTCCAACCGCCCGCTGTGCCGCCGGATGCCTTCTTCACCTGGGCAGCCGATCCAGGCAACCCGCTGGCGATCCAGTTCACCAACACCTCGACGGGTGACTATGACACCTTCGCCTGGGACTTCGGCGACGGCAACTTCAGCAACGAGGCCAACCTCGTTCATACGTATGGCACGGGGGGTGGCTACACTGTTTCGTTGACCGTGACCAACTCCGCCAACGCACTGCTCGACTCCTACAGTGAGGCGATTACCGTGCAGCAGCCGGGAACGCCGCCGACGGCCAGCTTCAAATGGCTACCCAGCCCAAGCGATCCGTTGACGATCCAGTTCCTGGATCAATCGACGGGTGACTACGACACCTATGCCTGGGACTTCGGCGACGGCATGACCAGCAGCGAAGCCAATCCCACCCACACCTATGGCGCGGGTGGCAGCTACACCGTCTCGCTGACCGTGACCAATTCCGGCAATGGGCAGACGAGTAACTACAGCGAGACGATCAGCGTCCAGCAGCCGGCGCAGCCCGCCAACGCGTTGTTCAGCGCCACGGTGGTCGATCCGGTCAATGACCCGCTGACCGTGCAGTTCACGAATGACTCGACCGGTGACATCGTCGGCTACCAGTGGAACTTCGGCGATGGCATCACCAGCAGCGACTTCGCGCCGCTGCACACCTACGGCGCGGGCGGCACCTATACGGTGGTGTTGACGGCGACCGGCACAGACGGCATTCCGAGCAACTACTCGCTCGATGTGACCGTGCAGGCCGCCGCACAGCCGCCGACAGCGTCGTTCACCTACAGCGCCGACCCGAACGACCCGCTGACGATCCAGTTCACGGATGCGTCAACGGGCGATTACGATACCTATGCCTGGGACTTCGGCGATGGCAATTTCAGCAACGAAGCCGACCCCGCGCACACCTATGCCGGTGGCGGCAGCTACCCCGTGTCGCTGACAGTGTCCAACTCTGGCAACGGCCAGTCGAACATGTACAGCGAGACGATCACGGTTGAAGAGGCGCAGCAGCAGCCGACCATCGTCGATACGACGCCGATTCAGCCAGACGTGACCTCGCAAGCGCTCGCGCCGACCATCAGCAACACGATCAATCTGGGCATCCAGAGCGGGAACAACCCCTACGTGTTTGCACGAGCGGGCGACCAGTACCTGCGCAGCAGCAACATTCTGTATCCGTTCGCGCCGGGCGGCACCAACACTGTGCCGGACGCCGCTTACCAGCAGACGGTTGCTTCCTTCAACGCGGACGACCTGGGCGGCTTCACCAGCTTCAATTATGCGAGTGGTGCGACCTTCGACCAGGGCACGGCAGCCATCCTGCTCGACCCGGCCAACGCCAACCCGAACTGCAATCCGGGTGAGAACCCCGTGCAGTGCGAGATCAATACGCTGCATCCGAGCGTGATCTTCATCGATGTCGGGTCGGTCGATGCCGCCAATGGCACGGACGCGAACACCTTCCGCACACAGCTTCAGCAGATCGTCGATACGGCGAAGGCTGCCAGCGTCGTGCCGGTGCTGATCACCGTGCCGCCGCGCGCGGATGTCTCTGCCGACCGCATCCTCGCCATCAACGAGCAGATCATCGACGTGGCGAACAACAACAATGTGCCGGTGCTCAACCTGTGGCTGCTGCTGACGCAGTTGCCCAACAACGGCTTGAGCGACGGCGTCAACCTGAGCGTCTCGCCCAACGGCGCAGGCGACCTGAACGCAGCGGAGACGAGCCAGTACGGCGCGAACGCCATCAACGAGGCGCTGATCGCCCTGCTGACCGACATCCGGCTCAACTATCTGCCGTAGGTGGCAGTCGGCTAACAGCTAAAGGCCACAAGCCGATAGCCGTTAGCCATTAGCATGAGAAAGGGCGGCCTGATGATAGGTCGCCCTTTTTGCATCGCTAGCCGCCAGTGCAGTTTCGGCCACTCAAATAACCGACACAAGTTATTGCGAGAGCAAAACCGGGAAGCATACGCTCGCCCCACGGCTGCCTGACGCTGCAAAGAGCAGCACTACAATGCTCATAAAACAGTTCTTCTGACACGTGCAGGAGGGATGAGATGTTGAAGTATCGTCCTGTTCTGATCCTCATTTTGCTCTTTTTCGGCCTATCGACGGTTTCCGCGCAGTCTACGCCGCGCATCATCGAATTCAACAGCGATTTGACCACCATCACACCCGATCAGGCCGAATCAGGCACGACGCAGGTCACACTGCACTGGCGCACGCAGAATATCCAGGTCAGTGAGCAGATCCGCATGGAAGTGCTCGTGCTCGACGAATGGCACGAGGCCGTGCCCGGCGCGACCTACCCTCCGGAAGGCACGTTGACACACGCCGTGCCGCACACCCTCAGTTTTGCGCCGCCGCTCTTCCGCCTCGCCATTTATGATGCCGATGGACATCTCACCGACGCGAAATCGCTCGTGATTCCCTATCAGGCCGATGGCTATGAACCGCAGATCGTGCGCTTCGCCAGCAGTGTCGATGCCGTGCGCCAGTCGGCGCTCCAGGCTGGGCGGCTGAGCATCCCGGTGACGTGGGAGGTGGTGAATCGCCCGCCGAACGCGAATCTGGTCTTTGAGCAGGTGCTGGATGGCGACTCGATCAATATCGAAGCGCCGCGCCCCTTCGCGTGGGTGCGTTCGCATGGTGATGGCAGCATCTACCCGGCGCTCACGAGCGGCGACACGATCCGGCTGCGCCTGCGCCTCGTCGATCTGACCGACAGCACGGTCTATGCCAGCCAGGAACTCACGCTCCCGATTTTGCGAGACGTGGTCACGCGTCCGGTGGCAACTCCCCCACCAGCGTCCGGCCCGCAGGTGCTCAGCTTCCAGGCCAACCCGGCGAGCGCCTTCGTTGGCGATCCGATCACGCTGACTTGGCAGACACGTGGGGCTGCCTCGGTCAGGCTTGAGATCTGGGGCTGGACATCGGCGAGAGCGCCGCAAACAGGTGTCAAGCTCGAACTGCGCGATCTGCCGCCCACAGGCACGCAGACCATCACCATGGAGAGCAACCTGACCAGCGCCTATCTGATTGTGGACGCCGCGCGTCCCGCCTATGAAGCGCCCAACGCCAGCATCCAGCTCATCCCCATGTACTACCGCCCCGACGTGCGCCACTACACCATCAGCCAGGGCGCGGCCTGTCCAGGCGACACGGTCACACTCAGTTGGGGCGTTGACTCGTCCTTCCCGCTGTCCATCCGCAGCGAGATCGTGGTGCAAACGGAAAACAGCATCAGCGTCGTCCCAGACAGTCCGCTCAATCAGCGCTTTGACGGCCTGAGCGCCGAAGGTACGCTGAGCGCGACCGTCCCGACCGGCGAGCCAGGGCTTCAGAGCGTCGTCTACAATCTGCACGTCGAACGCAGCTACATCTCCACCTTGCTCGGCCAGCAGCGCGTCGAAATCGGTGCGGAGTGCGGCTCTGGCTGATCCTGCGCCTCACATCCACGCAGTAGTTTGAGTTCTGCGGACAAGCCATGCTCAACCGGCACAAACGCCCGGCAGCATGGCTTGTTTTGAATAGGTTCATTTCGAATATTCGTTTCTAGATATTTTGATCGGCCTCGGATCTGTGATATATTAATAACAACAATGTTCGCACTCTATGATATATATGATTACCAACACGTAGAGTCATTGCGGACAATTGCTTTGGATTTCAAATCTTCTTAAGGAAAGATCATGGACTTGGTTGACTTGGTTGTGTTAATTGCATCTATCATCACGATGCTTGCTGGTATTACACAGATAAATGACAGTAGCCCTAAAAGCCAAGAAACCATCAAAAAGATTTTTGGTTTTGCATTGGTCATTGCTCCTGCAGCATTTATCGCTTTCTTCTTCTACTTTGGCCCAAAATCTACTATTGATACCTATTTGCAGGAACTTCAGGAAGTCGATGCTGTGGGCCTCCGAAATACTATTTGCACCGATTCCCCATTATATGCAACCTACCAAAATGCTTCCCCTATGATTGGCCTCGGTGGTCTACTAGGCCTAAGCATTACAATACAAAACTACGGTTTTAACCCATTGGAGCGTTCCGCTTCCTTTGAGTTAGTTACGGGATCGGCTTTCTCTACGCCGACAGTCTCCGGCATCGGAAAGGTATATGCTGAGTCACGGGGTCTGACACATTTCTGCATTGCCAGGGATAATATCGAGAACGTTACACGATAATACTGATTGCCCAATTATTCGCCACAAACAAGCAGACATACTCTATCAATTGCCCATACTATAGGTGCAATGATCTGCGTCACCTATATTCTGACGAACATTAGCAGGGCAACAGACCGGCGCGCTAAAGGCCTTCAGCTTGGTATTTTGCATGATACCTCGGATTCAGCCCACTATCCTCATCTTGGCTTGAGGCGCAGTTTGTGGTTCAATCTGCCGGTATGCAACCAAACAGAGACTTCGACCCCATGCCGCATTTGAAAGCTGTTGCCGTTTCTCACCTGGCGCACATTGCCATGCGCGGGGTGTTGCTTAGCCTGCTGCTGGCGCTGGTGGCCGCCTGCACGCCCGCCGCCCAGACACCGGAGATCATCGTCTCGCTGATGGTGGATGGCCGCGAGCGCTCATTCACCTACGACGCGCCGATCACGGTTGCCGAGTTCTTGCGCGATGCCGACGTGACGCTCGGCGAGATCGACGACGTGAACCCGCCGACCTACTCGCAGATTGCCGACGGAATGCGCGTGACGGTGGTGCGTGTGCGCGAGGAGAACGAGTGCGAAAACATCGACGTGCCCTATCGCCGCCAGACTGTGCCCTACGAAGGGATGCAGCCGGGCGAGGAGCGCATCGGCCAGGCCGGGCAGAACGGCGTCACCCAGATCTGCTACCGCGTCGAGATCCGCGATGGCGTGCGCGCCGACCGCCAGGAGGTCAGCCGCACGGTCGTGTCTGCGCCGGTCGATGAGGTCGTCTTCGTCGGCCCGGCGGGGTCGCTCGACCCGGTCAGCATCCCCGGCACGCTCGCCTACATCAACAATAACAACGTCTGGGTCATGAGTGGCAGCAGCACAACGCGCCGCTTCCTGACCAACACCGGCGACGTGGACGGGCGCGTCTTCAGCCTGACGCCGGACGGCCAGCGGCTGATCTTCTCGCGCGCGACGCCCTCGGAGACGGGCGGCTTCTCCAACCGCCTCTACCTGATCACGGATACAGACAGCGAGGCGGAACCGATTGAACTGCCGCTGACAAACGTGCTCTACGCCGAATGGGTGCCGGGGCGCGAAAACACCATCGCCTATTCGACAGCAGAGCCGCGCAGCACGCCGCCTGGCTGGCAGGCCTATAACGACCTGTGGTTGGTGCGCATCGACCCGGCCAGCGGCGAACTGATCAACCCGCAGCGCGTGGTCGAGAACAACAGCGGCGGCTTTGCCGGCTGGTGGGGCACGGGCTTTGCCTGGTCAGAGGATGGCACACGGCTGGCCTATGCGCGTGCCAACGGCATCGGGCTGATTAACCTCGACACGGGCGAGTTCGAATCGCTCGTGACCTACACGCCGTTCAACTCGCCGCAGTCGTGGTCATGGCGCGCCAACATCTCGTGGTCGGCGGACGATCAGTTCTTGCTGACGACCGTCCACGGCAGCCCCATCGGCAGCGAGCCGCCGGAGACCAGTCCCGCCTTCCATATCGCCGTAGCCGAGGCCAGCGGCGCATTCTCGGTCGATCTTGCCAATAACGCCGGCATCTGGTCAACGCCGGAATATGCCCCGCCGACCACCGACGCGGACGGCGCAACCATCAACGAGCAAATCGCCTACCTGCGCGCCCGCAGCATCAACAACAGCATCAGCGAGTCGGCTGAATACGACCTGGTGGTCGCCGACCGCGATGGCAGCAATGCGCAAGTCGTCTTCCCGGCGTCCAGCGCTCAGCCCGGCCTGCGCGCGCGCGAATTCGCCTGGGCACCGGATGGGCGCAGCATCAGCTTCGTCTACCAGGGCAGCCTGTGGCTGGTGGATGTCGAGAGCGGCATCGCCAACCAGCTCACTCTCGACAGCGGCGCCGCCCGCCCGGTCTGGACCCGATGAAACGCGACTGGTTCCTGATGATCGTGGCGCTCGTCGCCTGCGCGGGCGCGTTTTTTGCTGCCTGGGGTACGGCGCTCGAACGCGACGAGCGCCTGCGCGGTGTGGCTGACCCGGCCACGGACGCCGATCTGCCCTACTGGATGCCACGCCTGGGCATCAACGCCGACCTGACGTTGTATGCGCCCGATGAGATCGCTGACCAGCTTTCCTTGATGCGCGCGGCAGGTGTGACCTGGGTGCGCCAGTTCTTCCCTTGGGATATGGCAGAGGCGGAACCCGGCGTGTTCGATTGGACGCGCTACGACGCCATCGTCGCGGAAGTCGCGGAGAGTGATGGGCTGCAACTGGTGGCCGTCTTGAATGGCACACCGCCCTGGGCAGCGGTGGAGGGCAGCAGCACGACCGGCGCGATGCCGCCGAATGCCGTCGCCTTTCCCGCTGATCCGGCGGATTTCGCAGCCTATGCGCGCGCCTTTGCCGAGCGCTATGGCGACCGGATCGATGTCTACCAGATCTGGGACGAGCCGAATCTGACCGAAGCCTGGGGCATGGGCGAGCCGCGCGCCGCCGCCTATGCCGCGCTGCTGCAAGCCGCCTACGAAGCCATCCACAGCGCCGACGCCGACGCCCAGGTGATCGCCGGGGCGCTCGCGCCGACGGTCGAGACCGGGCCGAAGAACATCAGCGATCTGACGTTCCTCGACGATCTCTACCGGCTGGGGCTGGCTGATATCAGCGACGGGGTCGCGGCCAAACCCTACGGCTTCAGCTACCCGGCGGACGACCGCGCTTTCGATCCGAATGACCCGGCGGAACTCAAATTTGCCCGCGCCGCCGCCCTGCGTGAGATCATGCTGGCGCATGACGACGGGCGCACACCGCTCTGGATCAGCGAATTCGGCTGGAATCAGCTGCCGGACGATTGGGCGGGCGCGCCGTCGATCTGGGGCGAGGTCAGCGCCGAACAGCAGGCCGCCTACACGCTCGACGCGCTGCGCATGGCCGACGACGAATGGCTGTGGGTCGGCGGCGCGATCCTGAGCGCCTGGACGCCGCCCGCAAGCTTCAGCGCCCCCGACGATCCGCGCTGGGGTTTCGCGCTGCGCACCTCCGACGACGACCCGACACCGCTCTATGACACGCTCGCTACGAGAGCAATCGCGGTTTCGGCACAGGCCGATGCCGCGCCGCCCGGCCTGCATCACCCCATGAACGCCTACACCGCCTACAGTGGCGTCTGGACGTTAAGCGAGCTGGGCGCGGATCTTGGCTGGGTCAACGACAGCCAGCTCGACTTCACCTTCGAAGGCACCGAGGTCAGCCTGCTGTTGCGCGAAGATAATTACGTCGCCTATCTCTACGTCACCATCGACGGCCAGCCGGCGAACGCCCTGCCGACTGACGCGGCGGGCAACAGCTACATCGTGCTGACGAGCGACACGCGCCAGCCGGATGTCTCGCTTGTGCCGGTCGCGCGCGATCTGCCGCCGGGCGTGCATAGGCTGCACCTGATCGCGGATCGCGGTTGGGATCGCTGGGCGCTGGCCGGGTTCGCCGTCGGCGCGGGCAACCCCGCCCAGCCGTTCGACCGCCAGATCGCGCTGGCGTTGATCGCCGGGGCAGTCTCTCTGGGCGCGGCGGCGGCCTTCGCCCTGCACATCGACTGGCAGGGCGCGCTGCGTCCGTTCGCCGGCCTGTGGAAACGGCTGGGCGATGCCGGGCAGCTTGCCTTGAGCGCCGCCGCCTCGATCCTGCTGCTGATCGGGATGCTCCTCACCTGGGGCGACGCAACGCCGAACCTGTTCCGCCGCGAGCCGATTCAGCTTGGCCTCGCCATCGTGACCGCCGGGCTGATGTACGTCAATCCGGCGCTGATCGTCACGCTGGCGGCGGCGGCGGTGCTGTTGGTGATCTTCTTCCACAAGCCGCTCTACGGGCTGACGCTGACACTGTTCGCCGCGCCGTTCTTTCTGTTTCCGGTCAACCTCTACCAGTTCGCCTTCCCGCTGAGCGAGATGCTGGTGGTGATCACGGCGGCGGCCTGGATTCTGCGGCTGGCGGTCGATTGGGCGCGGCGGCATCAGGATGGGCCGGACACAGCCACACCATTCACGCTGACATCATTCGACTGGCTGCTCGTGGCCTACCTCGTCCTGGGTGTCGTCGCGGTCTTCGTGTCGACCTATCGCGATCAGGCAGTGACCGAACTGCGCACCCTGTTCATCGAGCCAGTGTTGTTCTACGCCATCCTGCGCACCATGCGCCCGACGCGCACAGACTTGCTGCGGCTGGTGGATGCGCTGGTGCTGGCGGGTGTCGCCGTCGCGCTGATCGGGCTGTGGCTGTTCCTGCGCGGTGAAGCCGTCATCACCGCCGAAGAAGGCGCGCGCCGACTGGCAAGCGTCTACGGTTCGCCGAACAACGTCGGCCTCTGGCTGGGGCGCTGCCTGCCGTTTGCGCTGGCATTCGCGCTCGCGCCGCTGGATCGCCGCCGGCGAGTCGCGGCCATCATCGCCCTGGTGATCATGTTGGTGGCAGTCGGGCTGACGCAGAGCGCGGGCGCGCTGTTCGTCGGTGTGCCCGTCGGGCTGGCGACCGTGCTGCTGTTCGTCTTTGGCCGCCGGGCGGCACTGCCGCTGGCCGGTCTGGCGGGCATGGCCGGGCTGGCGCTGCCGCTGCTGGCACGTCTGCCGCGTTTCGAGCGGCTGCTCGACCCGACCGAGGGCACGAACTTCATCCGCCTGCGCGTCTGGGAGAGCGCCCTGACCGCGATTCAGGATCACCCGCTGACCGGGTTGGGGCTGGATCAATTCCTGTATTACTACCGCGGGCGCTACATCATGCCCGACGCCTGGCTGGAGCCGGATCTCTCTCATCCGCACAACGTCGTGCTCGATTTCTGGCTGCGGTTGGGTATCCTTGGCGTCGTCGTTTTCGCCGGGCTGGTTCTGGCCTGCTGGCGTGCCCTGACGCGCGCACGGCGCAGATTCCTCACCGAAGATGTATGGCTGGCGGCGCTGGCGACCGGCGCGCTCGGCTGCCTTGCCAACCTGGTCGCGCACGGCCTGGTTGATAACGCTGTGTTTGTCAATGACCTCGTCTATGTCTTCGTGCTGATCGTCGGGCTGGCGCAGACATTATCCACGCGCGCAGGTGCCCTCAAGGGAACGACAAGCACTATGGACACATAATAGAGATAGCATTGTGAAAGTACAGAGGCACTGTGAGCACACAAGTCATCTGGCGACTTGAGGGACGAATCATCTACGTGAAATTGTCCGGCGTCGTCACCATTGAAGAACTGGTCGAGACCGCAAACACCATCGCAGCCTTGATCCCGGCAGAAGACAATTACGTCCACACGATTGCCGACATGCGGGACATGTCCGAGTTTCCAAAACAAATCAAGCATCTGGCAGCAGTCATCCCCCAACTTCGGCGCGGAAGTGGCTGGTTGTTGCTGGTGACACAAAATATCTTCTTCCGCTTCCTGGCGACGACCATCGCCACCATGGCCTCGCGCCACATGCGAGTCTTTGATGACCCGCACGCAGCGCTCGACTACCTCCAACAGGCGGACGACAGTCTGCCGCCGCTCGGCGTAGACATCATCCCCGGTGACGAGGAAGTCGCGTCCGATTGAGTCCTGGGCATGGCTCACGGCCGGTCTTCGTGCAGATCGTCGGGCTGGCGCAGGCGCTGTCCGCGCGCGTGACCTCAAGGGAGCATCCCGCTTTGTCGGGGCATGATATAAACAGCAACATATGAGAACGGAGACGGCATGAGCAACGAAGTCACGTGGCATCTTGAAGGTCAAGTCATCTATATGCGTTTGTCCGGGATGGTTACGGTCGAAGACATAAAACAGGCGTCCGAAACCGTCACAGCCATGGCACCAGCAGAAAGCACTCGCGTACACCTGATAGTGGATTTGCGCGATCTGCAAAAATTCCCCACGCAGCTCAAAGAGCTGGCGAGCGTCATCCCCAATATTCCGCGGCGAGGCAATGGTTGGCTGCTGTTCGTATCACAAAATGCTTTCGTGCGCTTCTTATCCTCGACGCTCGCGCAGATGGCGTCGCGCCGGATGAAAGTCTTTGACGATCCGCAGGCAGCGCTCGATTTTCTCCAACTCATGGATGCCGATCTGCCGCCGCTCCACCCCTTCGGAACGACTCCAGGTGAGGATGCGACGCACGAGAGCGGCTTGCCCACAGGCGCGTCATAGCTTGAGAATAGCCGGGCAGCCGCGCCGACATTGACCGAAAATGACGCTTCGAACACGCGCTCTATTGACGTAAACGCCGAATCAATGGTGTAATGATCGAAAACTGCGCGGGGAATTGTGTCATGAAGGCGAAGGTCAACAAAGTAACCATCGAGACCCTCCTCGCCGACCTGTGGTCGATGCCGGTCGCAACCGCCGTCCATGCCACGGACACAGAACTCTCGCTCACCCCCGCGCTCGCAGCCAAATTTGGCACCCAGGTCATCTGGGAACTGGAATACATTGGCCACTGCCCCGTCGGCGAGGCGGTCATCACCAGCCCCGGCGAAAGCCAGTTCGAAAAGATCATCCACGCTGTGGGGCCACGCTGGGGCGAAGGCAGCGAGCGCGGTAAGCTGGCGAACGTCATCTACGAGTGCCTGCGGCTGGCCGAGGAGAACCACCTCAAATCGCTGGCGCTGCCGGCCATCAGCACCGGCGCGCTCGGCTATCCCCTTGAAAACTGCGCCACCACCATGCTCGGCACGATCATCGACTACTCGTTCGAAGACCTAAAGCATCTGCGGCGCATCACCGTCTGCCTGCAGGACGAGCGTGCGCTGGAAGTCTTCGACCGCGAATTCGCGCGCCAACTGGCCGAGCTGCGCGACGAGGACGCGAACAGCCACCAGGCCGCCGTCTAGAGCGGCGGGCGAACCCATCTGCGCCACGGCATGTTTTGAACCGCGAAGTCACAAAATCGCGAAGAGAATTCTCACAGTCTGGCGCACTGCGCTCACGATGAAGACGCCCATCCCATGGCGGCCAGCGCCTTTGGGGTATTCGGGATTGAGGGTAATGTATTGCTTTCGCGCAAGGGCATGAAATCCCCTTGCTAAACTTGCGCCCCCTGCGCGGGCTTATAGGCGTCGTCACGGCTCACCCAGTCCCCGCAGGGGACGCTTATTAGCCCGCCCCATTTCATGGGCGGGCGGCGTGCCCCAAAATCCGAATGCGCCAACGCCCATCCACCCATAGCCCCCGTCTCACCAGAATGGGATACACTTGGCCTGACATTCGCCTGGCAGATCGGGCACAAGTGTCTGCGGTTATTTTGTACCGGGTTACGGCCAGAAAGGAACGGGATCGTGAAGACTTTTCGCAGATTGTTGATCGTGTTGGCTGCGCTGAGCCTGCTGGCGCTGGGCGCAGTGGCGGCGTCGGCGCAGGCTAGCCCGGCGTTCGATGAGACCGTCGTGACCCTGGACAACGGCATCTCGGCGACACTCGTCCAACCGGCGGCCGAGGGGCCGGTGCCCGCGGTACTGATGCTGCACGGCTTCGGCAGCAGCAAGGACGAAGTCGGCAACATGTATAAGAATCTGGCGGCGGCGCTGGGCGAACAAGGCATCGCCTCGCTGCGCATCGATTTCCGCGGCTGGGGCGAAAGCGCCGGCGAGATGGTCGAGAGTACGGTTGACGGTATGGTCGAAGACGCCGCGACCGCTTATGCCTATCTCACGGCGCTCGACTTTGTCGATCCTGAACGCATCGGCGTGATCGGCTTCAGCCTGGGCGGCTGGGTTGCCCAGTGGTCGGCTGCGGATCATCCCGATTGGTACGATTCGATGGTGCTGTGGTCGTCCGGCACCGATCTCAAAGGCACGTTCCTGGACTCGCTCGGCCAGGACAATTTCGATGCGGCGGCGGCTGATGGCCAGGTTGAGATCGATCTGGGCTGGCGTACGGTGACGCTCGGCGAAGGCTTCTTCACCAGCCTGGAGAGCCGCGACACCGAAGCCGAATTCGTCAAGTATCCCGGCTCGTTCATGGTCGTCGCCGGGACAGAAGACTTCTCCGGGGATTACCTGGAGTGGTTCCTGACCCATGCTCAGGGCGAACTGCGCGCCGCTTACCTCGTGCAGGGCGCAGATCACATCTACGCCGTGCTGACCGAAGATCAGACGATGGCGAACGCAGTCATCGCGCGCACCGCCGCCTGGTTCAAGATGTCGCTTGACTAAAACGTGGGGGCTGCCGCGCGCGGCGCGAGGTCTGGCTGTGGGACGCGCGGCAGGCCATTGGATAGGTCTACCCCCGGGCCGCCGGATGGCCGGCTTTCGTCGTCCGGCGCCGGGGGATTTTTACGCGGTCTCAACGCGCGCAGGCTGCTCGTCGACCAGGAGATCGCGCACAAACGCTTCAGCTTCGTCACGCGTATCAAAATAGCGCAGTCGTGGATACTTTGTGATGCGCAAAATGACTTGCACGATGCGCTTCAATCCCAGTGTCAACCCGACGAGGATGATGATGCCACTGCGCGGATGTGTAAACCCGGGACCAGCCTTTGCCGTCAGCCAACTCTTGGGTATTTTTGCCACTCGCGACATGTCGACTATGGAATGAACGGTGTGAGGCACCGAGTCGCGCAACGTTCTTTCTTTCTGGTATGCCTCCATGAGTTCCTCAATCTCGAAGGGGTCTGAGATTTGATACACTAGTACACGCTGATCAAGGATGAATTCAATCTCAACTGGCATAGCTTTGTCGTGCCTCGCGCTACTCGTTTGCCTTAGCATCGCGCACATGCGCACAATGATCAATAAAGGTTACATTAATGATTTCAATGAGGGGAAACAAGCTGGGGCCACAGAGCCTGTCAGGCTGGACAATGTTCCTGTTTGGCTTCCTGGCGCTCGTGCTCGGCATCATCGGCCTCGTCAGCCCGAATACGCTCATGTCGCTGATCAATTTCGCAATTATCGACCCGTCATCACGGGTCACCGGCGATTACACGCTGGTGTTTCTCACTGCGTCGTCAATGGCTTCACTCAATATGGGCGCTTACTACGTCCTGGCCTCGCTCGTCAACTTCAGGCCGTTCTTCTGGTGGACGGTGCCATTCCGCATCCTCACATTCATCGTGTTCTTTTTGGCGGTGAACCGGGAGATTGCGCCTGTCGGGTTCCTTGGCGTTGCCCTCTGGGAACTGATCGGCGCTTTGCTCACGGGCGCAGCCCTCGTCTGGGAGCGCCGCTCAAAATCAGCCGGTAGCTAGCCTATAGGCTTTCGGTGACATCGTCTGGGAAATGGCACAAGATTGAAAATGCGGGGGGAGGTGCTGGCCTTTGCCCCCACGCATCCCGGGCAAAAGCCAGCTGTGATTCACTGCCTGGGCAGTTACATGCCGTTGTCGCCCATGCCCATCAAGGTCATCAACGTCACCTGGTTGATGTCATAGACTTCCTGGGCTGGATTGCCGAAGTAACCCTTGGTGTAGAAGGCCGAACCATCACGAATCGCCACCGTCGTGGCGTTGCCGTCGGTTTCCACGTGGCTCTGTTCGTAGGCCGTGGCCCAGTCGTCGTCACTGCTCAACATGACCAGTATCTGACCCGCTTCCACGGCAGCGACGGCCACCAGATCGTAGTTCGGGTCAAACGCCATGCCATCGATGCTATAGGGCATATCCGTTGCGACCAGCGTCAGACTGTCGGGATCATCCAGCGGAATCTTGTAGATGCTGCTGGACGCGCCCACGGCTGCCAGCAAATAACCATCGGGATGAAACTCGATGCCATTCAGACCAAAGCCTTCGACCGCGAACGCCTCATTTTCCACAAACACGGAGGCTTCACCCTCGGGCGTGACCTTGTAGATGACAGGCGCCATGCTGTTGGTAACATAGGCATTGCCATCCGCATCCGTGACCACATCGTTGGCAAAGTGCGCCGGGGATTCATACAGATCGGTCATATCGACCAGGAACAGGCGCTCGCCCGTGGCCAGATCGTAGGCCGCTAACCCGGCGAACGGATTGGCTTCGCCTGGATTGAACGCAATATTGGCGTCGGTGTTGGCGACCAGCAAGCGACCGCTCGTTCTGTCGATGTGAATGCCGATGCTGGAAACTAAGTCTTCGTCTTCGATGAACGGCGAGATGGCGCCCATGTCATCAAACTGGAAAATGGTGCCCTGGGTGACGGACCCGACCAGAAAGCGCCCGCCTTCCTCATCCCACTCGATACCTTCCGGGATGATGCCCGGCTGTTCAATTTCGATGACATCCGGCAGCATCATGTCGTCCTGAGCGAAGACCGCCCCAACCGCCACCAGCAATGCAACCAGCAAAACCAATAGAATCCGGTACACAACAACTCTCCTCTCGCTTACGAAGCCTATAGCCTACCACCGCACCCCATGACCAACTGTTGGCATCAGAACACTCAAGCCGCGCGCTGGCACTTGGAAATGCCATGGGATAGGCCTAATTCGTAATTCGTCGTTTAAGCACGTCTTGGATTTGCCACCCGCCAGATTATTCGACGGGCTGGCGCTCACCTCAGCGGAAATTCACCGCCGTGCCGCCCGCAGAGTTGCCGCCATCGACCACCAGCAGCGCCCCGGTCATGTAGCTGGATTCGTCGCTGGCGAGGAACAGGATCGCGTGCGCCAACTCGTCCGCAGAGGACACCCGCCCCAGCGCGAAGCCCTCGCCCAACTCGTCCAGATACTCGTCGAGCGTCTGGCCCGGTTTGACCTTGGCGTTCCAGCGCTCGACGTAGGTGTCGCCGGGGCAAATGGCATTGATGCGGATGCCCTGCCGCCCGTGATCGAGCGCCATGGCTTTGGTCAGCAGCGCAACCGCGCCCTTGGTCGCGCAGTAGGCCGCCGAGTCCTGGCTGCCGACGACCGAATTATCTGACCCGCAGTTGATGATGACGCCCTTGCCGCGCGCGATCATGTGCGGCAGCGCCGCCCGGCTCATGTAGAACGTGCCGCTGACGTTGGTCGCCAACACGTCCGCCCACGTCTCCAGCGTCGTCTCCAGCGCCGTGCCGACCGGGACGATCCCGGCGTTGTTGAAGAGGATGTCGAGTTGACCGAAGGCATCCAGCGTCGCCTGCACCGCGCGTTCGCAGTCCTCCGATCGGCGCACATCGCATGGCACAAATCGCGCCACCCCGCCCGCCGCCTGGATGCGCTCGACCACTTGCTGGCTCCGTTCGGCATTGCGCGCGGCGATCACGACCTGCGCCCCCTCCTGCGCGAACAGCAGCGCCGCCGCCCGGCCAATGCCTGCGCTGCCCCCGGTGATGAGCGCTGTTTGCTTGTCCAATCGTCCCATCGTCACTCGCCTTTCAGTGAATTGCGTCGGCGACGATTGTAACGCGGAGACGGTAACGGGCGGTTCAGAGCCTCAGAGACGCTAAAGCGGCGCAACCACCAACCGCAACCCGTAGTTGAAGTGCCTGTAGCCAGGGCCGAGGTCACCATAGGAGCGGAACGCACAGACGGCGTGATACTGATCATGGAAGAAGGAACCGCCCCGCAGCACCTTGAGTGCGCCACTACTATAGCCATCGATGACGTTTGGGTTGATATAGTCATTCAAGCACCACTCCTTCACGTTGCCCGCCATATCGAGCGCAATGCACACCGCCGCGCCCTGTGGATACATACCCACGGCAACCGGACGGCTCAGCCCAGCTTCTTCAGTGTTCGCATGTCCGGCCTGCCAGTGTCCCCAGGGATATGACCGCTCTTCTGCCCCATTCTGCGCCGCCCACTGCCACTCCCATTCGGTCGGTAGGCGCACCTCAGCATTCTTGCCGATGGTAAGAACCGGCGGCTCGGCGGCGGGCATACCAAAGCGCGACCCTACAGGGGTGCCATGCAGGTGGTCGTTGAGCCAACGCGAGAAGGCGACGCTCTGATACCAGGACACGCCTTCACGCGGGTTGTAGCGCAGTTTGGCTCGTTGGGTCTCCATCGCCTGCGGTCGATACTTTTCAGGGAAATCCTCCCACCACTCTGGGTTCTTGAAGCCATCTTCTGCTTCCAGAAATGTCTCAAACTGGACGTAAGTGACCTGATGCTTAGCAATGTAGAACGGCTGAAGCGTGAACTCACCGTAGACCTTATCATATTGATCATTGAAGGAGATGGGCTTGCCACGTTGGCTATCCGGCACCTCGACAGGCAGCCAGCATATATCGGGCACACCGTCGCGCACATCCATGCCATGAAATGCTGGTTCGTCGCCAATACCTATATATGACAAACGATCACCAATCTCACGGCGGCGCTGGTGGTCTGTGTTTTCATCGCACAATTCACGATACAGTCGACGCTGTTCCGACTCAATGAAATCCTGAACCACGTCGTCAAGTTCAAGCGATTTCAGCGCGATGGTCTTGCGCACAGAACTCAGACGATTCTCTCCCCAGCGATAATCGTCGTCACGACCATTCGCATCCCAAATCTGCGCCGATTGTCGCAATTGGCTGAGCGTCCTCACCCATGCTAAATCCAGGTCAAGCGCATTGACCAATTCGTCGAGTGAACGGTCAAAGCCGTCGCCATCGGCAAAGCTCACGTACTGCACTTCGCTCAGGGCAAGCCAGTTCTGGCGCGTCAGCAACCGCAGGTTCGAGGCCGGCGCGGACACCACCGGCGGCAGCACTTGCTTGTCGCTGATAGCATCGATGGCAGCATCGATGGACTGGCGAGTCGCGATCTCGGTTGCATCCGCCAGGTAGAAGGCGGTGACGATCCGCTTCTGCTGCTGGAGCGCATAGGCGATTTCGGCATTGCAGTAGGGCGAAACCACTGACTCCGGGCTGATGACAAACAGGAAGTTGTCTGCATCATCAATGCCGTGCTTGATTTCATCCCACCACTTTGAGCCAGGCGGGATGCCTTCGAGCGGTTCTTTCTTCTTGTCGAACCAGACCTGCTTCCCACGCGCCGTCAGCGCCGCGTCGATCTTCTCGATCAGCGCCAGATTGCGCCGGGAATAGGAGATGAAGATGTCAGTCATAATTCTTTCTACGCTTTGTGACGATTCCCCATTGCGCGATTATATGCGGATCGTTTTCGCCACCCAAATACGCCTTACGCAGATTCACCGCACCTGATTCCCTGCCTCGCTTCGTGGTAAACTTGCCGGGATTATCGCCATCACGATTCCCACGCAGGGAGGCAGAGACTGTGCGCGTACTCATCACCGGCGGCGCGGGCTTCCTCGGCTCGCATCTGTGCGACCGCTTCCTGGACGAAGGCCACACCGTCGTCGCCATGGACAACCTGATCACCGGCAACACGCGCAATATCGCGCACCTGGCCGGGCACGAGCGCTTCCTGTTCATCCGGCACGATGTGAGCAATTACATCTTCGTCGCCGGGCACATCGACGCGGTGCTGCATTTCGCCTCGCCCGCCTCGCCCATCGACTATCTCAAATACCCGATCCAGACGCTCAAGGTCGGCTCGCTCGGCACGCACAACGCGCTCGGTTTGGCGCTGGCGAAGGGCGCGAAATTCTTGCTCGCGTCCACGTCCGAGATCTACGGCGACCCGCTCGAACACCCGCAGAAAGAGAGCTATTACGGCAACGTCAACACCATCGGCCCGCGCGGCTGCTATGACGAGGCCAAGCGCTTCGCCGAGGCGATCACGATGGCCTATCACCGACAGCACGGGCTGGATACGCGCATCGTCCGCATCTTCAACACCTACGGCCCGCGGATGCGGCTTGACGACGGGCGCGTCGTGCCCAACTTCATCGGCCAGGCGCTGCGCGGCGAGCCGCTGACGGTCTATGGCGATGGCTCGCAGACGCGCTGCTTCCAGTACGTCGACGATCTGATCGAGGGCATCTATCGCCTGCTCAACAGCAACTTCACCGATCCGGTCAACATCGGCACGACGCACGAGATGTCGATCGCCGAGTTCGCGCGCGTCGTCAACGAACTGACGGACAATCCGGCGGGCATCGTCTTCAAGGAGGCGGAACGCATCAAGGACGACCCGCAGACGCGCCGCCCGGATAACACGCGCGCCCGCGAGATCCTCGGCTGGGAGCCGAAAGTCCCGCTCAGCGAGGGCCTGCCGAAGACGATTGAGTATTTCCAGCAGGTGGTGGGGTGAGGCGGTTGGCTTTTGGCTTTTGGCGGTCGGCTTTCGGCTTTTGGCCTTTAGCCATTCGTGGATCGGTCGCGAGGTGGCACGGATAATGATTAGACAGGATTCGACTCACAATATCAACGACCGCCGTAGGGGCAAGCCGATGGCTTGCCCGCATTCCGCCAGGGACGCAACCTTAGCCGGATGGTTGACCATCCGGCGATTGGACGTCTCAGCCGTAAACATCTCACTCCCCATCGCCACCCGCCCATGATCCGCCCCGCACCCCCGTCCCCCGCTCTACCCTCCCTCCCGTCGTGGTTCCACCCCCTTGGCTGGCTCGCAATCGCGATCCTCGCCGGACTGATCGTGGCCGCGCTGCCGCTGACGACGGCGGTGCTGCTGCTCGGCGGCGCGGCGCTGGTGATCGCCGCGCTGGCACACCCGGCGGCGCTGCTGGCGATCCTGCTCGTGCTCGCGCCCATGCGCACGCTGATCGCGACCGAGTTCCCGCGCGTGACCGGCGGGCCGTGGCCGCTGCCGCTCGACATCGGGCAACTGCTGGCGCTGGCGCTGGCCGCCTCGTGGCTCATGCACCGCAGTCTGCGCCGGCGCATGGCACTGCGCTGGTCGCCGGTCTACCTGCCGCTGATCATCTTCGTCATCGCGGGCGGGCTGACGGCCTTCGACGCCTTCTCGCTCGGCGCGTGGCTGACGGAATGGCTCAAGTGGCTGCTGATGCTGGTCATTGCAGTCATCGTCTACGACCTGGGGCGCGAGATCGGCTGGCGGCCCTTCGTCTTGATGCTGGTGACGGCGGCGCTGGCGAACGCGCTCATCGGCATTTACGAGTTCTTCGGCGGCAGCGGCGCGCTCCATCTGGTCGTCAACGAGCGCTACTTCCGCGCCTTCGGCACCTTTGGCCAGCCGAACCCGTTCGGCGGCTTCATGGGGTTGATCGCCCCGCTGGCGATCACGGCGGCACTGGCGCATCTGCTCGCGTTGTGGCGGCGCTGGCGGGCACTGCGGCGGCTGGATGCAGGCGCGCTCGCCGGGGTGGCGTTCTACGGCGCGTCGGCAGCGATCATCTCGCTGGCGCTGTTCCTGTCGTGGAGCCGGGGCGCGTGGCTTGGCTTTGGCGTCTCGCTGGCGGTGATCGCCTTCGCGCTGCCGCGCCGTTTGAGCATCAGCCTGGGGCTGGCGGCGGCCCTGCTGATCGCGTTCGGCGGCCTCTACGTCAGCGGACGGCTGCCCGCCTCGGTCAGCGCGCGGCTGGGGACGATTGTCGAGGAGCTGTTCGCGCTGCGGGACGTGCGCGGCGTCGACATCACGCCGGAAAACTACGCCGTCATCGAACGGCTGGCGCACTGGCAGGCCGCCATCGCAATGGCGACCGATCATCCCTGGCTCGGCGTCGGGCTGGGCAATTACGAGGCCGCCTACCCCGCTTTCCGGCTGATGAACTGGAAGTTCCCGCTCGGCCACGCCCACAATTACTACTTGAATGTTCTCGGCGAGACTGGCATTATTGGCTTGATCGCTTACCTGGCGTTCGCAGTATTTGTTTTGGCCTTCGCCTGGCGAGCGCGCCGCCATCCCGACGCGAGCGCGCGGCTGGCGGCCATCGGCGTGCTCGGCGTGTGGGTCTACATGACGATGCACAGCCTGACTGACAACTTATACGTCAATAATCTGTTTATCCATTTGAGTGTTACCATAGGCATGTTGTGTATTTTGAATGGAGACGTGTTGGCACAGGCGCCAGCAGGTCGAGGTAGGTATGCCATAGATGACCGTGAGAAGAATGGAACTGCGTAACCCACTCGACGCCCCGATCGTGGCGATCGCTGGCGAAGCCAAGGCCAAAGAGGTCGAACGTTTCCTCAAGTTTGCCGTCGTCGGCGCGGTCGGCGCTGTTATCGACTTCGGGACGCTCTACGTCCTGCAGCGGACGGTCCTTATCCCCACGCTTCAAGATCCCGACTGGAACGTGACCCTCGCCCAGACCATTGCCTTCATTGCGGCAGTCATCAGCAACTTTATCTGGAATCGCTACTGGACCTACCCGGACTCGCGCTCGCGCTCGATCCGGCGCCAGTTGGCGCAGTTCGCCTTCATCAGCCTGGTCGGCTGGCTCGCGCGCACGATCTGGATCACCGCCGCGCACCAGCCGGTCGGCGAATTCATCACGCCGATCCTGCTGCCGGAGATCCGCCTGTTCAGCCCGGAATTCACGCCCACCGGTGAAGACATCGCCCGCTTTGGCACGATGGCCTGCTGGTTCGTCGGCGTCATCATCGTCATGATCTGGAACTTCTTCGTCAACCGCTACTGGACGTACAACGACGTCGATTAGCGGCTGTCCGCAATTTTGGTTTTGAACCACAAAAGCGCAAAGTTCGCAAAGAAGATTCTCAAAAGGATTTTTCTTTGCGTCTTTGGGTTCAGCTTTTCCCCTTGTTTTTCCTCTGTGTGCTCCGTGCGCTCCGTGGTTCCTAATTCCATTCCCTTTGCGTGTTTGCGCCTTTGCGGTTCAATTCTTTTTTATTCAGAGGCGGGGTAATCTCGCCTCTTTTCGTTTACAATTCCGGCCATTGAGCCGATTTCACTGATCATCGACAGCCCATGGCGCGAATTGCAATTGATTACACAGCCGCACATGAACAGGGCGGCGGCATCGGGCGCTACGTGCGCGAACTGGTCGCCGCGCTTGCCCGTGAGGAGACGCCGCATCGCTACCCACTGTTCGTGGCTGGCGCACGTTTATCCGATCTACCTGCGCTGCCCGCGCCCGCGTTCACCTGGCATCCGACGCGCATCACGCCGCGCTGGTTCGCCCGCCTGTGGCATCGCGCCCGCCTCCCGCTGCCGGTCGAAGCCTTCACCGGCCCGGTCGATCTGTATCACGCGACCGACTTCACCCTGCCGCCAGTACTGCCGGGCACACAGACCCTGCTGACCGTTCACGATCTGTCGTTCGTGCGCGTGCCGGACAGCGCCAGCCCGCCGCTCAAAGCCTATCTCGATGTGGTCGTGCCGCGCTCAGCCCAGCGTGCCGATCACATCCTGGCTGATTCGCAGGCGACCAGAAACGACCTGATCGAACTCTACGGCATCGCGCCGGACAAGATTACGGTGCTGTTGAGCGGGGTCGACGCGCGCTTTCAGCCGGTGACAGATGCGGCTGCGCGCGCGGCGGTGCGCGAGAAATACGACCTCGGCGAGCGTCCCTACATCTTCACCATCGGCACAGTGCAGCCGCGCAAGAACTACGCCCGCCTGATGCAGGCACTCGCCCGGCTGCGCGCGGGCGGCCAGGACGTGACCCTGGTCATCGCCGGGGGCAAAGGCTGGCTGGAAGATCCGATCTACGCAGCCATGGATGAACTCAAGCTGCGCGAACACGTGTACTTCATCGGCTTTGCTGACGACGCCGATCTCCCGGCGCTCTACAGCGAGGCGCGGGCGCTGGCCTTCCCGTCACTCTACGAGGGCTTCGGCCTGCCGATCCTGGAGGCGATGGCCTGTGGGACGCCGGTCGTGACGGCCAACGTCTCGTCGATGCCGGAAGCGGCGGGTGACGCCGCGCTGCTGATCGATCCGCACGCTGTGGACGCGCTGACGGACGCGCTCGACCGCCTGCTGCGCGATGAGTCACTGCGCACAGATCTGATCGCGCGCGGCTATGCGCAGGCGGCGCGCTTCACCTGGAAGCGGGCAGCGCAGGAATTGATCGCCATCTACGACTCGCTGCTCAAATCCCCATCGAGTTGAGCAGCACGTGGAAGACGGACGACGCCAATAAATTGCGCGAACGGGCGAAGATGATGCCCAAGCCCAGCCCGATCGACGCCTGGAGCATGATCGTGCTGGCAGCAGCGGCGATCACGTCATCGCTGCCGGTCGAACTGTAGCCCAGGCCGAGATGCCACAGGCCGAAGATCAGCGCCTGGAGCACGAGCGCCCAGTCGGCAGTGATGAGTTTGCGCAGGCGGGTTTGCAGCGCGCCGCGAAACAGGAACTCCTCGAAGAAGCCATTTTGCAAGCTGTTCGAGATCAGGCGATTGAGCACCTGTCCCACTGCCAGCGATCCGCCCACGATCCCAGTGAGGATGACCAACACTGGCAGCGCACACCAGATCAACAGCACGCGCCAGACGCGGTGCCCGCGCCCGAAGCCAAGCGAGATGAAGCGCGCACGCAGCAGCAAAAGCACAATCAACGGCAAGACGAAATACGCGACCGGGTTCTTGAGATAGTTCTCGTTACCAAGCGCCTGGCCGCTGATGTTTTCCAGCGTCTCCATGAGCGGCGACCATAAGGGGATGCGCGCATCTGCCGGCGCAAGCGCATGGAAGGCCGCCCCACTGTACGCCGTGAGCAGGATGAACACGGCTAGCGCCGCCATCTGCCACCATAGCCAGCGCCGCGCATCGGGTGCGCTTTCCGCGTCCGGCGGCGCATCGTCAGTGAAGAGCACTGTCAGACTGCCAAAGATGGCGATAACGAACAGCCAGATCACGCCATACACGACCGGCTCGGTCTGCCCGCGCAGAAGCAGATACAGTGCTGCCAGCAGCCAGACGACCGCGTAGAAGCGGGCGGCGTTCGACCGCGCGACACGACGAAACATATCGGCAAATCGTTCAGTGAATGGTTCTGGTAACCCTGCCACAGTTGCCCTATCCTGGTTTTATGTTGTCTGTCAAATTGTACGGATGATCACACATCTTGCCCCATCCCGCGCCAGCGCGCAAGCCTTCGTGCAAACCTTCACAAAAGAGTGTACAGAACGAGCAAAAAAGCGGATAATAAGAGCAAGCGTAAGAGAAATCGTAACGTTGGAGGTGTGCCATGACACAATCGCTGTCGTTTGCGGCGCTCGACGAACTGCGCGACCTGGAAATCACGCTTGACGGCGAGCGGTTGTTCGCGGCGGAACGCGAGACCCCAGCCCAACGCATCGCCTGCGCGATCATCTGCCACGGGACACGCATTGTTGGGCTGGCGCTGCTGGTCATCGCTGCCGTGATGATCCTGCGCGAGCAGATTCTGGACGCTTTCTACACCGGGATCTTCGGTCTGACGCTCTTGATCGGCGGGTTGATGGGGCTGCGCCAGTACCAGAATGATCCGCGCAGGCTGGTGCTGGATGCAACCCGGCTGGCCTACAGCGATCCCTGGAACGATATTTACCGCGCGTTCCCACGCAGCGCCTGCCTCGAAGTCTACTGCGAACGCGACGGTGAACGCTGCGCGCTTCATGTCACGCACCCCGATCACCGCGCGGACATCCTGATCGAGGGTCTGCCGCTCGATATCGGCCAGCAGATCGCCAGCCGCATCAATCATCGCTTGCAGCTTGCACCCAGCAGCGCCTTACTGATCCCAACCGCCGGTTGAGCAGAGACGCGCAGGCATACCGCAGCGGCGCATCGGCTGCGCCGAGGCGAAGGATGTAAATTCTTCTGTTCAATTTGGTTTCCTTTCGGTTCGAAACGTGAACACACGCTATAATCATTAACGATTCATGGTGTCTATGTTCTCATCAAGGGGCATCTAAATGTTGCGTAAATTCCATATCGATCCGAACAAGCCATTCTTCATCTTTGATACCTACGGCGATTGGCAGGCGACCAAGATGGGGTCGTATCTGTTCGATAGCCGTGGCGACTACATCGGTTTTGTTCAGGGCGAAATGCACGACGTGTACACTGCCGATGGCGAATGGGTCGGCAACCTGTTCCCGGATGGGCGCATCGTGCGCAAACGCAACTACGACCGGCCACCGCTGCACCCGAACCCACCTGCGCGCCAGGCCAAGCCGAGGAATCTGCCCGGACGTGCGCCGCTGCCCCCGCTCAGCGCCGATCTCGGCTACGACAAGGTCGATGTGCTCGATTGGGACCCGGACGTGTTCAAGCGCATCTCCGACCTGCGGAAAGACGCCGGGGAATAAGCAGCAGCCACCACTGCAACCTTCAAATCTCTCGCGAATGTGCGCCCGGAAGACCTGGGCGCACAGGCCGTCGCCTCTCCGGCAGCCTGCGCACGATCTTGCTCGTTTCCCCAAAAACGTACCCAGCCTTACCTTGATTCTCGGAATCTGGAACAGCATCTACAATGCAGATATGTCAAGCTCAACTTGAGCCGTTGGCAGCGTTGTTACACGCGATCCGGCGCACCCGCGAGTTCACGGTCTGTTTTCATCGGACGAAACTGCGCAGCCGTTCGCACGCCGTGAGCGCTGACGGTGACAATCGTCAACCTGCATTGAGGGAGAAACCATGATTATCTGGGATGATTCGATGGCCACCGGGGTCCCTGAAATTGACGGCCAACACATAGAGCTGATCGAACGATACAACGCCTTCGCCGAAACCCTGAACACTCATCAGTTCATGACTCTGGAAGCCGGGGAACTCCTCGACTTTCTCCAGTTCTACGCTGTCTGGCATTTCGAGCGTGAAGAAGAGTGTTTTGATAAATATGAGTGCCCGATAGCCGCCGCCAACAAGGAAGCGCATGCCGAGTTTATTCACAAGTTCGGCCATTTCTATGAACAGTGGCAAACTCAGGGCATGAACCCGGAATTGATGCGCCAGACCTTCGCCGAACTCGGCATCTGGATTGCCAACCACATTCGGAGAATCGACACCGAGCTCTATCCCTGTTACGCAACCCATGCGAGGCAGTAGCGCCACCCGGGATCGTTCCATCTGACCGATTACCTCAAACCGAATCCAAACTATTCCGTGCCTACGTCGTAGGGTTGGCGTCAAGTACCCGTCAAGTGTCCAACTTTCGTTACGCCTTACACTAAAGTCATAAGCACACTACAACTTCACAAAAGGGGACTTATCATGACGAGACGCCTGTACTTCATGGCGTTTATGCTTCTGCTGCTCATCGTCGGTGGCGTCAGCGCGGCCAACGCCCAGGATGGCGGCGGTTTTGGCGGCTATGGCTGCCTGCAGCCCGCGCGCCTGACGCCGAGCACCTTCGCCCGCGTGACAACTTACCCGGCCCTGCCCAACCGCATCCGCACCGACGCCTCCTACTACAGCGCCGTCATCGGCCAGATTCCAGCGGGCGCGACCTTCGAAGTGCTCAGCGGCCCGGTGTGTGATGGGCGCTCGTACTGGTGGCGCGTCAGCTACCAGGGCGTGGTCGGCTGGACGGTTGAAGGCGACGGTGCCTACACCTACTACCTGGAGCCGATCTCAGTGCCGACGCCACCCCCGCCCGCCTGCGGTCTGCCAACCCGTCTTTATGCAGGGGGCAGCGGTCGCGTCACCCTCACGCCCAATCTGCCCAACGTCGTGCGCTCCGGGCCGGGTGTTGGCGGCACGTCACGCATGGGCACGATCCCGGCGGGCGGCGAGTTCAGCATTCTTGGCGGCCCGAACTGCGCCGGGGATGGGCGCTGGTGGTGGTACGTCAATTACCGCGGGCTGGTCGGCTGGACGGCCGAAGGCGACGGCGCGACCTTGACCTACTGGCTGGAGCCGGTCAGCTACCCGCCCTCGCCCACCTGCCTGCTGCCGAACCGGCTGTCTGCTGGCGGCAGTGGCCGCGTGACGCCCGGCCTGCCGAACGCCCTGCGCAGTGCCCCCGGCACTCGTGCCACCGGCGCAAACAGCGATGTGATCGGCTGGATCCCCGGCGGCGCAGTCTTCAGCGTGCTCAGTGGCCCCTCCTGTGGCAGCGATGGCCGCTGGTGGTGGCAGGTGAACTACGCGGGCGCGGTCGGCTGGACAGCCGAAGGCGAAGGCAGCAACAACTACTGGGTCGAACCGCTCTAGGCGATTGGCTGCTGGCATTGAGCCGGATGTACGCTTTGGGATTGGCTTATGGCTGTCGGCTCAAGCAGCCATAAAGCTAATCCGCTAATTTCAGTGAATCACGAATTTGCAGTTGCCCTCACCCTTCATCCCTCTCCCGAACGGCGCTGCGCGCCTGGGCGAGGGACTTTGCTCCTCTTCTCCCAGCGCAGCGGTCGGGAGAAGGGGCCGGGGGATGAGGGCCAGGATACGACTTTCGTGATTCACTGAATTTGCCAACCTGCTAAACTGCTTTTGACGGTGTCGCCTGGGCGATCATCAGACTGTAACCATCGACATCTTTGACATTGAACGCGCGCTCGCCCCAATCACGGGTTTCGAGCGCGCGGGTGATGTTCGCGCCGTTGGCCTGTGCCCTGGCGTAGAGATCGTCGATACTTAGCGTCGGCGGCAAGTGTACGTAAAGCTGAATGCCGGTGCCGCGCTTGCTCAGATCGTCCGCCGAGACGTAGCCCTCGGTCACGCCGAGCATGATCTCCGCGTCGCCGAGCTTGACACCCGCGAATTCCGTTTCGCCGCGCTCGTTCGGCGGCATCTGCCAGGCAACCTCGAAGCCAAGCTTCTCAGTGTAATAGGCGATGGCTTCCGACACATTCGTGCAGGCCAGAATTGCAGAGAGCATACGCTATGTCCCCCCAGAACAGATGGCAACCCACCCATTATACGACCATTTGTTCGAATACACACACAGAAATGTAATGTGAAACCCATTGGGCAGATCGCAACCACTGTCGGGGCAATCCGGTGGATTGCCCTGGACATGGGGGCGCGATCCACCTACGAATGGTCTTTGCGCCCGGCGGCGGTTTGCGGTTCAATTGTGCTGATTACAGATCAAGACGAAGCAAAGACACGATGGAAAGACTGAAGAAACGCATCGCCGAGTCCCGTTTTACCCTCAGCGCGTTGATGGGGCCGCAGAACGCCAACAGCATGGGCAACGTCCACGGCGGTGTCATCATGAAGATGGTGGACGAGGCGGGCGCGCTGGTGGCGATGCGCCACGCCAACCTGCCGGTCGTCACCGTTGCCATCGACTCGATGACGTTCAACGAGCCGATCACCACGCGCAACCTCGTGCTCTGTAACGCAGAATTGACCTATGTCGGGCGCACGTCGCTCGAAGTCTACGTCGAGGTCGTGGCCGAAGATCCGCTGACCGGCGACTCACGGGTGACGAACCGCGCTTACTGTGTCTACGTGGCGCTCAACCCGGATGGCAAACCGGCGACTGTGCCGGAGATCGCCTTCGAAACCGACGCGGAGCGGGCGCGCGCTGCCCAGGCTGCCGAGCGCCAGCAGCGGCGCAAAGCGCTGGCGGCGGGACACTAGCATTCCGCACGAAATACCCCAAACGGCCCATGGGCCGCCGCCCGTCCTCTGGTTATGGTTATCAGGCCTGTGTACGTTAACAAGGGAGAATGATGATGAGACAGCACCTTCGAGTCAGGTGGATTGTCCTCCTGGCATTAGCGGTATCGCTGCTCTTAGCCACGGGGGCGTTCGCTCAAGACGAGCCAGACCCCAACGCAGCGATCACCTGGCCGCCGCCGGTCTACCTGCTGCGCGGCGCAGTCGAGATCCGCGGCAGCGCCAATCTGCCGAACATGACCAACTATTTCCTGGAGTTCCGCGAGCTGAACGACACGCTTGAGGCCGAAGACACGCCGCCCATCCCGGCGACGCTGCCCAGATCGACGCCGGTCATCGATGGCGTCCTCGGCGTCTGGGATACGACGCTTGCCACCGACGGCGTTTACGAGCTGTGGCTGACGGCCAACGTCAGCGGCGGCGAGGCCGTGCGCCATCGTGTCGGCCCGCTGCGCATCGAGAACAACCCGCCGCCGTTCGCCGTCCTGCCAACTCCGCCCGTGATCGCGCCCGTGGTGACGCAGGAACCCGTCGCGCCGAGCGGCCCCACGGCGACCGTCGCCGTCGCCAGCGCCAACGTCCGCACGGGCGATTCGACCGACTACCCGGTGATCACCGCCCTGCCACTCGACACTGTGCTGCCCGTGATCGGCATCAGCAACCGTGGCACCCGCTGGTATCAGGTGCGACTGCCGGACGGGCGCGCCGGCTGGGCTGCGCCGAGCGTTGTCCGCATCAGCGGCGATACGAGCGGGCTGCCCCTCGTCCAGCCGCCGCCGATCCCGGCGACACGCACGCCAACACCGGTGCCGACACCCGCCACCAGCGCGGATCTGGTCGCGGGCATCGTTGTGCTCGACCCGGCCACCCCGACCTGCCAGCAGACGTTCACGGTCGGCTTCGACGTCGCCAACCTGGGCAGCGCGCCGACGACCGTCTCCGGCGTCGTCTCACTGGTCGATTCGCGCGCGGCGGATGGCAGTCCGCAGGGCACGACCATCGGCGGTTTCCCGATCTTGCAGCCTGGGCAGACGTTCCGCGTCAACATGCCGCTGACGATCTCGACCTGGTACAACGAAGTCCACCGGATCACGCTGACGATTGATGCCGGCTTCTCGATCCCGGATCGCGACCGTTCAAACAACACGCGCACCGTCGAATACACGCTGCAAAAAGGTGGCTGCCCGTAGCAAAGACCATCAGAATCAAAAGAGGCTGGGGTTGGCCCAGCCTCTGCTGCTTCAGGATGATGGGCTTTAGCCTGACGCGGTCGGTTCAACAGTCGGTTCGGCGGTCATCGCATCCATGCCTTCCATCGCCGGGGCGGGATGGAAGCCCGCCATGTTGTTAAGCTGGTCGCCCGACACGCTCTGCACGAATGTCTGCGGATTGTCCGGCGTTCCGGCAATCACGACGAAGTAGAAGTTGTTCGGCTGAATGTCATCCAGCGAGAAGCGCGACTCGTTCGTTTCGCTGATGACGGCGTGGAGCGTCGTCGTCTCTGCAGGCACAAGAACCGTCACACCGCAGTTGTCGTAACGGCGCTCGGAAGACCCCACCGCGTTACACGTCACCGTGCCACCCTCCTGGTAGGCAGGCACTGCGTCGCCCTGCGCGCAGGTGTTGAACACCTCTACGTCCGGCGAGACGCGGTTGCCAGAGAGACCAATGTTCGTATCCAGCATCCCCGCATCGCCGTAGAACAGGTCGATGTCCGGGCCGTCCATCACCGTGTTGATGACCGTGACCTGAGCACAGCCAAAGGGCAGCGCACTGACCTGTTCTTTGACCGTGAAGGCTGCCAGCGTATCATCGGCTGTCGAGCCTGTGATAGCGAGCGTCGTCCACTGCGAACCGGTCGTGTTCACGGTCACAGGCCCGACCACGATCTCCTCGCTTCCATCCGGCACAAATGACACCGACGCCCCGGCGGGAACTTCGGCCCAACCACTGATGGTTCCAGGGGCAAGCGTTTGAATGTCGCTTGGCTCACCGTTCACATACGGCACCAGGTTATTACCCTCGGACGCGAGATAGGCGATGCGCAGGTGAACCACAGCCTCCGGGCTGAGAGCCATCGGCGTTTCGATCGCCGCAGCCATGTCACCATCCGCGTCCGTTGCCTCGGCCATCGGCGCTTCCGGCGTCGCCGTCTCCTGCGCGACTGCCTGGATGGCGAGCGCCGCGACGAAGACGTAAATAATCAACAGAAGTGCATAGCGTTTCATGAGAAACTCCTGACTAACCTCTCTGGGTGGCACAGCATCTCCTATGCGTCGTGTGTGCCAGGTGTCACTTTAGGCGCACGACGGCTGTACGTGATGGGCTGAATGACCCATTCGAGATCGACCTCTTGGGCCTAATCGAGGTGCGAGCATAAGGCGTTGGTACTATCGATACCCAAATCTGCGCTTCAAAAACGCTTAGTCGCCCACAAATGCCCCTGATCGGCAGGCTGGATTCAACCAGGGGTCATGTCTGGTTTTTTCATCAAGAGACGCTTGTCGGTTACGATGAGTGAGCAGCGAGCAATCGCCACTCGCATTTTTACGGGGTTTGCGCTTCAATTGTTTGTATGAACGATCTGCTTCCCGATCTCGAACACGGACAATCGTCCGTCTTGATGCGCCTGCTCAACCGGAGCGGCGCGCGCGGTGTCCTCAGCGCCGATGCGCCCGACCTTGGCCTGGCGGAGATTCGCCCCTACCCATTCCTGGCGCTCGTCGGCCAGTACGAGATGCGCATCGCCCTGCTGCTGGCAGTCATCAACCCGGCCATCGGCGGCGTGCTGCTGATCGGCCCGCGCGGCACCGGCAAGACAACCGCCGTCCGCAGCCTGATCGACATCCTGCCGGATACGGAGGTCAGCGACTGCGACGAAGGCGCGCTGCCGGAGGACTTGCAGCACGAGTCCGCGCGGCTGCTCTACCCGGACTGCTACGAGCGTTTTCACAACGGCGAGACGATTTCGCACTTCGAGCGCGTCAAGCTGGTCGAACTGCCGCTGAACGCGCGGCTGGAAGATGTCGTCGGCGGCATCAACGAGCGCGTGGCGGCGACGCAGCAGCGCATCAAGCTCGAACGCGGCATCCTGGCGCGCGCTGACCAGAATCTGCTCTACATCGACGAGGTCAATCTGCTCAACGACGAGATCGTCGATGCCATCCTCGATGCCGCCGCCCAGGGCAGTTACACCGTGCGCCGCGGCGCGATGGTCGGCACCTATCGCTCGCGTTTCTCGCTGATCGGCTCGATGAACCCGGAGGAAGGCCGCCTGCGCCCGCAGATCCTTGACCGCTTCGGGCTGCGCGTCAGCGTGCGCGGGCTGACCGCCGGCGAGGATCGGTTGGAGGTTTACAACCGCGTGCGCCTTTACCGGCAGCATCCGGGCGCGTTCGCGCGCCAATGGGAGCGGACGACGGCGGACGTGCGCGAGGATGTGCTGGCAGCGCGGGCGCTGCTCAAAGAGGTCAAGCTGGCCGATGATGCCGTCTCGGTCGGGCTGGCGCTGGTCGAGCGGCTGGCGATTGACAGCCACCGCGCGGAATACACCCTGTTCGAGGCAGCGCGCGCCCATGCGGCGGCGGATGGGCGCGATCTGGCGACGGTCGCCGATGTGCGGTTCGTCGCGCCGATGGCCCTGCGCCAGCGCCGCAGCGAATTCATGATCAACTTCTTCGAGCAGCAGGCCGAAGAAGACACGCAGATCCGCGATTACATCGACGTGCTCACGGGAAATGGCACACAGCCACAGCGGCGTAAAGGACGCAGAAGGGATCAAAGTTGACCAGCGGAAATCCCGATCAAGCGACATGGTCAGCCGTAGACGACTACTTCGCCAAATACATGCCAACCTCCGATTCACTTCTGGAAGCGGCGCTTACAGCCAGCGCGGCGGCCCGCCTGCCGGAGATCAATGTCACACCCAGCCAGGGCAAGTTCCTGATGCTGCTGGCGCAAATGCAGGGCGCACGTCGCATCCTGGAGATCGGCACGCTCGGCGGCTACAGCACGATCTGGCTGGCACGCGCCCTGCCGCCGGGCGGACATTTAGTCACCCTGGAAGCCGACGCGAATCATGCCCGTATCGCCCGCGCCAACATCGCGCGTGCCGGGCTGACCAGGCTGGTCGAACTGCGGCTGGGCCGCGCGCTGGACACGCTGCCCATGCTCGTAGGCGAGCAGCAAAAGCCATTCGACTTCATCTTCATCGACGCTGACAAGGTGAACAATCCAGAGTACTTCGACTGGTCGTTAAAGCTTTCCCATCGTGGCACCGTGATCATCATCGACAACGTCGTGCGCAATGGCAAGGTGGTCGATGAGCATAACCCTGATATGTCCGTCCAGGGCGTGCAGCGCCTCAACAAGATGATCGCCAACGAGCCGCGCGTGACCGCGACCGCCGTCCAGACGGTCGGCAGCAAGGGCTACGACGGCTTCATCCTGGCGCTTGTCATCCAGGATGTATAAGTAGCAGCGCCCGGCGTGCAGCATCCTGCGGGCACAGTGCAGCGTTTAATCAAACACGAGGTCAACAAATGGACGCTTCGACGGTACGCTCGATCCAAGTGGGCTTGCCCGCCGAATACGGCGCGGATGCCATTTCACAGAAACCCTGGCAATCAGGCATCTTCAAGTTCCCGGTCGAAGGCCGCGTCTGGCTCGACACGCTCAATCTGGTTGGCGATGGGCAGCAGGATCTGGAAAATCACGGCGGCCCATACCGCGCCATCCTGACCTACAGCGCCGATCACTATCCTGTCTGGCGTGAAGAACTCGCCCGGCCTGACCTGCCATATGGCGCATTTGGCGAAAATCTTACGGTTGACGGCATCGATGAGACGAGCGTGTGCCTGGGCGACGTGTACGCCGTCGGTGAGGCGGTCGTCCAGGTGACACAGCCACGTCTGCCCTGCTGGAAGCTGGCGCGCCGCTGGGGCATCAAAGACCTGACGGCGCGTGTCGAGGCGCGTCAGTGGGGCGGCTGGTATCAGCGCGTCTTGCAGCCGGGTTACATCCAGGCGGGCGCTCGTTATCGTTTGCTCGAACGCAGCTATCCCCAATTCTCGATCCGGGCCATTTTGCAGATGGTCAAGGACAAAGGCGCGCCGCCAGAGATGCTGGACACGCTGAGCAAAATCGACGCCTTCACCCCAAGCTGGCGAGAATGGTGCGTCGATAGGCTCAAGGTGAACTAGCCGCCAGCGACCGCCGTCGCGGTCACCTGCTCGACAATGTGCGTGGCCGTCAACGCAACCGGATCCATAGCCGCTGGTACATTCGTCGCCTGCGCCTGATCGCCGAAGGCAGCCTGCCCCGTCGCCGCATCGACAAGGTGGGTCGCCGTCAGCGCCAATGGATCAACATTCGCCGAGATCCCTGCCGCCATTGCTGTCGCCTCATCCACGACGCGCGTGGCGGTCAGCGCCAGGTCAACCGGGGCCACCTGTACACTGTTCACCGCTGAGGGTGGCACACTCCTGATCTGGAAGACCAGCAGCATCGCCAGCGCGCCCAGCATGAACGCCACCACCAGCAGCCAGCCCGAAAAGCGCCGAGTCTCATCGTGCTTACGTTTCTCACCCATGGTGATCTCCTCGCATTTCGCCTCTCTCAGCGATTACGAAGAAACCGCAACCAAGTTGCAGATCTCTAATCCACCCACATTCAGCGCCGCATTCTCGCGCTAACCTATGGTATCCTTGGCCTGACAGATACAGAGATCGCTTGCGATAAGTCAGGCGTTTGCCCTATGCTGACTCAGAAAACCACGACCGCAGTCCGCAGCACTGCACACCCAACTGATGTCCAGTATCTCCCCATCCTGATCCTGTTCGTTCTGCTCGCCGCCTATGCGCTGCTGCCCTGGGTGACACACCCGACCGCCGCGCTGACGAGCAACGCCTACGATCTGGCGGAGTGGGCGAGCATCTTCCCGGCGGTGCGCAGCGATCCGCTGCTGCTGACCGCCCTGCTGCTGCGCCTGCCTCTGGTCGGCGTGGCCTGGTGGGTCGCTGGCTGGAATGCAAAATCGAATGTACGGGCGGGATATGGTAGTGTACGAGCGGGATATATCCCGCCCGTACTCCAGGGCTTGATTGTCGTCGTGATCGCAATCGCGCTGCTGCCGCCGTTCGAATTCCTGACTGGCGGGCGCGGCGATCCGAATTATCAGCAGCAGGCGCTGCTGGCCGCCGCCGCATTCCTCGGCGGGCTGGCGATCTTGTGGTGGCGCAGCAGGGCGCATCATGATGCGCCCCTACGCATTCTGGTGGCTGTCGCGCTCGTGATCGGCGCGGGCGCGGGCCTCTGGGGCATAGCGCAGGCGCTCAATCTGTGGCAGAACGTCGGCATCACGGCCAGCATCGGTGCGGGCGGCATCGTTTTCGCAGCGGCGGCGCTCGTCGCGGCCTGGCTCACGCTGCGCGCCTAGCCGATGGAATGTCGCGTAGGCTGTGGCGCTTGCTGTATCGCGCCTTCGATCTCGTCGCCGATCCCGGGGATGCCGCAGGGCAAGCCCGCCGGTGTCCGCTGCGTGCAGTTGACAGAGGACAACCGCTGTAAACTGTTCGGCCAGCCCGAACGCCCGGCTGTCTGTGTGCGCCTGCGTCCCAGCGCCGATATGTGCGGCGAGACGAACGCCGACGCCTTCATCCTTCTGAGCGAACTGGAAATCCTGACAACCGTCTCGCCCAGCCCACCGCGTTCAAACGTCACCGACTGACCATCGCGCTGCGCCCGCGAACATTCAGAAACACGTCAAAGGCCGCAGAATCAATCATTAGGACGCGATCCACCCCCAGTTACAGAGGGATTCTTCGACTTCCCAAGCGCCTATACTGAAGAAAAATCTTCATTGGCGGAGGTCGATGATGGAAGATCAACAAGTGTTGACGCCGGAGACGAAAACAGAATCCGGCTACGATCCTTTCGAAATCCAGGCCGAGTTTGGCATCACCAAGCATATGGGCGGCGTGGACGCGACGGACATCCTCGCCAAACAGTGCCGGATCGGCGCTGGCAGCCACGTGCTCGATGCGGGCTGTGGCGTGGGCATTACGCCCATCTCCCTGGCGAAACAATACGGGTGTACCGTCGTCGGCGTGGACATCCGCGACAGCATGATCGCGCGCGCCAGAGAACGCGCCCAGAAACAACAGATGGCCGATAAGGTGCAGTTCCGGGTCGCTGATGTGCAGGCGCTGCCGTTCGAGGATAACCAGTTCGACGCCGTGATCAGCGAGTCGGTGCTGGCATTCCCTGAGGACAAGCTGCGCGCCGTGGCGGAGTATGTCCGCGTGACCAAGCACGGCGGCTATGTCGGCCTGAACGAAACCATCTGGATCAAACCGCCTACGCCTGAACTCCTGGAATACCTCGCCCATGCTGGCTCGCAGACCCAACTCCTGACGCACGAGGATATGCAAGCGCTGCTACGTGCCAACGGCCTGGAAGTCGTTCTCGCCCAGGCCTACGAGATTTCCCCACGGCAAGAAGCCCGTGCGCAGATCAAACGGGTCGGCTGGGGGCATATCCTTGGCAGCTGGTGGCGAGCGCTCAAGATGTACGTCACCAAGCCAGCCTATCGAGCGTACCTTCAGGACGCGCTGGGAACACCGAAAGAAGCGGCAGGCTACATGGGCTATGGCCTGTATGTAGGCCGGAAGTGAATCATTGCCTGAGACGGGTATTTGACGCGACAATAGTACCCGGCAGGACTCGCGACTCAAGAAAGGCCTCTCATGCAGCAGTACATCGAGATTGATAGCGTCGCCGCCGCGCCGAACAGCAAGGCCAGCGGCTACGTGACTGTCCCCGGCACGAACACCCAGATTCCGCTGATCATCGTCAACGGCGCGGACGATGGGCACATCCTGCTCGTCACGGCGGGCGTCCACGGCGCGGAGTACCCCTCCATCGAAGCGGCGCTGCGCCTCGCAGCCGAGCTTGATCCCGCGCAGATGCGCGGCGCGGTACTGATCGTGCCCGTGGTCAGCCAGTCGGCCTTCTTCGAGCGGCAGACGTTCATCCTGCCGGAAGACGGCAAGAACCCCAACCGCCAGTTCCCCGGCAAGGCCACCGGCACACTTTCCGAACGCATCGCTCACACGCTGACAAACAAGATCGCCGCCCGCGCCAGCGCCTGGGTCGATCTGCATGGCGGCGACCTCCCGGAAGCGCTCGTGCCGTTGATCGGCTACCTGCGCAGCGATGACCCGGTCTTGAGCGCCAGCGTCAACAGCATGGTCACAGCGTTCGGCATTCAGATCGTCGTCAGCCCGGCGCAGCTCGTCGGCACGACCCTGCACGCCGCCGCTGAACTGCGCATCCCGGCGCTCATCGCCGAGGCCGGTCAATTGGGACGCCGTGACCCCGCGGACACGCAGCGGCTGGTGACCGGCTGCACCAACGTTGCCCGGCGGCTGGGCATTCTGCCAGGGGATGTCGCGCCGGTGCGCGTGCGCGAATTCCGCGATTGGCCGTGGGTGCGCTCGTCGCACGCGGGCTGCTGGTATCCGGCGGTGCAGGTGGGTGAAACAGTGCGCGAAGGCCAGGTGATCGGCGCTGTCACCGACCTTTTCGGTGTGCGCCAGGCCGATTATCATGCCCCGGCATCCGGGGTGGTCCTGCTGCTGTGGCAGGCACTCGCCGTCCGTGTGGGCGATCCGCTGGCAGGCGTGGCCGTAGCATAAAAACAGGGCAGCTTGGCGCTGCCCCGTCGGTTTTCTCAAGCGGTGGCCGGATGACCGGCGCGATTACTCCCCTACGTGCTCTTTCAGATAGGACACTGCCTCGCCGACAGTGGTAATCTTCTGCGCATCTTCGTCAGTGATTTCACCGCCGAATTCTTCTTCGAATGCCATGATCAATTCGACCAGGTCGAGCGAGTCAGCCTGAAGGTCTTCCTTGAAGCGCGCCTCAGGAACAACCTTGTCAGCTTCCACGCCCAGCAAATCGACCACGATATTCGTGACACGTTCTTGAATCGACGCCATTGAACTTCCCCTCCTCTGCGGAGCATGTATTAGCAATGCTTATGCGCCAGATTATACAGACAATAGGCGTCGTCGCCAGTGTTTGATTGCGGCAGGCCGCCCTGCTGGCCGTTCTTGCAAGTGGCGCGTCACCTCAGCAGTGATAACGCCACCTCCACGGCGGCCTACGAATTGACACACGACAACCCCGCCTGTAGCATTACGGGCACATTAGGAAGGAACACCGTCAGATGCCTGAAGTCACGGCGAATCCCTCAATTGAAGATCGCAAGGTCGATCACATCAAGATCAATCTCGAACGCGATGTCCAGTTTCCGCGCCTGACAACCGGGCTGGAGCGCTATCGCTTCATGCACAACGCGCTGCCGGAAATCAACCTGAGCGAGATCGACAGCACCGTCACGCTCTTCGGCAAAACGCTGAGCGCGCCGATCCTGATCTCGTCGATGACCGGCGGCGCGGAGATGGCGCACCGGCTGAACACGCGCCTGGCCGAAGCTGCCCAGAAACACGGCGTCGCCATGGGCCTCGGTTCGCAGCGGGCGGCGCTCAAGAACCCCGATGTCGCCTACAGCTATAAAGTGCGTGATGTCGCGCCGGACATCCTGCTCTTCGGTAATCTCGGCGCGGTGCAGTTCAACTACGGCTACGGCGTGGACGAGTGCCGCCGCTGCGTCGACATGATCGAGGCGGACGCGCTGATCCTGCACTTCAACGTTTTGCAGGAGGCCGTACAGCCGGAAGGTGACGTGAATTTCGCCGGGTTGCTGGGACACGTCGAACAGGTCTGCAAAACGCTCGGTGTGCCGGTGATCGCCAAAGAGGTCGGCTGGGGCTTCAGCGAGCAGAACTGCCGCGATCTCAGGAATGCTGGCGTCGCCGCCATCGACGTGGCGGGCAGCGGTGGCACGTCGTGGAGCGAGGTTGAGTATCATCGCGCGCCAACCGCCCTCCATGCGCGCGTGGCCGCCGCCTTCGCCGATTGGGGCATCCCGACTGCCGACGCCGTGCGGTACGCTGTGAGCGGCGCGCCCGGCCTGCCGGTGATCGCCAGCGGTGGCCTGCGTGACGGCATCGACATCGCCAAGTCGATTGCGCTCGGCGCGACGCTCGGCGGCATCGCCGGGCCGTTCCTGAAAGCGGCGGATCAGTCCACGGAAGCGGTGAGCGAGTTCATCGACGAATTGACGCGCCAGGTACGCATCGCCATGCTGTGCAGCGGCGCGCGGGACATCGCCAGTTTGCAGCAAACACCGCTGATCAAGGACTGAAGAAGATAGTACGTGGTACTCGGTGCTCGGTGCTCAGTTACACAGGGTCACAGTTCACGGTGCGGGAAGAGACGTTCTGAGTTCCGGTTCTGAGTTCTGGGTTCGGGACAGGAAGACGGACTCTCGTCGCCGACGTCGGTGAACGCCACAACGGAATAGGGTAGCGACAGAACGCGCCCTGTCCGACCGATTGATTTCGCCAGGCCAGGTCGGTTAATATCTAGGACATAATTCGTAGGGACGCCATTCTTGGCGTCCGTCCCCACAGCCGAAAAGATAGCTGATGTCAGATAGCCGCAGTCACACGCAACCCACGAATGAGAGAGAATCGTGATCCAGGAAATCGCCCAACGCTACTTCGCCGAAATTGAACGTACTATGCGCGAGGTTGTCGCGCTCGCGCCTGACGCGCCCGATCTACACGTCATGCTCGAATACCCGCTCGGTTGGGTAGACGCCGACAACCGGCCTTATGACAAGCCGACCGGCAAGCGCATCCGCCCGATGGTCGTGCTCATGTGTACCGAGGCCGCCGGCGGCGATTGGCACGACGCGCTGCCCGCCGCCGCCGCGGTCGAAATCCTGCACAACTTCACCCTCATCCACGACGACATCCAGGACGACAGCCCGACACGCCACGGACGCCCGACCGTCTGGCAGGTCTGGGGGCGACCAAACGCCATCAACACCGGCGACGCGCTGTTCACCCTGGCTTACATCGCCCTGCAACGGCTGGAGACGACCAGCACACCAGAGGTCGTGCTCGGCGCGTGGCGCATCTTCAACGACACCATGCTCGAACTCACACGCGGCCAGCACCTCGACATGCGCTTCGAACAGCAGACTGGGGTCAGCGTCGACGAATACATCTCGATGATCCGCGGCAAGACGAGCGCCCTGCTCAGCGCTTGCGCCCAGATCGGCGCGCTGGTTGGCAGCGGCGACGCCGACGTTGCGCGCCACTACGCCGAATTCGGCCTGAACCTGGGCATCGCCTTCCAGATTCACGACGACATCCTCGGCATCTGGGGCGACGAGGCCGTGACTGGCAAATCCGCCGCGACGGACATCGTCAGCAAGAAGAAGTCGCTGCCCGTGCTCTACGGCCTGTCCCAGAGCGCGAAGCTGGTCAAGGTCTACCAGCGCCCGGCATTCACCGACGCGGATGTGCATGAAGCCGTCGCGCTGCTTGACGCGGTCGATGCGCGCGGCCACGCGGCCCGGCTCGAAAACGACTATTACCAGCGGGCGCTGGCTGCGCTGGACGCCGCGCAGCCGCAGGGCGCGGCGGGCAAGATGCTGCGCGGGCTGGCTGCCTGGCTGTTCCAGCGGGCGTATTAGCGGCAATTGGGTGTTGGCGGTTGGGTATTGGCTCGAACCTGGCGAGCCGCCACGCTTGTGAAGATCCGACGAATTGACCATGCCGACGTAGGGTCACATCCGTCTCTTACCGTTCGTGACCCTCACACAGATTTCCCCCGCCACGCAACATTTGTACAAAACAGGTGTACAGTCTTGATGTGCTGTCGTCTCAAGGAGGCATATCATGCAGCGCACAAAAGCCACTCTCTTTGTAATGCTCTTCAGTTTCCTATTTGTGGGGATCGGTGTCACACCGGTGACAGCACAGATGCCGCGCACAATCTCGTTGGGCAGCGATGTACAAGGCGAACTGACCCCGCAACAACCCATTGCCAATTTTATGCTGAGGATTGATACCCCCCAGACGGTGAGCATTCAACTGCGATCACTTACGTCAGGCTTTGCGCCAACTTTTGTCATGCTCGCCCCATCAAATACCGTTGTACATAGGGATCTTAACCCCATCGAAGCCAACATCATCGAGGCAACGGTCAGCCTGACAGAGACGGGCGAGTACCCCATCCAGATCCAGCGAGCGGGTTCGCTGCATGGACGATATTTGATCACCGCGCAGGCAGTCGCCGATGCAGCAGTCCCAACACCGCTAAGCATGGGAGAACTCGTCATCGCCTCAGTCAATACGCAAACGTCCCCGCTCAGCTATAGCTTTGCGGCCTCACCGAACGAAGCCATCATCCTAAACGTGCAAGCCCCGTCGGGCAGTCTATACGGCCCCACCGTCACCCTCAAGGACGCCGTCACCGACGAAACACTCGCTTTTGGCAGCGCACGTTTGCTCGGCGTGAGCTATCGACTGCCACCAGGCAACGAACATTACGAGGTAGTGATCAGCATCAGCGATGAGGCTCGCCAAGACGCCTTCATGCTCTGCGTTGGCACGGAGAGCAGCGCCGTCCCATGCCCTTGATAGTTCGCCGAAATTGTTGATGTGGGCGCAACAAAGACCACGCTTCGACCATGTCGTCCAAGACAGCATGGCAAGATTGAACCTGCCGTGGTCGATGGCAAGACGGTGATTGTCGCGAAAGCGCGGATGGGCCCACATTTACGGCTGCATTTCACAGTGGCCTTATCGTTTTGTTGATTATCCTGATAGGCTATCTCGCGTACAGTCGAACTGATCTCCTTTGTGGCTGGCTGATAGTTGCGAGTTTTATGCCCGCGATATGGATCGTCTGGAACTACTTCAAGCGGCAGTTGGCTAAAACTGTCACAGAGGTACTCACGCCGTAGGCGAATCGGGGAGCAATTCGCGCGGGTGATACTTGTCCTCGCCCTTTCGATCCTGCGATTCTGGCAGAAGATTCTGCTGCGCAACAATTCACAAGAATCGTTGTACAGTCTTGAAGTGCTGATGTCTCAAGGAGGCAAAACATGCAGCGCACAAAAACCATTTTCTTCGTTATGCTCGTCAGTTTCTTATGTGTGAGCGTCGGGGCTGCGCCAGCGGCGGCGCAGGCGGTAGTGCCGATCACGGTCGGTCAGAATGTGCAGGGAGAACTCAGCCAGCAGCAGCCAAGCATCGAGTTCGACCTGACCACCAACACACCGCAGTTCGTCACCATCCAGGTCCTGGGGTTGACGCCGGGACTTGCGCCCGCCTTCAGCGTCATCGCGCCCTCAGGCGTCGTGGCGCACACGAACGAGAACCCTGGCGACGCCAACATCGTCGAAAGTACCGTCAATCTGACTGAAACCGGTACTTACGCGATCATCGTCCAGCGCGGCAGCGCTGCCTTCGGACAGTTCGTGCTGACGGTGCAGACCGGCGCGCCCGCCACACCGCCGATTCCGATCAACCTGGGTCAGGCGGTGACGGACGCGGTTGACGCGCAAACGTCGCTCCGCAGCTACGGTTTCGCGGCCTCGCCGAACGAGGTCATCGTCCTGAATGTCCAGGTGCCGCCCGGCAGTTTTTCCGGGCCGAACGTCACGCTCAGCGATGCCGCCACCCGGGAGACGCTCGCCAACAGCAGCGCGCGCTTGCTCGGCGTGAGCTACCGCCTGCCGCCGGGCAACGAACTCTACCAGGTGATGATCAGCAGCAGCGGCGCGGCGCTGCAAGAACCGTTCACGCTTTGTGTGGGCACGGAAGGCGGCAGCGCGCCGTGTCCGGCATCGGTCGTCGCCTTCGCGCCAACGGCCCTGCCAAACGCGCCGACGCCGACCCGCTTCATCCCGGTCGCCATCGACCCGAATGCCGCCTGCCAGGTTGCATCGGCCAGCGGCGCGGTCATCAACGTCCGCAGCGAGCCAAACACCAACAGCGCCGTCACCGGGCGGCTGAACCCGAATACCACAGCCCTGGTCATCGGCAGGCTGCCGGATGGCTCGTGGTACAACGTCAACCTCAACGGCCTGATCGGCTGGATTGCGACCTCGGTCGTGGTCGCGGGCGGCCAGTGCGGCGGCATCCCTATTGTCGCGCCGACCAGTGCCGCCCCCCCACCCACCGTGACCGGGTTGACGGCCACAGCATCCGCGACGGCGACCGCCACTGCAACCGCGACAGCCAGCAACACGCCCCCCCCTGTGGCGACGCTCAATTTCAGCCTGCCGCCGGTCTACGGCTCGACCGCGCTGACGTCTGGCTTCGTCCCCGATCCATTCACGGTCGGCATCACTGCCGGCGGCCCAGCTAACGTCAGCTATCTGGGCGGCGGCTGTTCGGGCTATGCGACATCCGCGCCAAGTTTCTCGGTCAACTACACAGCAGGCGCATTCCCAACGCTGCGGTTCTATTTCATCGGCAGCGGCGACACGACAATGATCATCAACACGCCCGGCGGTTCGTACTATTGTGTCGATGATTCGTTCGGTACGTTGAATCCGACCATCGACTTCAACAGTCCATCAAGCGGGCGCTACGATGTCTGGATCGCCACGTTTGCGCCGGGTGCATCGATTGGCGGTACCCTGTATGTGACCGAAAACACAGGTAATCACCCGTAATAAGTCACGGCGTATCCGGAGATTGAACCGGGAGCGGCATCAGCGTACTATTCTGATGAGAAGGAGATCGATCATGATCAAATATCTTCTTATCGGACTGCTGATGCTGCTCCCGCTGGCGGCGGTGAGCGCCCAACCCGCCATCCCGACCCGCCCGCCGATGGACGAAACGCCGTTCGAAGATCGCGTCTACGAAGTCTTCGTGCCGGAGCGCGACGAGGACGACGACTCGCTCATGCCGCTGCTGTTCGTCTTGCACGGCGCGAGCGGCAGCGGTCATCGCACACGCGAATGGCTCGGCTTCGACGAACCGGCGCAAGCAGCCGGCTTCATCGTCGTCTACCCGACCGGCATCGCCAACAACTGGGACTTCGGCGGCGGTATTCGCACGCAGGATGGCATCATCCTCAGCGACGACGTGAGCTATCTCGTCTGGTTGGCCGAACAACTGGCGGATGAGTATCCCGTGGATACGACGCGCATCTACGCCACCGGCATGTCTAACGGCGCGCAGATGGCCTACTACCTCGCCTGCCAGGCCCCGGAGACGTTCGCGGCGGTCGCGGGCGTGGCCGCTCCTCTCAGCGGTTCGACGGCGACGCGCTGTGCCACATCCCCGATCCCGGTGCTCATAATCAACGGCACGCTCGACCGCATCTTGCTCTGGCAGCCACAGACGACCGCCGATGGCCGCGTGATCAGCCTGGGCACGCTGGGCACGATTGAATTCTGGGCGCGGCGCAGTCAATGCAACGTCGAAGACGACGCTGTTATCGTGGATAATCTGCCGGACACCGATCCCGATGATGAATCGACTGTCCGCCACATCGCGCTCAACGAATGCGCGAACGGCACCAACGTGCAGTTCTACGGTGTCATCGGCGGCGGCCACACCTGGCCGGGACATCCGCTCGACATCGAGTTCGACCTGGGGCCGACCAACATGGACATCGACGCCACTGCGCTGATCATCGACTGGCTGCAAGGGCTGCCCGCGCCGGAGGCCGCCGAGGTCGGTAGCGATTGACGGTTTCGCCGTCAGGAGCAGGCGTTATACTTACGCTATCGTCCCGTGTATGGGTGATAGCTGCTGATGTTCACGCGCATTCTTCGCCGCCTGGCCCTGATGATCGCGCCGCCGCTCGCCCTGATGTTGCTCGTGGCCTGTGTGCTCGCGCCCGCGCTGCCACAAGCCGGTCAGATCGCCTTCAGCGCCTCTCTCGGCGAGGCGGAAACACTCTACCTGATGGATGTGACGCACGATTTGGCGCATCCGCTGGCGCGCGATGCCTTCGCCGCCCGGCTGCCCGGCTGGTCGGCGGATGGCGCGCGTCTCGCCTACGCCGATTCCCTCGGCAGCATCTTCAACGACACCATTTTCGTCCATGACATCGCCGCGCACGACGTGACGCCGCTGCCGGAACGCCCCGACGGCGCAGGCCAGGTGACAGAGCCGCCGGTCTGGTCGCCGGATGCGCAATCACTGGTCGTCTCGTTCGGTCAATCGCCCTCTGTTGGCCAGGGCGACCTGCAACTGACACGCTATCAGGTGGCGGATGCGGATGTGAGCAGCTTGCCGCTGCCGAGCACGCGCGCCAATCATCACGCCTTCCGCTGGCTGCCGGATGGCCGCCTGCTGTTCGTGCTGGTTCAAGATGACACCGTGCGCCTGGGGGAGATCGACCTGGCGAACATGTCGCTCGAGACGGTGCAATCGTGGCCGTTCGTGTTCGCCAGTCTGTGGCAGCCCGTCATCGCTCCGGATGGCAGCCGCTTCGTCATCTCCGCCATCCGCCCTGACGCGCTCACGTCCGACCTCTATCTGTTCGCGCGCGGCTCGGCGGAGGTGGTCAACATCACGCAGCTCGGCAACAGCAACGAGACCCAACCGGTCTGGTCAGCCGATGGCTCGAAAATCGCCTACAAACTGCTGACGGGCACCGATCAGTCTGTCGTCATCATCAATGCCGACGGCAGCGACCAGCACATCCTTTACCGCGATCCAGACATGCGCATCAGCAACATCAGCTGGTCGCCGGATGACACGCGCGTTTCGTTCTTGCTCAACCCTGTCGGCGAGACGCATATGTGCATCGCCGTGCTGGCGGATGGCGGGGTCGAGTGCCCGTACAGCGCCAGACGCCTGAGCGAGCCTGTCTGGCGACCGTAGACAGGCGTGCGTACTCATGGATCAAACAGATAGGCATGACAGGATCGATGGTTTGGGCAGTAGTTGGGCCAGATTGCTTTCGTCGCCGACCGATCAATCGGTCGGCTAGGCCTAATCAAGCATACTCAAGATGCTTCATTACGCTAGTTGTCTTGTGCGTTTTCTGAAAAAGCACCTTGAGTGTGCTGGATGCCTGCTAGCCGTGCTCAGGGGTCGGCTTGCGCCGACGAAGGCAGCAAAGCTGCCCCCGCGCAGGTTGACCCGTCGGCGGACGCCGTGCCAACCCTACCTATTAGTCTGATCCGTTCAAACCTAACTGGATGCTCCATCAGAACCGCACCGCGTATTTGATGACTTCGTGTGCCCGATCACGGATCAACTCTAGAATACCCGTGCCTTCTTCGAATGGGATCGTGTGATTGATCAATCCAGGCGCTGTCAGCCGCCGCTGCTGAATCAAGTGCGCCAGCGTGTCATAGGCGCGCTGGTCGTCCCACAGCGGGTAATCGCGCGGCGGATGCCCCCAGCCACAGCCGTGCGGGACGATCAGCGTCACCCGGTTGTGATGGAATTCCCGGCCCAGCCAGAGCTTGTTCGCCTCGCCCTGATAGAAGCCCGCCGCGCAGACCGTGCCGCCGACGCGCACACAGCGTACCGCCGTTTGCAGCGCCGGATACGCGCCGCTCAGTTCGATGGCGACATCCACGCCCGCGCCGCCGGTCGCGCGATGCACCTCTAACGCCGCGTCGCCGACCGTGGGATCGAGCACCAGATCCGCGCCATAGCTCTGCGCAAGCTGCCTGCGCAGTGGCAGCGGATCGATGGCGACGACCAGCGCCGCGCCGGACGCCACGGCCATCCGCACCGCCAGCAGCCCCAGCGCGCCCAGGCCAACAACCACGACCGTGTCGCCATAGCGCACGTGTGACTCGCGCAGGCAGTGAAACGCGACAAACGCTGGCTCGACACACAACGCATCCAGCGGATCGGCAGCGCCCAACAGCCACAGCCGATCCGGTTTACAGACGTTCGTCTCGCGCAGATCCATGCGCCCAAAGACGCGGTCGCCGGGTTGGAGGCCCGTCACAGCTTTGCCCACCTGCATCACGACGCCGACGCCGGTTGTGCCGAGCGCCATCGGTGCTGCTGGCGTTGGCAGCCCCGGCTCCACCGCCGGATCATCGAGGAACAGCCGTAGATCCGGATCGAAGCGCTGCCCCCTGAGCGCGCCATGGTCGAGCGCGGCGGCAGTCGTGCCGTGCTTGCCCGCCGCCAACTCCGTGCGCACGAGCACCTCGTCGTCTTTGAGCGGCGCATCTTCATAGCTGAGGATCGATACCTGATTGACGCCAGTCGCTGCGAGTCGCCGTGGCATGCTTACGCCTCCTCCCACCGTTCACGCAGCCAGCGCACCGCCCTGGGCAGTGATTCCTCCGGCTGATCGCCAACGCTGCATTCCAATGCCATCCAGCCGCCGAAGCCGATCTGCTTCAGGGCGCGGAAGACAGCGACGAAATCGGTGTGCCCCTCCCCCGGCAGCCAGCGATTGCTATCCGCCAGGTGTACGTGCCCGATCTGCTGAGCATGCTCGCGCAGGGCGTCATCGATGCGCACCTCTTCGATATTCATGTGATAGACATCCGCCATCACCTGAACGCGGTCGCTCGCCGCTGCGGCGCATAATGCGGCTGCCTGGCCGACCGTGCGCATATACCACGTCTCGTAGCGATTGAGCGGCTCCAGAAAGATCGCCGCACGCGCATCCGGCGTGGCAGCGAGCGCCGCTTTGAGACCGGCCACGGCGAGCTGTGTCGTCACCGCCTGCTCATCGGCAACCGGCGCCAGATCCGGCATGTGCAGCGGGTTACGAATCGGCAGACCGATCACGCCGGGCGCTTCCAGCCGGTCGGCCAGCCGGATCAGCGCAACCAGACCCGCCAGGCGCGTTTCACGCTCGCTGCGCTCTGGATGCACGAAATCGTCCGGGCGATGTGAACACAGGCTGCTAACTGGCAGCCCGCTGGCGCGCTTCGCCCGTTCGATGGTCGCCAGATGATCGCTCATCGGCCCGTCAAAGCCCCACCCGGTCAGTTCGACACCCTGAAAGCCATATTCAGCGGCCTTCGCGAACTTCTCCGATAAATCTTTCCCAGGCAGCAAGTGATGTTGAATTGCCAGCTTCATACCAACTCCCGAAAGATGACATTGCTGAGCATCCGCCCGCGATCCGTCAGCCGCACGCGCGTCTCGTCCACCTGAAGCAGGCCGTCGCGGGTGAAGCGCTCGATCAACGGACGGTGCAGATCGACAAGATCGACGCCGAAGCGCCGCGCAAACCGCGCCCGATCCACGCCCTCGCGCGTCAGCCGCAGCCACATGATCAACGTTTCGGCGATCTCGTCGTCACGCGCCAGCGTCGTCGCCTCGTCCACCGCCGGGGTGAGCGGGAAGGCCGCGCCGGTGGGCTGCTGTGACGGCGGCAGCAGCGCCGCGATGTAGCGCTGCGGCGAGCGAATGACCGAGTAGCGCACCCCGTTGGCGAAACCATGCGCCCCCGGCCCCAACCCGATGTACGCATCGTTGTACCAGTATTGCAGATTATGGCGGCATTCGTGACCCGGCTTCGCCCAGTTGCTGATCTCGTACTGCCCGTAACCCGCCGCCGCCAGCATCTCGGTCGCCAGGTCGTACATGTCCGCCGCCAGGTCATCATCCGGCGCGGGCAGCTTACCCCGTTCGACCCAGGTGTGCATCGACGTCCCCTCCTCCAGCGAGAGCGCGTAAAGCGAAGCATGATCCGGCTGCAAGGCGATCATCTGGCGCAGCGTCGCCGCCCAGGTCGTCATCGTCTGCTGCGGCACACCGTAGATCACGTCGAGATTGAGGTTGTCGAAGCCCGCGCCGCGTGCCGCATCGACCGCGCGCACGACCGCCTCGTTATCGTGTCGGCGGTCGAACAGGCGCAGTTCCATCTCGCTCGACGATTGCATCCCGATGCTCAGGCGGTTGACGCCCAGCGCCCGCAGCGGCGCGAGATAGGCGCGGTCGAGATCGTTCGGGTTCGCCTCGATGGTGATTTCGGCATCCGGCAGCAGCGTGAACGACGCATTGAGCGCCGCGAAAATGCGCTCGAACTGCGCGTGCGAGAGCAAACTCGGCGTGCCGCCGCCGAAGAAGACCGTATGCACACGATAAGCCGCCGCGCCCGCGCCCGTGATGCGCAGTTCTTCCCCCAGGGCATCGACGAAGCGATCCACCAGATGATCGAACTGCGTGTAGGTGTTGAACGCGCAATAGCTGCACTTGGTTTTGCAGAATGGGATGTGTAAATAGATGGAAAGTAGAGGCGTTGATACAAAATTCATGACATCTTCACGAGGTCGAAAGGGTTACAAGGCTCAATTGTGCCATCAATTGCGATAAACTATAATGGAACATGTCATTATTGGCGCAACTTATCTTTTTTTGTTTTTGCGCCATATCCGAGGATTGCCGAGTAGATCATGCCTGAAACGACCCAGTTTGGCGGTGAAGCGCCATCCAGCGGCTCGAACGACGTAACACTCAAGCCGAATTCGATTTTGCAGAACCGTTACAAAATCACAGGCGTACTGGGCGGCGGTGGCATGGGCACTGTCTATCAGGCGCGCGATTTGAATTTCCCGGATGTTCGCAAACTCGTCGCCATCAAAGAGATGCAAAATCTGAGCAACGATCCATCCGTGCGCCAGACGGCACTGCGCAACTTCCGGCGCGAGGCCAACATCCTGGCAACGCTCAGTCACCCGGCGACACCCAAGATTTTTGATTTCTTCGACATCAGCGACCGCGCTTACCTGGTGATGGAATACATCAACGGCGGCGATCTCGAAGTCATCCTGAGCAAGACGAAAGAACTGCCCACCGACCGTATCCTCCAGTGGGCGATTGAACTCTGCGACGTGCTCGCTTACCTGCACCGCGCCGAACCAGAGCCGATCATCTTCCGCGACATGAAGCCGCCGAACGTCATGATCGACAACCTGGGTAAAGTGCGCTTGATCGACTTCGGCATCGCCAAAGCCTTCACCAGCGGCGTCAAGCATACCATGATCGGCACGGAGGGTTATTCCGCGCCAGAACAGTACAAAGGCGATGTCACCCCATTGAGTGACATTTACAGCCTGGGCGCGACGCTGCATCACGTGCTCACGCGCAAAGACCCCCGGTTGGAACCGCCCTTCAGCTTCCACGAGCGCCCGATCAGCGCTTTCAACCCGAAAGTGCCCGAAGGCTTCATCGCCGTTATCGAGAAAGCACTGGCCTTCAAGCCGGAAGATCGCTACCAGTCGTGCGACGAGATGAAGCAGGCACTCGAAGCGCTGCGCTACCAGCCACAGGCGGCCATGTACGTTGCGCCCACCGCGCCCGCCGTCGGCGATAACGGCGCAGCCGTCGTCACGACCACCCCGTTTGAGCAGGGCGGCCAGGCTGGCGGCATTCAGCCCAAATGGATGTTCAAGACTGAGGACGAAATCCGAACCAGCCCGACCGTCTGGAAAGACCTGGTCTTCATCGGCTCCTACGACACGAATATGTGGGCGCTCAAGGCGGCAGACGGCGAGCTGGTGTGGAAATTCCCCACCAATGCCGGGATTGCGTCGTCCCCCGTCATCGACGAGAGCAATCGTGCCATCATCTTCGGCTCGGAAGACTACCGTCTGTACGCGCTGGACGCACGCACAGGCCGTGTCAACTGGACATTCAATTCGCAGGACCGCATCCGCAGCACGCCGCGCGTTGCGCATAATCACGTCTTCTTCGGCAGCGATGACGGCAAAGTCTACGCCCTCAACGCCAGCAATGGCCGAAAAATCTGGGAATTCGAGGCGGGCGCACCCGTGCGCTGCCGACCAGCCGTCACCAACGAGTTCATCATCGTCGGCTGCGAGTCTGGCGAAATCTTCGGCCTGAGCTTGTCCGGCCAGCGCAAATGGAGCAATCGCACGCGCAAATCGGTCATCTCCGCGCCCTACGTCGATCACGAAGAAGGTATCTGTTTCGTCGGTTCCAACGACAACTACCTGTACGCAATTGATTCCAATAACGGATACACGGGCTGGCGCTTCCGCACGAGCGGCCCGGTCATCTCATCGCCGACGATGCAAGGCAGCCTCGTCTATGTCGGCTCTGCCGACGGCAATCTCTATGCTATCAACGCCCAGAATGGCAAGGAGCGTTGGAAGTTCAAAACGGAGAAACCGATTGTCGGCTCACCCACCGTTCACGGTGGCGTGGTCATCTTTGGCGGCTCGGATAACGTCCTCTACTGTCTTGATGCCGAGAATGGCAAGGAACGGTGGCAGTTCATGACCGGCGGCGCGATCACGTCCACACCGCTTATCCACGAAGGGGCGATCTATTTTGGTTCCTTCGATCATGTGCTTTACGCCTTGCCGCTTGTAATCTGATGTACCATCAAACTGGCACGTCTTCCAGCCGTGGAGCTTGCGCTTATGAATGTTTTGCGACGCTTGTTTAATTCGACTGCAGCCGATACCCTGCCACCGACGCAGCCAGCGCCCACGCCTACGGCGCTGAACGATGATATGGAGGATGCGTTGGCGGCGCTGAACGGCTCGACGCGCCCCTTCCCGCCGGACGATGCAATTCCGGCGATGCAAATGCGGCATCTGACGTTCGGGCAGGCGAGCGATGTCGGCATGGTGCGCAAAAACAACCAGGATGCGGTGCTCTCATTCTTCTCCACAAGCGAAAGCGTGGATGAGCGGCCTGGCTTTGGCATCTTCATCGTCGCTGACGGCATGGGCGGCCATCATGATGGCGAAGTCGCCGCTGCTGTCGCCGCACGCACCGTGATGAACGAATTGATCCGCAGCCTGTACCTGCCGCTGCTGAACACCGAAGATCCTGATCGCCCGCCGATTACGGAAGCGGTCGAAACTGCCATCATGCAAGCGAACCAGGCCGTCGTGCGCAATGTGCCGGAAGGCGGCACGACCATGACCACAGTCGTTATCCAGGGCGACCTGGCGTGCATCGGCCACGTAGGTGATAGCCGCGCCTATCTCATTCACGATAAGAAGGCGGAGCAGTTGACGCGCGATCATTCCTATGTGCAGCGGCTCGCCGAACTGGGACAGATCGACGCCAACGACGTGTCCAGTCACACGATCAAGAATGTTTTGTACCGTGCGCTCGGCCAGACTGAGTATCTCGAAGTCGATACGCTCACGCGCCGCTTGCCCGCCCACTCGTATGTTCTCATCTGTAGCGACGGTCTCTGGGGGCAGATCAAAGAGTACGAGGTCACGAGCGCGGTGCTGAGCAATCCCAATCCCCAGGCGGCGTGTCATGAACTGATCGCCAGGGCCAACAATGCCGGCGGCGTTGATAATGTCAGTGCAATCGTGATCCAGATACCAGGCTAAGCTTACGCATAAGGGAAGCGCACCATGGCTTTCGATGGTTTTGATCCCTTCAGCGTTCTTGGGATCGCACAAACAGCCACACTGGATGATGTCAAAGCCGCCTTCCGTCGGGTAGCGCGGCGGCTGCATCCTGATGTCAATCGTCATCCTGGAGCCGGGGCGCAGTTTCAGTACATCAACAACGCCTATGAAGTGCTGAGCGATCCGGCACAGCGCAGCGCTTACGAGAAAGCCCGCACGGATGATGACCCGGAACATCCTTACTTCACCATGCGCGTGACCCCCAGCCGCCGCCGCATCCAACCGCTGGACGAGCCGCAGGTCATTTACCTGCTGGCAGACATCTTCCCTGACCCGCGCGCGACCCAGGACAGCACCGAGCGGGAAACGCGGCTCAACCTGTGCCTGGCGCTGGATCGCAGCAATTCAATGAACGGCGCGCGGCTCAACGAAGTCAAGATCGCGGCGCATCAGATCATCGATCTGTTGAATGCAGACGATATCTTCTCGATTGTCGCCTTCAGCGACCGTGCTGAAGTCATCATCCCAGCCACGCACGTCACCGATAAGCCCGCCATGAAAGCCCGCGTCAGCATGATGACGGCCAGTGGCGGCACGGAAATCTTCCAGGGCTTGAACGCCGCCGTCGAGCAAACACGGCGCTTCCTGGCTCCGCGCCTTGTCAACCACATCCTGCTGCTCACCGACGGTCACACCTTTGGCGACCAGATGCAAACGCTGGAACTGGCGCGCACCGCCGCCAAAGAAGGCATTCTCGTCAGCGCTATGGGGTTGGGCCAGGAGTGGAATAACAAATTTCTGGACGAGATCGCGTCCCTCACCGGCGGCAGCAGCGCCTACATCAATTCGTCGGGAGCGGTGGTGCGGTTTCTGAATACGCATGTACGCAACCTGTCGAACGTCTTCGCGGATCGCCTTCAGCTCTCCATCGCGCCCGACCCGGATGTCAAATTAGAATCGGTCTTCAAGCTTCAGCCCAACCCGCAGCCGCTGCCCATCGGGCAGGGCTTCATCCCGCTCGGCAGCTTGCAGCGCAACCGGCCAACATCGGTTTTGATGCAGTTCGAGTTCCCTGCCGGGTTGACGCGCGAATTTCGCTCCATCGCCCGCATCGTAACGGTCGGCGACATTCTGGCCGAACGCATCCACAACTTCCACGCGATGAGCGACATCTCGGTTGAAGTTTCCGCCGACGCCACGGTCGAAAACCCGCCCACGGCCATCCTCGACGCGCTCGGCAAACTGACGCTCTATCGAATGCAAGAGCGCGCCAACGAAGCGCTGGAAAATGGGGACATTCGCCAGGCCACCCGTCACCTGGAAAATCTCGCAGCGCGCCTCTCGGCCATGGGTGAGGTCGAACTGGCCCAGCAGGCGCGGGCAGAAGCGCAGCAAGTTGCGCATACCTCCGCCCTGACCGAGAAAGGGCGCAAGGTATTGAAATACCAGACCCGACATCTCCTGCTGGGTGAAACGACTGGAGAAACCACCTGATGAAGACTTGTCCGTATTGTGGTTATCGAAATCGTCCTGGCTCGCTTTTTTGCGAAGACTGCGCCCAGCCGCTCCACGAAGACGCCAGACTGATGACACTGCAAACCCGACAGATCGAAGATGACGAAATCGATCTACTGAGTCAGTCAACCTGGGGGACCGCTAGCTTCGAGCAACATGCCATTGTCATCATCCATGTGCGTGATGCGTCCGAACCCCTGCATCTGCGCCCCACTGCCGACCAGCTTACGATTGGTCGCGCCGACGTGAGCAATCCGATCCGCCCTGATCTCGATCTGACTCCGTATGGTGCAATGGAGAACGGCGTTTCGCGCCTGCACGCCGCCATCGCGCGCAACGATAATACGCTCACGCTGGTCGATCTGGGCAGTTCCAACGGCACATTCCTGAACGGGCAGCGACTGACGGAACAAACGCCGCGCGTGCTGCGTGACGGTGATGAGATTCGCTTCGGGCGTCTGGTGACGCACATCTACTTCCAGGATGAAAATGGCTTTTAGCCCGCTCGCACAGCCCATCTTATCTGCCTCAATGGAGTTCTGACTCATGATCACGCTGTTACTGCACATCAGTGCCGCAGAACCGGTCAAAGTCGATGTCGAAGATCTGCCCGACGTGCGCGATCAGATTATTATCGGCAGGAATCCCCGGGATAAGGCTGACCGCGAACTGAACTGGATCGAAGAAGGTGTCTCCACCCTGATCTTCCCCTGGTGGCGCATCACCTTCGTCGAAGTGCTGCCATCCGAGGAAGAAGGCGAGGCCTTCCCGCTGCCCTTCCGCAACGATTAGGCCGTCACGCGCGCAGGCTGCCTGGTCGTCTTGCCTGCGTGCACTTACGAACTTCTGATCAATCGACGTTATAATTAGCCCGGGCATAAATTCCGCCGTATGGTTTGATTCCACGCAAGCGGCGATGAACGGCGCACAGAGGCTAGACATATCATGACCAATCCAAATCTCCCACGCATGGCGCAGCGTGACGGCAAACGCATCCTGGTGGTGGATGACGAACCGCGCATGATCAACTTCATCCGCATGAACCTTGAGATCGACGGCCACCAGGTTGTCGAGGCGCACAGCGGCCTGGAAGCGCTGGAGGCTGTGCGCACCAAGCTGCCGGACTTGATTCTGCTCGACGTGATGATGCCGGAACTCGACGGCTTCGAGACGCTGCGCCTGCTGCGCGAATTCTCGACCATCCCAGTGATCATGCTCACGGCGAAAGGCGAGGAAAACGACAAGGTCTATGGCCTGGAGTTAGGCGCAGACGACTACATCACCAAGCCGTTTGGCCCGCGCGAACTCAGCAGCCGCATCAAGGCGGTGCTGCGCCGCGCCGACATGCCCTCCGCCGCGCCGAGCCAGGCCGTGCTCAAGATCGACGACCGGCTGAGCGTCGATTTCAACCGGCGCGAAGTCATCGTCAACGGCGAGCGCATCAAGCTGCGCCCAACCGAGTACCGCCTGCTCTACCACCTGATCGAGAATGCGGGCTGGACGGTGCCGCACGATCAACTGCTGGCGAAGGTCTGGGGCTACGAGTATCGCGATGAGGCGCATTACGTGCGCTTGTACGTCAACTACCTGCGCGAGAAGATCGAAGAAGACCCTAGCAACCCGAGGTACATTCTCACTGAGCGCGGCGTCGGTTACCGCTTCGTCGATTTCAAGCGCGAAGAGGTGTAGTGGCGAACGCGCGCTCGCCGCAGCGCAAATCCCCGCGCCTGCAAGCCTATGACTATGCGCAATCAGGCGCGTATTTCGTCACCATCTGCACACACCAAAGGCAGTGCTGGTTGTTACATCGCCAATGAGGAGATGCGATACTGCGGTTTGGGTGAAATCGCTGCCTTGCGCTGGCTCGCGTTGCCCGAACACTTCCCAACGGTCGAGCTTGATTTGTGGGTGGTGATGCCGAATCACGTGCATGGGATCGTCGTTTTGCACGAGGATGGCAGCGCCCGCTTGACGGATGTGATCGGCAACTACAAGGCGGCGGTCACGCGCGCCTGGCGGCGCATGGGCGGAATAAAGATCGATCCTGAGCGTACGGGCGGGATATGTCCCGCCCGTACAGAAGCAGATCCTCCTCGCACCGCCAGCATGAATCCCGCACCCGGCCCCTCCTCGCATCAGATTCCGCCTGATCCGCAGCCCATCTGGCATCGCAGCTTCCACGATCACATCATCCGCAATGAGCGCGCACTGAATCAGATTCGCCAGTACATCCTCGCCAACCCCGCCCGCTGGAGCGCGGACACGTACTATCGCGCCTGAGCGCGGCGCTGCCACGTGCGATAGAGCAGCAGCCCGGTCAACTGCCAGATCAGGACGATGAACGTGAGCATCAACGTCAGGTCGCCGAACGGCGGTTCGCGTCCGCCGGCCTGCTGGTAGATGAGCGTATGCGCGAGCACGAGCACAGCCAGCAGGTAATTCAACCGCTGCACTGTCTTCCAGCGCTTGCCTTTGAGCCGCCGCAGCATCAGATCACTGCTCGTCACCAGCAGCGCAATCAGCACCAGCATCGCCACCAGGCCGATGTTATTGCTCAGGCCGCGTCCTTCCAGCAGCAGGCGCGGCGCGCCATCGGTATCCAGGCGCAGGAAGTTCGACAGGATGTTGCCGCGCGCATTGAGAAACAGGCCAAACGCCACATGCAGCAGCCCGGTGATGCCCGCCCAGATGCCCACGTCGCGGCGCAGATAGACGTTGACCGGATTCCTGCGCCGCACGATCAGCCAGAGCGGGCCGATGATCAGGCTGACCCCGATCAGCAGCAGGGAGGTATAGCCCGCTCCAACCGTGATCACGTAATCCAACCCGCCGCGCGGCACGTAGAAGACTTTGATCGCGCCGATGCCCGCCAGCGAGATCAGTGCCAGCGCGATGTGCGTGCGCAGGCGCGTCCAGCCGAAGCCGTGCCAGCTTTGTCCTAGGGATGTCCAGAAGGTCGTCGTTTGCATAACCCAATACTACGCCGCCTCGATTACAGGCAGATGAATTGCAGCCAGAGACTCAAGTCCCTGGCTGAGGCTGCGCCCGGTGAACCGGGCTCCAAAAACAACCACCACGCTATGCAGTCCCGTTTACGGGACGCAGCCTTAGCCGGATGGTTGACCATCCGGCGGTTGTCAGATGCTTCATTGAGTCGATAGTTTGAAGCGGCGGCGTGCTTGCCACCCCTCACACGCGGATCGCGGCCAGCCCGGAGCGCAGCCCAGCTTCCCAGCCTGGATCGCGCGTGGCGTCGGCCAATGGGCGCGGCACAGCGGGCGTGGCATGGATGTCTTGCAAGCGCAGCCCCCACCACGAGACATCGTGCCACGCGCCGAGCTTGTAGCCGACGCTGCGATACACACCGACCGCCTCGAAACCGACCGCCGTATGCAGGCCGATGCTCGCCTCGTTCGGCAGCGCGACCCCGGCGAATGCATTGGCATAGCCCTGCAAACGCAGCAGCGCGAACAGCGACGTATATAACCCGCGCCCGATGCCGGAGCGCTTGACCGGCACATCGACGTAGGCGCTGACATCGACCGACCATTGGTAGGCCGCACGCTCGCGGTGTTTGCTGGCGTAGGCATAGCCGAGAACGCGCCCGCTGTCATCCGCGCACACGAGCCACGGCCACATGACGAGCGTCCGGCGGATGCGTTCGGCCATCTCCTCGACGGTCGGCACAGCCAGTTCGAACGAGACGGTCGTGTTCGCGACGTAGGGCGCGTAGATTGCCTGTATGTTGGGCGCGTCGGCCTCCGTCGCCAGGCGAATGGTGGTCATTGTGGCTCTATACTCTCCTGGTGATTGATCGCGCGTGGATATGCTCGCTCAACGCCGCCGAGGACGACCCGACTTGCCCGATTTCCGGGGTGCCGCACGCTTCTGAGAAACGCTCCCTGGCCCCTCCGCGTAAATAGCAAGCAGCCAGTCAACTGCGCCAGGCGTGTCTTCCCAGCAAAACCCGGCTCCCGACAGGTATTCGAGCGCATCCATACTCATCATGGCGATGGCAGGTGCTGCGTCTTCATCCAGGCCTTCGACCATGTTGTCGAGAAATTCAGACCCCAGGAAGACGGCGGGCACAATCGGATTCGCTGCCAGCGCTTTGTTCAAGTGCGTTCTCGCTAACCCAGAATTGCCCTTCTCCCGGAAGGTCAGAAGCGCGCGACTATAGAGCCAGTGCGTCATCTGTTCAGGATAGCGTTTCAAGATCTGGCTGGCCCCCGCATCGTCGCCCTGCCGCATCAGCCAATTGACAAGGGTATTGCGCACACCCTGGTGGTCATCCTCATCAAGACGGAGTAGCTCGCGCGCATGATCGATGGCCGCCTGCCGCTCGCCGCTCTCCCAGAGCGCCTCGGCCAACCCAAAACGAGCGCGCATGTAGCCACGCGCATCGATCAGGTCCCAGAACATGCCGACGACCTCTTCATCGCGCATTACCTCGCCGAGCGCGCGTTCGCCAGCCTCGACCCCCTGTTGATAGAGCGGCACCGCTTCTTTCGCGTCCTTGGCGGTTTCTTCGGCCAGGATTACGTAGGCGTCCGCGCAATCCGGGCAGATATCTAACGCCTTGCGCGCCAGCCGCACACGCTTCTTCTCCCCTTTCGCCTGATAGGCATCATAGACAACCGACTGCGCCTTCTCGACATCATTCTTCGGCTCGTATTTTGGGAGCTTGCCGATCAGGCTATTCATGTAATGCTCTAGTTCCGACTGAGTCTCGAAGTCCTGATCTTCCAGCAGCTTATTGATCGCCCACATCGTTTTCTCCAGACCGCGAGTGTCGTTAGGCATACCAGGTAGATTCATGCCTAATGGCAGCATATCCATCATCACTGCGCCTCCCGCGCCAGCCTGCATCCAGACAGCGATCTTAACGCGCTTGCAAGCCCACTCCAATGGGTCTCCTATGGACTTCTGATATGGCTCATACATCCAAGACCTAGACTCTAGACTGAAACATAACCTGAGAAAAAAGAGGCGAATAGTTACACGCTATTTGCCGGAGGAGAATGGACTCATGTCACGCATAGTAGGCATTGACCTGGGGACCACCAACAGCGTGATCGCCGTCCTTGAAGGCGGCGAACCTATCGTTATCCCCAGCGCAGAAGGCGGACGCACCGTGCCATCGGTCGTCGCGTTTACGAAAACCGGTGAGCGGCTGGTCGGACAGGCAGCCAAGCGCCAGGCTGTCGTCAATCCGGAAAATACGATCTTTTCAGTCAAGCGACTGATGGGCAAGAGCTATGATGACGCCGCGTGGGAAGTGAAACACCTGCCCTACAGCGTTGTCAAGGGCGTCGCCAGTGATGCGCGCATCAAGGTTCCGGCCACAGGCAAGGAATACACCCCGCAGGAAATCAGCGCGATGATCCTGACCAAGCTCAAGCAAGATGCCGAGGCTTACCTGGGTGAACCTGTGACCAAGGCGGTCATCACCGTGCCCGCGTACTTCAACGACAGCCAGCGCCAGGCGACCAAGGACGCCGGTAAGATTGCCGGGCTGGAAGTCCTGCGCATCATCAACGAGCCGACGGCGTCGAGTCTGGCTTACGGCCTGGACAAAAAGACGCACGAGACGATCCTCGTCTTTGACCTGGGTGGCGGCACATTCGACGTGTCGATCCTGGAAGTCGGCGACGGCGTAGTCGAAGTCAAGGCCACCAGCGGCGATACGCACCTGGGTGGCGACGACTGGGATCAGGTGATCGTCGATTGGATCGCTGAAGAATTCAAGCGCGAGAACGGCATTGACCTGCGCCAGGATCGCCAGGCGCTCCAGCGGCTCAAGGAAGGCGCGGAGAAGGCCAAGATCGAACTCTCGAACACCGTGCAGACGGAGATCAACCTGCCGTTCATCACGGCGGATGCCTCCGGGCCGAAGCACCTGGTGCTGACGCTGACGCGCGCGAAGTTCGAGCAGCTCAGCGCGAGCCTGTTGGAGCGGGTACGCCATCCGGTCGAGCAGGCGTTGAGCGACGCCAAGCTCGACCAGGGCCAGATCGACGAGGTTGTCCTGGTCGGCGGCGCGACACGCATGCCGATGGTCCAGGAACTGGTCATGAGCCTGCTCGGCAAGACGCCGAACAAGAGCGTCAATCCGGACGAGGTTGTCGCGGTCGGCGCGGCCATCCAGGCCGGTGTGCTGGCGGGCGAAGTCAAGGACGTGCTGCTGCTCGACGTGACGCCGCTCAGCCTGGGCGTCGAAACGATGGGCGGCGTGATGACGCGCCTGATCGAACGCAACACGACCATCCCGGTGCAGAAGAGCGAAACCTTCTCGACTGCAGCCGATGGACAGACCGCCGTCGACATCCACATCTTACAGGGCGAGCGCCCGATGGCGGGTGATAACATGTCCCTGGGCATGTTCCGGCTCGAAGGCATCCCGGCAGCGCCGCGCGGTATTCCGCAGGTGGAGGTCACGTTCGACATCGACGCCAACGGCATCCTCAACGTGACGGCCAGGGACAAGGCCAGCGGCAAGTCGCAGAAGATTACCGTAACGGCGACGACCAACCTGAACCAGGGCGAGATCGACCGACTGGTGCGCGAAGCCGACCAGCACCGCAGCGACGATCAGCGCCGCCAGCAGGTGGCACAGGCGCGCAACGAGGCGGACACGCTCGTCTACCAGTCCGAAAAGGCGCTGCGTGAGTTGGGCGATAAAGTCCCCGCCAGCGACCGCTCGACCATCGAACAGCAGATCGGTGATGTCAAGCAGGCGCTCACGAGCGAGGACGCCGACCGCATCCGTCAGGCGGCGCAGGCGCTGCAGAACGCGACCTACGCGCTCAGCCAGCAGATGTATGCCCAGAGCAACCCGGCGGATGGTGGCAGCACCCCGTCCGGCGCGCAGGGGCAGCCCGGCGGCGAAGACGTGGTCGAAGGCGAGTTCAGCGAGGCCTGAGCTCGGCTGAACGCTGCTACACAATCACTGCTCACAGCGAGGGCGGGCCAATGGCTCGCCCTTTTCGATTCGTTGCCGGTCGCTAACTCCCCGCGTGTGTTCGATTGCATAGAACGGATCAAGACGCTACCTTATCCCGCACTGAGGTTGCATTAGGCATTATGCAGCCTGATTAGTTGTCACGATGTGGTTCGTTACGAAGCGCCAGTAATTTTTGCTTCTGTTCCTCTGGGTGGCGCGAGACAGCCCTTCTGAATGCATCCGTCGAGAGCCTGGTCGCATTTTGAACCAGGAATTCATCTACCTCATCGGGATAGGCGCGCCGCATCTCACGTAGCACCCAACCCACAGCCTTCTGCACGTAATACCACTTATCTTCACTGCAATTTGCAACGAGCGGAAGTACGTCTCCGGGCGGTAAGTAGACAGCTTTTTTGCCCGTGTACCGAATCAAACTTACTATCGAAATCCGGCGCAGCCACTGATTATCAGACTGTTGATTCCATGTAGTAAGCATTTGCTTCACTTGCATAGGGTATTTTGGCAAGACGTAGGAGTAAATCGAGGACAGTTGATCGGAGGTGGCCCAATTCTCAGTTCGATATGCCCAGCCGGCTAACCGTCCCCATGTGACCTCATCTATCGCCTCGAGATGGAGTTCATAGTATCTTGCTGCTACAAACATGACTTCGTAGTATGGTGTGTTCCACCATATCTCATTCCAGATGCTCATGACGTCTGCTGCGGATTGGTCATAAAAGCTAAAGCCCTCTTTTGCCACCCGCTTCATCTCTGGAACGCTCACGACCAGGTACTCCAGATCGGACTTTCGATCATTTTTGACGGCTTCAGCCTTATGCGGTCGAGAATACTTCTGGAGAGCCGCCAGCACTTCAGGATGATACTTCTCATAGAGTTCAGACGTTACGTCTTTCATTCGTTAACGCCTCCCTGCAATTCACCCTAAGAAGCATCCCTAAAGAAATCACTCACAGAGCGCCTCGCAACCTACCATTCGACGAAATTGTAGCACTGTAAGCATTTCTCGACCTGAGAATCACGACGACCAGGCTGTGGCAGATGAGTCGGATCATCACAGCGATACTGATGAGGTCTATGCGTTGGCAGGCGACGAGAGTATCGTGATCAAAGCGGACAAAGGAACAGAAAGACTGGATCGGTTCCTTTCGAGCCTGAATGAGAAGGCCATGCCCGGCACGCCATTCTTTGACCAGGCGTTGATCAGCACCGCTCGTATTCGTTGCTTTTCGAACAGCGGGTGCGGCGTGAAGCGGAGAAGGTAGCGCAAGCATCCCGCAAGTAGAAAAACGTCTCCATACTTCACGCTCAATCCTGAGCGCGAGATTAGGGAAAGAATTCACAATAAATCTGATACATCCAGCGCCGCATCTGCCGCCGAAATACAGGTTAGTGCAAGAGAGTTCTTCTCAGAAGGAGCATAAGGGCATGAAACGCTATGGAATCGCGCTGTTGGTGATCGCGGCGCTGCTCGTCGGCGCGCTCGGCGTGCTGGCGCAGGATGATATGCCACCCGCCACCGTCCAGATGGGCGGGAATGACGACCTGGGAGCTTTCCTGGTCGATGCCAACGGGATGACGCTGTATTTGTTCACCAATGACACCCCCGGCGTCAGCAACTGCGCCGGTGACTGCGCCACCAACTGGCCACCGCTCATGGTTGGCGAAGAAGAACGCGCCACACTCGCGCCCGGCATCCCCGGTGTTATCGGCGAGATCGCACGCGAAGATGGTGGTCGTCAGGTCGTCTACAACGGCATGCCGCTCTACTACTTCGCTCAGGATGCGGCTGCGGGCGATACCACCGGCCAGGGCAGAGGTGACGTGTGGTACGTCGTGACGCCGCCCACGGTCAGCGTCAGCGAAAATGCGGAGCTCGGCTATTTCCTGGTTGGTCCCAACGGCATGACTCTCTACCTGTTCACCAATGACGCCGAAGGTGTCAGCAACTGTTCTGGCGATTGCGCCGTCAACTGGCCGCCGTTGACCGTCGCTGATGCGATGAACGTGACCACGCAGCCCGGTCTGGTCGGCGAAGTCGGCACCATTACGCGCGATGACGGCTCGATCCAGGTCACCTACAACGGTATGCCGCTGTATTACTGGAAAGACGATATGGCTCCCGGCGACGCCACCGGCCAGGGTGTCGGTGATGTCTGGTACGTCGTCAAGCCCCCGACGGTCAGCGTTGGTGGCAATGATGAGCTGGGCGAGTTCGTGGTCGGCCCCAACGGCATGACGCTCTACATGTTCTTCAACGACGAACCGCCGGTCAGCAACTGCTATGACCGCTGCGCCGCCGCCTGGCCGCCTCTGATCGTCGGCGCGGGCGAGACCCTGACCGCAGGCGACGGCGTCACCGGCACACTCGGCGTCTCCGAGCGCACAGACGGCACCTATATCGTCACGCTCAACGACAACCCACTCTACTATTGGTGGGATGACAACAGCCCCGGCGAGTCGACCGGGCAGGGCGTCGGCGACGTCTGGTACGTCATGCGTCCTGACGGCACCATCGTCGGGCCATAACTCCCCCGCCACTAAGACGACCTGCGGCAGTCCACCGCAGGTCGTCTTTTTTTGACAGCGCACGCATCTGTCTCTCCGAACCGCTCCTCAGGCACTCGCCGACGGCTGAAGCTGTGCGGGGGCAGCTTCGCTGCCTGCGGTCGGCAAAGCCGACCCCCTGAGCACGGCTAACTCAAATCAAGCGCACTGAACGCGCTACTTTCTCGCACACTGCGCCCAAAGACTGAGCACCAGCATCGGAACACAGAACCTCTCTTCCCGCACAGTGAACTGTGAACCATGTACTGTGAACCCATAAGCTGAGCACCGAGTACCGAGCACTGAGCACCCAATACCCCGTCCCCTATTCGACTGCCTGATGCGCCTCGTCCTCCGCCAGCATCCGCTCGATCTCTGCTGTCTCCAGATCATCGACGTACTGCGTGATCGCCGTTTCCAGGTAGGCAGGCAGATCGACGTGCAGCTTCTGGAAATTGGCGATGAAATCCGGGTGCGAGTTGTAGCCGTGCCCCAGGCCGCGCAGGATATCCAGCGTCGGCTCGTAGAAATAGCGCATATGCTCGTGCCAGCGCTGGAGAATCGCTTGAACTTCGGCGCTGGTCGGTGGCCGCCCTGCCTCAATCGCATCGACCATGTCGATATAGATCTGACTGCCTTCGCCCATGATGATGTCGCGTTGAGTCTGCGTGTAGCTGTTCCAGCGCTTGATCGAGTCGTTGACGATCTCCGGGCCGTATTGCAGGCGCACCTCGCGCTCGTACTCTTTCTGCTTCTCGTCGCTGAAGGCTTCAAACAGCCGCTTCTTGCTCATTTCGACCTCTCCTGCAAGGTGCATAATCGTGCTATCAACCGTGCTGACAAGCTTCTGCAAGCGGCCGATCTTCGCCGCCAACACCTTCCGGTGGGAGCGCAGCGCCGCCAGCAGATCGAAATCCGGGCTGTCGAGAATATCTTTGATGCGCAACAGCTCAAGCCCGATCTCGCGATAAAACAGGATCTGCTGCAAGCGCAGCAGCGCCGCGTCGTCGTAGTAGCGATAGCCGTTCGCGCCGACCTCGGCCGGCTTGAGCAGCCCGATCTCGTCGTAGTAATGCAGCGTGCGGATGCTGACCCCGGCCAGTTCCGAGAGCTGCTTGACGGTGTACATGCCTCCACCTCCTCTCTCGCTGAGCATCATAAAGGATGACGTTACGTGAGAGTCAAGTACATAGCGACAACGGCGTCACGTTCAAGCTGGCGTAGAGGACACAAGCGCTATCTCGTTACCGGTTAGGCGCTTCGGCCGCATTCGACGCCAGAGTCAAACTGCATTACACTGGTCGGCATGCATTTGCGCCGTGTCACCCGCGGAGTCGCCCCATGCCCAGCTATTTGACCCCCGGTATCTATATCGAAGAAATCGTGGAGACCGACATACGCCCGGCTAACGCCTGGCGCGGCGACTGCACGACATTGACCGCAGACGCTGCCGACAAGATCAGCATAGTCCATCTGGGCACTGCCGCATTCATCGGCATCACGGCGCGCGCCGGCGATTCTGACGAACTGCTGCGCAAACCGACCCAGGTGAAAAGCTGGGACGAATTCGTCGAACTGTATGGGGAGAACACCGGCCCTGGCTATCTGCCCGCAGCCGTCCACGGTTTCTTCGCCAACGGTGGGCCAGCCTGCATCATCGTCAGCGTGGGCGTGGTCGTTGCCGACAAGGGCCGTGCCCGACTCCCCGATATACGCGCGCAGGACTTCATGGATGTCATGTATGAGCGCGTCGGGTTGGGGGCGATCCGCCCCGGTCATGAGCCGGGACTCCTGTGCATCCCGGACATCATGGCGCTGTTCCAGCAGGGCGCCTTCAAGCCTGTGGATGTGCAGGCCATCCAGCAGTCGATGATCACCTACTGCGAGTACCATGGCAACTGTATCGCAATCCTTGATCCCATGCCGGTGCTGACACCCCAGGAGGTGCTTAATTGGCGGATGCACGTCAATCACGACACCAGCCGTGCGGCGCTCTATTATCCCTGGCTGATAAGCGCAGCGAGCGACGGCCGCGCTTCACGCGCAGTCCCGCCCTGTGGGCATATCGCCGGCGTGATGATGCGGGCGCAGATCGAGCATGGCGTGCAAAAAACCCCGGCCAACGAAATCCTGCGCGATGTGGAAGATCTGGAATTGCACGTCACGCGCGATGAACAGGCGCTTCTGAACCCCCTGGGCATCAACCTGCTGCAAGCGACACCCGAAGGCGAAGTCCGCATCTGGGGCGCGCGCACGCTGTCATCCGATTCCGCCTATCGCCTGATCAAGACGCGGCGGGTGATGATGACCGCGCAGCGCAGCATCGAGCGCGCCGTCAGTTGGGCGATCTTCGCGAGCCTCGACCGCCAGGCGCGCGAACGCATCTGCTGCACCATCCAGCATCTCTGTCGCTTGCTGTGGCAATCGGGGGCGCTGACCGGAGCGAACGCAGACGATGCCTACTATCTCCTCGAACATCTCGACCCGGAGACGCCATCCCTCTATGTCGTCGATACCGGGCTGGCGCTCGACGCGCCCGGCACCTTCAGACGCTTCCGGGTCGTCTTCTTCACCGACGATGTCATCCCCGACCTGGCCGAGCCGACACGCGCCGCGCCCGATAACTCCCGCGATCTGGTCGATGAGCAGCCACCGCCGGACATCTTCGTCTCCTACAGCCGCAGGGATTGGGATGAGTTTGTCGAGCCGCTGGTCGCGAGCCTGCGTGAGAACGGCCTGTCCGTCTGGGTCGATCAACATCTGCTGCAAGGTGGCCAGGATTGGATGGATGAAATCAACCACGCGCTCAAAATGTGCCGGTTGATGATCCTGTGCGTATCGCCAGACGCGCTGCAATCACGCTACGTCAAGCTGGAGTACCGCCAGTTCTTCAACACCAACAAGCCGATCCTGCCCGTCATCTGCCATCCGGCGGAGCTGCCAGCAGAACTGGGGGGTATTCAATACCTGCCCTACGACGAGCCTGACACGCTGATCGTGCGAGCGCGGCAGCTTCTGTCGGTGGATGACGATCAGGCCCGCCCGATCTGACGGCAGCGCCCCGCGTGCGGCGGATGCGCTGCGGCGCTAAAATTCTGCCGGACATTCACATGCACCTCCAGGAGAGATGGTCATGGGCTTTCCATCGTTTCGAGCTGTACCTCCTCGCGGGCCGGTCACGCGCGGCGCGGATGCCGAGGCACAGGCAGACTCCGGCACGCTGGCGCAGAGCACGGCGCAAAACCTGCTCGCGCAAATCCCTGGCGAAGCGAGCGGCTTCTATTTGCTGGCCGCCGACAACATCCAGAACCCCGGCACAGGCACGCTCGCGTTCATCTTCGTGCTGGCGCTGATTCTGCTGATCGTCGTGCGCGTGGTCGGCAAGGCGAGCCGGATGGTGATCTTGACCTCGGTCGGGGCGTTCGTCATCTGGATGTTCGTGCTCGATCATGGCCTGTTTCATGTGCTCGCGCCCAACCTGCTGCCCGATCCGCTCGGCCTGATCGTCGCACTGTTTTACACGACGCTGATCACCGCGCTCGCCAACGCCGGGATCATCAAGTAGCCAGCCATCCGCTAAATGAAAACAGCGCCGGGGTGGCGCTGTTTTCTCATGAGCCTAGACGAAAGATCAGGCGCGTCGTAATAGACGCAGCAGCGCCAGCAGAATGACCGCGCCGATGAAAGCGACCAACAGGCTGCCAAGATTCAAGCCGGTGACTTCACCCCCGACACCGATGAAATTCAGCACAAACCCGCCGATCAAGCCGCCGACGATACCGACAATGATGTCCATCAGCAGGCCTTGCGAGGCGTTCGTCTTCATCACGATGCTGGCAAGCCAGCCCGCGACTGCGCCAATGATGATCCAGACGATGATGTTGACAGGATCGAGATTCATCGTACAGACTCCTTCCCCTCTGCGGAGAATTATGGCGACCAATTGGAGTTCGCCAGATAGTATTTTTCCATAAGGTCACTCTCTTCGCCACTTATTCGGTTATATCGCACGACTGCAAGTACCGCGGGAATCGACAGCGCCCCACGTGATCGTGAGGCGCTGAAGATGCTCAAAACGGCTCATCCGGCGTCAGGCGCGGCGCAACATACGCAGCAGCGCCAGCAAGATGACCGCGCCGATGAAGGCGACCAGGATGCTGCCGAGATTGAGGCCGGTGACTTCACCGCCAACGCCGATGGCATTGAGGACGAAACCGCCGATCAAGCCGCCGACGATACCGACGATGATGTCGGTCAGCAGCCCCTGCGAGGCGTTCGTCTTCATGACGATGCTGGCGAGCCAACCCGCAATCGCGCCGATAATGATCCAGACGATGATGTTGACAGGATCGAGCGTCATTGTATTCTCCCCTTGCATGTGTCCGGCGAATTCAGTCGCTCGAACGACCAGTATGTATCAGAGGATAGTTACAAACTCGAAACGTCACATCCCCCACCCGACCCATCTACGCCTAGCCGACTCGCGCTAGCCACGCCGGAGCGGCAGCGCCAGGCAGCGGGGGCCACCCATGCCGCGCACCAGCTCCGAGCCTTCGATTTCGAGCACCTCAATGCCGAGCGCGCGCATCGCCCGATTGGTGTGCAGGTTGCGGTCGTAGCTGATCACCCGGCCCGGCGCGATGGCGAAGACGTTGGTGCCATCCGCGCCCTGCTCACGCGCGGCGTAGCGGGCATCGTTGTTGCCCGTGTTGACGACCGTCAGCGGCGCGGCGAATTCGTCGCTCAGCAGCGTGTAGAAGCGCCGGTTCTCGCGGATCGGCAGCGCGACCAGTTCGCCATCGCGCGTCAGCGTCGGCTCGTAGCGCTTGATGATCTCGATCTGATCCATCACGTCGGGATAGACGACGATCACCCCGTGCGCGATCACGGTGAAGACCGTATCCAGGTGCATGTACTGGCGGGCGCTCGGGATATGCACCTCGTAGACGCGCTGGACTTTGCCCGCCTGGAACAGCTTGCGCGCCAGCATCCCGACCGTCTCCGAGCGCGTGCGCTGGCTGCAGCCGATCACAACAGTCTCGTCGTTGAGCACGAGGATGTCGCCGCCTTCGATAGTGAACGGCCTGCCCTCGTCCGCCTGCGCGCCGTAGACGATCTCGACCCCGGCGAACAACGGATGCCACTGCACGACCGCCTGCAAGATCAGCGTTTCGCGCACGCGGGCGTCGAACTGCGCCTTGCAAGCGATGTAGCCATCGCCGATGACCGCGCCGGGGTCGCGCGTGAAGTAGGCGTTCGGCACCGGGTCGGCCAGGAAGGCGGGCGCGTCCTCGCCCATGCCCTCGAACAGCAGCGCCCGCAGCGCGTCCGGCGCGTAGTCGTTCAGCAGGCGCGCGCTCAGCTCCGGCGCGCCGCCCGCCCGGCACAGCCACTCGACAGCGGCGGAGCGGGTCCGTTCATCGCGCAATATGTCATCCACCAGCTGGTCAAGATAGAGCGCCTCAATGCCCTGGTCGCGCAGAAGCTGGCAGAAAGCGTCGTGCTCAAGCTGCATCTTGCGCAGGAACGGGATGTCTTCGAACAGCAGCCGCCCCTTGTTGCCCAGATCAAGCAGATCGATCTCGCTGCCGGGGCGATGCACCAGCACCGTCTGCAGCTGGCTGCACTCGGACGCGACTTGTAAGTGGATCGGCTCCGGCGCGTCAGGAGCAGCGGGCACTTGAGCCACGTCACGGGCAGCGATGCGCGCCAGGAACGTCTCGTGTTCCTCGCCCGCGCCGGAGGCTGTGCCCGCGAACGCGCCCAGGATCGTGTGATAGACGAACTCCGGCACGACGCGGAACGAGTACGGCATATGCACACGTTCAAACAGGCCGTGCGCGTCCTTGCCGAACGGCCCGATGTTGACCACCGGGCAGTCGAGCGCCGCCATCTGGTCGAAGGCCAGGCTGTAGCCATGGTCGAACAGCGGCATGTTGTCGATCAGCGCGGGCAGGTGATCGCGCACGGTCGGGTCGAGGCGGACGTAGCTGATGTCGGCGATGTACGGGTAAAAGCCGCGCAAATGGATCTGGCCGTGCGGGTTCACGTCGGAATCGTCAATCAGCGCCGCAATCGCGTCGACAAGCGGGTGCGCCTGCGGCTGGATGTGCGGGTAGAACGGCGGCGCGAAGAAGACGATCACCGCCGGGCCGGTTAGCTCAGCCTCCCGCGCCAGCCGCGCCACGATCTGCTGGCTGATCTCGCGCGCGTCGCCTTTGTGCGTCGCCGCCGGGATCGCCAGCGTCTCCGTGCCGCTGACCGAGCGCACCAGCGCATCCAGCCACTCGGCGAAAGCGACCTCGCCCTTCGCGCCGAACCAGCCGCGCTTCTGCCGCACCCGACGGCACAGATCGGCATAGCTGAGCACCAGCGGCGCGTACTGCTTGGGCTGTGGCTCGTGGCCACGGAAGGCTGCAAACTGAGCGTCGCGCGCCTCTAATACGCTCAAGAGCGCGGCGGTGGCCTCGGCCTCCATCGTCGCCAGCGCCTGTGCCGGCGAGATGCTGTAGGTCAGCCAGTTGATGTAGACGAAGGCCTCGGCGGAGGTCTGCACGTTGTAGCTCGGCTTGAGGTCGCGCAGCTTGAGCGTCACCGGCGGCACAGCGACTTCGAGCGGCGCCACGCCGTCCGGCGACCAGCTATCGCTCAGGCGTGTGTTCAGGTTGAGCCGCCGCACCAGCTCCGCCGCGATCTGGTTGGCGTCGACGCCGCGAAACGGCTCGCCGACGTGCGTTGGATCGCCCAGGATGTAGAACGACGGCAGCAGCTTGCCGACGACGCCGGTGTAAATGTAGCGCTCATGGTCGTCACTGCCGCGCGGCGCGGTGTAATCGGTGTTGATGACGCCGATGTAATCGAGATCGTGCGCCGCCTGGAGTTCGATCAGATACGGCAGCGCGCCGAGGATGCCCGCCGACTCGTTCTCCTCGTCTGGGCAGGCCAGCAGCAGCAGATTGCCGCCGAGTTCGTCGGAATGCTCGGCGAAATAGCGCAGGAGCGCGATGTTGATCGACAGGCCGCTCTTCATATCGACCGAGCCGCGCCCGAACATCCAGACCGGTTCGCGCTCTGCGCCCGGTCGCTGCCAGGTCTGTTCGAGATCGCGCTTGACCTCCAGCGATGCGCCCTGTGGCAGCCCGCCTTCGAGCGCCGCCCGCAGCCGCGCCGGATCACGCGCAATCGCCCCGCCCTGCTCCGGGTCGAGCGCCTGGAACTCGTCGATGCCAACCGTGTCGTAATGCGCCATCAGGATGATCGTCTGCCGTGTCGGTGCTGGGCTGCGCAGCAGGCAGGCGACGTTGTGCCGCCCGTCGGCGACCGGCCACAGCTCCGGCGCGAGGCTGTCCGCCTGCCCTTCCGCCAGCAGCTCGGTGATCAGGCGGGCGCAGGCATTCTCACCCTCGACATCCGGGCTAATGGTCGAAACGGACATCAGGCGCTCGGTCATAGCTTTGACAGTGGTGAACCAGCGATCAGGTTGGAAGGCGTTCAACGATGCGCTCCTCGACAGCGATGATGCATGTCTATTGTCGCATCGTTTGCCCCTTCTCAACAAGCGGAAACGGCACTATAATCCATCCTGACTAGTCAATCTTGACTAATCAGAACGGACTATATATGCATCGAGAACTCTTGCTTCTCGGCCTGCTGCGCAACGAAGACATGCACGGCTACCGGCTGGCAGAATTCATCGCGCACGACATGGCCTTCTGCACCGATCTGAAAAAACCGACAGCCTATCACCTGCTGCAGAAGATGGCCGCTGACGGCCTGATTGACGAATCGGCAGAGCAAGAAGGCAACCGCCCCGCGCGCACGGTCTACCGGATTACAGCCGCGGGCGAAGCGCGCTTTCAAACGCTCCTGCGCGAAAACCTGCGCCACTATCAGAGCATCCATTTCGCCGGTGACATCGGACTGGCCTTCATCGACGCGCTGCCCCAGGACGAGGCGCACGACCTGCTGCGCCAACGCCACGCAGCCATTACCGCCGAAATCGAACACCTCAGCAGCGTCGCCGGTCAAACCCACACAGACGGCGGGCTGGCGCTGGTGTTCGACCATTATCTCTACCACCTGCGCAGCGAAAGCGCGTGGCTGGCGGCTGTGCTGAACGGCGAGCCGAGAACCTCACCGCCGGGCTGATCCCCAGATTTCGCCCAGATATGACCCTTGTCTAGCTACAGGAATGAAAATCTCAATGACCACGACCGCTAATCCACCAACCGACGAGAAGCTCAATTTCAAACGCGTGCTGCCGATCTTCGTCATCGTCCTGATCGACCTGCTCGGCCTGACGATTATTATCCCCCTGCTGCCGCTGTACGCGGTATCCTTCGGCGCTGATCCGTTCACGGTCGGGCTGATTGGCTCGACCTACCCGCTTATGCAGTTGATCGGCGGGCCAGTGCTCGGCGGCCTGTCTGACCGCTACGGACGCAAGCCTGTGCTCATCATCAGCCAGATCGGCACACTGTTCGGGTTCATCCTGCTGGCCGTCTCGAACAGCCTGGCGCTCATCTTCGTTTCGCGCATCATCGACGGCCTGTCCGGCGCGAACATTGTGGCCGCCCAGGCAGCCATGACTGACAGCACCACCGAAAAGACGCGCACGCAGGGGTTGGGGTTGATCGGCGCGGCTTTCGGGCTGGGCTTCGTGCTCGGCCCGGCCATCTCCGGGATCGCGCTGGCGCTCAGCGGCAATGATTACCGCGTCCCGGCGCTGATCGCCGCGGCCTTTTCGCTGCTGTCGATCCTGCTGACTGCGTTCTGGTTCAACGAGACGCTGCCAGCGGCGCGACGCGGGGCTGCCCAGGGCACTGGCAGCAAACCCGCGCTGCAACGCGTCGTTCGCGCCATCACGAATCCGCTGGTGGGGATGCTGCTCATCCTCATGTTCCTGCAGCAGATCGTCTTCGGCGGCTACGAGAACCTGTTCTCGCTGTTCAGCCTGACCCGCCTGGGGCTGAACGCCGCCGGCAATTCGCTCATCTTCGTCTTCATGGGCATCATCATCGTGCTGGTACAGGGCAAATACATCGGCCCGCTCAGCCGCAAGTACGGCGAACACAAATTGATCTGGGCTGCGCTCGGCCTGCTCGCCATCGGGCTGGTGCTGACCTCGATCACGCCGCAGCAGCCGGTGCCTTGGTACTCGCGCGCGGAATTGGCCGCAGAGCTAAACGAGCGCGTTAGCATCGACGCTCAGACCGCATCGCTCCGCCTGCCGGAAGACGGTGCCAATGGCTGGTTCGGGCTGGCCTGGATATTGGTCGCCTCGGTGCCGGCGGTCATCGGCGGCGGGCTGCTCGCACCCAGCCTGAACAGTCTGATCACCAGGCGCAGCCCGGCGAGTGAAACCGGCAGTATCCTCGGCGTCAGCGCGTCGCTCGTCAGCGCGGCCAACGCCATCACGCCGATTGCGGGCGGGGCGCTGTTCCAGATCTTCGGCAGCACCGCGCCCTTCTTGATCGGCGGTCTGGGGATGGCGGCGCTCATGTTCCTGGCGCTGCGCGTCGTTCAGCCGCTGCCGGAAACAGAGACGGTCGCGACGTGAGGCAGGCGTCTGTCTATCGTGTGATCAAAAAAACGACGTTTCCGGTGCGTGAACAATTTGTGTCACAATGTGTATAAGCTTGTGTTTACACTGCCACCGGAGACAGAGTCATGACCAACGGCCACAAGCTGCGCACGTTCTACACGATTTTGCTGACCCAGGCGTTTTCGGAACTGGGCAGCCAGATGACCGGCCTGGCCGTCGCCATCTGGCTCTACACCGAGACCGGCGAGGTCACACCGCTGGCGACCATCTCGGCCATCAACATGCTGCCGCGCGTGCTGCTGGCGAACTTCAGCGGCTGGGTGGCCGACCGCTTCGACCGCCGCCTGATCATGGCTCTGGCGGATACCGGCGCAGCCCTGTGTACGCTGATCCTGCTGGGATTGCTGGCGACGGGCGTGTTCCAGATCTGGCATCTGTACGTGCTGGCATTCATCCAGCAGACCTGCGGCGCCTTTCAGAACCCGGCCTACATCGCGTCGATCACGATGCTCGTGTCGGACAAGCAGCGCGAACGTGCCAACGCCGTTATGCAATTGACCGGCCCGATGGCGGGTCTGTTTGCGCCGGCGCTGACCGGCATCCTCTATGCCATCATCCGTGTGACTGGCATCATGGTCTTCGACCTGTTCACCTTCGCCGTCGCCGTCACGACGCTGCTGTTAGTGCATATCCCCCGCCCGGCCCAGACGGCAGCGGGCAAGGCGCGCAGCGGTTCATTCCTGCGCGAACTGACCGGCGGCTTCTCGTATCTATGGCAGTATAAGCCGCTGCTCGCCCTGATGCTGGGCGTGGCGCTGGTCAATTTTGTCGCAGTCGGCTTTGGGTCGATGCAAACGCCTTACCTGCTCGCGCGCACCGGCAGCGAAATAACGCTCGGCCTGATCTTCAGCGCGGGCAACGTCGGCGCGATTGTCGGCGACATCATCATCGGTGCCTGGGGTGGCACACGGCCACGCATCCACACGATCATGCCGAGCATCATCGGCTTCGGGCTGTGCCTGGCGCTCTTTGGCCTCGCGCAGACGCCCATTACGCTGGCGGCGGCACTGTTTGCGTTCATGGCCTGCCCGATGTTCGTCAACGTCAGCATCGTCTCGATGTTCCAGGCGAAAGTCGCGCCGGACATCCAGGGTCGCGTCTTCGCCGTTCTCACGCAGGTGGCGCTGGTCGTCAGCCCGATTGGCCCGCTGATCGTCGGGCCGCTGGCAGATCGCGTCTTCGAGCCTGCCGTCGGCACGCCCGCATGGGCACCGTTCGCACCGCTCGTCGGTGGCAGCGCGGGCGCAGGCATGGGCCTTCTGATCGTCATCGGCGGGATCTTGATGGCGGGCGTTTCGCTCTTCATCTACGTGCTGCCCGCGATCCGGCACATGGAGGCGAGTATCCCGGATTACGTGCCCATCGAAGCCGAGACAGCGCCAGAATTCGCTGTGGCAGTGGACGCCGTCGCCAAATAGGCCAGGTCGAATCAGGCAACCGGGCGGCGTGTGGACGATGACGAATTATGAGAACGCGATGAGAAAGCTCCGCAAGTTGTCATCTTGATGCCTTCTCGTTCGACGTTATGATGGAACGACAAGATGGGGTCATCCTCCATCCATTTGAACACGGGGAGATTCTCTCATGAGCGCAGACAAGAGCACTACCAAGAAGGCCACGCAAAAGGCTGATGGATTCACGGCTGAGGAGCGCGCCGCCATGAAAGAGCGCGCCAAAGAGCTAAAAGCGGAAGCGCGCGCGAAGAAAAGCAAAGCGGACGGCGAAAGCGACCTGCTCGCCAAGATCGCCGAGATGCCGGAACCGGATCGCGGCATGGCCGAGCGGATTCATGCGCTGATCAAAGCCAACGCGCCCACGCTTTCGCCGAAAACCTGGTACGGGATGCCCGCCTATGCTGACAAAGACGGCAAGGTCGTCTGTTTCTTCCAGAGCGCGGCCAAGTTCAACGCGCGCTACGCGACGTTCGGCTTCAACGACACGGCGAACCTCGACGACGGCACCATGTGGGCGACAGCCTTCGCGTTGAAGGCGTTGACCGCCGACGCTGAGAAACAGATCCTCGCGCTCGTCAAAAAAGCGGTGAACTGAGGAACGCGCTCGCCACTGGCGCAACGGCTGTCCGGTGCCCTATCTGCTTTGCGCCAGATTACCCGACTCGACAAGCACGTCGTAGACAGACTGTGCCCACTGCCGGACGCTCTCGCAGTAGCGATCCACGCCCGCAGCGACGACATCAGCGGCGGTCATCGGCCAGGTGACAGGCTGTGTATAAGTGCCATGCGCGGCGGTCGTGCCCCTGATCTTGAACGTCCGGCGGCTCGAATCGACGCGCTCGCCATCGCGCCGCCGGATCGCCTGCGGGGTCATGCCATACGCGACGAAATCCGCCAGTAACTGCGTCGCCGCACGCAGTCCATCGGGCGAATACAGATGCGGATGCTGCAAGTAATAGCACAGCACCATCAGATGATGGACGACGCCATAATCGGGATACTCGTGCTCCCAGTAGAGCATCTGGTGAAACTGCTCCTGGCACGTGCTGCCCGCAGGCAAGATTGCCCCACACTCCGGGCAGGTTTGTATGTCATTCATGCGCGAGGTGTCGTCCTGTTCAGTATGGTCGTCCGCGTTTGAGTCTAGCACGGATTGCCTTCATTATCGAGGCTACGAAAGGTCATAACAGGCCCGTAGGGATCCATTCTTGGCGTCCGTCCGGCTCTCCCCCATCACACTCCTGCTCGCGTGTGTCATATAGGACTGCGCGCGGTATTATGTGGCCCTAGCGCATACCAACCGCCGATGGAGAATCAGCGGTCACATTCGCCACTCCACGGTGGACTTCAATAGCGAACTTCAGACAGCGATATGAGTACGTGAAAGCGGCAACATGAAACGGGCATGGATTTACTTCTGGGTGGTGTCGGTCATCTGGGGATCGTCGTTTTTGTTCATGCGCGTCGGCGTGGAAGAACTGCCCGCCGCGCAAATGGCGTTTACGCGCGTCGGCATCGCCGCCGTCTGCATGAATATCATCCTGCTGCTAACGCGGCGGCACTACCCGACCAACCGGCGCACGCTGCTGTTGCTGCTGCTGCTCGGCATGGTCAATACCGGGCTGCCCTTCACGCTGCTGGCCTGGGGTGAGCAGACCGTCGAGAGCGGCATGACCGGCGTGCTGCAAGCGATCACGCCCGTGTTTGCGGTCATCATCGCCCATTTCGCCTTCGCCGACGAACGCATCACGCCGATGAAGATCCTGGGCATCGCCATCAGCTTTGGCGGCATCCTCGTGCTCACGAGCCGCGACCTGGCCAGCGGCAGCGGCTTTGGCGCGGATCTCAGCGGCGAGATCGCGATTCTGGTCGCGTCGCTGTGCTACGGAATCGGCACCAACTTCAGCCGCAAGATGCTCAGGGAGCGCGCGCCGGATACGATTGTCGTCGCCGCCGTCACCATGACCGGCGCGAGCATCATCACGCTCGTGCTGATGTTCGCCCTGCCGCTGCTCGGAGATCGCGCCCCGGTCGCCTACACCAGCCTGAGCAGCGACGTGTTTCAGATCGCGCTGGTGCTCGGCTTCGTCAACACCTTTATCGCCTATCTGATGTTCTACAACGTCATCGCCGACCTGGGCGCGGCGCGCGCCTCGATGGTGACGTACGTCATCCCGGTGATTTCGGTCGCGCTAGGAGCGCTGTTCCTGCAAGAACTGATCGACGTGCGGATGCTGATTGGCTCGGCGTTGATTCTGGTCGGCCTCGTGCTCGTCAACGGCTGGCTGAGGCCGCTGCTCCAACGGCGCAGGTTCGCGGCGAAACAACCGCGCAGTGCCGTGGGCGACTAGCCTTATACGCAGCCCATCCGCTGGCGTCATTGCAGGAGGATGGGCTGCTCCTCTCGTTTGGCCTGACACTGGACATGCGCAATAATTGGCGTGGTCGTCTGCCGCAGCCTGGACACAGCACATCGCGTCACACCACCGGCGGCTGTCTCAAACTGTAAAATGTCGAGGTGTCTGATGGTTGATCAGAGTGATGAGTACAACTCTCTACGCAGTGAGATTATTCAACATCAGAACCGGCGCGATCAATTGATGAACCTGGGCCTGACTGCGTCGATTGCGCTGCTCGGTATTGGCTCCCAACTTCAGAATCCGTTCATCCCTTTGCTGACCCTGCTGCTGGTGTTTCTGGTGCGGGTGCAGCTCACGCAGATTCAATTTGGCATCGAACGCATCGCCACCTACATTCGGGTCGCCATTGAAAGCGACAATCCAGCGCTGCGTTGGGAAACCATCAGCTATGAGATGCGGTCACTGGAGCGATCAGGTCGGATTGGCCTGAAGGTGTCGTCCGCGGTCGCAATCAACGGGATTTTGACCCTCGTGGGCCTGTCGTCCGTCATCCTCGCCTTCGTATTCTCGAATTGGGACCCGTTGGGCGTTGGCATTGCGCTGGTTGCCGGTCTCACATGGCTGATCGTGTGGATAGTCTACGGCGCAACGCATAAGAGGCAGACTCTGGAAAACATCAACGTGGTCGAGGACGTGTTCAAGAAGATCCGCGCGGAGTCAGGGCAAGCCAGCGAATAGCGGCGCGGCGCTGCCCCTGCATCTCCCCATTCATCGCCTCTCGTAAGCGCATCCCAGATTGCGCCCCAAGGCCCGCGCGCGTTATAAATGCGTGTAATAGTCTTTCATGCCAGCAAGAGAGGATTGAAGATGACAACGCAGCAGGATGCGCCCCGGATTTGCATGGTCGGCAGCTGCAATATCGACCTGATCGCGCGCACGCCGCGCCTGCCCGGCCCCGGCGAAACCATCATCGGCACCAAGTTCCAGATGGGCTTCGGCGGCAAGGGCGCGAATCAGGCGGTGATGGCTGCCCGGCTGGGCGCGAAAGTATCGGTGGTCGCCAAGGTCGGGCGCGATATCTTCGGCGAGAACACGCTCAAGAATTTCCAGGAGCAGGGCATCGACACGACTTATTTCTTGTTTGACGAAGAGCGTTTCTCCGGCGTCGCGCCGATCTGGGTCGATGAAGGCAGCGGCCAGAACACGATCATCATCGTGCCGGGCGCGAACGATGGCCTGTCGCCCGCCGACGTGCGCAGCGCTGCCCCGGCCATCCAGCAGGCGCAGCTTGTCATCTGCCAGCTTGAGGTGCCGGTCGAGACGACGCTCGAAGCCTTCCGCGTGGCCAAAGAGGCGAACGTGATGACGATCCTCAATCCCGCGCCCGCCGCGCCGCTGCCGGACGAACTCCTAGCACTGACGGATCTGTGTGCGCCCAATGAGATCGAGGCCGAGATGCTGACCGGCGTCAAGACCGACTCGGTCGAAGGCGCAGAGAAAGCTGCCCGTGCCTTGCAGGCGCGTGGCCCGCGCACGGTCATCCTCACGCTCGGCGAGCGCGGCGCGCTCTACGTCGAAGGTGACGCACCGGCACAGTTCTGTGCCGCTGAGAAAGTCCAGGCCGTCGATTCGACTGGCGCGGGCGATGCTTTCGTCGGCAGCCTGGCCTACGCATTGGCGGCAGGCCGCCCGCTCGGCGACTCCGTGCGCGTCGGCTGCGCGGTCGCGACCCGCTCCGTGCTCAAGACGGGCACCCAGACCTCGTTCCCGTATCGCCAGGAGGTCGGGGATATACTGGGATAGGCGCAGTCCGCGCCCGAACATAGGAGGGCGAGCCAGCCTCGCCCTGACGATGATTAACGAAAGGCCCCGCCGTGAAGCCCTTCAGCTACTATGATCTCCTCGACGCCTTCACGCTGTCCGGCTGTCCGGTGTGCCGCCTGTTGAGCCTGGATGCCCAGCGCTTTCTCGACAGCCTGCTCTACGAGAACACGATGGACATCGGCATTCAGCAGGGGATGCGTGCCAGCCGTGGCCTGTGCAATACGCACGCCTGGCAGTTGCTGGAGTACAAGGGCAACGCGGCGGGCATCGCCGTGCTGTCAGAGGCCGTGCTCGACGAGCTGATCTCCCTGCTGCGCAGCGACGGCAGTCCAGCGGCGAGCGCGCGCAGCCTGCGCGGCCTGATCTCGAAGCGCGACGGCACACAAACCGCGGCGGCGCTGGATGCGCGCCAGGGCTGCCTGTGCTGCGGCCTGCTCGACCGCACGGAAGCCAACTACCTGCAAACGATTGCCGACCACTTCGCCGAGGGGCCGATGCAGGAGGCTTTCCGCGTCTCGGAAGGGCTGTGCCTGCCGCACTTCCGCCAGTTCGTGCCGCTGCTGCGCGATCCCGCCCTGCTGCGCACCGCCATCGAGGCGCAGGCGAACATCTGGCAGCACCTCAAAGACGAGTTGGAGCAGTACCTGCGCCAGAGCGGCGCACGCGCCACCGACGAGCCGATGGGCGCGGAGGGCGATAGCTGGCAGCGAGCCATCCTCGCCATCGCCGGCGACAGGCGGCTGTTCGGTATGGATGGCTCGCGCAAGAAGCGCTGAGGTCAGGCTACGCTTCGTCTTCGATGTAGAGCGCGCGCAGCTTGGCGTAATCTTCGGTGAATGAAGCGACCATGGCCGCTTTGGCTTCGTCATCGAGCGCGCTGGCACGGACGGCGTTGAGCGCCACCTCTTCCAGCTCGTCCAGCGTCAGCAGTTCGAGTTCGACCACCTGCTGGTATTCCTGCACGAGCGACGTGCCGTAGAGCGCGGGCATATCGCTGCCGAGCACAAGCTGCACGCCGGAATCGTAGAGCGCGCGCAGCGGGTAAGCTGTCGCTTCTTCGACCCAGCCCTGCTTGACCGCGCGGGTCACGTTGACGCACAGCGCGGCATTGTGTTCGCGCAGCTTCGCCAGCGTCTCCGCCGACTCCGCCACGCCGAAACCATCGACGACGCGCGAGGCGGCCAGCGCATCCAGCGCCGCCGTGACGCCTTCCGCACCCTGCTCATCGCCCGCACGCACCATGCGCACCACGTCGCGCTTCTCCGCCAGCTTGAACGAGCGCTCGAACTGGCCGACCGGCATGACGCTCTCGTGACCGCCCAGGCCGACACCGACAATGCCGTTCTTGACCGCCGTCGGCCCGGTCGCCCAGCGCACGATGTCCTCGGCGCGGCGCGGTTCCTCGCGCGGCATGGTGATGATCCAGGCTGCCTTGATGCCCCAGGCGCGTTCGGCGCGGTCACGCCCGTCGTTGATCAGCTCCATGAAGTCTTCTGGCTGGAGACTGAGCACGCTGTAGAGCGTTGGGTCGATGCTGATCTCGGCATAGCGCACGTTCTGGCGAAAGAGCGTCGTCAGCAGTTCGTAGATGAGAAACCTGACATCGTCCGACTGCTGCAGCCAACTGCTCTCCATCTTCGCGATTTCATCGACGCGGCTGTAATCCGGCTCGCGCACCAGCGCCAGCCAGTCGTGATAATGCTTGATCTGGTCGATGATTTCGTTCTGCTCGGCAATCGTCGTCACGGTGCTCGCTTTCATCGCGCCGTGGAACTGCACCGAAAGCTCGACCTTCGGCATCGCCTTGATGTAATCTGCTACTGTCATTCTCTCTATCCTTTTCAGGCAAGATTGAAGCACTCTCTTTGTATGTCTCCTCTCCCCTCAATCCCCTCCCCATCGCAATGGGGAGGGGAAGAACCGCAGGTTCAGGAGTGGGATGGAGATTCACTGGGAACCTCACCCCCGCCCCACTGCGCTTCGACTCCCATCTCCGTGTGCGGAGAGAGGGTTGGGGGTGAGGTGAGCACGACCGTTTCATAGATGCTTGAGCCATCGTCTTTGATCTCACAATCGGCGTTTACCAACCTGTATCGAAGACCCTATTTCGCTTTGCGCTCTGCCAGCGCCGTCTCGATCAGCTTGCTGAACAACGGATGCGGCGCGTTCGGGCGGCTCAGGAACTCTGGATGGAACTGCGAGCCGACCATGAACGGATGATCCTGGATTTCGGCGATTTCGACCAGTTGCCCATCCGGGCTGAGGCCGCTGAAGACCATGCCCCCATCCGCAAACGCATCGCGATACTCGTTGTTGAATTCAAAGCGGTGGCGGTGCCGTTCCTCGATGCAGTCGGCGTTGCCATAGGCAGCGGCGGCCTTCGACCCCGCTGCCAACCGGCACGGATACACACCCAGCCGCATCGTCCCGCCCATGTCAGTCACGCCGCGCTGCTCGTACATCAGGTCGATCACCGGGTGCTCGGTGGTCGTTTCGAACTCCGAGCTGTTGGCGTCCTCGTAGCCGAGCACGTTGCGCGCGAACTCGATGCACATCGTCTGCATCCCCAGGCACAGCCCCAGGTAGGGCACGCGCCGCTCACGCGCATAACGCGCCGCCAGGATCTTGCCCTCGATGCCCCGGTAGCCGAAGCCGCCGGGCACGATGATGCCATCGACCGTTTCGAGCACATCCCAACCGCGATCTTTTTCCAGATCGCCGGAATAGATCCACTCGATTTCGAGGCGGTGATTTTGCGCGCTGGCCGCGTGAAAGAGCGCCTCTTTGACGCTCATATAGGCATCGTGCAGCTCGACGTACTTGCCGACAATGCCGATGCGCACAGTATCGTGATGGTCGTCCTTCAACTCCCGCATCCGCGCGGTCATCTGCCGCCATTCGCTCAGCGCGGGTTTGCGCCGGGGCAGCCCCAACGCCTCGACCAGGTACTCGCCCAGCCCGGCGTCTTCCAGCACCAGCGGCACCCCATAGAGCAGATCGGTCGTCACCAGCGGGATCACCGCTTCCTGATCGACATCGCAGAAGAGCGCGATCTTGCTGCACAGGTCTTTCTCGACCTCGTGATCCGAGCGCGCGATGATCACCTGCGGCTGAATACCCAGGCTGCGTAGTTCGCGCACGCTGTGCTGCGTCGGCTTGGTCTTGAGTTCGCCGGTCGCGCCGATATGCGGCAGGAACGTCACGTGGATGAACAGCGCATCGTTGCGCCCGATTCCGTGGCGCATCTGGCGGATCGCTTCCAGGAACGGCTGCCCTTCGATGTCGCCCACAGTGCCGCCTACCTCGACGATCACGACGTCGGCGCTCGTCTCCTTGGCGACCAGCGCGATGCAGCGTTTGATCTCGTTGGTGATGTGCGGGATGACCTGGATCGTCCCACCGAGATAATCGCCGCGCCGCTCTTTTTCGAGCACGTTCATGTAGACGCGCCCGGCCGTCACGTTGCAGGTGCGGTTGAGATGTTCGTCGATGAAGCGCTCGTAATGCCCCAGGTCGAGATCCGTCTCCGCGCCGTCGGCGGTCACGAACACCTCGCCGTGCTGGTACGGACTCATCGTGCCGGGATCGACGTTCAGATACGGATCGAGCTTCTGGATGGCGACCTTCAGTCCACGCGCCTTGAGAATGCGCCCGATAGCAGCCGCGGTCACGCCCTTGCCGACAGAGCTGACGACGCCGCCCGTACAGAAGATGTATTTGGTCATAGCTTGCTCACTCGCACATGATCGCACACGCGGTAGAAAGATGTCGGCGACGGGCCACAATCCGGCGGTTTTCCGCGCCCGAACTGCGCCGCGTCCAGCGCACATCACGCATCAACAAAAACACAGCGGGGATAGAATCCCCGCTCATGTTTAACTGCCGACCATGTAAATCTATTGTACACGAAAATACACGGCTTATGCAGCGTCTAGTGCAATCTGTTTGCGACGCGACTTTCACTCGTCCAGCACGGCGACGGCTTCAATTTCCAGCAGAAATTCCGGGTGCACCAACTGCCGGACTTCAACGGCGGTGCTGGCCGGGAGATGCGCCGGGTCGATATAGCGATCCCGCACGTCGCGCACGGCCTGTATTTGCGCAACATCGACCAGGAAGTACGTTAGTTTGACGACATCAGTAAAACTGGCATTGACGGCGGCCAGTGCCGCCTGGAGATTCTGAAAGACCTGCTCCGCCTGCGCCCGCATGTCACCGACGCCGACGAGATTCCCCTGGGGATCGACCGCTACCTGCCCAGAGATATAGATGGTGCGCTTCCCCGTCGTTTCGACGACGTGGGTGTAGCCGGTGGGACGAGCCATAGTATCGGGATTGATGAAACGACGGCGGGCGCTGCTCATGACAGCCCTTCCAGATGATCGCAGTTCAGCAATTTCGCCCGGCGAAATTCGCGCTCGCAGATTTGCGCCCGGCGCTGTCTAGAGCGTCCTCGCCAGGTCGTCCACCGCGCGGCGCATGTCGAGGAGAATCAGGCCGAGCTTCGCGCCTTCGCGCACGAGCGTCGTCAGCACGGCCTCAGCGCCGACGGCCATCAGGATCACATAGCCTTCAGCGCCCTTGATGTAGACCTGATCCAATCCACCGCGCCCCAACTCGTTCGAGATCCGCTCGCCCAGGGACAGCATCGCCGCGCTCATCGCCGAGACACGGTCTTCTTCAACGCCGACTGGCAGCGACGACGCCATGATCAAACCGTCCACGCTCACGACTGCCGACGCTTCGATTTCCGGGGTGGTCGCCTGAAGATCGCGGAGGCGTTCCACCATCATCTCGGCGCGAGACTTCGCCATGTGCATAAGCTCCTTCTGTCAAACGTCACGGCCAGATGCGCGGTCGGACGCAAGATAAATGCATATGAAGAGAAGAAAGGCAACGTAAAAGGTGGATAAGCAAAGCTCCCACTCTGTCCGTATTATACTGTGCAAGTGTTGTCAGACAACATTGAGCCTCAAAGGGGTGGATTCGGAAATAGGCTAGATGTGCTGCGGCATCCGTCAGGGATTAAAGCCCCCTGACGCGGGCTATCACCCATCGCGAGGGCGTCTCCCCACACACGCAAGAGGACTGATTCGCTATCCTGTCCCCGCCGCCCGCCGATTCTTGACAGCCGAACCGTGACTCTCTACAATCGCGCGCGTTCCTATACAAACGGAAATGATCTCATGCCTCGCACGCCGCACAGCCACTCCATCGTCTCGCCACCCATAGCTGCCTGATCCTGGGCAGACGGCGCTCCTCACGCAATCCCAGCAGGCACGCTGTTGGGGTGTGTTTTGCGTTGCATCCTGCCCGCTGCTGGTTTATCGTGCGGAAGCCCGGCGCTTCCCCAGCCAACACCAACATAATCACGATCAAGGGCAGTTGCTACGATGCAGAAAAGACTCTCACCCCAGCCAGGCGGCCTCTGGCTGGTGACAGGTTCGGCGATCCTCTGGGGCACCATCGGCGTCGCCACGCAGGCGATCTACAACACCGACACCACAAGCTCACTTTTCATCAATCTGGCGCGGATGCTGATCGCAACGCCGGTGCTGCTGGCGGCCTGCTGGCGCGTGGTCGGGCCGCAGATGTTTCACATCCGGCGGCGTGACCTGCTGATCATGCTGCTGACCGGGACGCTGCTGGCGACCTCACACGCGGCCTATTTCGCGGCCATCCGCTACACCGGCGTCACCATCGCCACGCTGCTGACAATTTGCATCGCGCCGGTGGTCGTCACCGGCGGATCGGTGCTGCTGAAGCTCGAACGCCTGACCGCGCAAGTCATGGTCGCGCTGGTCTGCGCGCTGATCGGCAGCGTGCTGCTGGTCGGCTTTCACGCGCCGGAAGGCAGCGGTTATGATCTGGCGCTCGGAACGTTCTTCTCGCTGGTTGCCGCCGTCACCTACGCCAGTATGATCATCGGCGGGCGCTTCCTGGCTGCCGGGTATCATCCTTTGCAGGTGACGGCCATTTCGTTTGGCGCGGGCGCGCTGGTGCTTGTGCTCGTCAATCTGGCGGCGGGGACGGTGAGCGTCCACAGCGCGCAGGGCTGGCTGCTGCTGGTCTATCTAGGCCTCGTGCCATCCGCGCTCGCCTATTGGTTGTTCCAGATGGGGCTGCGTTCCGTTTCGGCCACCGCCGCCAGCATCGTCAGTATGCTCGATCCGCTGGTGGCGGCGCTGCTGGCCTGGGCGCTCTTTGGCGAGACGCTGGCCGTCACCGGCATTATCGGAGCTGCGCTGCTGATCCTGGGCATCTTCCTGCTGTCGGTGGATCGGCGCAGGCTGCGGCCGCACGTTCAGAGCAAATAATTCCAATTGTGCCTTTATCCCCACGCCTGAACCTCACGGTTCTTCCCCTTCCCATCGCAATGGGGAGGGGATCAAGGGGAGAGGATAGACTGATTCCAGTGCTCTGAGATGGCGGCGCGTGCCCACGTCACAGCAGGCGTAACCACGCGTAAACCAGAGTCCACACCAGGTTCATTGCATTTGCATGGCCGGTTAGCGCCTGGTCATGCAGATGCCAATACACGACCGGTACTGACGGAAAATGTTACCAACCCGCCGTGTCAATCGTGGATTAATCAGCCGGAAAAATGCCGCCGACCAGGGCACATGTGTAGCTTAACCAGCTTTGTGGACATCCGCGCGCACAGCCTGTAGGATCTGGCTCAGATTCGACACACGCACGTCACGGTAAGCCTCATGTTCAATCTTGCCAGCCTACGGCGCGGCCTCGCGCTCATCAGCCTGTCCGCGCTCCTCCTCGTAAGCATCGTCCAGGCGCAAACCGGCGACTTCTCCCGGCGCGACCTGCTGGAAAACATCGTCCAGAATATCGTGCTGCCGCTGCACCGGGATTTCCTCCGCCAGACGGAAACCTTCCAGGCCGCCGCCGAAAACTTCACCGCCAACCCCAGGCCGCCAGCGCTGGCGAGCCTGCAGGATGAATGGCGCACGACCTCCCTGCTCTGGGAGAAAGTCGCGTTCTTCCGGCTGGGGCGCGATACCGTGCCGCTGCACAACCGCATCGACAACGGCTACCCGGCAGCGCCGCAGGCCATCGACGGTCTGCTCGACAGCGATCAGCCGCTCGACGCCGACTTCCTGAACACGCAGGCGTCGAATGTCTACAACCTGCGCGCCATCGAATATCTGCTCTTCGACGGCGACTGGACGCCGAACGAGGCCATCGCCGCCTTCGCCCGTGGCCAAGAAGGTGAGCGGCGGCGGCAGTATGTCGAGACGACGGTCGCCATGCTCCACCAGGCCGCCAGTGAGTTGTGGGATCTGTGGTCACCGGCGGGTGAAAACTACGCGCAGACCTTCGTCAACCTGGACGACCTGCGCAACCCCAATGAGACGATCAGCATGTTGACTGCCGCCATGCTCCAGAGTGTGCAAGCCATCGAGTTGAACGGCCTGGCGCTGCCGCTCGGCATCACCACCGGCGAGCCGCGTCCAGATCTCGTACCAGCACCCTACAGCCACATCAGCCTCGATCAGATTCGCAGCCGCCTCGAAATCATCCAGCAGACGTTCAACGGCGACAGCGACGCCGGTTCGCTCGGCCTGGACGACTATCTCGATCTGATCGGCGCGACCGAGAACAACGTGCCGCTGTCCGAAGAGATCGACACGCAGATCACCGCCGTGATCGCGGCCATCGACACCGTCCGCGAGCCATTGAGCGACGCCATCGCCGATAAGCCGGATCTGATCCACGGCATCTACGGCGGCGTCGAATATCTGGTGCATCTGATCGAGGTCGATATGGCCGGTCAGATGGGTTTGAGCATCGCCGTCCAGGAGAGCGATGTCGATTAGCATGGCGACGCTGCGCGACCGGCTGCAGCAGCCCGTGCCCAGTCTGCCGCTGGCGATCTTCCGCGTCGGCTTCGGGCTGCTCATGTTCGTCGCTACTGTCCGGTTCGTCGCCAACGGCTGGGTCCAAACGCAGTACGTCGCGCCCACGTTTCACTTCACCTTCGTCGGCTTCGGCTGGGTGCGTCCCCTGCCGGGCGACGGCATGACCGTCGTCTTCGTCTTGATGGCGCTGGGCGCCCTCGGCATCGCCGCCGGGCTGTTTTACCGCGCCAGCGTCGTCGCCTTCTTCGTGCTCTTCACCTACGTCGAACTCCTCGACCAGACCTACTACCTCAACCACTACTACCTGATCGCGCTCTTGAGCTTCCTGATGATCTGGCTGCCGCTCAACTGCCGCTGGTCGCTCGACGCCCGCCGCGATCCGCGCCTGTACGCCGCGACCGTCCCGGCGTGGACAATCGCTGCCGTGCGCTTACAGTTTGGGCTGGTCTATATCTTCGCCGGTGTCGCCAAGCTCAACAGCGACTGGCTGCTGCATGGCCTGCCGCTGGCGATCTGGCTGCCGCCGCTGCGTGACCTGCCGCTGGTCGGTGGACTGCTGGCGCAGCGCGAGACGGCGCTGGTGATGAGTTGGGCGGGCGCGATCTTCGACCTGACGATCCCGATCTGGCTCGGCTGGCGCAGGACGCGCCCATTCGCCTATGTCGTCGCCGCCGGGTTTCACATCCTTACCGGCGTGCTCTTTCCGGTCATCGGCATGTTCCCGCTGATCATGACGGTGCTGACGCTGGTCTTCTTCGACGAGCGCGACTGGCGCTGGCTCATGCGCGCGCGTCTCTCCCTACCCGACACGACCACCCCATCAGCGCGCGCCACCACACGCTGGGTCGTGCCGCTGCTGGCGGTCTTCTTCGCCATCCAGGTGCTGCTGCCATTTCGCTCTCTACTCTACCCGGGCGACGTGCTCTGGACGGAGGAGGGCTTCCGCCTGAGCTGGCGCGTCATGCTGGTCGATAAGGCAGGCTCGGCGACCTTCCACGTCCGTGACTCGGCCAGCGGGCGCACGTGGACGGTCTTCCCGCGCCAATATCTGACGCGGCTGCAAGAACGGCAGATGGCCTTCCAGCCGGACATGATTTTGCAGTTCGCGCATTACGTCGAAGCGCTGGCGCGCGAACAAGGCTACGGCGACGTGGAAGTCCGCGCCGAGGTCTACGTCGCCTTCAATGGACGCCGCAGCCGCCTCCTGATCGACCCCGACGTCGATCTGACGCAGACGCCGCCATCCTTCCTGCACAAGCCATGGATCTTGCCGCTCTAAGCCCACCGCCAATCGCGGACGATCTCCAACAAGAGCGGTGCGACCTGCGCGCGCAGATTCGGCGGCAGCAGCGGCATGACCTGCGCCCACGGCATGAACCAGTCGAGCAGCGAGTCACGGCTACCGGTGCGCTGAATTTCAAGCTGCGTGATAATCCCGCGCCAGGTCACGCGCCGCATGTCAGCCTGATCGGATAGCTGAGGGTACAATTGCACCAGGATCTGCCAGCGCGAGTCTTCTTCCATGTTGCTCACGCTCTCCATGACCACGTCGAGCGCTTCTTGTACGCCCGCCTGCGCCAGTGCGATGAATGCAGCGCGCCGCTCCCACAACACGCGCACCTGCATGCCCTCCGCCAGCGCCTGATCGCGTAGTTCCAGGCGCGCGTCGCCGGTCGCCTCCTGCGCCTGGTCGAGCAGCCACTGGACCCGGCCAAGGCTGCCCCCGGTCTGAGTTTTCGGCAAGGTGGCAGCTTGCTCCGCCGTCAGATATGGACGCAGCATGACATAGCCGAAAGCCTGCTCGTTGGCATCTTGCCAGGTGTTGACGGTCGCCAGCGCCCGCGCGAGTTGATCCGTGTCAAGGAGACGCCCGATCTGTGCCAGAATACCCGTGGCCCAGCGCAGATCCCCCAGCGACAGCGCGAGATCGAGCAACCGTGCGACCAGATGCGCTTTACGCTCATCCTGAAGGTGGTCGAGTAGCGGAAACACCTGTTCCAGCCGATCTATAATGCCGTACTCGTCCGCCGCCGGTGGGTACTTCGCGACCTCGGGCGACGGCGCAAACTCCGCATAAGTCAGCACGTCGGCATACAACGCCTCGATAGCCGCAGCACGATCAGCCTCGTCAAGCACGCCGATCAATGCGCTTAGGTAGCCTGCGCGGGTTGGCGCGTAGCCGATGGCGCGGGCCGCCGCCAGTGCCTCCGCCGAGCGGGCGCGTTTGGCCTCGCCGGTCAGATGTGGCAGCAGAAGCTGCAGCAGTTCGATACGGATGTGAGGATGCACGCGTGGCTTCATACGCGACTCGACGTAAGCCACCGCCTCGCTCCGAAATGGCTCGCCCAGTTCATCCGCCCAGATCAAGAGCGCCCGGCATTCTGCCAACGTCTGCCACCAATCGGCGGCCCAGGCAAACATCGACGCTAATAGCTCACCGTCAGCGCGCACGGCGACTTCATCCAGCAGATGGTCACGCGAATAGTCTTCATTGCGAGTCCCATGGGCATCTTCGATCACGAGCCGGATTTGTTCCGGCGCAAGATCCGGCAGCAGCCGCTCAAATTCCGGGAAGCGATCCTCACCCCAGAGTATCGTCAGTGTTTTGGCGAACTGCTCGTCCACCGAAGGCGTGTTCGTGTCCGCAGCCGGGGCAGCCTGCTGCGTATGACTCGCCGCTCGCAGAGAGCGCAGCACGTCCAGCGCCCAGGCTTTCTGCTCGTCATCGGCGATCTGCTCGGTGAAAACGCTGCCGGCTTCCATCAGCGCCAGGTTGGCGTTCACGCCGAGCGCCTGACGGATGGCCTCGCGCGCCTCGCCATGACGAATTGTGAGCAGCGCCTCGAACGCCCGCCGCTGCGTCTCGCCCCGCGCGTGCGGGACGAGCGCCAGCAGCCCATCTTTGCGCCACCATTCATCCTCGACCAGCAGCACCGCTGCCAGCGCCCGCGCCCGCTGCGCGTCATCCAGCCGATCCACCAGTGGCGCGATGGCGCGCGGCAGCCAGCTCCGGCCTTCATCGACCAGTGTCAGGCCGATCTCGAAGGCACGCGTCACCTGCTCACCTGCGAGCAGGTCGGCCATCTGCGCGATCGCATTCGCGCGCATCACGTCGTCCATGCCTTGCGCCGTGGCATCGACGATGGCGGGAACAGCCTTGAGCGCATCGTCGATCAGTGCCGCACGGCGCTCCGGCAGCCGCCGTGCCAGGCTGGTCAGCATCCAGGCGCGCGCATCTGCATTGTTGAGCATCCGCGTGCCTTCAATCGCCTTTTCGAACAGGGCGTCCGGCAAATCTTCCGCCAGCCGCAGCAGCATATAGCGATCGGGATAGTCTGGGTGATCTGCCGCCTTAAGCGCCGCAGCGAGCGCCGTCTCCAGCGATTGCGTCTGCGTTTCGGGATCGGCATGTTTCGCCGCGCGTTCGAAAGCCTGCGCCCGCGCGCCCTCGTAGTCGATGGCTTCCGCTGCCTGCATCATCAGCCGGTAAACCGTCGCAGCGTCCTCGCGGGACAGGCCGCCGTGCTCCAGCAGCGCGTCGTAGATGTCAAAGGCGCGCGTCGGCTCCCAGCTCAGCCCCGCCGCGCTGATTGCCCGCCCCGGCGACCACAGCCCGGTCGCGACCGCCCGCGCGATCACCCCCGGCGCGAAGTAGTTAGCCGCCGCGGCCGTGCCCGTGCCGATCAGCCCATAGCGCAGTAGATCGAGCAGCGCCGCAGGTTCTTCGCCCGCCTCGGCCTGGCCGGCGGCCAAGTCCAAGGCGATCTGCATGTCAGCCAGATAGCCGTCATAGCCGCCCTGCGCCGCGCGCGCCCGCAGCCAGCCATCGTCCGCGAACAGCGCCCGGATCGCCGCGTGGTCGCCCGCGTCGCGCAGGCGTGCCACATAATCGTCCGTCGGCGGCGGCGTTGTCATGCTCATGGGTCGTGTGCTCCTCGTGCCGTATCCGCTGGCATGTGGTGAGTTCAGTATAGCCTAATGTCGCTTGAGAGCAGCCTGTCTACAGGCTAATATCTTCACTGACATCTAGATCGTTGCTCGACCTACAATAGCTGTATGAAGCTGAAATTCTACACCGACACGCATATTCCAAAGGCTGTTGCGGTACAATTACGTAGTCGCGGCGTCGAAGTTGTGCGCTGTGAGGAAGTCGGGATGGCAGCAGCCACAGATGCCGACCATCTGGCCTATGCCACGGAAACCGGCTGCGTGTTGATTACACATGATGATGATTTCACCCGTCTCGACGCAGAATGGCGGGCGAACAATCGTCCTCACGGCGGCAATATCTACTGTCTGCCTTATGTGCAAGGTAATCCAGGTATCGGCAAGATCGTGACCATTTGTGCGGACTATGCCACATTGATCGCACAGGGAGCGGGCACATACGAGGATGATATTGCGAATCGAATCATCTATGTGAGCTAAGGTTCAATTATGGACGCAATACCCGTTCAGCACATCGAAATTGAAAACGGCAAAGCGGTGATCGCTGGCACGCATCTCAAAGCGGCGCTCGTCGCTGCGATGGTCGTGCGGGCGGGCGCGACCATTGATGAGACGATGGGGCACTATGCCCTGACGCGCGCGCAAGTTCACAGCGCTCTGGCCTATTACTACGATCATCAAGACGCCATCGAGCAGGCTTTCGAAGAGGCGGAAGATTACGTCAAACAGGCAGGCGTCGCCGCCGAACAGCATCTGCGCGAACTACGCCAGCGCCGTGCCGAATCGAGTGGCAACGAGCGTAGCTAGACTGCGCATGTAACCTCACGCCATGGGACAGATATTCCGCCGCACACGCCAACGATGAGCGGAGGTAAAGCGCAGGGCAGCGCAGACTCCCACCTTTTTCTCATCCTTCCGACAGGGTGTTGTTAGGGATATACTGCTAAGATAAGCGTGCGCTGCGGCAGCCCGCAGTGCTGCGATGTGATTCGTTAGCAAAAGAGCCGAGACATATGCCGGATACCCCCACGTCCAGACTGCGCCGCGCGCAGCAGGAACAAACCCAGTATGCCGACACCGCCAACGGGGCCAATGTCGAAATCGTTCAGCAGGTGGCCGAGCGCATCACCCACAGCGTCAGCCAGGTGATCGTCGGCAAACGCAACGAGATCCGCTTAACGGTGCTGGGCTTGCTCAGCATGGGACACTTGCTTATCGAAGACGTGCCCGGCGTCGGCAAGACGATGCTGGCGAAGGCGCTTGCCCGCTCCATCGGCGCGACCTTCAGCCGCATCCAGTTCACACCAGATATGCTGCCGTCGGATGTCACCGGCGTCTCGCTCTTCAACCAGAAGACGCGCGAATTCGAGTTCCGCGCCGGGCCGATTATGGCCCAGATCGTGCTCGCCGACGAGATCAACCGCGCGACACCCAAGACTCAGGCCGCCCTGCTCGAAGCGATGGAAGAGCGGCAGGTGACGGTGGATGGCGTCACGTACCAGCTTCAGGAGCCATTCCTGCTGCTGGCGACGCAGAACCCGATTGAGTACGAGGGCACGTTCCCGCTGCCGGAAGCGCAGCTCGACCGCTTCTTCATGCGCATTCAGCTTGGTTATCCCTCGCCGCAGGAAGAGATGGCGGTGCTGACTTCGCAGCAGTACGAGCACCCGCTGGCGAACACCTACCAGGTCGTCACCGTGCAGGATCTCGTCAATGCGCAGTACGCGGTGCGCCAGGTCTACGTCGCCGAGGAGATCAAGCGCTACATCATCGATCTGGTGACGCACACGCGCAACCACACCGATGTCTACCTGGGAAGCAGCCCGCGCGGTGGTCTTTCAGTGTTCCGTGCCTCACAGGCGCGGGCGGCCATGGCCGGGCGCAACTATGTCGTGCCGGATGACGTGAAGGCGCTGGTCGAGGTCTGCCTGGCGCATCGCATCATCGTCCGCCCGGAGGCGCGTATCAACAAGGTCACGGCGCGCAACGTCGTCAACGACATCTTGCAGACGACGCCCGTTGCCGGGGCGTCTGCGCGCTAATCATCACCGATGCCAAACCGTCGCAACGCTTTCTACCTGCTGCTGATCGCCAGCCTGGCTGTCGGGCTGATTACAGGCCGGTCGTTTCTCTTCAACCTGGCCTATGTTTTCGGCGCGATTCTGGTTGTCTCGCTGATGTGGGCCTGGCTCTCCGTCCAGTGGATCAGCGTCCTCCGGCGCACGCGCTCGACCCGCTCACAGGTCGGCGGCGTCATCGACGAGTCGTTCGCCGTGATCAACCGCAGCTATCTGCCGCGCCTGTGGCTCGAAGTGCGCGATCACTCGACGCTCTCCAGCCACAACGCCGGGCACATCGTCCCGGCGATGGCTGGCCGTTCGACCTACACCTGGCACGTGCAAACGCCCTGCCAATCGCGCGGCGAATTCCAACTCGGGCCGATGACCATCGTCAGTGGCGATCCGTTCGGCTTCTTCGTCTATCCACGCACGATCCCGGCCAAATCCAAGGTGATCGTCTTCCCGCAAACCGTGCCGGTGGATCGCTTCACGCTGCCCGCGGGCGCGCTCAGCGGCGGCGAGGCGCAGCGCCAGCGCACCCACTACGTGACGACCAACGCCGCCGGTGTGCGTGAATATGCCTATGGCGACAGCTTCAACCGCATCCACTGGAAAAGCTCCGCCCGCCGCGACCAGCTAATGGTCAAAGAGTTCGAACTCGATCCGATGGTCGATCTGTGGCTGATGATCGATTTCTCGGCGGCATCGCTGGTGGAAGAGAAATCGGTGCGTCGTATCGGCGGCGTTGGCCCGGTCGTGCCGACCCAGGCGGGCATCCCCGCCTCGACCGAGGAGTATGGGGTCGTAGCCGCCGCGTCGCTGGCCGAGCATTTCGTCCAGGGTGAGCGCGCCGTCGGCTTCATCGCCTACGTGCCGCAGCGCATCGTCCATCACGCCGAGCACGGCATGCCGCAGCTCACGCGCATCCTGAACACGCTGGCGACCGCGCGCAGCTTCTCGACCTACACGCTGCAGCTGATGCTCTCACTGGAAAACCCGCACCTGCCGCGCGGCGCGACGCTGATCGTCATCACCTCGTCGGCGGATACGCAGTGGGTCAGTATGCTCCATATCCTGAGCAGCCGGGGCATCCGTCCCGCCGTCGTCTTTGTCGATCCGGCCTCGTTCGGCGGCGCGAGCGGCGAAAGCGCCATCACGGCCCTGCGCGCGGCCCGCATCCCCTTGCTGGTGGTGAAGAAAGGCGACGACATGAAGACCGCGCTCAGTAAACCGATGATCTATTGAGCCGGACGCGGCGCTTTGCCAGCGCAATTTCTCGCATGTATGATCTCGATGTACACGTTAGCCCATCCGTGCAGATTCTGGGGAACCGGACGCCAAGAATGGTGTCCCTACAGATCGCGTATTCCTGTAGGGGCGAGGCACTGCCTCGACCTGACCAACCCCAAATGTACCGGGGGCGAATGATCATGATTTTGAATCACGTCATGCTCCGGTGATGCCAACTTATGTCTGAACAACGCCGCAACTATCTGTACTTCGCCGTTTTCGTCAGCGGCATGACGACGCTCGCAGTCGAGATCACCGCCTCGCGCCTGCTCGGCAGCGTCTTCGGCACCAGCAATCTGATCTGGGCCAACGTCATCGGCCTGATCCTGCTCTTCCTGACGGCGGGCTACTTCCTCGGCGGCAGGCTGGCCGACCGCAGCCCACAGCCCGCGCGCTTTTACCAGATTCTGCTCTGGGGTGCGTTCTGCAATGCACTCGTGCCGCTGCTGGCGAGGCCGGTGCTGGCGCTGGCGGCGCGCTCGGTCCAGGGCATCGAGGCAGGGCTGGCGATTGGCTCGTTCGCGGTCGTGCTGCTGCTCTTCGCCGCGCCGATCACGCTGCTCGGCATGGTCTCGCCGTTCGCGATCCGGCTGGCGGTCGATGACGCCGAGCGCGCGGGCAGCATCAGCGGGCGCATCTACGCCATCAGCACCCTGGGCAGCCTGATCGGCACATTTCTGCCCGTGCTCGTGATCACGCCAGAGGTCGGCACGTTCTGGACGTTCCTGATCTTCGCCGCGCTGCTCTACATCGTCGGTTTGATCGGCCTGCTGCGCGCACGCGGGACAGCCGCCCTGCGCTACCTGTGGATGCTGGTCGTGATCGCCGGGCTGGCAGCGCTCGCCCTGAGCCAGCCGGTGCGCGCCGCGCCGCCGGGACAGACGATCCTCTACCAGACCGAGAGCGCCTACAACTACATCCAGGTCACAGAGGACGCGCAAGGCGCGCGCTATCTCTATCTCAACGAAGGCCAGGGCGTCCACAGCGAATGGCATCCGGCGCAAATCCTGACCGGGCGCACGTGGGATTTCTTCCTGGCCGCGCCCTATTTCAACCCGCCGCCGTATGCCCCGGATGACGTGCAGGCGCTGGCGATTGTCGGGCTGGCCGCGGGCACGATTGCGCGCCAGTACACTGCCGTGTACCCGGACATCCCCATCGACGGCATCGAGATCGACCCGGCCATCGTCGCGGCGGGCGCGCGCTACTTCGATATGAACGCCGCCGCCATGCCCAATCTGACGGTCTACACCGAAGACGCACGCTACGTCGTCAAGACCCTGCCGCGCCGCTACAGCGTGATCGGCATCGACGCCTACCGCCCGCCCTACATCCCGTGGCAGTTGTGTACGGTCGAATTCTTCCGCGAGGTGCGCGACCGGCTGGCCGACGACGGCGTGGTCGTCATCAACGTCGGGCGCACGCAGACCGACCGCCGCCTGGTCGATGCGCTGGCGGCAACGCTGCTGGAGGTCTTCCCCAGCGTCGAGGCGATGGACGTGCCCTATTCGTTCAACACGATCCTGGTCGCGACCGTCCAGCCGAGCGACAGCGCTGACCTGGACGCCAACCTCGCTGCCCTGCCCGCCGATGCCAGCCCGCTCCTGCGCCAGACGCTGGAGTTGGCGGCGTCGACGCGCGTGGCGCTCACGCCGTCGGATCTAGTCTTCACCGACGACCACGCGCCGGTCGAGCGGCTGGTCGATTCGCTCGTGCTCAACTTCCTGCTCAGCGGCGGCGCGGAACAACTGAGGCAGAACCCATAGAATGTCCTATCAGCATTGGCCGTCAGAAGATAGCACCCAAAGATTATGAATCCTCGGCGGACTTCTCAGATTGCCATGTCCACTTCGCATTAAGGGCCGTGATAACGTTATCTAGTGTTGGCATCATGTGGGCAATTGTCACACGTTTTAGCCAGAGGATTCGAGAAAGTTCCGCCAACTCCGACACGGGCAATGTGATCTTATAAACGTCACCAACATTAGCATCAATTAGAGATCTCCATACACCTGTTTTGAGAAATTCAACATCGGCGCGGCAGTCGAGTGTGAACACTCCCTCTTGGGAATGAATGTAGGTGCTATACCCTTTATTCACCTCTACAAGGCGAACGTCGTGCTTCAAATAGAAGGAATGTATCGCGTACACGGCAATATGTGTTGCATTTCTTGAGATACCTTGAGTCGCGAAAAAGGCAGCGAATAGAGGATTCTTTGTCCAATCTAAGAGCCGCGTAGATACACCATGATGTTGTGCTATAGCAATGGATGCCAAGGCAACGGATTCTTTATTCCAGAATCGATAGACTTCTTCCTCATTCTTCAGTATGCCAACGTACTTTCTCGCCAGTTTTGTTCCAAATGTGTGAAATTGCGTCGGCATGAGTAGACTGTCGTTTAGATTCAAGCTATCAGCAAGTTCAAAGAACTCCCTTAGATTGCGAATTTCAGCGAAGAGTTGGGTCAATACGATTTGAATTGACTCGTGACTGAATTCGGAAACACGAGTGATATAGCTTTGGAGACACTCTATAACATCTTCTATGAAACCCGGTCTTTGCGAGCGGGCGATCTTCATCTGGTCGCTTACACCTTCAGAATCAGTTCGCAATGATGAGGGAACGAGTCGCCAATTGGTATCAGCTTGCCCTCTGAAGATCCACCAGTTTCTCCAACGGTCCTCTGCCCAACGTTCGCTACTTGGATCTAGTTCTTTCACGAATTCTCGCGCAGAGTTACAAGCTATCTCTTTAACTTGTTCCTCCATCGTCATGAGCCTCCTATGAGACAGCTATAGTCTTCGATCTGGGTGTTACGAGTAGATCATAGCCTTTTTGATTTGCTAGACACCACAATATCTTGCTTACCCGAAGCAAGTAGGCTCGCTGCCGTGCTACAATACCTGTGAGAGCTGATATGGAGTGGCATCATGGCCGTCGTGCGCAGCCTATCGTCGCTGGAAGTTCTGCCGACCATTACCCCAGCAGAATATCTGAGCCGCGAGCGCAACAGCAGCGACAAGCACGAGTATATCGACGGCCTCGTCTACATGATGGCAGGGGCAAAAGAAAACCAGGTCCTGATTGTCCACAACGTCAGCCGCACACTCGGCAATCAACTGGATGACCGCCCAGGCAAGGTTTACACCAGTGACATGAAAGTCCGCCTGACCCCGACCACCTACGTCTATCCTGATGTCGCGGTCGTGTGTGGCGACGCCGACTTCGAGGATGATGAACACGACGTACTGCTCAACCCGGCGCTGATCATCGAAGTGCTGTCGTCGTCTACCGAATACTATGATCGTGGGCTGAAGTTCCGCCGCTACCAACACCTAGCGTCGCTGCAAGAATATGTCTTGATCGCGCAGAATGCCGCCTGCGTTGAACGGTTCGTCCGCCAGCCTGACGGGCAGTACCGTCGAAGACATGAGTACAAGCATCGAACTCGCCTCGATTGGATGCACATTGGCACTGGCCGACGTCTACAAGAAGGTCACTTTCGACTCTTAGTGCCTCTATCGTTATCCCTGAAGATGATATACTCCCTCTGACAACGATTGAGGACAGCAGCATGGTCGCGGCACGTCACCACATCTGGACAGTTGCGCAATACCTCGATTACGAGCGAGGCAGCAACGTCAAACACGAATTTCTGGACGGCTCGGTCTACGCCATGACCGGCGCGAGCAAGGTACACAACACCATCACCTTCAACCTCGGCAGCCACCTGGGGCCGCAGATGCGCGGCAGGGGCTGCCAGGGGTTCGCCAGTGATATGCGCGTGCGCACGCCGTCGGGCCTGTATGCCTACCCCGACATGAGCATCGTCTGTGGCACACCCGATGTCGTCAAAGAAGTCGGGCAGGATACGCTGTGTAATCCGACGGTGCTGTTCGAGATCCTTTCGCCCTCCACCCAGGCCTACGACCGCGGCGAGAAGTTCCGCCACTATCGCAGCCTGCCCTCGTTGCAAGCCTACGTCTTGATCAGCCAGAGTGAGCCACACATCGAACACTACGCCCGTCAGTCCGGCGACAGCTGGCTCTTGAGCGAAGCGAACGGCCTGGCCGCCAGTGTCGCGCTGGAGAGCATCGGCTGTACCTTGTCGCTGGGGGAAATCTATCTGAACGTGGATTTCGACACCCAACCATGAAACTCGATTCTCCCAGCGCGCTCGTACACGATGAGGCCATCACCGCCGCCGCACCGCGCAGCCTGCCGCTCGTTTCGCTGGCGGCGTGGCTGCTGTCGCTGGCCGTGCCGATCCTGCTCGTGCTCATCAACGTCCGGCTTGTCATGTCGCCGCTGTTCGTGCAGATCGAGTACCAGCGCCCCGGCTTCCCGGACGACATCTTCGGCTTCACGCGCGAAGACCGCCTGACCTATGCGCCCTACGCTATCGCCTACCTGATCGATAACCGTGACATCAGCTACCTGGGCAACCTGCGCTTCGAAGATGGCTCGCCGCTCTTCAACAGCCGCGAACTGCACCACATGCGCGATGTGCAGACGGTCACGCGCTATGCCTTCGTGGTCGGAATCGCGGCGGGTGTCATCGCCGCCGCTTGCGCCGTCACACTCTACCGGGCGCGGCAGACTGCGATGCTGCGCATGGCACTTTTGCGCGGCGCGCTGATGACGTTGATCGCGATCGGCGTGGTCATCGTGCTGGCGGTTGTCGGCTGGCAAATGTTCTTCACCGGCTTTCACCAACTGTTCTTCTCCGAGGGCACGTGGTATTTCCTGACCTCGGACACGCTCATCCGCCTGTTCCCAGAGCAGTTCTGGTTCGACGCAGCGCTCACCATCGGCGGGCTATCGGCGCTGGAGGCGCTCGTCATTTGGCGGATAACACGCCGAGGCTAAACTGATGAACTGACCTCTTGCGGCGCTCAAACGAACCTTCTACAATCTTGCCAGCGAGCGTGATATTTGCTGCGGGAGCAGACTGATGGTGGACACTACACCTGGTTCACCACCGCAGGGCTTGGTGACATCACAGCGACCATATGCGCCAAGCCTGAGCGATCTCCTGTTCGATTTGATTGATCGGCTGCCGGGGCACCCGTGGCTTTTTTATGCCTCGCTCTGGCTGATCCTGATGCTGGTGGAACTGGTCGTCAACCAGACGACGGTGCTTTCACAGCCGCTCTATGTCGTCACACTGACAGCACCGTTTGTCCTGGCACTCATGCACTGGACGGATAACCTGGCACGCGCGGCACTGGAAGAATTCCATCCGGTCATGGATTGCGACGACACGATGTACGCATCGCTCGCCTACCGCCTAACGACAACACCCGCCATCTATCTGCTGGGTGGCTGCGTCGCCGGCGTGCTCGCAGGGGGGATCTATTACGCAGTCGTGCCGGTTCCGACGCGTGCCGCCATCTTCCAGATTTCAGCCTCCGAGCTTTCTACTCACTACCATCACTTCATCGGCATTGTTGATCTGGCAGCGGCCTTTGTCCTGATCGCCTTCATGCGCCACAAGATGCAGATCATGCGCGAAATCCTGGCGAAGTGGGCGAACGTCAATTTGTTCGATCTACGCCGCGTCTATGCGTTCTCGCGGACGACCGCCTTCAGCGCCATCAGCCTGACAGTGCTCGTCTACCTGTGGCTGGGCAGCCTGACCTTCCTCAACCAGAACACCATCCTGATCCTCGTGCTCGGAGGGCTGCTCGTGAACGGGGCGATCTCTTTCGCGCTGCCACTGGTGGATACCCACCAACTGCTGGTTACGGAAAAGCGGCGGCTGCTGCTGGATAACGCCCGCCGCACCGAAGCGATGACCGCCGAACTCCGCCGCAGGATCGACGGCGGCGACGAAACGCTCACGGGCATGGATAACGTCTACAAAACGCTCCACAGCCTGGAGATCGAACACACGGCCCTGCAGCGGGTCGCGACGTGGCCGTGGCAGCCGGAGACTGCCCGGCTGGTTGCGCTGGCCGTCTTCTTCCCGATTGCGCTCTGGGTCATTCAGCAGATTTTGCGCCGCATCCTGGTCATGTGAGAGCTAACGCGATGGCAAACAGCGTCACCGCTCCCGCGCACTTCGATGCGCCGCCCGTGTCTTCAAATCGACCGTACGCGCCGAGTTGGATCGATCATCTCTGTTTCCGCATCGACCGGCTACCCGGTCCCAGTTGGCTGGCATTTGTTGGGGCGTGGGCTGTCCTGGTCCTGATCGATGTCGTGCTGCGCGCCCAGGGCAATGGACAGAGCCTGCCAACGCCGTTCACGCTCGTCTATTATGCGACGCCGATCTATGTGCTCTGGCTGATGCACACGCTCGACCGGCTGGCGGGCCGTGCGCTGCGCCAGTTCTACCCGGCGCTGGAATGCGACGAGACGACCTATCGCGAGCTGCGCTTCCGGCTGACGACCATGCCTGCGCGCCCGGCGCTGCTGGCCTCGGTTGCCGGTCTATTCATTGGCCCGTTCTACCTGATGCTGATCCCGTTCCAGCAGCAAATCGCGCTCCTGGAGATAGATCCTGTCCAGGCCGGCGGCGCTGCGCTGGTGATCGTCTGCCAGATCGTCGGCATTTTCATCGGCATTGTCACCGGCGTCTTCGTCTATCACACCTGGCACCAACTGCGCACCGTCAACATTATCTACCGTGAGCATACGCGCGTGACACTGATCGACCAGATGCCGCTGTATGCGTTCGCCAATCTGAGCGCCGCCACCGCCATCGGCATGCTGGTCGATACCTACGCCTGGTCGCTCGCCAGCCCGCTCATCGGGCAAAACAGTCTGTTCGCCGCCTGGCAGGTCATCTTCAGCATCGTGTGCGCGCTCACGTTCATCGCGCCGCTCATCGGCACCCACAATCTGCTCAAGGCCAAACGTGACGAGCGGCTGCGGGATGTCAGCCGGCGTTTGCAGCAGGTAACGGGCAAGCTCTACCAACGGGTGGACGCCGGGCAGGTCTCCGACATGGATGATCTGAACAAAGCGATCCAGAGCCTGGAACTTGAGTATCAAATCGTCAAACGTCTGCCCACCTGGCCGTGGAGTCCAGAGACACCCCGTGCATTCATATTGACTCTGCTCCTCCCGATCCTGCTCTGGCTGATCGAAGAAGTCCTGAACCGGTTGATCACCTGAGTCATCGGAAAATGATCAAGACTGATGTCGTCGTTCGGCTATCGGCAAAGGCTAACGGCTAAAGGCTCAAAAATGGCAACGCTTACCACCTCATCGCCAGCACCCGCCCAGCCCATAGGCGCTGCCCGCACGTATGCGCCGAGTTGGGTTGACCGGTTCACAGCGTTCATCGACCGGCTGCCCGGCCCGCCGCTGCTCTACTACCTGGGTCTGTGGCTGGTGCTGCTCGGCACCGATCTTGTGCTGCGCAATCAGGGCGCGGAGGAACTCCGGCTGCCACGTCCATTCGTGCTGGTGTTTCTGGTTGCCTTCCCGTACAACACGTGGCTGATCCATTATCTTGATCGGATGGCGGGCAAGGCGCTGATGCGCTTTCGCCCCGGCCTGGAATGCGACGATGACAGCTACGACACGCTCTGCTACCGGCTGACAACCATGCCCGCGCGTCCCACGTGGCTTTCAACTCTGGCTGGCGTCATGGTCGCGCTCGTCACCCTCGGCAGCCTGTCGCTGGAGCAGCGGTTCGCGCTCGTCGCCATCGACAGCATCGGCACGCTCTACTACTTCCACCTCGTCATGGGGGCAATCGCGTTCGGCGCGGCGGCCACCATCATCTATCACACCTGGCACCAACTGCGCACTGTCAGCCATATCTACCGCAATTTCACCATCGTCAATATCTTCGAGCAGCAGCCGCTGTATGCCTTCTCGAACCTGAGCGCGCAGACGGCGGTCGGTATCCTCTTCATCAGCTACGGCTGGACGATTGCTGCGCCGGAAGTCTTCAACATCCCGATCACATCGATGTGGCTGCCGATCTTCAACATCATCTGTGCGCTGACGTTCGTATACCCGCTGATCGGCATCCACAATCTGCTCAAGGGGGACAAAGAAGCGCGGCTGGTCCGCCTCAGCCAGCGGCAGCGCATGGCAGAACATGAGCTGCACCGCCGCATCGACACGCACGAACTGGTTGACATGGACAACCTCAACAAAGCGATGCAGGCGCTCGAAGTCGAGTATCAGGCGATCAAGCGCGCGCCAACCTGGCCGTGGCATCCGGAAGCGCCGCGCGCGGTCGCCGCCGCCCTCTTCTTCCCGATCCTGCTCTACCTGATGCAGCGCATGCTGGAACAGGTGCTGTGAGCGCCGCTGCACGGGGACAATTGCACACTGGCGCTGGCGGATGTCTATGCGCGCGTCACGCTCGATAGCCTGGCCCCATAATGGTGGACAGTTCAATCGGACATGAATCACATTTGCGTCCGCCGACGACTGAAGTCGGTCGGCTAACCAAAATCAAGCGCACTCAAGGCGCTATTTTCTCGCACACTGAACCCAAAGACTGAGCACCTGAATTCAACTTAGAACTCAGGAGGGCTCTCCCCGCACCGTGAACTGTGAACCATGTACCATGAGCCCAGTTCCCCGTACTGAGCACTGAGTACTGAGCACCATCTTCGCGCATCACTTCTTTAGCTCAACCCGCCACGACATCCGTCCTGATCACCCCTGCCGAATCTCACTCCAGCTTTGACATCTGGCAACAAAAATGCTACTCTCATCCTGCATCCAGGAGCGAGTCAATCGTTCATGATGATCCTCCAACGATTCGCCCGATTAACCAAAATCGGTCTCGGAGTTAAGCGCTGGATCGCGCTCGTTCTCGCCGGTGTCGTCCTGCTGATCGTCAGCATTGGCCTGATGGTCGCTCATTGGCCTGGCAGCGGTGGTTTGGCTGCTGTCGACTGGCAATCATGGGCGGCGGCGGTCGTGGGCTTTGCCGTGGGACTGGTGCTGATGTTCATCGGCCAGTATCGGCTGGTCGGGCGCTTTGTCGAGCCGTTTCGCCCCAAACGCGACGTTCCCATGATCGACGCGCTCTACGAGCACAGCCAGCGCTCGAAGGGCCTGAAAATCGTCGCGCTCGGCGGCGGCACCGGGATGCCGTCCGTGCTCCGTGGTCTGAAGCAGTATACGCGCAACATCACCGCGGTGGTCACCGTCGCCGATGACGGCGGCAGTTCGGGACGGCTGCGGCGCGAAATGGGCGTGCTGCCACCGGGCGACCTGCGCAACAACATCGTCGCGCTGGCGGATGACGAAAGCAGCATGGCGCGCCTGTTCCAGTACCGTTTCGAAAGCGGCGATCTCAAAGGCCACGCCTTCGGCAACCTGTTCATCAGCGCCCTGTCGGCGGTGTCCGGCGGGCTGGAGTCCGCGCTCGTCGAGACGGCGGACGTGCTCAAGATTCAGGGGCGCGTCTTCCCATCAACGCTGCAAGACGTGGTGCTCGCCGCCTGGGTTCGGCCGCATGCTGGTGAAGAGCCGGTCTGGACGGTCGGCGAATCGAAAATCACCGAGATGGGCGGCAAGATCGAGCAGTTGTGTTTGGAACCTGCCGACGCGGAGGCTTACCCCGGCAGCGTCGATGCGATTCTCAACGCCAGCATCGTTATCATCGGCCCCGGCAGCCTGTTCACAAGCATCCTGCCGAACCTGCTCGTGCCGGGAATTGCCGACGCACTGCGGGCGACCAGCGCTGAGATCGTCTACGTCTGCAACGTCGCGACGCAGCCGGGCGAAACCGACGCCTTCACCGTCGCCGATCACGTCCACGCCATCGAGAAGCACATCGGGCGCGGCGTCTTTGGCGCAGTCCTGGCGAACAATCACTACCCGACGATGAACGCGGGGGCGAACACAATCTATGTGCAGCCGGTGCCGCCCAATCACGACGTATTGAAACGCTATGAATTCATCTACACCGACCTGGTCAACGCCGAAAAACCCTGGCGTCATGACCCCAACAAGCTCGCGCAGGCAATTATGACTCTGCGCAGCGACAGCAACGGAGTAAACTAAGCGACTGAACCGGGAAGATTCCGGCTTCGCTCAGTGAAGTATTCAGGATTCAAGGAGACACTACCATGGCGAAGATTCGTGTAGGTATCAACGGGTTCGGGCGTATTGGGCGTCAGGTCTTGCGCGCGTTCCGCGAGTATTATCCGAATGATGTCGATGTGGTCGCGTTCAACGACCTGGGCGACCTGGCAACGATGGCGCACCTGTTCCGCTACGACTCGAACTACGGCAAGTATCCGGGCAAGGTTGAAGTCCGTGACGGCGCGCTCGTCGTCGATGGCGACGTGATCAAGGCGCTGGCCGAAAAAGACCCGGCTGCGCTGCCCTGGAAAGACCTGGGCTGCGACATCGTCATCGAAAGCACGGGCCGCTTCACCGACAAAGACAGCGCCAGCAAGCACCTGACCGCCGGCGCGAAAAAGGTCATTATCTCGGCCCCGGCCAAGGGCGAAGACATCACCATCTGCCTCGGCGTCAACGGCGACAAATATGATCCGGCCAATCACCACGTGATTTCGAACGCATCCTGCACGACCAACTGCCTCGCACCGGCAGCCAAGGTCGTCAACGACATGCTGACAATCAAGCGCGGTCTGATGACAACGATCCACGCTTACACCAACGATCAGAACATCCTCGACCTGCCGCACAAAGACCTGCGCCGCGCTCGCGCCGCTGGCCTGAGCATGATCCCGACGACGACCGGCGCAGCCAAAGCGGTCGCGCTCGTCATCCCAGATCTCAAGGGCAAGTTCGACGGTTATGCTGTGCGCGTGCCGACCCCGACCGTGTCGCTGGTCGATTTCGTCTGCGAGACCGAGAAATCGACGACCAAGGATGAATTGATCGCCGCCTTCGAAGCTGCCGCCAACGGCCCGATGAAGGGTATCCTCGGCGTATCGCACGAACCGCTCGTGTCGGTCGATTACAAGGGCGACCCGCGTTCGAGCATTATCGACGTGGGCAGCACGCAGGTCATGGGCGGCAACTTCGTCAAGGTCGTGACCTGGTACGACAACGAATGGGGTTATTCCGTCCGTGTCACCGACCTGGTCAAGTACGTCGGTTCCAAGCTCTAGAGGCTGTCAGCTTTTGGCTGTCGGCTCTCAGCTTTCGGCCTGGTCTACTCCCCAGTCCCCTCTCCGCTCTGGAGGGGGGACTTCGAATGCCCTCCCATGAGCTAAAGGCTGTCGGCTAAAAGCCAAAGGCCAATACACAACACCCAACCACCAAAGGCCATGATCATGAACAAAATGACGATTCGCGACATCGACCTCAAGGGCAAGCGCGTGCTCGTGCGCGTCGATTTCAACGTGCCGCTCGATGGCAGCACGATCACCGACGACACGCGCATTCGCGCCGCCGTGCCCACGCTCAAGGCGATCCTGGCGCAGCATCCGCGCTACGTGGCGCTGATGTCGCACCTGGGGCGTCCGAAAGGTGAGGTTAACCCGAAGTATTCGCTCAAGCCGGTCGCGCCCGCGCTGAGCGCCCTGCTTGGCGTCCCGGTCGCCTTCGCCGATGACTGCGTCGGCGAGGTAGCCGAAAAAGCGGCGGCGGCGGTGCCTGATGGCGGCGTGCTGCTGCTGGAGAACACGCGTTTCCACGCGACTGAGGAGAAGAACGATCTCGACCTGGCGCAGCAGATGGCGAAGCTTGGCGATGTGTTCGTCAACGATGCGTTCGGCAGCGCCCACCGCGCCCACAGCAGCACCGAAGGCGTCGCGCGCTATCTGCCCGCCGTCAGCGGCCTGCTGCTGGAGAAAGAGATCGACTACCTGGGCACGGCGCTGGAGAACCCGAAGCGCCCGTTCGTCGCCATCCTCGGCGGCGCGAAGGTCAGCGACAAGATCGCCGTGATCGAATCGCTGCTCGGCAAATGCGACACCCTCCTGATCGGCGGCGGCATGGCGAACACCTTCTTCGCCGCGCAGGGCTACGCGATCGGCAGCTCGCTGGTCGAGCCGGACGCGGTTGAGACGGCCAAGGGGCTGCTCGCCAAAGGCACGGGCAAGCTCGTGCTGCCGACCGACGGCGTGATCGGCGACAAGTTCGCCGACGACGCCAATACCAAGGTGATCGACATCAGCGCGGGCGCGCCCGAAGGCTGGGGCATCTACGACATCGGCCCAAAGACGATTGCAGATTTTGAGGCGCGCATCATGGGCGCGATGACGATTGTCTGGAACGGCCCGATGGGCGTGTTCGAGAAAGCCCCGTTCGCCGAGGGCACCAAGGCGATTGCGCGCGCAGTCGCCTCACGCACAGCAGACGGCGCAGTCAGCATCATCGGCGGCGGCGACTCGGTCGCGGCGGTCGAGGCTGCGGGTGTGGCTGATCAGATCACGCACATCAGCACCGGCGGCGGCGCAAGCCTGGAGATGCTCGAAGGCAAGATTCTCCCCGGTCTCGCCGCGCTGAAGGACAAATAAGACACCGCCCGACCATCGAATGGTTTGGTCGTAGGGGCATGGCGCTGCCATGCCCTGGGCGACCGGCGGGTCGTCACTACATGTCGCGTCGGATTCTGTGATATTTGTAGCGTCGTTTCTGCACGGCGTCCGCCAGACCATCGAATGGTCTGGCTGGTGGGGTTGAGAAGCCGCCTCGAAGGCGGCTGATTTGAAACGTGACAGCGTGAGAAGGCGAAGACAGCCTCATTCATGAGGCTTCCCAGAATAACCCGCCAGACGCTTCGAAGCGAAGTTCCCCGAAGGGTGCATCCGGCCAACAGCCGACCGCCAACCGTCCCCTACAACACCGCGTGGTTCTGATCGTCCAGGTAGAGCACCGCTACCGGCTCATCGACCTGCGGCATATCTTTGCGCCCGCTGGCCGTGAGCTTACGCTTGCCCTCGAGATTCAGCCCGGTCATCGGCGAGCGCAGCCAGTAGGTTACGGATTTGTTGTTGACGGCGATCAGTTTGCCGGTGACGACCCTGCCCTCGCTCAGAAGCCGTCGCCGCCGGCTGAACTTCTCCATCTGCCGAGCGGTCGCCAGCACCAGCAGCGCGAGCACGACGGCCACCAGCGTGGGAATAACCAGGCGTCCCAGATCCGGATTCTCCATAAAGACTCGGATTCCCCACCTGACACCGCCGCCGCCAATCATATCGACATAATCGAACAACTGACGCAGGACGTAGCCCTCGACCGCCGCAACGACGATCAGCAAGGCTAACTGCAAGAGGCCTAGCCAGTTGTGCCCGATGTGGACTCTGGGCGTGAGGTTCGGGTTTTGCATGTATGCGTGGTTGGCGGGGTTGATCAGGTGATGCTGCGCCTGCACGATGTTCTCTCCAGAACGCAATGTTGTATACACAACCTATCTTATAGCAAAGATTACCCCAACGGCCTTGCAAGCGCCTTCCAACGCATGAAATTTTCGTGAAATTTGTGAGAGATCGCTTAATGCTGGAGTTTGTCCGGGTTGCGCACGTTGTAGATGCCGCGAATCCGCCCACCAGCCAGATCGAGCACCAGCGCCAGCCGCCGCTGGCCATCGGCGGACAGGGCGACGATACCCGGCTGGCCGTTGATCAGCGCCGGTTCGAAGTGCAGATGCGTTTCCTTGCGCATGACGCCGAGCAGGAAGCGCGCGACCGCCGCTGCGCCGCGCACCGGTCGTGTCGCCGCCGCTACCTTGCCGCCGCCATCCGAATAAGCGACGACATCCTCGGCCAGCAGATCGAGCAAGCCGTCGAGATCGCCATCCAGACAGGCCTGGGCGAAGCGGCTCAACATGGCCGTGTGCTGTTCCGCCGTCACATCGAAGCGCGGGCGGCGTTCAGCCACCGCCCGCCGCGCCCGGCTGAGGATCTGGCGGGCGTTGGCCTCGCTCTTGCCGATGATCTGCGCGACCTCGGCGTAATCGTAGTCGAACACGTCGTGCAGCAGCAGCACCGCGCGCTCGACCGGACTCAGGCTTTCGAGCACCGTCAAAAAGGCGAGCGAGAGCGAGTCTGCCAGTTCGCTCGCCTCGGCAGGCGCGCCGAAGACTGGCTCCGGCAGCCACGTACCGACGTAGACTTCGCGCTGCGTCTGCGCCTGGCGCAGCCGGTCGATACTCAGGCGCGTGACGGCGGACGCCAGGTAAGCTTTCGGGGCGCGGATGTCCTCGTCGGCGGCGCGCTGCCAGCGCAGATAGCATTCCTGCACGGCATCCTCGGCGTCCATCACACTGCCGAGCATTCGGTAGGCAATCGAGAACAGCAGCGGCTTATGCGCGGCGAAAATCTCGTCGTGGGTCATGGATACGCGCCGTTGAATAGGTTGCTTCAAGCCATTCGCGCCAGGTCTGACGGCCAATTTTGCGCGCGGGGTTGGTATTGTAGCCCTTGCGGAAGCCTTCCGCGAACGCCAACGGCAGGCGGATCGGCAGAATCAGGCGCCGCTGGCCACGCACGGCCTGCCAGTCGCGCGCCATCTCGCCTAACGTCAGCACTTCCGGCCCGCCGACTTCAGGCAGCCTCCCGCCCGGCGGCTGAGCCGCAGCGGCGATCACCGCCTGCGCCGCCTCCACGGTCGCAATCGGCTGGCTCTGCCATCCCGTCGGCAGCACGCCGATCGGGTAACGCAGGAACGTGCCCAGGACGAAGTCGATGAACGAGTGAAACTGGGCGATGCGCATGATTGAATAGGGCACGCCTGACGCCTCAACTACCTTCTCGGCAGCGAGTTTGTACGTGTAGTAGTAGTACGGCACGCGGTCAACGCCGATGATGCTGATGTAGAGCAGATGCGGGACGCCTGCCGCGCGCGCCGCCTCGACCAGTTGGCGCGTGCCGTCGATCTCGGTCGCTTTGGTCAGCTTGGGATTGCGCGGGTCGGATGCCGCGTGGATGATGACATCGACGCCGCGCACGGCCTCGGCCAAGCCCTGCCCCGTCAGAACGTCGGCCTGCGCCCATTCGGTGTGGGCGGGCAGTGATGCAGGCGCGGGCTTGCGGCTCATGATGCGAAAACTGTGTCCGGCCTCGCGCGCCTGGGCGCTCAGTGCTGTACCAAGTTCTCCCGTACCGCCGGTGATGAGTATGTGCGTCATGATCCCCTCCTCTGGATAAGCATCCAGCCGAACCATACTCCCACGGCCTCGATGACGGGCAGGACGTAGGCCGTCACCTGGAACGGCGACTGCCACAGGCCGGGCGGCGTCTGTGCCACGTTATCCACACCCGGCACGATCAGATGATTGACCAGGCCGAAGACGAACGAACCCGCCATGCCGATCAGCAGCCACCATGCGCCGGAACGTGATCCGCGCAGCAGCAGCGCCGCGCCGACCAGCGGCATGATCGTGATGACGGTGATGACGAAGACCCACTGCCCTGGCGTGTTTTCGACCGGCGCGCCGAAGTGCGCCGCGCCGTGGATGCCAGCGACGATGGCATGGACGGCGACCGCGCCGACGGCCAGCCGTTCGAGTGTGCTCTGCCGCGTGAGCATTGTGCTCATGTTCAGTCCTCCTGTGCCTTGAACGATCTACACAAGATAGGACGAATCACGACGCGGATTTGTGACAGTCAGGAGTGGGGCGAGCGTGGACTCGCCCCCGTGGGCTGGCGCTAGGCGGCCAGCGGCAGATACAGATCGAGCTTGAGCTGTTCCGGCGGCACCTCGAGCGGGCCGGTCTGCTCCTCCAGCCATTGATGGCTGCCGAGCTTGCGACCGCTCGTCTTGAGCCAATCGTTCAGGCGCAGCCAGGCGTCGCCGATATTCTCCGCGCCAGTGACCGATAGCACGGCGTACAAACCGCCCTCGAACTGGCGCACGTTGATCTCATCCTCCGGCTGCACGTCAGCCTCGATGGTCAGCCAGACCTCATAACCGTAGTCCTCGCCCTCGACAGCGGGCGACGGGTTGTTGAAACCGAAGACACGCGCGCCAATCAGCAGATCGCGCGGTTTCGCCCAGTCCAGCAGCTTTTTGAACGCCGGGTATTCCGGCTGCGGGCCGGTGGCGCGTGCGCTGGCGACGCGCATCGGCGGTAAGCTGACAATGCGGACGTCCATAACGATACCTCCTCAGACCATCCGACTGTCTTCAGCGTATCTCAAAACCGCCGCGCCAAGTCCCCCAGTTACTGGACTTATGCGAAAATCTGTGCTATAACATGATAGAAATACCGGCCAAATTTGTACCGCATTTTTCCTCTTCTCTGCCCTCAAACCACGCGCGTTTTCCGCTACAATGAGCCGCTTGTTTGCATGTTGTGTCGCAATGGAGTGATCGTGCGTCGATTTCACCGGCTCATCCTGCCGCTTCTGATCCTGCTGTCGTTCGTGAGCGCTGCCGGGCTGCGCGCCCAGAGCGGCGGCCTGTGCCCGCCGGACTACCTGGGCTATCTGCCGCCGCGCCTGGCGCTGGGGAATGCGGGCGCGATCCGCGCCGACGGCGTGCCCAACCGCGTGCGCGAAACCCCGGCGCTCGACGGGCACTACCTGTTCGACATCCAGCCGGGCAGCCGCTTCACCCTGATCGCCGGGCCGGTCTGCGCCGATGGCGTCGTCTGGTGGCGTGTGGACAGCGATGGGCGTGTCGGCTGGACAGCGGAATCTAACACCGCCGACCGCACATACTATCTCCAGGGCGCGGAAACCGGTGTGGTCATTGATGCGCTCGCGCCCGGATCACGCCCGGCGATCACGCGCGACAATCTCGACAGCCTGTCCGCCCTGCCCTATCCCGATCTCATGCCCGGTGGCTTCGACACAGCCGCGTTTGCCAACCTGCTCGCCGTCGCCGACCGCCGCGATGCCTTCAGCGTCTATCACGCGGGCAACCCGTTCGAGGCGCTGGCGAGCGTGACGGTCGAGGGCGTGCTGCGCCGCGTCGCCGTCAGCCCGTCTGCCAGCCTCGTCGCCGCTGCCACGACCGACCTGGAGATGCAGGCCGAGCGCGTCACCCTCTACCGCTATGACCCGCGCGCCAACCCCGATCTGCAGCCGCTGGGCGAGCCACTCGATCTCTCCGGCGAGCCACCGCTGCTGGCGCTCGCCTTTAGCCAGCCCTATCTGATCACGGCGCACGGCGCAGGCGGCTCCGGGATGGTGATCGTCTGGGACATGGCGACGGGGGCGGAGGCGGGTCGCTTCGCGCTGCTGTTCGCGCCGACTGAGCTGATCGTCGATAAGACCGGCTCTGGCGCGTTCGTCAGCACACAGGCTGCCGAGGGCGCGACCAACCTGCTCGACCTGGAGACGATGGAGAATGTCGCCTCGGTGCCGGAACACGGCGCACTCGCGCTCAGCCGGGGGCAGGCTACCAGCCTCGGCCAGCTTCTGATCGGCGGAACCGATGGCGCGGTCACGGTCTACAACGTGCTGGCTGACGATGCCGCGCTGCCGGATCGCGTCCGCTCCGGTCGGCTCGAACGCCTGGGCCGCGTCGAGGTCTTCCCGGCGCTGGACGACCTGCCTGTCGCCGTGACCGCGCTTGCCGTCGATCCATCCGGGCAGTTGGCGGCCATCGGCAGCGGCACTTTCACCATGGACGACGAGCCGGAGGCTTATACCGGGCGCGTCGCCTTCCTCGATCTGGCGACGGGTCTCGTCAGTGCCGCCAGCCTGCGCGACGACAGCTTCGGCAGCTTCTACGCACTCACCTTCAGCGCCGACAGCCAGGCGTTGAGCGCGGGTTACACCGACGGTGACGGCGTGCCGCGCATTGGCGTCTACGGCGCAGGCTGAAGCGGCATTCTTGCCGTCCGAAGATCCGAACGGCAAAGGTGCTTGGCAGGGGGTTGCTGGCCTGATGGATCAAACAGATGGACATGACAGGATGGACGGTTTGGGCAGTAGTTGGCCTAGATTGCTTCCGTCGCCGACCGATCAATCGGTCGGCTAGGTCTAATCAAGCATACTCAAGATGCTTCCACTAGTTGTCTTGTGCCTTTTCTGAATAGCACCTTTAGTGTGCTGGATGCCGGCTAGCCGTGCTCAGGGGTCGGCTTGCGCCGACGAAGGCAGCAAAGCTGCCCCCGCGCAGGTTGACCCGTCGGCGGATGCCTTCCCAACGCTACCAGCCAATTTGATCCGATCAAGCCTAACTGACTGCTCCAGGAGTCCAGGCAAAAACCTATCGCTGGATGTTGAGGATGCGGTCGAGTTCAAGCCTCATTATCCATCACTCATCACTTCTTTGACTATGCCGAGACCTTCTCCAGGCAGATGAAGACGGCCAGCGGTTTCTTCAGGCTGTGCCAATCTTCGCGGGTGTCGGTGTGCAACATGCGCGAGAGGAAGGGCTGCAGCGGGCCGGAGAATTTCGGCAGCACGTCGGTGAATTCTCGCTCGGACTTGAGCATGACGTTTTCGCCGATGAAGCGCAGCTTGCGCACCTTCATGCCCGAAGGCTCGATCAGGCGCTTCTGTACCTCCTCCGCGTTGTAGCGCCGCTGGTAAAACGCCTTGTCGCCCTCGATCTGCTCCGTGTGCTCCGCCCAGTAGACTTTCTCTTTGTCCCAATATTCGACCTTGCCGCCGGGCGAGAACGGCGTGGTGATGAGCGCCGTGCCGCCGGGCTTGAGCACACGCGCCATCTCGCGCACACAGTCGCTGTCGCCGCTGCCGGCGATGTGCTCGATGGTCGAAATGCAGTACACGTGATCGAAGAAATTGTCCGGGAACCTCAGCTTGCGGCCATCTTCCGTCTGGATGTGCAGCACTTCGGGCGAGATGTGTTGATAGTTGCGAATGGCTTC